>NZ_JBFTEF010000031.1:0-9907 GCF_041023745.1 Massilia sp. X63
GTCGTCCGCTGTGATACATCCAAACCAACGTGCATATCCATGGCTGCCTCCAGAATATAAGCGGGTCAGATCATAGTATGTGGTTCCATTTGAAGCCCTTCACGTTGCGCAGGTACAGGAAGCACAGTCCGAAACCCCAGTTGCGCTGGTTGTTCGTCAGCCGCACCAGCCAATCGGCAATGAGGACGTTTTCCGCATCCAGCTTGGCCTTGTAGCGGTAGCAGGTCTGGCTGATGCCAAATGCCTGACACGCGAGCTTGACCGTGGCTAACCGCTCCGTCACGGCCCATTGCGCCATCTCTCGCCGCTGAGATGGCGCTACCATTTTTTTGTCAGCGCCTCCGCAACGATCTCGGCCTTGAGCCGCTCTTCGACGTACATTTTCTTGAGGCGCCGGTTTTCCTCCTCCAACTCCTTCATGCGCGCCATCAGCGAGGCATCCATGCCGCCGAACTTGGAGCGCCACTTGTAGAACGTGGCGTTGCTGATGCCGTGCTCGCGGCACAGCTCCGGCACTGGACTGCCGGCTTCGGCTTGCTTGAGGATGGCGATAATCTGGCTGTCGGTAAAGCGGGACGTCTTCATGTAGAGCTTTCTGTGTCTTAAGTAGAAAATTCTACTTCTGAACGCGCTCTTTTTGTGGGGGGATTACCGCCTGATCGATGAAGCAGACCTCCAAGTCTTCAATTCCATCCCCGTTGACGTCTCTCCGAGCAGCAATCTTCAGCTCATACAACCATTCGCCTGGCGTCTCAAAAACAAGCGCATCCTCAGTGGCTTTGCTCGGCTTCATGCCGAAATCAGCGAATGTGCGCAATGTAGGGGAGCGGCGAGGCCCGAAAGAGCTTCGAATACTGGCCAAGTCGAACTTAGCCGCTAAAAAGAGTCCTAGATCCTTCTTTGGGAAATAACTCACAAGAGGGGCTGCTCCGACCGCGTTCGCTAGTACCAGGAGTGCCAAGGCGCAAGAAGCAAAACGAATTTTCATGAGTAGCTTCCTGAGATTGAGATAGAAGAACGTCTGCTTCTGGCCGATAGCGGACGTACACGGACGTAGTTCGGCACGAAACATGGCGGCCATGTTCCCTAACGGGCTGATGCCATGGCCGAGGCACTTCTCTCCGAAATGTTTGGTCGCTTGTAGCAGCTCATCTTCTGACCCATCGCAGATCCCCGAAAGGTGAAGGCCACGC
Source organism: Massilia sp. X63 (assembly GCF_041023745.1). Taxonomy (NCBI): domain Bacteria; kingdom Pseudomonadati; phylum Pseudomonadota; class Betaproteobacteria; order Burkholderiales; family Oxalobacteraceae; genus Massilia; species Massilia sp. X63. The sequence continues at coordinate 1,194 of NZ_JBFTEF010000031.1, forward strand.
ATTAACGATCGCGCATCCCTAACCGGCATCCTATTTGTGCTCAAGACCGGGATACCGTGGAAATACCTGCCGCGCGGACTCGGCTGCAGCAGTGGCATGCTCGTCCATTTGCATAAAATCACAAGTCGGACGGAAACTTGTCCAAAGTTGAGTCCTTTCGAAGATCCTTGAGGGCTTTCTTTACTTGGCGCTTCCATGGATCTGGAATCGTGTCCGCCTCACGTTCAATCGAGGAAATCGCCCATGCTCCCCTTTCCTCTTTAGCAATGTTCTTTATTATGCGGTCAGTGTCACCTGCGCGCGCCGCTGCTAGTGCGATGTCTCTTGGTCGCCAATTCGAGTTTACGAGTGAGCGTGCGAGCGAGCGTCGCGCGACTTTGCATCGATCCCAATCTACGAAGAGGAACACATAAGAGAGAAAATCAGGAAGGCTTTCCCTCTGAAGCTCGCGGTAAACAGAGGGGAATGCCGCGGCGATGATCGGAGAGGCGGCCTCAACCTTCACGTCGGTCACGAACGGAAGCAGCTTAGCGGAGGCGAAAAGAAAGCCAGGATGATCGAATTCATCGGAATTCCAAAGCAAGTGCCCAACTGCCTCCGCTCCTCCATATGAGAGGTCCAGCCTTCCTCTCCCAATAATAGTGTCAGCAAGCGCCATCGGATTCTGGAGGAACTTGTTGCGAATTAGCTCCGGTAACTTGTCAAAAAGGACGAGATTTCTGCTCGCTAAATCTGCGCGCACTCCGCGGCCGGCCCCAAGATTCAGAACACGAACCCCATCCAACCGCTCGCCGGCACGGTCGAGAAGATTTAAAAGGATCTGGTCGCGTTCTCCTTCAAATTCTTCGGGCAGCGCGGCCTCCAACCCGGAAACCGCAATGAGCCCTGCCCTAGGGCCATCTATTCGGGACAAAATACGCATCGCGAGCGCTATATGGTCCGTAGGCGGCAGCGGGATGTTTTCGACAATGCGAGCGAGCACTTCGGTTGCGGCCGGCAGATCGCCGATCGTTGCAAGTACCTCTGCCAGCACATCTGGTGGCCCAAAGATGGATCGCAGCTCTTGGTTTGAGGCCTCAGCAAGCGAATCAAGGAGGAGTGTCGTGCGACGCACATCTCCATTCTCTATTGTGGATAAAATCCAGCGGACGTCCGCAATGTTGGGTCTGAGCAGCTTGCGCAGCATTGCATTCGATGCTTGCGACGGCCGCGCTTTTGCTACAACTTCCCGCAGGGGCGCAATTGCGTTCTCTTGTTGAGCTACATTTACTAGCACGTCATTCAGCGCGCTGGCTGTGAGATCATGAGCACTCTTCAAGCGTTCGGCTTCTCTTGCGATCATTGCGGCGCCGGCGTGCGCTAGCAAGACAGAGAGAAGCTCTGCGTGCCTGTTGTCGACGAGATGAGGCATGATGCGCTTGCGGGCCACCGCGATCTCATCTTCGCTCGCACCGTCTATGCTCACAACAAGTGTAGGCTCGACATCATATTCGCCCTGCAATAACCGTACGGTTAATTCGGACGCTGCCAACACTGTGTGAAGAAGTAGATTCCCTGGGAGCGTAGCGAGCTTCCTCGCCGCTGGTACAAAAGCATCGGCCTTAGCGATGCCGGCGGCAATATCATGAAGAAGCCCTTCACTACCATCCTTCAGTCCCTGTGATATCGCGTTCACCGCATCAACCGGATATCTTTGCGCTAGCGATAGCGTCGAGGATTTCAAGGACTTGATCAATGACAGGCGCCAAGGCGCCTCGCCGAGTTTCGCAATCAACACCTGGAGAAACCGCCAAGCCTCGGAGGGAGGCATGGTCAATGTCGCACTTTTCGCGGCCTTCGTAAGAATTGGCACGAGTTCGGTGACAAGGGCCGCCCTGCGCGACGATCTCGTATTCGCAATGTCAAGCAGTCCGAGCGCCGCATGCGGCTCTGTCTCAACCTTGGCGGCAAGCTCACTCCAAAGCAGGGACAGGCGAAGCGCCTCCTCATTTCCCTTCTCGTCGCCCGCCATTTCGCCGAACACATCGAGCGACGAGAGGGACGGATGGGGCGATCGGAAAACTTCGTCCGCGATTTTTAAGGACCACCGATGACGCGACGGACTTGCCTTCGTACCGTCGACCCGTCGACCCTTCCAGTCGGAAAAGCGTGGCCTTGCCTCGACCGGCGCGAACACAAGGTCGAAACTCTTTTTGGCAATCGTCCGTGGCGAGTTGCAGAAGGTCGACACGCTAAAACGGCGCCGCATGGACGGCCAGACTGCGGTCAGGAGTCGAAGTGCAAGGGGTTCCGCCACCTTTGACCCGAACACTGCTGCTGGCACCGAATCCTCAAGAAATAGCGCCTCAAGGATCTCCACTCCGGCTTCTACGGGCGGAATGGGCATGCGCAAGTCGGTTTCGATCGATAGCTTTTTCGACTGCTGGGTTGGCCCAGTTTCGGTGGCAATCGCGACTAGCGCTGACGGATCTGCCCCAGCGACCCAATCCGGCATCGGGATCAGCAGTGAGCGGGTGCGGACACACCCGGCCCGAGGCGCCTCACGATCATGCCAGGTTCTGGCAACGACATAGTGGGACCCACTCGGCAGTGGATAGCAGGTGACGTAGGGCGGGATTTTTTCCCCGGGCGCGATGGGGCCGGCAAGGTCCGAGAGGCGATCCACAAGATCTTGATCTCTCGGGGGCAATGTGATGGAGCCGGACAGAAGTTCGTGTCCGTGATTGTATCCATGTAACTGCTGATCGATAATCACTTGCCTACCCTTAGTCTCCGAGCGCCCAAGCGAGCGGCAGCGTCACGTCTGGATCTTCGTCCGTCGTACCGTCACGAGTGACCGCCGTATAGCCGACGTCCCACAGGTCGCGCTTTTTGAGCGAGTCCCTGAACGCCTTGTTCGCGGGGCCTCGCAAATTACCACCGACGATGGACATGCCGAAGACCTTGACGTCAAGGCGTCCAGGCGTCTTCAGTCTACCCGCGAACATCGGAAATTGGTCCTCAAGGTAACGCATCGGACCGGCGGCCTTTGCCTCGCCATCGAGCATGTCCCATGCCGTCACGACAACCGCTAGCCTGGGGCTTTCCCCGCTGGGCCTATCCGCCAGTGTGAGCGAGAGATAGCGGAAGAGTTCGCAGAAACCCACTTGCGCGGGTAGCTCGTCCCTCTTGACTACGAGCTCGTCAGTTTGTTGGTCTCCTGAAAGGGCGTGTAGTTCAATCGTTCCTGCAGAATCGCCATCAGGGTGGGTGACCTGATGATCGATAGGTGGCGCCGCTGCTGGCCTGACGTTGCCGGCCGCATCGACGGGCGCCACAAAAGGCGTAATCGGGTCACCGTCTTCATCCTCGTCGTCGCCGTAATCGTCGTCGTCCTCCACCTCGTCGTCATCTTGGTCACTGTGCCCCATCAAATGGTCACGCGCTGTCACCCAGTCCATCGGCTGCAGGTTAAATTTCGAGTGCGCTCGCACGAACAGAATCGCAGACGATGATGAATTAAGTGCCTCCATCCATTCCTGCGGAAGCTCATACGTATTAATCGCGCGCCGCCAAAGTTCGCCGGTGATGTCCGGGACGGTGATGTCCTGCTCTATTCCCGCCCCGTAGTTCCCACGCACCTTCACAAGGAAGTCACGGCGCCCATTCTCACCCATGCTACGATCGGTTCTCGGCGCGAACCTGCGATCGAGCAGGTGCTGAACCGCTTCATTTACGTATTCAATGTTAGTAGGAAGCGTCGGCGCGCGCAGCTGCCCCTTCCTTGCCATGAAGGCTAACCACAGACGAGCGATGTAGTTCGTCTTGCCCGAAGCAGGTCCGCCGACAAGGATGATCGATCCCGTGCTCATGGCTTCCTCCTAAACGCCGCCAAACGTCTTTCACTATGGTCGTACCCGGTCTCGGGCCAAAAATTGGGAGGGCTTGGCCGTGCTGCAAGCGAATCCGCGATCAGCTTAGGGATGCCATGACCAGGCTCCATGTCGTCGTTCCACGAGAAAGATGCAATTGGGGCTATGTCCATATCGAAGCCAAATCTGGCCCCGCAACTGGCAAGCCGAGCGGCTTCTTCCTGCGGAAACGGCTGTTTGTCCTGCCAAGTGGGCACGACGATAATACGAGGGCGTCGCTTCCCGAGCAAATCGGCCAAACGCTCGATCAGAAGCGTCGCGCGGTAGTGTGCGCGCGCAACCTTGCCGTCATCCGAGAACTGCCGACCATCAACCATCAACCAGATCACGCTTGCCGCGCGGAGGAAATTCAGCCTGTCCTCGTCTTTGCGGTCGATTAACTCGCGGGACCACTCGCCCGGCAGGTCAGGCAGCAGGATGTCGAAAAGACGTCCGTCGACGTCCCGGCGGAGCCGTAGGTGAAGAAAACCAGCCTCGCGGTCGTTCGATAGCGTCGTGTGGCTTGTGATGTGCTCGGGCGGATTACCTTTGTCCCACGTTCTGCTGGCTCGGGCGATCTCTTCGAACGCGCGAAGTGTCTCACTGTCCGCATAGGAGAACCCTTCGAATTGGCCTTTGGATAGCATCAAATACGCGCTGACAAGTGCTGCGGTTTTGCCTGCACCCGCAAGCCCGACGATCCCGATGAGACAGGTCTGCCGTTGCTCCATCATGGCATTGGCCTCCAAAATCCCAAGCGTACGACTTGCCGGAAAAGTTGGCGGATCCTGATCGGGAGCCGAAAGAACTGCACGGCCCAGCCCAAGTGCCAGGCTGATGTCGATTTTGTCGCCGGTGTCATCAACCGGGTCGGGTGACTCGACTTCTGGGGAGTCTGCCTCGCCCGCATCTACGACAGGACGAAAAGAGCAATCCCCAGGTGGATTGCCAACGACGCATGATCCCGTCGCATTGAACGTGCAATTCGGGTTCTCACAAGCTCCGCGCATCAGGCGGCTCCGACAGCGCGGTTTTCCATCGTCACAATGGAGGCTTCAAGCAACGCACGGGCACCCCAGCCTCGAGCGTCAAGCGCGACAGAAGTGGTCGACTGATGCTCGTCCTTGACGAGCGATGAAATGAGGGGGAACACCAATGGGAATTCTGTTGTCCAGCCATGGACATTTGTCGTCGCGAGTTCAGCCCGCCACTTGCCAAGCGACTCAATCAGGACGGCAAGCGGCATGCTTTCGGAAGCGCCAATATTGCGAAGCACGGCATGACGAAGACCATCGCTTGGCAAACGACATAACATCGTGGCGCCCTCCAGGCCACTTGCAATCGCACGGGTGAAAGACTCCAGATCAGCCAACGGGCAATCGAGTAATTCGCTGTAGTCCGCAGTCACCCACCACAGGAAATTGAGTTCTTCGTGGTCCAGCGCCTGATTGGTCTTCAATGCTGCGACGACTGGTGCGGTCGCTTTCTTGTAGGCTGCGTTCGCCCGCGAGCCCGCAGGGTCGTTTTCAGGGATCGTAAGCGTGCCAACGTCGGGCACGTCCACGCGCTTGCGAGCCGCCTTGGCGACATTGGCTACCCGCGCGCGGCACGCGTCGATAAGATCCTGCCGCAACTCCTCAAGCTTTGCATGATCGCTTTGCTCCTGTAGGGTCAGCGCCGACCATAGGGACGCGGCCAAGGCATCTGCAGTCGTCCAGCCACTCTCATCGGCGATCGGCTCTTGTACTATCGCAAGCACCGCGACAGCCAGGCAGACCTGTGCTTGCAGCTCCCTGCCTTTGAGTACAAACGCCGCGCTTACATCGCTAATCGCTTTTTCGATCTGCCGAGCGACCTCATCGGGGAGCGTCGTGCTGCCGAAGCCCCCAGCCACTGTGGCGGCAAGTGCGATCGTCTTCCGGGTCGGCATGACCGAGAATTGGCTCCGAAGCGTCTCGACTGCCCTGTTGCGGTCTTGCACATCCGAATTGGTCGGCTCTGCCCAGATAATCTGGGCATACTTCGCCATAATGCTCATGCTTTTATCTCCCCCTTCTGTGACTTGGCCGCGTTGAGAAATTCCTCGATTCTGGCAACCCCTACCTGGCGGAAGGCGCGACGGAAGAGGCGCCGCTCCATTGCGTGGTCGAGTTTTCCCCTGATCTGGGTAACGACACTGAAATCCATAAACGCCGTGAGCCGTTCGCTCTGCGAAAGGTCTTGAAAGAAGCGCAACTGAAGGTCGCGCATGTTTTGCAAAGCGCCTGCCTCGACAGCATCGATGTCAGCCGTGTCGGGCGCTTCGATCGCTGCATCGCCAACAGGCCCATCTGCCGCGGCTTGCCCCGTTACCGCTGTCAACGGCTCCTCGACCAGCGCCACTGGGGCAGCGGGCACTCGCTCGACATTTGATGGCTTTGGCGCTGCGCGGAAGTTTGGGGATCCAAGAAGCTGACGCTCCTGCCTGCCGCCCATGAACTCGTCATCCCGACGGAAGCGAGCCATACTCCCATCCCAGGTGCGGGGATTTACAGACACGGCGAGTGCATCGCTCGCTTCGTCGTATTCGAACGTAAGGATGTTGTATTTGTAAGTGTATTTGTCGTCAATCTGGTCCGGTGAGGTAGCGCCAGCGGCGAGCATCATCAATTGGCAACCGTCCTCGACATCGACAATCTCCAGGTTGGGGAAGTGTTCGTGGCCTGAAATGAACACCCGAGCCCGCCCGCGCAGGTATCCGCGCGCCTTCTCGGAATCCTGGAACGAACTGAGAGGATGGTGCGACAGCACAACGATTTCCACGCCCTCTTCCAAGGGCAGTAGACGTTGGCGCGCTCCCAAGATCAGCTTGCCATCTTCCTTCCTGCTCGAACAGATAAGTGCAGAGTTGAGCCGCACGAACCGGATTGCGCGTCCTGGAGCGAGTTCCAACGTCGCGCTCATCGAGATGTCGCCGTTGAGGTCTAGCTCGCAACGATAGTCGAGGGCGAAGCCCTTGTATGCGTCGAATCGTTCATACAGGACCTGACAATCGGTCGCGTTATCAAGATGCCTGTCGAGCCATTCGTCACCACCTTCCCTGATCGAGAATAGAATGCTGTCGATTGCATTCGTGATCTTGGCCCGATCGATGTCGTGATTCCCAGGGACCATTTGGATATCCGTGCGCTCGCAGCCAATCGCGTCCGTAAGTCGGGCAAGCCATTGTGCCGCCGACGTGTACTCATCCGGCTTCCCCGAGTATGAGATATCGCCGGTCAGGATCACGCCGTGGACCTTACCGTCCAGCTTACTTACTTCGGCGCGCGCGTCCTCGATAAGGCGCCGCTTGGCGTCCGCGTTTTCAGCACCAGTGCCACCGTCCTTTTCCTGTCCAAAATGGATGTCGGACAGGTGTACAAATACTGCCTTCAAGCCGCATCTCCTTACGAGCGAAATTGCTATATTTTACTCTTATACACCCGCATAGAGTTGCGTCTGGCAACTAATGTCGACCAGCAGCGTAAAGACATGCGCTATCGACAGTAGGCGTACGTCTCTCTTGGGCGACGCGACCCTGATAGTTACCTGCAGCGGCTTTTACCGACGGCATACTGGTGGGCATACAGATTGGCGCGTACGAAGAGCGCCTAACAAAACCGTTCGATATACCGCCAACAGATGAGCGAGCAAGCGAGCGAAAGAAACGCCTGATGGATGTCTGGTCGCCACTCGTACCGAATGCGCAACCTGCGAAAGCGGTGTAGCTATCCCAAGGCGCGCTCAACGCCCCAACGCCATCGGCCGTGCCTTTCTCGCGACTCCACACCATATCGCACGATACGTGCTGAGATACCTCGTCGGCGCAGCAACGCCCGATGTGCTCGCCAAGCGTATGCCCGATCGGCGTGCAGCTAGCCTGGATGTTTGCGCGCACGACCGGAAAGCCCTTTAACTGGTATGGCTTCTACGAGTAGGATAAGGAAACTTGAGTCATGCACTTGGGCGCCCGAGATCCTGGCTACCAGCGGCAACCGACGTTGATCGACGAGCAGATGGTGTTTGCAGCCGAGCTTGCCACGATCGGTCGGGTTCCGGCCCGTATGCTCGCCACCCGCAGGAGCAGGCACACGGGCGGCGTCAACGCAAGCTCGATCTCACATGATCTGGTCGTGGTCGCGCAGCCGTCGGAGGACCGCTTCGTGGACGCGCTGCCAAACGCAGACCTTCATCCATTCATGGGCCGACGCCAACAAGTCGTACCACTGCCGCAGCCGAGTTCGCGCGGCAGATATTCCCGCGGTATCGCGGTCTTGAGCACAAACAGGATCCCGGTTAGGGGCGCGCGATCAATGATGCGTGGCCGTGCGCCTTTCGGCGATCTGCGACGAGCCGGGAGATGAGCTGCAACAAGCAACCAAAGGTCTTCGGAGAGAAGTGATTGGGCGATGGCATCAGTCCGTCTGGGAACACGGCCGCTACCTTAGCTGCCGAAGCACCGCTGTGTACCCCCGGTGTCAGAATAGTTGTCGCGTCACTTGGTGAAGTAAAACCATACCGGGGACGGGCAAGAGAGATTGCGTGAAGCAGTATTCAGCAGAACGGAAAGAAGCACTACTACGGCAGATGATGCCGCCGCAGAACAGGTTGGTGTCGGAGCTGGCTCGCGAAAGCGGGATTACCGAGCAGACCCTTTATACTTGGCGCCGTCAACTTCTTAATCAGGGAACAGCGGTGCCGGGTAGTGGGAAAAATGCTGAGGAATGGACCTCGGAAGACAAGTTTGCCGTGGTGTTGGAGACGGCCGCGCTGAACGCCAGCGAGCTGGCCGAGTATTGCCGTCGC
>NZ_JBFTEF010000032.1:0-7506 GCF_041023745.1 Massilia sp. X63
TCAAAGCCTGATGACCATAGCAAGTCGGTCCCACCCCTTCCCATCCCGAACAGGACCGTGAAACGACTTTGCGCCGATGATAGTGCTGCAACCAGTGTGAAAGTAGGTTATCGTCAGGCTAGTTATAAGAAAAAGCCCATCCAGTGATCTGGATGGGCTTTTTTGCGTTTGCACGCAATCCCCACCGCTCGAATCCGCATTGCGGGTCCTCGCCCTGCGCCGGGCGACGGGGGTACGACCCGTCTCCTATTGGCTCGACAGCTCCACCAGATAAGCGGCGGCCAGGCGGGCGAACTTCAGTGCATGCGTAGTCTGACCGCCCGAGTTCTCCAAGGTATCCTTGGCCGTGTGAATGTACGGATTATCGCGCGCAGACGAGGACTCGAAGGGCATCGATACGGGGTAACCCTGGGCGTGCCAGCTGGCGTGGTCCGAACAGGCGTAACCGCACTTGTCGGTCCCCACCTTGACACTCGGAAGATAGGCGCCGGCCAGCCGAGCCAGGCGGGATGCGTGACCTGGACTACCGCGATGTCGTCGGGCCCGGCCGCCAGCTCGCGCCATGTCGACAGCAGCCAGTTCGAGGCGTCGACGCCCGAGCGGCTTGTGTAGTAGCGGTTGGCGAAGCCGCTCAAGGCCGGGATCGTCGATGCGATATGGCTTTCCTGCATGCTCGCCAACAACGGTTCGACGAGCTCGCGTTGCCGGATCTCGTACTGGCGCGGCTCCGGCAGCAGGCGTCGCTGTTCAAGGGCGGCACGCGCCTCACCCTGGCTGGCGTGGTACATGAAACCCCCGCATTGCCCCAGACGCTGGTGGATCGCCCCGCTGACCGTGGCCAGCCTGGCTTCGTCCAACACGATGGCGTGGACTTTTTCCGACACGTCTCCCACGCGCAACTGTCGGCGCTCGACCGACACCAGCTCGGGCGCCACCGCCTTGGCTTGCCGGAAGGCCGCGTCGCCCATCGTGATCCAGGCCTTTTTCCTGGGCGACGGGCCGGCGTTCGCAGCCAGGCTGAGGCACACAGTGGCAAACACGCAGAGCTTGAGCAGGCCGGACCCCATGGTATTCCTCCTGGCATGGCAGACGGAAAATCCTAGCAGTCCAGGTTGCTCTGCCGTTTGCCGAGCCTCAAGGTACTGGGAACAGGCCCCGGCTGGCGTACAGCAAAAGCCTGACGTCTCCCTCTGGCTAGCTGAACGATAACCCTACGGTGAATCCTACAACTGCTCGGAGTCTTCTCCTATACAGCGCTTCTGTTTCGGCGCGCATGATCGGTCCATCGGTTCAGCGACGCGAAGGAGGAATCATGAAATCGAAAGAAAAGAGCCTGGGTGGAGACAAGCGTTCGCGCGGTATCCACAAGCCGAAAGGTGTGGCGGTTGCCGAAGGCAGCATGCAGACACGGGCGCCCGGCGCGGTGATGCGCGGCGGCCCGGAATCGCCTTTCCCGATGGCCCGTATCGGCTCCCAGCAGTCCGATACGAACGGCCGCGGGCAGCGCGGCGGCGCGGGTTCGGTCCACCAGGGCTGGAGCGCACGCCAGCGCGGCCAACGGATGCAGGCGCAGGCTGAACAGAATCGCATGGGTGAAGCCCAGCAATCCGGCCAGGGCGGCATCGAGCAATACCAGCACGCCGGCTCCCGGCAGTCGGATTCCGGCATGGGCGGCGCGAAAGGATTGCAAGGCCGGCCGGACCAGCCTCCGTCCGACTTCGGCAGCAAGCCGAACAAGAAGAATCCCGGCAGCTGAACGCCGGCGCAAGACATTGCCGACCCGGGATTCCCGGGTTTTTTTACGCCCGGGCGGGCCGTCGCAAGCGCGGAAACTGACCCTTTGCGCAAACTGGGGCACAATGCACCTGTCAGCCTTGCCATTTCAACCATGACAGGAGAAGCATGAACGAACAGGTCGCACGCAATGTCGTGCTTGTGCGCGCCATCGAGTCCGCCGACGTCAACCACGAAGTGTTGAGCGACGACGACCGCAAATACGCCAGCCGCAGCGCCAAGGAGCTCGCAGCCTGGCAGGCCGCGGACAGCAAGACCGCAGTCACCCAGCATCACTTCCTGCAGCAGCGCGCCGAGCAGATCCTCAAGCGCCTGGGCGAACGCTCGCCGGCCTTCGGCGCCTTTGCCAGGCGCAGGCTGGGCCTGGGCGGCGTGTGGCTGGCCCTGCCTTTCCTGGCTTTGATCTCCGGCGCGGTCCTCGACCGCATCGCCGACCCGCACCGGGTCGACCTGCTGTCCGCGCCCTTCCTCCTGATCATCGGCTGGAACCTGCTGGTCTACCTCGGCATGCTGGTGTGGGCGCTGATGTCGGCCATGGCGCCCGGCAAACGCCATGGCTGGGCAGGGCCGAACCTGCTGCGCCGCCTGAGCGTCGGCAAGGCGGTCATGCCGCGCAAGCTGCCCAAGCCCATGGCAGAGGGGCTTTCCGTCTTCATGGGCGAATGGACTGCGCTGAGCGCACCGCTCACCCGCGCGCGTCTGAGCCGCACTATCCATCTGTCTGCCGCCTGTTTCGCGCTCGGCGCCATCGCTTCGCTGTATGCGCGCGGCCTGCTGACCCAGTACGTGGTCGGCTGGGAGAGCACCTTCCTCGACGGCCGCCAGGTGCACACCCTGCTGTCCTGGCTGTTCATGCCGGCGATGAACGTGTTTCCCTTCCTGCAGGGCTTCTCGCTGGCCGAGATCGAGCAGCTGCGCTTCGGCCGCACCGTCACTGCCGCCAGCGGCGAGCGCTGGGTGCACCTGTACGGCGCCACCTTGCTGCTGCTCGTCGTGCTGCCGCGCCTGCTGCTGGCCGCGCTGGCGGGATGGCGCGCGCGCCGCCTGGCCCGCCACTTCCCGCTCGACCTCGACCAGCCGTATTACCGCAAGCTGGCCGACAGCATCGGCGCCGGCACCCCGGCCCTGCTGCGCGTACTGCCCTACAGCTACACGCTCGACGAGGCGCGCGACCGCGGCTTGTGGGCGATCGCCGCCGGCGCCTTCGGTGCGCAGGCGCGCGTCCAGTTGCGGCCGACGGCCGCCTACGGCGTCGAGCCGAAGGAGGCGCTGCGCGATACCGCGCTCGACGAGGCGGGCGTCACCGTCACGGCCGTCCTGTTCAGCCTTGCGGCCACGCCCGAGAAGGAAAACCACGGCGCCTTCCTCGACTACCTGAGCAAGCACCTGCGCCGCGGCGTCGCCGTGCTGGTGGACGAATCCCCGCTGCTCGAACGCGCCGGCGAAGGGCAGGGCAATGCCACGCGGGTTGCCGAACGCAGCGCGCTATGGCGCCAGTTCTGCAGCTTCCACGGCACCTCGGCCACCTTCGTGAACCTGCTCCAGCCCGACAAGTACCCGCTCGAACTGGGCGCCGGGCTCACCCTGCCGGAGCTGCGATGAACGAGCCGGTAAAAATCCAGTTCGCGCTCGTCTCGCACACCAACAACGGCAAGACGACGCTGGCCCGCACCCTGGTCGGGATGGACGTGGGCGAAGTGCGCGACGCCGCCCACGTCACCCAGTTCGCCGAAGCGCACCTGCTGCAGCAAAGCGCAGCGGGCGACGCGCTCGTGCTGTGGGACACGCCGGGCTTCGGCGATTCGGTGCGCCTGCTGAAGCGCCTGTCGATCGCGGGCAACCCGATCGGCTGGTTCCTGCGCGAAGTCTTCGACCGCTACCGCGACCGCCCGTTCTGGCTCAGCCAGCAGGCGCTGCGCGCGGCCAAGGAAGAAGCCGACGTGATCCTCTACCTGGTCAACTCGTCCGAGTCGCCGCAGGACGCCGGCTACCTGCCGTCCGAGATGAAGATCCTCGAGTGGCTCGGCAAGCCGGTCGCCGTGTTGCTCAACCAGATGGGACCGCCGCGCCCCGGCGCCGACGAGTCGAACGAGCAGGCACGCTGGCGGCAGCACCTGGCCCAGTTCCCGGTGGTGAAGGACGTGCTGCCGCTCGACGCCTTCGCCCGTTGCTGGGTGCACGAACACGTGTTCTACGAGGCGATCGGAAGACTGCTCGACGAGGGCAAGCGGCCCGGCTATGCACGCCTGCTCGAGGCCTGGTCCGCCGCCAACCGGCAGCGTTACGAGAGTGCCCTGCGGGTCTCGGCGGAGCTGCTCGCCGCCGCCGCCCGCGACGTCGAAGCGATCCCGGACGAAGGGCGCAGCATGCTGCGCAGCGCGCTCAAGGCGGTCGGCCTGGGCAAGGACGAACAGCGGCGGCAGGAGCTGGCGATGGCGGCGCTGGTCGAGCGCCTGAACGACCGCATCAACGGCGCGACCGCGCGCATGCTGGCCCTGTACCGGATCGATCCGGGCCAGGCGCTGGCGATCAATGCACGGGTGCGCGACAACTTCGCGGTGCGCGCGCCGGTCGACAAGGCGCAGGCCGGCCTGCTCGGCGCGGTGGTGTCGGGCGCCGCCACCGGCCTGTCGGCCGACCTGATGGCCGGCGGACTGACCATGGGCGCCGGCGCCCTGCTGGGCGCGCTGGTCGGCGGGCTGACGATGGCTGGGGCGGCCTGGGGATTCAACCAGCGGCTCGACCGCAACAAGCCGAGCGTGCAGTTCGCCGATCCCTTCCTGCAGTCGCTCCTGAGCAGCGCGGTGCTGCGCTACCTGGCGGTGGCGCATTTCGGGCGCGGGCGCGGCAACTGGGTCGAGGGCGAGGCGCCGGCCTTCTGGCAGCTCGAAGTCGAGCGGGCGCTGGGCGAGCGTGCCGCCAGCCATCCGGACCTGTGGCAATCGGTACGCACCGCAGCGGACGACGCGGCGGCGGCCGCACTGGTACAAGCCGTGCTGCGGCCGGTCACCGACGCCACGCTGGCCAGGCTCTATCCCGGCGTCGCGCTACCCGCGCCGGCGGAGGCCAAGACGGCCTAGAACTGGTACTGCGCGCTCGCGCCCACGATCCAGTTGCGTCCCGGCGCCGCTTCGTAATAGCGGCGGTTGGCGTCGCCCACGATCACCGAGCCGACATAGGTCCGGTCGAACAGGTTGTTCAGGCGCGCGAACTGCTTGAGCTTCCAGCCGCCCAGCTGCTGGCTGGCCTGCACGCGCGCGTTGACGATGGCATAGCCGGGCGCCGGGGTGGCGGTATTGGTGTCTTCCGCATAGACGCGGCCGTTGGCGATGGTTTCGAGCGCCGCGCCGAAGCGCCCGGACTGCTCCGTCCAGCCCAGTTCTCCGTACAGGCTGGTCTTCGGGATGCCCGGCAGTCGGCTGCCCTTCGCGACGGCGCCGAAGCCCTCGTCATAAATGGCGCGCAGCGCGCTCACGGCCAGGCGCGCGTTCCAGCCGGCGCCCAACTGCGCATCGAGCGACAGCTCTCCGCCCTGGCGCAGGGTGGCGCTGGCATTGCGGTAACTGGTGCGGCCGCCCGAGGAGCTGTCGACCACCAGTTCGCCCTGCGTGCGGACCTGGAACACGGCGGCGTTGACCCGCACTCCCGGCTTGAGCATCGCCTTGACGCCAGCCTCGAGGTGCTTGCCGATCGCCGGCGCGAGGCGGAAGTTGAAGCCGCCGCCCGTGCCCGAATAGAACACTTCGTTCAGGGTGGGTGTTTCGAAGCCGCGCGCGGCGCTGGCATACACGTTCAGCGAAGGCGATACCTTGTACAGCACGCCCACCAGCGGCGCCGTGTGGCGGTAATCGACGCTGCCGCTGTCGTCGCCGTTGGCCAGGTAGCGGTCGCTGACCTCGAAACGCACGCGGCTGCGGCGCACGCCGCCGGTCAGGACCCAGGCACCGCGTTCCCATTCCAGCTGGGCATAGGGATCAACGCTGCGCACCTCGTTCCGTTCGTCGCGCCGCAGATTGCCCTTCACACCAAAGGTATTGCCGACGAAGTTCTCGAAGCCCTGGCGCGCATCCACCGAGCGCGCCAGTTCCAGGCCGACGGTCGCGCGCAGCGTGCCGCCGGCCAGTTCGCGCACCGCGCGCCAGTTGGCGTCGATGCCGTGGAAGTCGCGGTCGAAATCGACCACACCGCCGGAGTGGGTAGGCGGCGCCTGGAAGCCGCGCGAGAACGACTGGTACTGGACGACCCGGCGGTTGCCGCCATAGGCGGTCAACAACAGGCGATCGGCGCCGAAGTGCTGTTCCCAGGTCAGGCCGAATTGCTGATGGTCGATGCTCTTGCGCGTGTTGTAGCGGTCGGCCAGGGTGCGCTGGGGCGACTGGGTATCGGTGCTGTCGATTTCGCCGGCGCGCGGGTCGCGCTGGTAGGTAGCCCAGGTGACGCCGAGCGGATCCTGGGTGTCGTCCTGGCGCAGGCCGCTCGCGGTCAGGACCAGGCGGCTGTCGCGCGTCGGCTCGGTCACCAGCTTGGCATAGGCCTGGTCGCGGGCGGCGGCGCTGTGCGCACGGTAGCCGTCGGTCTCGAAGCGCGAGGCGTCCAGCAGGTAGCCCAGCTTGCCGCTGCGGCCCTGGGCATTCACGTCCAGCTTGCGCATCCCATAGCTGCCGGCGGAAAAGCTGGTTTCGACCGCCAGCGGTCCCTTCGGATCGCGCGTGAACAACTGGATCACGCCGCCGGAGTGGTTGCCGTACAGGGCGGAGAAGGGGCCGCGCAGTACTTCGATGCGCTCGGCCATGTCGAGGTTGAAGGTGGCTGCCTGGCCCTGGCCATCGGGCATGGTGGCCGGAATGCCGTCCGCGACCAGGCGCACGCCGCGCACGCCGAAGGCCGAGCGGGCGCCGAAGCCGCGCGAGGAGATCTGCAGGTCTTGCGCATAGTTCTGGCGGTCGCGCGCCACCATGCCTGGCACCGCGGCCAGGGCCTCGGAGGCGTTCACGCGCGGCTGGGTATCGCGAATCTGCCCCGCATCGACGACGTCGATCGCGGCGGGCAGGTCGAAACTGCTGTGCTCGGACCGCGCACCGGTGACCACCACCACATTGAGCGGGCCGCGTACTTCCTGGGCCGCGGCATAAAGCGGCAGGCACATGCATGCTGCGGCGATGGCCTTGCGGCGGAAGAGGTCTGGCTTCACTTGTTCTCCAATGGCTTCGTCAAACCCGCAGGAGCGGGACTGGTTTCGGCAGGGAATATACCCGCCATCGCAAAAGACTGCATGCACCGTTCCAGCGATACTTTTCCAAAGGGGACTTGCGGACGCCGAAAACGTTTGCTATAGTTCGCCTCCGCTTCGGGAGCGCTGCAAAGCGCGGAACGAAAAAGCTCAACGAAATCAGTTGGTTAAGTTGACAAGTTCCACAGAGGAATCTGAAGCGAAGCGAACGAGGGGTTGACGAGAAACGCGAAACACTGCATAATCTCACTTCTCTGCTGCTGACGAACACAACGCTTCGTAACCAGGCAGCAAGGTAGTACAGAACAAGAGTTCTTTAACAATCAACAGTCGATAAGTGTGGGCGTTTGATGAGGGTGCCGGCTGGCTTAGGTCAGCTGCATACTTAAATTATCAAATGTTCACAAGAAATAAACGTAAATCTTCGAAAGAAGGTTTCGTCAGTATTTTGAGTGAGCGACTCCGCTAGCGATAGCGGATGA
>NZ_JBFTEF010000033.1:0-5243 GCF_041023745.1 Massilia sp. X63
TTTCTTGTGAACATTTGATAATTTAAGTATGCAGCTGACCTAAGCCAGCCGGCACCTTCATCAAACGCCCACACTTATCGACTGTTGATTGTTAAAGAACTCTTGTTCTGTACTACCTTGCTGCCTGATTACGAAGCGTTGTGTTCGTCAGCAGCAGAGAAGTGAGATTATGCAGTGTTTCGCGTTTCTCGTCAACCCCTCGTTCGCTTCGTTTCAGATTTCTCTGTCGAGCTTGTTATCGTAAGCACTTGATTACGTTAACGTTTTTGCTCGAACCGAAGCGGACGCGAACTATAGCAAAGCCTGCGGCCACTTGCAAGCCCTTCGTCAACGGGACGCAGGAACAAGTTCGATGCGCTGCCGCGCCGCCTTTTCCACCGCCGGCCGCGAGTACAGCAGCGGGAAGTACTTCCCTTCCGACCAGCTGGCAGCCAGGTCGCGGTAGTGCGGACTGGATGGATCGCCCGACTGCCCCGGCGTATTGATGGCGCGTGAATTGTCCCAGTTGCCCACATCAAGCACCATCCGGAACGATGGCCCGTGCACCTGCCAGAAGCTGTTCGGGTGATAGCTCGACACGTTCACCGTATAAGGGCCGCCTCCGCGCGGCAGCGGCCCGACGTTCACTTGTGCATGGTCGGCCCGGTCCAGGATCGCCGCCATCGGGTGTACGAAGTAGCTGAAGTGCAGTTTGCCCCATTGCCAGCGCGACGGATCCGGCCCCTGCAGCGTCGCCATGTCGGCCCAAGCCCGGCCGAGGCTGGCCAGCAGGACCTCGTTGCGCTTGCGGACCGCATCCGTACCGAAGCGCTGCGCCGGCTGCTCGAGCGATTCGAGCAGGACGCTCGCGTGCGGGGCGTCGATCGCCTCCGCTGCGGCCGGCGCCAGCACCGCGGCCTTGAGCGCATTGCCGAGGTGACGCGACCACCATACCTCGTACAGTGCAGCCGCCGCGGAAGCCGCGCCCTCCTCGCCATCCCATCCGGACAGCAGACGCAGTGCGGCCTGGGTGTCCGGATCCGGCGAAGACAGCGGCTTGAGCAGGGCTACCAGGCGGCGCGCGTTGAGCGACACCACATCGTTCTGCAGGCGCTGCATGTCTTCCATGCTCGCCTTCGGCGTCGCCGACAGTACCTGCGCGATGCGCCGTGCCCGCGCGTTGTCCGGCCATTCGAAGCCGAGCTTGTGCTCCCGGTACGGAAAGCCGGCCGGCAGGTTCATCTCGTTGGCCGAGGCGAACCAGCCCTGCTTCGGGTTGAGCACATAGGGCAGCCTGGCGCCGTCGAGGAAGCCCTTCCACTCGTAGCGGCCATCGCCCGGCACCGGCATCAGTCCGTCCCAGTTCGGGCGCACCGGGGCCAGGCCGCCGGTCACCCAGCCGATGTTGCCCGAAGTGTCGGCATATACCTGGTTTTCGGTCGGCGCGCCCCAGCGCGCCATCGCGCGGCGGAATTGCGTGAAGTCCTGCGCCTTCATGTAGTCGATGCTGCCGAAGTACGGCGCCATGCCGGGCGCGGTCCATGCGGTGCGGACCGCGAGCGCGCGCCGCTTGCCGGCATCCTGGTGGATGACCGGGCCATGGCGGGTAAAGCGCAGCGCGACCGTCTTCGCGGGCCGGCCGCGTACCTCGACCGTTTCCCGCAGCACGCGGAAGTCTTCCCAGCGGCCCTGGTAGCGGTACTGGTTCGGATTCGCCGGATTGGTCTCGTAGACGTACAGGTCTTCCTGGTCGATGCTGAAGATGGTGAGTCCGAAGGCGACCTTGCCGTTATGGCCGATCGATACGCCCGGCAATGCCGGCTCCCCTGCCCCGATCACGTCCAGGCCGGGCGCGCTGAGGTGCACGATGTAGCGCAGCGAAGGCGCCCCATAGGCGCGGTGGGGATCGTTGGCCAGGATCGGGCGGCCGGTCGTCGTGCGCGAAGGCGCGACCACCCAGTTATTGCTGCCCTCGAGGGTTTCCTCGTTCGGCGCTGCGCGCGATGCCAGCACCGCCTGGCGGTCGAAGCGCACGTTCTCGGTGGCGAGCGTGAAGATGTCGAGCGCATCGTCGGGCAGGCAGGGGTCGAGCCCTTCCGGCACGCGCGGCGTCCAGCTTGGGGACAGTTGCGCGCGCACCGCATCGGCCGCCAGTCCGGCGCGGCAGACCACCCGCGCGCGCGCAAACTCCTGGGTCAGGTTGCGTGTCAGCCCATGGCTGCGGATGCGCACCACATCCTCGGGCTTCCACTTGGCCGGCTGGTAGCCGAGCCGGCGGAATTCGAAGGGCAGCAGCTCCGGCTTGAGGGCGATGGTGTCGATATAGGCGTTGATGCCGGCAACGAAGCGCGCACTGGTGCGTTGCGCGTCCTTGCCGTAGGCTGCCCATTCCCGGGCCATGCTGCCGCGGTACAGGAACAGGCGCGCGGCGCGGTCCTGTTCCAGGTAGGAAGGGCCGAATACCGAGGCCAGTTGGCCCAGCCCGCGGCGGCGCCACAGGTCGATCTGGAACAGGCGGTCACGCGCGGCATTGAAGCCCTGGACGAAGAAGGCGTCATCCTGGCTGGCAGCGTAGATGTGCGGGACGCCCCACTGGTCGACCAGGATGCGCGCCGGCTTGCCGAGGCCGGCCACCTTTACCGGCTGGTCCGCAGCTGCTGCCGGCATCAGCGCGGCGCCGGCCAGCAGCGCCGCGCCGATCCGGAACGCCGCCCTCACGCGGCCGTCGCCGCGGCGGGCATGGTCGCCGGCTCCCGGATGCGCAGCGGCGGAATCTGCCAATAGGTCACCGCGCGCCAGAGCCATTCCATCGGCCCATAGCGGAAGCGCGACAGCCACACATGGCTGAACACGATCTGGAACGCAGCGAGCAGCGCGACGAACAGCATCTGGTCGACGCGCGAGACGCCCCAGTTCCCGAAGCCGTAGCCGAAGAAGAAGGTGGACGCGACCAGCGACTGCATCAGGTAGTTGGTCAGGGCCATGCGACCGAACGGTGCCAGCACGCTCACCTTGTTCAGCGGTGAAGCGCTGTACAGCATCAGGATCACCAGGCTGACATAGCCGAGCGAGGCCGGCAGGTTGCCGAGCATCTGCAGGCCCGAGGCGAACTGGAAGCCGTCGGCGCCGCGCGAACCCGGCACCGCATGCATGGCGATCGTCGAACCGAGCACGCCCATCCCGATGCCGAGCGGGAGACCGAACATGGCCAGCTTGCGGAACAGCGGCAGGTTGGCCTGTACACTTTCCATGACGCCGGAGCGGACGAACCAGGTACCGATCAGGAACATGCCGATCAGGATGGTGGCGAAGCCGACTTCGCCGGCCGCCTGCTCGGCGAAACCTTTGGCGCGCAATGCCACCGCTTCGCCGTAGCTTCCCTTGCTGAGCACCGCGGTTTCCTTTGCGATGCGCTCCTGGCGCTCCTTCAGGTTTTTCGCGCGATCGGCGCTTTGCTTCTTCTGCTTTTCGGCCTGAGCCTTGGTCGCGACCACGGGCGGCTTCTCGGGGAAGTAGTACATCGAGGCGCCCGCACCGGTCATCATGAGGAA
The DNA here is from genome assembly GCF_041023745.1 of Massilia sp. X63. Taxonomy (NCBI): domain Bacteria; kingdom Pseudomonadati; phylum Pseudomonadota; class Betaproteobacteria; order Burkholderiales; family Oxalobacteraceae; genus Massilia; species Massilia sp. X63. Next base: position 3,531 of record NZ_JBFTEF010000033.1, read on the forward strand.
GGAGAAGCAGTAGATGCCGACGCCGATCCGCCATGGACGGGCGGCCCGGTCCGCATGGTAGCGCCGCGTCAGGAGGCCGAGGACGATCAGCGCAGCGCCGAGCATCGGCAGGCCGAAGCGGGCTGGCGGCGGCATGTCGGGCAGGGCCCAGCACACGGCGCCGGCGATGACGGCGATCGTCCCGGCCAGCATCAGTACAAAGGCGCTGGCCAGGGGCTTGCCGAAATAGGAAATACGCTGCTCGCCACGCAGCCACCAGGCGACGAAGCCGAAGAAGGCCAGTCCTCCGGCGATGCCGAACAACCAATCCATGCCCGGGATGAAGCCGCAGCCGGCGCACATGAGCATCGCGAGCAGGATCCATTTGGCCCGGCCATACAGGACGATCAGCAAGGCGGTCGCGGCGACGGCGTAGCTGAACAGGATGTCGCCGGAGAACAGGAAGATGTGGTGCAGCGCGCCGAATACCGCCAGCGCGGCGATGCGGCGCATGTAGGGGACCAGGAAGCTGCGCCCGGCGCGCTCGGCACGGGTCAGCATGACGGCAAAGCCCATGCCGAACAGGAGCGAGAAGATGGTCCAGAATTTGCCGACCACGAAGTACTGGACGAAGTAGCTGACCCAGAAATTGGCGCCGCTCAGGCCCGGCTGCATCCCGGAGCCCAACTGCGCGGTGGCGCGGTTGAAGAACTCGACATTCATCATGAGGATGCCGATGAGGGCGAATCCCCGTACGACGTCGAGCGCCTGGATGCGTTCATCGCTGGCGACCGGCTTCAGCGCGGTCCTGACTGGTGGTCTATCCATGACACTCCCCTTCTGGTTGTGATTCTGGATCGTAGTCCGGAAGCTTGACGGGCTGTTTCGCTGTGCGACGAAATGCCGGAATGGGCCGATGAACTGCATTTGCGGACACCAATATGCCCAGCGCATGCGCGCTGCCGACCGACTCGGCGGCCGCATCGCTTGCAATTAGCTAGTACGCGATCTATATTGGGACGATGAAACCGACTGCCCCCCCTCCCGCTTCGGCGCCGGCGCTGAATGACCAGCTCTGCTTCGCGCTGTACTCGACTTCGCTGGCCATGATGCGCATCTATCGCGGCCTGCTACCCAAGCTTGGGCTGACGTATCCGCAGTATCTCGTGATGATGGTGTTGTGGGAGCAGGATCAGCTGACGGTGTCCGATATCGGCGAGCGTCTTTTCCTGGATTCCGCCACCCTGACGCCGCTGCTCAAGCGCATGGAAGCGCAGGGACTGGTAGCGCGGGAGCGTGCCCGTCACGACGAGCGGCAAGTCATCGTCAGCCTGACCGAGCAAGGTCAGGCGCTGCGCCAGGATGCGGCGGCGCTACTGCCGGAGATCCTCGGTGCGACCAAGTGCTCGGTGGACGAGATCACGGGCTTGCGCGATCAGTTGGTCGCATTGCGCAAGAAGCTGAACGACAGCGCGGGCTTATAAGCGCGCATTCCGGGCCACTAATGAGGTACGCGCGGAGCTTCGGCTCCGTTTTTTTATGCGTACAGACGCAAAAAATCCCGCTCAGGCCAAGGATGCGCAGTGCGCATCCGGGCGGCGGGCTGGGCTTTGTACAAAGCAAAAAACCCCACCAGGATCACCTGGTGGGGTTTTTCATATAACTAGCCTGACGATAACCTACTTTCACACTGGTTGCAGCACTATCATCGGCGCAAAGTCGTTTCACGGTCCT
>NZ_JBFTEF010000034.1:0-4380 GCF_041023745.1 Massilia sp. X63
CTGATGACCATAGCAAGTCGGTCCCACCCCTTCCCATCCCGAACAGGACCGTGAAACGACTTTGCGCCGATGATAGTGCTGCAACCAGTGTGAAAGTAGGTTATCGTCAGGCTAGTTATATGAAAAAGCCCGCTCAGTGATCTGAGCGGGCTTTTTTGCGTTTGCACGCTTCGCATTAGCGAGCGATGTCATTGCTGCTCGACCGACTTGGGCCCCGGCCTGCACCGGGCCGACGGGAGCCTGCGGACTAACAGCGCGCGGTCGGTCGCCAGCGTGGCGACGGCGATCTCGATGATGCGCGGATTGCCGATGTACTTGGCGCTGATCTCGACGCCGTTGTCCAGCCTGCCGCCCAGCAGGTAGGTTGCGACGGCCCAAGGCGACATCTTCCAGCGCGGCGGGCGCTGGCGGGAGTCGAAGGCGATCAAGGCCTCGATCTCGCTGGCGTACTGCGCTTCCGCGTGCTGGCGAAGGACGGTGGTGGTCGATGCGGTCATGCGGGCTCCTGGAAAGAAAGCGACATCTCGTGGCGCAAGCGCACGGTGTCGAAGAAATTGGCAATGTGCTCGTGCAGTCCGCCCTCGGGCGCGCCGGCGCGCCACGCGGCCTCGAGGCCGGCCACGGCTGGCGGGTCGACGACGCCGGCCAGGCTGTCGAGGGCGGACCTGAGCTCCCACTGGGCGTTGGGAAGCGCCGGCAGTTCGCGCAGGAGCCGCTCGACCACGTCGCGCGACAGCGCGGCGGGCCAGCTGGCGGAGGCGCGCGTGGCGGCCTGCACCAGCAGGTCGAGCAGGGCGAGTTCGGCCAGGCCCCAGCTGCTGCGGCTGGCCGCGACGGCGTCGGCAAGCCAGGCATGCAGATCGGCCGGGACCATGCCTGCGAACAGGTCGAAGAAGTCGCGCGGATACTGTTGGCGCATGCGCTCGTCGGCGGCCATCCGGAACCTGAGCAGGGCATGGACCCAGTCCGACAGTTCCAACGGCGAGGCCACCCCGCGCACGACGGCGTCGGACCAGCCGCGCACCAGCGCGTGGGCGAAATCGCTGCGGGCGGCCAGCAGGAGCAGGTCGCCCGGCCCGGCGCCGAGGCGCTCGGTCCAGCTGCGCGGATCCGTGGCCGCGAGCAGGTCGGCCAGCCAGCCGGCCTTTTCGCCCAGGCCGGGGTGTGCGCCGGCGCCGACGCCGTCGCGCGCCATGGCCTTGTCGACCGCCTCCGGCAGGGTGATTTCGAGACTGGCCCGGCCGAGCAGCGGGCGCCTGAGCTGGAGCAGCGCTGCGGAGCGCGCCGCCATTCGCTGCCGCAGCGCCGAACCGGGCAACTTGACCAGCAAGGCCTGTGCGGCCAGGCGCACTTCCTTGCGCCGGTCGTCCAGCGCACTCTCCAGGAAGGCTTCGTCTTCCGGCCCGATGCTCACGGCCAGGCAAGCCAGCAGCCGGGCGCGCGCGTCCGGCGCTTCGCCGGCCCAGGACTGGATCAGTGCATCCCGCGCCGCGCCGGGATCGCCGGCGCGCCAGTGGCGCAGGACCGCGATGCGCTGCTCGATGCTGCCGGTCTCCCAGTGCTGCATCCGCTCGTCCTGTCCGGCGGCCGGCGCCGCCCACGTCCAGTCGGGCTCGAAGCGCGCCAGCCACTGTCCGCGCTCGCCCAGCACCGGACCGATGTCGGTGCGCAGTTCGGCATGGCGTGTGCCGAGTGCGAGCACGTTGGGAAGGAAGCGGACGGGAAGCCGGCCGCCGTGTCCTGCCAGTGCGCGCAGCCATTCGCGCAGCAAAGCAGGCTTGGCGCTGCCCTGCAGCAGGCGCGCCAGCAGGGCCTCGGCGTCCGGCGGACAGCTGCGCAGGCGCTCGGTCGCGGCGGGCGAGGGCAGCGCGCTGGCGACATCGGCCGGACGCCGGCCGGCGCGGCTCCACAGCGACCACGCGGCGAGCGACAGCCACAGGCGCGTTTCGGCCTGGCCGTCCGGCGCATCGGCAGCAGCGGCACCGGGGGCGAGGGCTTCCAGCTCGGGCGGTAGCGTGGCCGCACGCACGCCCGCGGCACGCGAGGTGCCGATCTGCAGCAGGCTGTATAGCTGGTGCGCGTCGCTCATGCCGGCAGGTCCGTGTCGAAGTTGTAGAGGCGCCCCGCGTGCCAGGCGCTCAGGGGCAGGAAGGCGTGGCCGTCCCATTCGCCCATCAGGGTCAGCGGGTGGCCGCCGCTCAGGGCGGCGAGGTGCAGGCGGTGGCGGAAGGCCGGATCCAGCAGCAGCGTCGCGCCGTCGGCGCCGCGCAGCCGGCCCGCCATGTCGGGCACGACCTCGGCGAGGATGGCGGGCCAGCGGTCCAGGAAGGGCTGGCAGGCCAGTGCGTCCGCGTACTCGTCCAGCATGACCGCGATCCCGCGCTGCCCAGGCAAGGCGCTCGCGAGCGGCGCGGCGGCCGACTGCTCGCGCACCACTGCGCGCAAGGGGCGGGCGCCCGGATAGAAACAGAGTTCGCCGTCGAATTCGGTGCCGCTGGGCAGGGTGTGTTCGAAGGCCTGGGCGCCGGGCGCGAACTGCAGCAGCAGGGCCCAGCGCTGCGAGGCGACGCCGAACAACCAGGTGGCGCGGCTGCGCAGCCGTTCGTCTTCGTCGGTGCGCTGGGCCAGGACCAGCCAGCGGTCGGCGACCGGGGCTTGCGCCAGCACGTCTTCCTTGGGGACGGAAAAACCGACCAGGTTGCGCAGGTCGCACTGCAGCGTCTGCGGCAATGCATCGAGGCGCTGCCATGCGATCGTGACCAGGTAGAGTGCAGCGAGTTCGTTGGCCACCCGACGTTCCCAGTCGGGCAGGGTGGTCTGGAAGCACATGGCGCCGGCGCGCCTGAGGCGTCCGGCCAGTGCGCCGGCCTGCGCATCGACCAGCCGCGCGGCCATGCCGTTCCAGAACGCGGGGCCACGGTCGCGGACGCCGGCCAGCCCCTCGCGCGCCAGGTCGTGCAGCCAGGTCCGCAGGTCGGCCAGGCCGCGGCTGACGCTCTGGTCGCGCTTCTCTTCGCGCGTGCGCGCCTGTGCCGCCGCCGCTTCCGGGTCGGCGGGCGCCTGGACCGCGGCCTTCTCCGCTTTTTTCTCCTGGCGCTGCTGGCGGCTGTCGATCCAGTCCGCCACCCACTGCGGGGCCGCGCCGGCCGCGAACAACGCGGGGTGGCTGCTCAGCAGGAGATACAGGCCGAGGCCGTGCTTGCACGGAAATTTGCGGCTTGGGCAGCTGCATTTGAAGGCCGGTTCGCCGATGTCGATCTGGGTACGGTAGGGGACCTTGCCGCTGCCCTGGCACTCGCCCCACAGCGCACGCTCGTCGCAGCCCAGCTGGTTCCATTTTGCCGGCGTGGCCAGCTGGCTGCCGGCTTTGGCCGAGGCAGCATCGGGAGCCAGCGAGAGGATGTGATCGGAAGTGAGCGTCACGGGCGCATGGGGGGATCGGTGATCTCTCACTATACTTGCCCGCCTGCCGAAAAGGGGCGGTTCGTTCTATGCCGTCGGGATAAAGTGTGGCGCTGGGCCGGGCCGGGGCGCTCAGTCGGCTGCGGTGAGCCAGGCGAAAAAAAGCCCCGGTTGGAAACCGAGGCTCCTGCCCGACCGGTTTCCCGGCCGGGGTTCCCAGCTGTGCAACACCGCGACCCGGCGGGAGGCGTGCCGACTAGCCCGCCCTTGCCTTCATGTGCCTCGAAGTCGCCGGTGGTTTGCACGGCTGGGCCAACACTCACCACCGTAACGCTCCCCCCGATATCGGAACTTCGGGTCGGTGAATGCAGCCCAGTTCAACATTCCTGCCGCGTCATGCGGCCGACGTGCTTCGACCATAGTGCCAGGGCACGGTTCAATCTGACTCGATTGATGTCGCACCACGCATTATCCGGCTGAAACAAAACTCATCTGTTCGACAACTCACATATGCCGGATCGACCCAAGGCCGTCTGTTGATCGCGGACCGGGCGCCAAGAGAAGGCACACCGGCGCCCGCACAGTCGCTTCCGGCCAACACGCGGGCCTTGCCGTTAACAAGCGGGTTTGCTATAGTCTCGTTTCTCCGACGCGCAACGCCGCTTTCAAAGCAGCGACAAGCGAAAGAGAAGAGGGGTTGACGAGTTAAGCGAAACATTGCATAATCTCACTTCTCTGCTGCTGACGAACACAACGCTTCGTACGGTGCAGTAAGGTAGTACAGAACAAGAGTTCTTTAACAATCAACAGTCGATAAGTGTGGGCGTTTGATGAAGGTGCCGGCTGGCTTGGGTCAGCTGCATACTTAAATTATCAAATGTTCACAAGAAATAAACGTAAATCTTCGAAAGAAGGTTTCGTCAGTATTTTGAGTGAGCGACTCCGCTAGCGATAGCGGATGACTCGAAAGAGTCAACA
>NZ_JBFTEF010000035.1:0-3825 GCF_041023745.1 Massilia sp. X63
GGAGCCTCGAGGTGATTCGCCAGGAAATGTAGAGTGTCGTCGAACATGGCGACGAAGGTTAACAGCGTTGCCGCGCGTTTACAACGACAAAATAAAATGCCGTTCAGTCTTAACTGAACGGCATTAGGCCGCCAGGCCGGTTTTCCTTGCAGCGCAGCCCCTCAGGCAGTACCGCCCACGGTCACGCCGTCGATGCGCAGGGTCGGCTGGCCGACGCCGACCGGCACGCTCTGGCCTTCCTTGCCGCACACGCCGACGCCCGAATCCAGGCGCATGTCGTTGCCGATCATCGAGATGTTGTTCATCACTTCCGGACCATTGCCGATCAGGGTCGCGCCCTTGACCGGATAGCTGATCTTGCCGTTCTCGATCATGTAGGCTTCACTGGCCGAGAACACGAACTTGCCGTTGGTGATGTCGACCTGGCCACCGCCGAAGTTGACCGCATACAGGCCGTTCTTGACCGAGGCCAGGATTTCGTCCGGATCCTTGTCGCCGGCCAGCATGTAGGTATTGGTCATGCGCGGCATCGGCAGGTGGGCGAAGGATTCGCGGCGTGCGTTGCCGGTGACCGGCATCTTCATCAGGCGCGCGTTCATGGTGTCCTGAATATAGCCCTTCAGGATGCCGTCTTCGATCAGGGTGGTGCACTGGGTCGGGTTGCCCTCGTCGTCCATGTTGAGCGAGCCGCGGCGGTCCTGCAGGGTGCCGTCGTCGACCACGGTGACGCCCTTGGCCGCCACGCGCTCACCGACGCGGCCGGCGTAGGCCGAGGAACCCTTGCGGTTGAAGTCGCCTTCCAGGCCATGGCCCACCGCCTCGTGCAGCAGTACGCCGGGCCAGCCCGGGCCGAGCACGATGGTCATCGGACCGGCCGGCGCCGGACGCGCCTCCAGGTTGACGCAGGCCGACTTGACCGCTTCGGTCGCATACTTGTCGAGCAGTTCGTCGCTGAAGTAGCCGTAGTCGTAGCGTCCGCCGCCACCGGAGGAGCCGACTTCGCGCCGGCCGTTCTGCTCGGCGATGACGGTGACCGACACGCGCACCAGCGGACGGATGTCGGCCGCCAGCACGCCGTCGCTGCGCACCACCAGCACCACGTCGTACTCGCCGGCCAGGCCGGCCATCACCTGCACCACGCGCGGGTCCTTGGCGCGCGCCATCTTCTCGACGCGCTCCAGCAGCTTCACCTTCGCGGTCGCGTCGAGCGAGGCCAGCGGATCGTGCGGCAGGTAGAGCGAGCGGCCGCCGGTCGGGCGCGCCGCGCTGGCGATCTTGACGCGGCCGCTGCCTGCGCGGGCGATGGTACGGGTGGCGGCCGCCGCATCCAGCAGCGCCGCTTCGGAAATGTCGTCGGAATACGAAAAGGCCGTGCGGTCGCCCGACACGGCGCGCACGCCGACGCCCTGGTCGATCGAGAAGCTGCCGGTCTTGACGATGCCCTCTTCCAGGCTCCAGCCCTCGCTCTTGGTGAACTGGAAGTACAGGTCGGCGTAATCGACCTTGTGCGTGAACATCGAGCCCAGCGCGTTCAGCAGCTTGCCCTCGTCGAGGCCGAATGGCGTCAGCAGCACGTCGCGTGCGACAGCCAGGGAGGAAAGGTTCGGTTCGAATGGTTTCATTTTGCGTTCGGTCGTTCGTATGGAAAGCTGATTGTGCCATATCCGGCCGCTTCGTACCGGACAGGAGCCCGCCTGATACAGGGGGACGATGATCGCTGCCAAAATCCCGCTTGTCAGTACAACAAGCTGCGCCGTACACTGGACTTCAACGCAGGGCCGTCATCGGCCATGAGCGGCCACCGGAAGCCCAAGCTTGCATCATTAGCGTAAGTGATAGAGATACGTTCTACGAGACACAAAGCATGATTTCTTCGAATGGCAAATTCTAAGGATTGATTTGTATGGCGCAACTCGACTTCTTTGGTCTTGACGAAGATTTTTACAACGTGATGCAGTTTGTATTTTCGGAGACCGACCTGATTGTCTATGAAGCCTATTCTCGGGTGGACCACGACATCAGAAAACTAAGCTGCGTCGACGATTTACGATCAATCGCGCATGAGCGCGAAGGTGGATGTTTCTTGCTCAGGTCATGGTCTCCGGCCGTGACCAATTCCCCGATCTTCAAGACTTTCAAGCTCCGTCCGGAAATTGGCGCTCATAGAACCTCATTGGAAGGATCAGGTCTCATGCAATTCGCGCAAGGGCGCATTGAGGGCGGACTCCTTCATTCTTCGAGCTTCAGCCACTGGAATGAGGCAGGCGCGCTACAGCGCAGCGCTTTGCCAACCGACGACATCGATTGGCCTGCTATGCGCTTGATTTCAGGAAAAATTCACCGGCATGTGAGGAACAAGCTAGCAGTAGCCAGGATTTACTCAGCACCGGTTCTACCTGGCGCCTATGAGGCGCTCGGTCCTGGCCTCGGCATTTGGTATGGCGCCAAAGAGCATCGGAGAGACTCCGATTCCCTGATCGAGAAGCCTGACAGGTCAAGCAAGCAAAGGCCGCTGCGCGACCCGGCTTGATCTGGATGCGGAATAATCGCTTTAAAAACCTACGAGCTTCCGCCAAGGGTCGGATCCGGTCCATCGTGGCAGTCTGCGATTTTCCGGCGATGGCCACCTGCCATGCTGAGCTCAAGGGCCGTGATCGGCCAGAAGCAAGACCTTCCCGTCCGAAGACGTGTTTTGCCTTGGAGACAAAGTACGTCGGCTATTCGACGCAGTTGAAAGCAAGCAATTGACATGCAGCGCATTACCATCACGATCGATCGTGTCTTCGATATCACGACAGGGCTGTCGCGAGGCAGGCAGCCATGCACCTTCTTCAGCTTTCAAAGCGGCGAAACAAGCCAATTTGGCGTCGCACTTCCAGGCAAGCCCAAAGTTGAGAGTGGCATGACGGTATCCGTGCTCCTTGAAGAAAGCGATAACTGGCAGACCCTGTTGGGGTGGCTCAACCATGGTACTGGTGAAATTGCCTGCTGGAGTCGCGGACCTCAGGTGTTTTTCTTTTTGTCGTCATTTCCATTGGCCGCCGCCTTGCTTGCCTGGAGTAAACAGTCACTGAACGTTAGTGTAGCGGGCTTACTCGTGCTTGCGTTTTGTCTCTGGACTACCATTCGAGATTGCGTTGTATTCTCCAAGGCCAGACGTGCCCTTACAGCGATTAAGAACGACGAGTTTCATCTGGATTGATCTCCACAATGTCCTGGATGCTTTGACGTTTCACAGATTGTTGAGTGTCTGCTTTAGGTCGGTTCAGGTCTTTCGTGACAGTCTGCGATTTTTCGGCCCTGGCAACCTGCAATGCTGAGCCGAACGGCCGGGTTCGGCCAGAAGCGGACCTAACAGGGAACAGCGATCAGTTCCACTAATGAAAGAGCAGCAGTCGGTGAAAACTACATTCAAATGTTTAGTCGTGGTGCTCGGATTCGTTGTCGCTATAGGCCTCGTGATTGCTGGATTCTTTTTGTACAGCGCTTGGCAACACAATCCGCAGTGTGAGTTTCACTGCGAGGGCGTGATTCACTGGAGCACGTGGCTTCCATACGCATCGATTGGTTGGGTCTTAGCGACTATCTGCGCAATTCCGCTTGTCGCCATCGTTGCACTTGCTGCCACGCTGTTCAATGGACGACGTAAGTGAGTGGGAGTAGCCAAGGTCAGAAGTGGAAAAACGTCCGCTTTGGGTCCAGGCCGTGTAAAAACTCATGAACTGGATCGGTAAGCCGGATTGTACGTTTCAAAGCGAATCCAGAAGTGCATGGAAGCGCCCGGCCGTAACCAACCTGTTTTTCTAGTCCTCGGCAAGACCAGCA
>NZ_JBFTEF010000036.1:0-2810 GCF_041023745.1 Massilia sp. X63
AGGTGTAGCATGTATGGAAAAGCACTTTATCAATGAAAAGTTTTCACGAGATCAATTTACGGGGAATAGAGTTAAAAATATTGCCTTTTCAAATTGTGATTTTTCAGGGGTTGATTTAACTGATACTGAATTTGTTGATTGTAGTTTTTACGACAGGAATAGCTTGGAAGGGTGTGATTTTAATAGAGCCAAACTAAAAAACGCTAGCTTTAAAAGCTGCGATTTATCAATGAGTAATTTTAAAAACATTAGCGCCTTAGGTCTTGAAATTAGTGAGTGTTTAGCTCAAGGAGCTGATTTTCGAGGGGCTAATTTTATGAATATGATAACTACAAGGTCATGGTTTTGTAGTGCTTATATAACCAAGACAAATCTTAGTTACGCTAATTTTTCTAGAGTCATATTAGAAAAGTGCGAACTGTGGGAAAATCGCTGGAATGGCACTGTGATAACTGGCGCCGTGTTTCGTGGCTCCGATCTTTCTTGTGGGGAGTTTTCATCGTTTGATTGGTCTTTGGCTGATTTTACTGGTTGTGATTTAACGGGTGGGGCGCTTGGCGAGCTTGATGCAAGGCGAATTAATTTAGATGGAGTGAAGTTGGATGGAGAGCAGGCGCTTCAGCTTGTTGAGAGTTTAGGTGTTATTGTTCACCGATAAAATCTAGGTAAAAAACGCCTAATGCCCCAATGTGGTACTAATCAAAACGGAGCGAAGCGACATCTTCATCTTGTCTTTGCTTTTCTCCATGATCAGTTATTGGGTCATGGTCTCTTAGCTCGTTAATCTGGCTAAGTTTGGTTAGGTTGGGCTTCTTTCGACACTTCGCAATCCAAGAAATCCCTAGTCCGTTGATTGGTGCTCTTATCAGGTACGCACTGTAATCTTTCGATACCGCAGCGTGATTCGGAGGTAGAGCCGGAATTTCGTTTTCCGGTACGTTTTACTACCACAATTTGCCTGTTTATCCTTTCGGAGACCGGGCTAAGTCCGAGTCAATCAAGTGGTGCATTTGGGTTAATGTCGTTGGCTGGTATTTAATGAGAACGTGACAAGCGCCTCTCACGTTGCTAAGATTGGATTGCGACGTCTAATCTGAGCAACGAATGCACAAGATTTAGAGTACCAGAGCCCTGTGATGCTGTCACGGGGCTTTGTTACATCTGGAGCTTGGTAAACCTCATAAATTCAATTCGCAACGCTCGCCGCAAGGCGTGAACTTGTTTCACGTCGAGGAAGCGGAATTTCTCGAAAGCCTTATACTGTCTCCGTTCACACATGATCGGAGGGTGTCTCTATGTCTCAATTATTTCGTTTGGCATCGCCAGAAGATTACGAATACATCGAAGAATTAAATTTATGGGAATTGTCATTTGATAAGCGACCGGTTCAAGGGGTTCGTTGTGAAGATCCGGTGATCGGGGCAGAAAAATATAATCAAGGGCGTGAAAAATTTAAGGCGTTAGCGTCACGGCATAAAAAACACTGGAAACCGAACGGATTGACCTTTTCGGAGTTGATCCGCTGGGCAATAGAATGCGGAACTCCAGAACAATGTCAGCTTGTTTTAGCGTTATACCATTGCACAAACGATGATGATTATCAGGCGATGGGAATTCAGTTAAGCCGAAGTATTGATAATGCAAATGTCAGTCCGATCATCTTTTTCACAGGTAAAAATCAACGGTTATTAGGTGATATTTCGATGCTAAAACAGCTCGAAGAAAAGGTGCGCTGACGTTAGGTTTACCTATTATTTTATGTATTATCCTATCTATTATTCTATCTCTTATTTTATCTATTTCGTCTGTAATAGGTAGAATAATACATAGAATAAGATACAGAATAATAGATAGACACAAGATGACGTTGTGTTATTTCTTACCCATTAATCCACCTGTTATTCTACCTATTACTTTACCCGTTATTGCACCCAATTTAGGTATAACGGGCAGAATAACGGGTGAAATAATGGGTAGAATCATAGTTTTACTAACTTGCACCCCATGATACTTTCAGTATCAATGCCACTCATTTTCTGGACGAAAATGAATGACATAAGGCTCCGCCCTCTGGCTATTTTCTTCGGCTGGACGCCTGCGAAAAAAACCATTCACCCAAGCCCGTCAAACTCACTGCGTTCGTCTGACCACCCCCTTTTTTCGCCCCTGTATTTGGTCGCTCAAAAATGTGGTGGTCAGACGCTTCGCTTGACGGGGGGCTTTGCCCCCAAAACGAAACACGTTCACTGGGGTTCACTTGCCATCGCTGGGGCGTGTCATTTCGTTTCGGCTCCCCCTGTTTTTCCCTTTCTTCGCTGGACGCTCATCAGGATAAAAACAAAAAGCCTACCGCCCTCGTTTTACTCGGTTGGTCAAATCGCTTCTTGCCACAAAACAAGTTTGTGACTTTCAGCGATTTCGCATCGTTTTACTTGTCAGTTTGCACGATGTTAAAAACGCACTCAGAAGCCCGCAAAACCGTTCTAAACTTTCAGCGTAGATTTGGGTGTTTTATAGGGTGATCGTGTCTTAAAATCGTTTCGAGGGGCTTTAATGGGGATGAACGGGAGGTTTTTGCTAACTAACTCGCCCGTTTAACATAAAAGGGATTGTATGAATCAATTTTAGCTAGAGTTTAAGGTTGTTCAAATTAATGTACAATGATTGCACTGTATAAATAACCAGGTGTAGCATGTATGGAAAAGCACTTTATCAATGAAAAGTTTTCACGAGATCAATTTACGGGGAATAGAGTTAAAAATATTGCCTTTTCAAATTGTGATTTTTCAGGGGTTGATTTAACTGATACT
>NZ_JBFTEF010000037.1:0-1983 GCF_041023745.1 Massilia sp. X63
ACCAGCCGCGCCAGAACCAGTCGAGGTCGGTGCCGGAAGCGTCTTCCATGGTACGGAAGAAGTCGGCCGGGGTCGGGCGCTTGAACTTCCAGCGCTCGGCGTATTCCTTGAAGGCGAAGTCGAACAGTTCGCGGCCCAGGATGGTCTCGCGCAGGATATTCAGCGCGGTGGCCGGCTTGGCATAGGCGTTGTTGCCGCGCTGGATGGTCGATTCGGCATTGGTCATCACCGGCACCTGGTTGGTGCTGCGCATGTAGTCGACGATGTTGCGCGCTTCGCCGCGGCGCGCCGGATAGTTGTCTTCCCAGGCTTCCTCGGCCAGGAACTGCAGGAAGCTGTTCATGCCCTCGTCCATCCAGGTCCACTGGCGCTCGTCCGAGTTGACGATCATCGGGAAGTAGTTGTGGCCCACTTCGTGGATGATCACGCTGATCAGGCCATACTTGGTGCCCTTCGAATAGGTCAGTTCTCCGGTCTTCTTGTCCTTGACCGGGCGCCCGGCGTTGAACGAGATCATCGGGTATTCCATGCCGCCGATCGAACCGTTCACCGAGATCGCGGTCGGGTAGGGATAGTCGAAGGAATACTTGTTGTACTGCTCGAGGGTGTGGATCACGGCCGCCGTCGAATAGCGCTCCCACAGCGGGTTGCCTTCCTTCGGGTAGTAGGACATGGCCATCACGTCCTTGTCGCCGCTCTTGATGGCCTGGGCGTCCCAGATGAACTTGCGGCTCGAGGCGAAGGCGAAGTCGCGCACGTCCCTGGCCTTGAAGTGCCAGGTCTTGGTCGCTTTGGAACGCAGCTTTTCAGCCGCTTCGGCTTCCGCCTGGGTCACGATGACGACCGGCTTCCTGGCGGTACGCGCCTGGCGCAGGCGCTCGCGCTGGGCGCTGGTGAGCACCGTATCGGCGTTCTGCAGTTCGCCGGTGGACGCGACGATGTGGTCGGCCGGGACGGTGATCTGCACGTCGTAGTCGCCGAACTCCAGCGTGAATTCGCCGTCGCCCATGTACTGCTTGTTCTGCCAGCCCTTGACGTCGTAGTAGGCAGCCATGCGTGGGAACCACTGGGCGGACAGGAAGATGTCGTTACCGTCGTCGAACTTTTCAAAGCCGGTGCGGCGGCCGACCACGTTCGCTTCGGGGATGTTGAAGGTCCACGCCAGGTTGAAGGCGACGCGCGCGCCCGGCTTGAGCGGCTGCGGCAGGTCGATCCGCATCATGGTCTTGTTGACGGTGTGGCGCAAGGCGCGGCCGTCGCTGCCGGTTACGCTGGTGACCTGGATGCCGCCTTCGAAGCCGCGCTGTGCGAGGACCGATTTCAGGGTGTCGAACTTGACGCCGTCGCTGCCGCGGGCTTGCCAGGCTTCGCGTGAGGGCAGGGTCGCGATGCGGCGGTTGTCCGAATCGTTGCGGAACATGTTCTGGTCCAGCTGCACCCACAGGTAGCTCAGCGTGTCCGGCGAATTGTTGGTGTAGGTGACGGTGCCCGAGCCGGTCACGGCGCGCTTGTTCTCGTCGAGGGTCGCGCGCAGGCGGTAGTCGGCGCGCTGCTGCCAGTAGCGGTGGCCCGGCGCGCCCGAGGCCGTGCGGGTCTCGGTGGCGGTCGGCAGCAGTTCGTCGAGCTGGCGGAACTTGTCGTCGAAGGCCGGCGCGGCCGCAGTGGCGTGGATGGTGGTGGTGGCCAGGAACAGGGTGGCGATCACGGCCTGCAGTTGTTTCATTTTCATTCTATTCGGTCGCTCAATAAAGAAACGGCAGGGCGCGCAGCCCTGCCGGTGATGGGCGCATTGCGCCCATGTGTTCAACGATTCTTACTCGGCCTTCGGCGCCTCGTCCTTCTGGTCTGCAGCCTTCGGCGGCGCCAGCTTGGTCTGGTAGTCGCGCATCAGGTTGTTGGCCGGCTCGCGCTCGGACTTGAACAGTTCCAGGCGCGACGGCGTCGGCTTGGCCGGCCAGGAGTTGTTGCTCACGTCGATGTCGG
>NZ_JBFTEF010000038.1:0-1450 GCF_041023745.1 Massilia sp. X63
CGGCGTTTGTCAACGTAGTTGTCGCGTCACCTCAAGCTGCGCGCTTTAATTCTTCTGGTCGAATCCGTTCCGGATTCAACCAGACCTGATTCTCCAGTGTCCAGTTCCTGATGCCCCGCGACCAGCGCTGCGGGTGACGGTTTCGGGCATCGTCATAAACCTGCTCCCGGCGTTTCAGGATCGCCGCGTCCTGGCCGTTGTGACGCTGTGCCGGTGTAACGAATTTCAGGCCGCTGTGCTTGTGCTCCTGGTTGTACCAACGTACGAATTTCTGCGTCCATGCCTGCGCCTGTTCCAGGCTCCCGAATGGTTTTCTCGGGTAGTCCGGACGGTATTTGCAGGTACGGAACAACGACTCGGCGTAGGCATTGTCGTTGCTCACACGCGGCCTGCTGAACGACGGTGCCACACCCAACTGCTCCAGCGTGGCCAGCATGGTCGCGCCTTTCATGGCACTGCCATTGTCTGAATGGAGCACCAGGGAACGGCCTGCCAATCCTTCGGCCAAGCTGGCCCGGCGCATCAGCCGTGACGCCAGTTCCGCCGATTCCGCGACATGCACTTCATGGCCGACGATCTTACGGCTGAAGACATCGAGCACCATGTACCAATAGTAAAACTGGCCTTTCACGGCGGCCGGCATCCAGGTTATGTCCCAACTCCATACCTGGTTCGGGCCGGTGGCGCAATGGCTCGTGACGACGCGCTCAGAAGGCTTCTTCGCTCGGCCTCGGTGATGCTGTTGCGATGCCGCTTTCAAGACGCGGTAGAAGCTCGACTCCGACGCCATGTACACGCCGCGATCGGCCAGCGCCGGCACGATCTGGCTCGGTGGAAGGCTGGCGAATTCCTCGCTGTTGGCAACGGCCAGGATCTCGGCTCGCTCGTCCTCGCTCAGTTTGTTGGCCGGTTCTGGACGCACACTGGTTGGACGGCTGTCAGTGGCCACGGCATCGTCGCCTTCACGCACCCAGCGCTGAAATGTGCGCAGGGTGATGCCCAACTCGAGGCAGGCTGGCGCAAGGCGACTGCCCGCTGTCTGTGCTTCACGGATCAACTCGACACACGACAGGCGATCTGGGACGCTGATCAGTCTTCCTCTTTGTCCCCCCAGATCGCCTGGGCTTTTTTTCGCAAGATCAACAGCGCTGCCGCCTCGGCCAGCGCTTTCTCCTTGCGCTGCAAGTCCTTCTCCAGCTGCCGGATGCGCTTCTTGTCTTCCTTCGACTGCGCCAGCTGGCCCCGCGTCTGCTGCGTCGTGCTCGCATTGGCGGCCATGCATGCGGCGCGCCACATGGCGATCTGCTCGGCGAATAACCCCTTGCGACGGCAATACTCGGCCAGCTCGCTGGCGTTCAGCGCGGCCGTCTCCAACACCACGGCAAACTTGTCTTCCGAGGTCCATTCCTCAGCATTTTTCCCACTACCCGGCACCGCTGTTCCCTGATTA
>NZ_JBFTEF010000039.1:0-1396 GCF_041023745.1 Massilia sp. X63
GGCAATGGGATGGACGCCCCCTCCCGAAACGGCATCGATGTGCCAAAGTGGAAGTGTCAACTCACCACGACATCGAGGGGGGCGTCATCATGAAGATTACGACAATCGGCATCGATCTGGCAAAGGATGCATTCCAAGTCCACGGTATAGATGAGCGAGGCGAAGTTCGGATCAAGCGGTCACTCAAGCGTAGGGAAATGATGGAGTTCTTCACGCGTATCGAGCCCTGCCTGATCGGCTTGGAAAGTTGTGGCGGTGCCCACTATTGGGCACGACGACTTCACAACGTGGGGCACACGGTGAAGCTGATGGCGCCGCAGTTTGTAAAGCCTTACGTCAAGGGCAACAAGCATGATGCAGCCGACGCCGAGGCCATCTGCGAAGCGGTCCGTCGGCCGACAATGCGATTTGTTCCGGTCAAGACGGTCGACCAGCAGAGCATTTTGGCAGTACACCGGGTACGGCAGGGGATGATCAAGGCCAGGACTGCGCAAGCTAATCAGATTCGTGGACTGCTTGCCGAGTTCGGGCTGATTGTTCCGATAGGGATCTCGCACTTGTTTTTGAAGGTGCCGACAATGCTAGATGAAGCGAGGGACACCGTACCTGGCGTATTCCGTGAACTCATCCACCGGTTGTTAGAGCATATGAAGGAACTAACTCGTCAGGTCGATGAACTGGAGATTCAAATTCATCAGTGGCACCGCGCCAGTGAGATATCTCGGAACCTGGAACAGATTCCCGGAGTCGGCCCCATCACAGCCAGTGCTCTAGTGGCATCGATTGGCGACGCACGTAACTTCAAGAACGGTCGGCAGCTCGCGGCATGGCTAGGATTGGTACCCAAACAGCACTCCAGCGGCGGCAAAACCAAGCTGCAGGGCATTAGTAAGAGAGGCGACAATTACCTACGCACCTTATTGGTACACGGAGCGCGAGCGGTGGTGAAAAGCGCCGAGCGAAAGCCAGAACGTTATGTTTGGCTTAGTAAATTGATGGGCCGCAGCCACATCAACATTGCGACAGTAGCGCTGGCGAACAAGAACGCACGAGTCGTCTGGGCCTTGATGGCACATGATCAGAAATTCCGATCAGATTACGTCGGAACGTAATCTGATCGGTTGGAAAATTGTTTAGTAGTGCAGCAGTACTCAGATTCCACCAGTTGCGAGGACGCTTCAGACGTTGATGGCAAACAGGTTAGACCGTGGTCGACTCAGCCCGATGACAGCGTAGTACTTCGAGTACGTTAAGGCGACTGGGGCGTTGGCCAGCGGAACCCATCAGGGACAGGGCTGAAAACCCACACAAAGTCCGAATGTACGCTTGCAGACTTACCTACTTGCCTTTAGCGACTGATGTACTTGCAAACCGGGGGCGTCCATGTACGCTGTCA
>NZ_JBFTEF010000003.1:0-500339 GCF_041023745.1 Massilia sp. X63
GGCAGGTTCAGGGCCGGCAGTCTGGCAAACCACTTCTTGAACTGAGGCGCACGCATGCTCGTTTCCCGGTGGTGGAGACCGGTGTTCGACCATGAAACAGCTCAGCAGTTCAAACCTCATCCATAGCAAAGGATGACAGCGCCAAAAAGAACGCGCGGCAAGCCGCGCGTTCCCGGATGAAGGCGGCGCAGGGGAGCGCGCCGCCTTTCCTGAGCTTACCCTTGCATTACCAGCTCATCTTCACGTTGTAGGTGCCGGCGGTGCCGGTGCCGCCGCTGTAGTACACGACGCGCACGTAACGCGAGGAGGTGGTGGTGCCGGTGTTGGCCGAGCTTGCGCTGTCGACCGAGCCGGCGCCGTTCTCGCTGCGGCTGAGCAGGGTACCCGAGCTGTTGTAGATGTACAGGTCGTAGTCCGACGTGCTGTTCGGCGTCATCGTGGCGCTCAGGGTCTTGCCTGCCGGCAGATCGACGCGGAAGTAATCCGTATCGCTCGCGCTCGACATGATGGCGTTCACCGTGGTGCCGCTGGTCGAGATCAGGTTGGCGGACGCCAGGGTGTTGTTCGACTCGGTCTCGTTGATGGTCGGCGCGGTCGGGGTGGTGCCGCCGATCGCTGCGTTCACCGCCGCGGTCGCGTCCACGATGCCGGTACCGCAACCCGAGCAGGTCGCCGGGAAGGCGCGCGCGGTCGACTTCAGCATGCTTTCCACCTGGTCCGGGGTCAGGGTCGACTTGGCTGCGAACATCAGCGCAGCGGTGCCGGCCACGTGCGGGGTCGCCATCGAGGTGCCCTGGTAGCCGGCGTAGTTGTCCGAACCCGGCGAGCTGGTGCCCGAGTTCAGGGTCGAGATCACGCTGTAGCTGCCGTCGCCGCCCGGAGCGGCGACGTCGACCAGGGTGCCGTAGTTCGAGTACGAGGCACGGCCGCCGGTCTTGCCGGTTGCCGCCACGGCGATCACGCCCGAGCAGTTCGCCGGGCTGGCGTTGCTGACGTTCATGTTGTCGTTGCCGGCCGCCACGACCACGACGGCGCCGCGCGAACGGGCGCCGTTGATGGCGGTCTGGGTGGTGGCGTCGCAGGCGCCGGTGCCGCCCAGCGACAGGTTCAGCACCTTGGCCTTGTTGGCGTTGGCCGGGACGTTGGTCACGCTGCCGCCCGAGGTCCAGGTGATGGCGTCGGCGATGTCCGAGGTGTAGCCGCCGCACTTGCCCAGCACGCGGGCCGGGACGATCTTGGCGTTGTATGCCACGCCGGCCACGCCCAGGCTGTTGTTGGTCTTGGCGGCGATGGTGCCGGCCACGTGGGTGCCGTGCCAGCTCGAGCCCGAGGCCGGCGAACCGGTGCCGCACTCGCCCGCGGCGACCCAGTCGCCCGGATCGCTGGCATCGGTGTCGCGGCCGTTGCCGTCGTTGCCGATGGCGGCGGTGCTGATGAAATCATAGCCCTGCAGGATCTGGCCGCTCAGGTCGGCGTGCGGACGGTAGCCGGTGTCGATCACGGCCACGACCACCCCTAGGCCGGTCGACTTGTCCCAGGCGGTCGGCAGGCGCAGGCCGCCGGTGGCGTCGGTGTAGTGCCACTGCTGGGCATAGTACGGATCGTTCGCAGTCGCCATGTGGGTCATGATGCGGTCCGGCTCGGCGTATTCGATGTTGGGGTCGCGCGCCATCATTTCGGCTGCCAGCTTCTGCACCTCGTCGAGGTGCTTGCGGCCGTTCAGCTTGAACACGTGGGCGCCGGTCGAGATCGAATGGCTTTCGCTGACGGTCATGCCGAATTCCTGGCCTGCGCGGTCCAGCTTGGCCTTGCGGTCGGCGGTGACGGCGGCGGCGCGGGCCAGGCCCTTGGCTGCTGGCGCCGAGTCCTTGTACTTCACGATGATGCGGTCGGTTTCAACAACGAATTTCTGCCCGGCTGCGCCGGCCGTCGCCGCCACGAAGGCGAGCGAGAGTGCGGCACACATCTTCAACATTGCAGGATGAATCGAATGCGATTGCTTCATGTTTCTTCCTTGTTAGTGTTTTCCGTCAAGCGAGGACCCTCGCCTGTGTCATTGATTTCCGGTCATTGCCGGTGCCGTCTGAACGCGGCGAAAAGCAGCGTAATACGAAAGGAAGAGCGCGTGAGCGACAATTCGATACAATTTCGGCGTATTAACAACACTGCAGAAACGAACGGCTGCAGAAACATGTTTTCTTCGGCGAAACGTTAAAAGTGACAAATAAAGTATGACACAATTGTGTTGACATATCTCAAAAAGCTTTCCCTTTAGATAAGGTAAAGAAGCACATATTGCTGAGGCTTAAAGCAAAGAAAAAGGCCGCGCAATGCGCGGCCTTTTCATGGCTGGCAGGGCAGTTTAGAAGTTGCCCTTGAACTGCACACCCCACTGGCGCGGCTCGTTGGTGAAGCCGGTCAGGTTGTTGAAATCGATGGCGCCGGTGATGCGACGCTGGTCGAGCACGTTGCGGCCGAAGGCGGCCACTTCATACTTGCCGCCACCGAAGACGTAGCCCAGGCGCACGCCGCCTTCCGTCAGCGGGGCGCCGACGAATTCGGTCGCCTCGTACAGGAAGAAGTTGATCTTGCTGCGGTAGGACCAGTCGGTGAAGAAGTACAGTTCGCCGTCCGCGAACGGCACGCCGTAGCGGGCCGTCGCATTGACGCTCCAGCGCGGCGCCTGCGGCAGCGGATTGCCGTTGATGACGACGCGGCCGGCGGCGTTCAGCGGATCGGTCACGGTGCACTGTGCGCACTTGTTTACCGACAGGCTGGCGTCGCGGATCTGGGTGTAGTTGTAGCTCGCGCCGGCGCTCACGCGCAGGGCGGTCGTCACAGCCGCTTCGAAGTCGAACTCGGCGCCCTTGCCCTTGGTGCGGTCGGCATTGATCAGGCGGTTGACGTTCGAGTTACCGCCCACCACGGTCAGCTGCTGGTCCTTGACGGTGTAGTCGTACACCGAGAACGAGGTACGGGCGCGACGCTCGAACAGATCGGCCTTCAGGCCCAGCTCATAGGAGGTGATGGTTTCCGAATTGGCGACCGTGATCGGCACCGCGGCCGATGCTGCCGCGATACTCGGGGCGCGGAAGCCGGTGGCGACGCGGCCGTACAGGTTCACGTTCGGGCTCAGCTTGTAGGTTGCCGACAGGTCCCAGTTGAACTTGTCCTGGTCGGTGGACACCGAGCGCGGGCCGATCTGCGCCACGTTCTCGTTCACCAGGGTACGGAAGTTCTTCTCGTCGTAGGTGTAGCGCACGCCGCCGCGGACGGTCCAGTCCGGGCTCAGGGTGTAGTTCACCGAGGCGAACGCGGCCCAGGCTTCGTTCTTCTGGTTGCTCACCAGGCGCGAGGTGCGCGCGCCGGTAGCGCTGTTGAAGTTGTCGCTGCCGCCGATCGCGTCTTCGTCGAAGAAGTACAGGCCGGTCTGCCAGTTCAGCGGGCCGGCGTTCTGCGACTCCAGGCGGAATTCCTGGGTGTACTGGTCCAGGTTGCTGATGTAGCCGCCGGTCTCGACCTGGAACGGGATGAAGCCCGGGCCGGTCGGGGTGCCGCCGTCGATGTCGCCGCGGCTGTAGTAGTCGCTGACGTGCTCGTAGCCGGTCACAGAGAACAGGCGCATGCTGCCCAGGTCCCAGCTCAGGCGCAGGTTGGCGCCGTTGGTCTTGAGGCGCTGCCAGTTGTCGGCATTGGTGACGATCTTGTCCAGGTCGTAGCCCGGCACGATCTTGTTCGTGCCCTTCTGGATCAGGTTCGCGCGGAACAGGCGGGCGCTGCCGTTGGTATTGCGCTGGTGCAGGTTCAGCAGGGCATTGAAGCTGCTGTCCGGCTGGTACAGGAACTGGACGCGCTCGGCGTGTTCGTTGTAGCCGTCGAGTTCATTGCGCTTCTGGCTCATGGCCACGTCGGCGAAGTTGTCGACGTAGTCGTCGCGGTGCTGGCCGACGGCCGACACGCGCATCGCCCACTTGTCCGCCAGCGGCACGTTGACCGCGGCTTCGCCGTTCATCGTGTAGTGGGTGGCGGCCGAGACGTTGTAGTAGCCCTCGAACTTGCCCAGCTTCGGCTTCTCGGACTCGAACTTGACCACGCCGGCCGGGGTGTTGCGGCCGAACAGGGTACCCTGCGGGCCGCGCAGCACTTCGACGCTGGCCAGGTCGAAGATCGGGAAGCCCTTCAGGATCGGGTTTTCCTGCACCACGTCGTCGTACACCAGCGACACCGGCTGCGAAGCGAAGGTGTTGAAATCGGTGTTGCCGTAACCGCGGATGTAGAAGCGCGGGAAGGTACGGCCGTTGGAGGATTCGACGTTCAGGCTCGGCACCTTGCCGGCCAGCAGGCGGATGTCGTCGCCGCCGGACACCAGCACGTCGAGCTTGTCGCCCTTGAGCGCGGTGACGGACACCGGTACTTCGCGAATGTTTTCGGTGCGGCGCTGCGCAGTCACGGTCACGGTCTGCAGTTCCGGTGCTTCGTTGGCGGCGGCAGTCTGCGCCTGGACAGGCATGGCGGCCGACAGCGCCAGCGCGCCGCTCAGCGAACCGAGTACGTGCGTGTAGACGACGCGCTTGTGCATCTTGGACATCTTCATCATGGAGTATTTCCTGTGGATTGATAAAAGAACCGATGTCCCCGTTCTCTCTCTGCGTCGCCGTCCCATCTCGTGAATGCCGCGGCGCGGGCGGTATCTTCCGCCTCCGGCAAGCGCATCTTGTCGATGTCTTAAAGTTGCCGGTTTTATACGGCGCGTATTGTCGAGTATGAATACGTGAGCGTGCAAGAAGAAAAGAAAAAGCGGATTCTTCCTGCAACGTCTTTACAACACATCGGTTTCGATGACGATGGCGCGCAGGTCGTTGACATTGGTGCGGGTCGGGCCGGTGACGACCAGCTGGCCGAGGGCGCCGAAGAAGCCGTAGCCGTCGTTGTCGGCCAGGCGCGCGCGCGCATCCAGGCCCTGGGTGCGCGCGCGCCAGCGTGCCGGGCGCCAGCCAGGCGCCGGCATTGTCCTCGGTGCCGTCGATACCGTCGGTGTCGACCGCGATCGCATGCACGCCCGGCAGGCCATCGAGCGCGACGGCCAGGGCCAGCAGGAACTCGGCATTGCGTCCGCCCCTGCCCTGCCCGCGCACAGTGACGGTGGTCTCGCCGCCCGACAGGATGACGCAGGGCGCGGGCAGCGGCTGGCCATGCTGGACGACCTGGCGCGCGATGCCGGCGTGCACCAGCGCGACTTCCCGCGCTTCGCCTTCCATGCTCGAGGACAGGATCAGCGGCGCATAGCCTGCCGCGCGGGCGGCGGCGGCGGCGGCATCGAGCGCCTGCTGGGCGGTGACGATGACGCGGGTGTCGTTGCGCGCCAGGCGCTGGTCGCCCGGCAGCGGCGCCGCCAGTGCCGGATCGGCCAGCACCGCGCGCACCGCTTCGGACACGGGAATCCCGTATTTCTCGAGGATGGCGAGTGCGTCGGCGCCGCTGCTGCCGTCGGGCACGGTCGGCCCGGAAGCCACCACGGCCGGGTCGTCTCCCGGCACGTCCGACACCACCAGCGTCAGCACCCGCGCCGGATAGCAGGCCAGCGCCAGGCGCCCGCCCTTGATCGCGGACAGGTGGCGCCGTACCCGGTTGATCTCGCCGATCGGCGCCCCGCAGCGCAGCAGTTCCCGGTTCAGGGCGCGCTTTTCCTCGGACGTGATGCCGGGCGCGGGCAGCGGCAGCAGTGCCGAGCCGCCGCCGGACATCAGGCACAGCACCAGGTCGTCCGGTCCCAGGCCGGCGGCAAGCGCGAGCATGCGCCGGGCGGCTTCCTCGCCGGCGGCGTCCGGCATCGGATGGCCGGCTTCGACGACCTCGATGTGGCGGGTCGGCGCGCCGTGGCCGTAGCGCGTGACCACCAGCCCTGCGAGCGGGGCGCGCCAGTGGCGTTCGACCGCCTCGGCCATGCGCGCGGCCGCCTTGCCGGCGCCGAGCACCAGGGTGCGCCCCTTGGGCGGCGGCGGCAGGTGCCGCGCGATCAGGCGGTAGGGATCGGCGGCGGCCATGGCGGCGTCGAACAGGTGCTGCAGCAGCGGGTGGGCGGTGGGCATGACGGTTCTCATCGGGAGCGAAGCATGATATTTACACAAAAGCGCCGAGGCCGTGAAAAGCCGCCCTGCTACGCCGGTTTGGTTTTTTTTCAAAAACCCTTGCATACCTTGAATTCCAGCCTCTATAATTCGGGCCTCTTCGGACGCAATGACAAGCGTCAGACAGAAACCTCTGAATAGAGTATCGGGCGCTTAGCTCAGTTGGTAGAGCGGATCCCTTACAAGGATTAGGTCGGGAGTTCGAGCCTCTCAGCGCCCACCAGCTAGATCAGAGGTCGATCGAAGTAATGATCAGAGTAAACGGAGCGGTAGTTCAGTTGGTTAGAATACCGGCCTGTCACGCCGGGGGTCGCGGGTTCGAGCCCCGTCCGCTCCGCCAGCATCACCGAGAAGGGTCTGATTCGTCGGACCCTTTTCTTTTACCGACCAAACCGCCTGGAGCGGTCTGGTCGAAGCAGTTCCAGAATAACGGAGCGGTAGTTCAGTTGGTTAGAATACCGGCCTGTCACGCCGGGGGTCGCGGGTTCGAGCCCCGTCCGCTCCGCCAGCTATAAAGGAAGGGTCCGAGAAGTCGGACCCTTTTTCTTTTCTATCAGAGTGTTCGTCCCTGCGGAGTAATCCTCCCCAGTGGGGAGGATTACGACGGCCCGTGGGCTCGAAGGGATTCGCTTGCAAGCGAATCCGCGGCCCGCGGCACGTGGGCGAGCCCCGTCCGCTTTGCACAGCTCAAAAGAAAAGGGTCCGCCAAAGCGGACCCTTTTCTTTTGCACTCTAGCGTTTGCAGCCTCAAGCCCGCCGCTGCAGCCTCCCCACCTCCACCCGATCCCTCCCACCGCGCTTCGCCTCATACAAGGCATGATCCGCCCGCGCCAGCGCCATCCCCAGCGTCTCGTTCGGATCGAGCACCACCACCCCGACACTCACCGTCATCGTGTACGGCGTGCCGCTGGTGATCACGATCGCCTCGCGCACCGCCCGGCGCAGGCGTTCGGCGGCCGCAAGCGCGCCCGCCAGGTCGGTGCCCGGCAGGACCATCGCGAACTCTTCGCCGCCGAGCCGGCCGACGGCCTCGTGCGCGCGCAGGGTCTCGCGCACGGTGCGCGCGAACACAATCAGCGCCTCGTCGCCGGTGGCATGGCCGAAGCGGTCGTTGATCTGCTTGAAGTGGTCGATGTCCATCATCGCCAGCGCCAGCGGCTGGCGCTGGCGCAGCGCCGCCTGGCGCGCGTACTCGGCACGCTCGAGGAAGGCGTGGCGGTTCGGCAGGCCGGTCAGGCTGTCGACGGTGGCCAGGCGCGCCATCTCGGCATCGTCCTTTTCCTTGCACAGCAAGAGGAAGCCGAAGCCGTTGACGATCATCAGGAGGTAACCGGCTATATATGCGTATTCGTGGGCGGCGCGCTGGCCCAGCACGGTCTCGCTGCCCAGGAAGCTGGCGCCCCACAAGGCCACCGATACCGCGAACACGGCATCGTTCACGCCGATGATCCGCTGCAGCAGCGAGGCACGGCGCTTCGGGCGCAGCAGGATCCAGGCCATCGCCGCCGCGAACAGGGCAACCACCATCGCCACCAGCGCGTTCAGGTAGGCGACCTTGGTGCCGGCGCTGCCGGCCGCCAGCACGATGGCCAGCGCCAGCGCCGAGACCGGCAGCAGCACGCGTTGCCAGCGCGCGAAGCCGAAGAAGATGCAATACGCCGCCACCTCCAGCGACACTGCCAGGATCCAGCCCGCGCCCTCGATGCCGTTCAGGGAGGGCACCCCCAGGTAGGGACGGGACCAGCCCAGCAGCTGGCACAGGCCGATGCCGAAGCGCGCCCACATCCACAGGCGCAGCCCGGGGCTGGGCGCGGCGCCATGCGTGTAGCCGGCCATCAGCACGGCAAACGCAATGTTGCCGATGCCGAGCGCCAGCAGGAAGGAATGGATGTCGATCACGGCCTGTTCCCATCGGTGCCAAACGTGGCCACCTGCATCATCATGTGAAAAAGTTAACGACTATTGCCGCAAAGAATTATCTTACACGGTTTTCCCCACTCAGGATGCACAATTGAACAGCCGCGCGGGCAACATCGGCAAAGCGCAACATTCGTGCTATGACACTTCCGCGACACAGTTTTTAATGCATGAGGGCAGCTGATAGAGGATAATCATCCGACAACATACCAACGCACCATGTCGGAGCAATCGTGATTTTCGGTTTCCTCAAGCCGCCCAAGATGTCGCCGCGCCTGCACCGCCTGAAGAATTCATCGCTGTTCTCGGCACTGACACCCCTGGAACTGAAAATCGTCGACGGCCTCCTGCACGAACGGCGCTACCTTACCGATGAAATCGTCTTCGACGAAGGCGAGGAAGGCCAGGCGCTGTACCTGATCATGAGCGGCCGGGTAGTGATCAACAAGCTGCACCAGGGCAGCAACCAGGTAGTGGCCGAGCTCGAGCCGGGCAGCTTCTTCGGCGACCTGGCCCTGCTCGACAACTCCCCGCGCAATGCGCAGGCGCGCGCCGTCGAACCCTGCGAGATGGCGGTGTTCTTTCGCGCAGACTTCCTCGGGCTGCTCGAGACCGATGCCGTGATCGGCTACAAGATCTCGCTGGCGCTGGCGCGCCACATCGGCCTGCGCCTGCGCGAATGGATGGGTACCGGACGTCCCCAGCTCGAAGCGCTATGAACCGCAACGAGCGCGCCGGACCGGTCGTCTGGACCGGGATCATCGCGGCCACCTGCGTGCTGCTGCTGGTGGTGCAGCAGATGCTGTGGCTGGCCCTGCCCTTCATCTTCGGCGGGGTGCTGCACTACATCCTGGTGGGGCCGATGCAGCGCCTGGTGCGCGCCGGCTATACCCGCAATGCGGCCACGATGCTGGTCTGCCTGCTGTTCTTCGCCTTCCTCACGCTGGCCCTGACCGCCGCCTTCTCATGGAGCCGTGGGCCGGAAGAAGACTCGTGGGAAAAGACGATCGGCCTCTACCTCGACGGCGGGATCGCCTTCGTGCACAACACGACCGCCCTGCTCGAGAAGAAATTCCCGCTGCTGGCCGAAATGCGCCTGACCTCGACCGTCAACGCGATCTTCCGCGCCCACACCGACAACTTCGCCGAAAAGCACCTGGGCGAGATCCTGATGGCGCTCGCCACCTGGGTGCCCTCGCTGCTGCTGGCGCCCTTCCTCACCTTCTTCTTCCTGCGCGACGGCCTGCGCTTCAAGCGCTTCCTGGCGCGCGCGGTGCCCAACGCCTACTTCGAGCGCGCGCTCTACCTGCTGCACGAGGTGGACCAGACCGCGCGCCGCTACTTCGAAGGCCTGCTCAAGCTCACCGTGCTCGACACCGCGGTGCTGGCGCTCGGCCTGTGGACGATCGGCGTGTCCTCGCCGCTGCTGCTCGGGCTGATGTCGGCGGTGCTGGCCTGGGTGCCTTTCGTGGGCTCGGTCGTCGGCTGCGTGCTGGTGGTGATCGTCGCCTCGACCGACGCGCCCAGCAATCCCTTCATCGCCTACGGCGCGATCGGCGTGTTCGTGCTGGTGCGCCTGCTGGACGACTTCGTGTTCATGCCGCTGACGCTGGGGCGCAGCATCCGCGTGCATCCGCTGGTGACGGTCCTGATGATTTTCATTGGCGGCGCGCTGGCCGGGGTGGTGGGGCTGATGCTGGTGCTGCCGCTGCTGGGCGTGGTGATGGTGGTGGGCGAGACCCTGGGCCGGCTGGTGACCAATCCGCGCCTGCGCGCGCGGCACCGCTATGCGCGGGCGCTGCGCACGCGCCAGGCCAGCGTCGATCTCGATATCGCACGCGAGCGGCGCGGGGCGCCGACGCCGAACGCGGGCCTGTGACGAAAAAAAACCGGCGCTGGCGCGCCGGTTCGTTTAACGTTTATTGCTGCCGCCCGCCTTGGGCTTGGTCTTGATGGTCGCCAGGATCGACGGCTTGACCTTCGACGGCGGCGCCATGAACGGCGTGCTTGCCGGCTTGCGCTCGCCACCGCGGGCCGCGCGCTTCGGCGCCACCTCGATCGTGCGTCCCTTCGGCACGCCGCCCGGCACCCGCCGGTCTTCGCGCACCATCGAGGCGCCCTCGTCGGTCGCCGGAATCAAGTGGCGCTCGCCGTTGCCGATCAGGTCGCCCCGGCCCATGCGGCGCAGGCCTTCGCGGATCACCGGCCAGTTCTCCGGATCGTAGTAGCGCAGGAAGGCCTTGTGCAGCTTGCGGGTCTTGCCGCTCTTCGCGGTCTCGACGACTTCGGAATCCTCGGTCACCTTCGCCAGCGGGTTCTTGCCGGAGTGGTACATGGTAGTGGCCATCGCCATCGGCGTCGGCGTGAAGGTCTGCACCTGGTCGAGTTTAAAATTGTTCTTCTTCAGCCACAGGGCCAGGTTCAGCATGTCCTCGTCGGTCGAACCCGGATGCGCTGCGATGAAGTACGGGATCAGGTACTGCTTCTTGCCGGCTTCGATCGAGTACTTGTCGAACAGGCGCTTGAACTCGTCGTAGGCGCCGATGCCCGGCTTCATCATCTTCGACAGCGTGCCCTGCTCGGTGTGCTCCGGCGCGATCTTCAGCAGGCCGCCCACGTGGTGGGTGACCAGTTCCTTCACATACTCGGGCGAACGCACGGCCAGGTCGTAGCGCAGGCCGGAACCGATCAGGATCTTCTTGATGCCGGGGATGGCGCGCGCCTTGCGGTACAAAGAGATTAATTTGCTGTGGTCGGTGCCCAGGTTGCTGCAGATGGTCGGGTACACGCAGGACAGGCGGCGGCAGGACTCTTCGATCTTCTTGTCCTTGCAGGCCAGGCGGTACATGTTGGCGGTAGGCCCACCCAGGTCGGTGATGGTGCCGGCAAAATTCTTGGTCGTGTCGCGGATCAGTTCGATCTCGCGCAGGATCGAGGGTTCCGAGCGGCTCTGGATGATGCGGCCTTCGTGCTCGGTGATCGAGCAGAAGGTGCAGCCGCCAAAGCAGCCGCGCATGATATTCACCGAATAGCGGATCATTTCCCAGGCCGGGATGTGGGCCTTGCCGTAGCTCGGGTGCGGTGCGCGCGCGTACGGCAGGTCGTAGACGTTGTCCATCTCGTCCATGGCCAGCGGCAGCGGCGGCGGGTTCAGCCAGACGTCGCGGTCGCCGTGCGCCTGCACCAAGGCGCGCGCATTGCCCGGGTTCGACTCGAGGTGGAACACGCGCGAGGCGTGCGCGTACATCACCGGGTCGGTTCTGACCGTTTCAAAAGACGGCAGGCGCACCACGGTTTTTCGCGCTTTTTCGCGCGCGGCGGCCTGGCGTTCTTCGCGGGTCATGATGATGACCGGCTTCGCCACGGGTTCCGGCGCGGCGTTGTCGAGCGCGCACTGCTTCGGATCTTCCAGCGCCATCGCATACGGGTTCGGCTGCTTGTCGATGCGGCCGGGCACGTCCACGCGGGTGGAGTTGTGCACGGTCCACTCGTCGTCCGGCAGCCAGCCCTGCGGCACCAGGAAGGCGGTGCCGCGCAGGTCGCGGATGTTCTTGATGTTCTCGCCGGCGGCGATGCGGCGGGTGACGTCGACCAGCGCACGTTCGGCGTTGCCGAAGATGAGCAGGTCGGCCTTCGACTCGAACAGCACCGAGCGGCGCACCTTGTCCGACCAGTAGTCGTAGTGGGCGATGCGGCGCAGCGAGGCCTCGATGCTGCCGGCGATCACCGGCACGCCCGGGAAGGCTTCGCGGGCGCGCTGGCAGTACACGGTGACGGCACGGTCCGGGCGCTTGTTCGGCTCGGCGTTCGGGGTGTAGGCGTCGTCGGAACGGATCTTGCGGTCGGCCGTGTAGCGGTTGACCATCGAGTCCATGTTGCCGGCGGTAATGCCCCAGTACAAATTCGGCTTGCCGAGCGCGCGGAAGGGCTCGACCGAGGTCCAGTCCGGCTGGCTGATGATGCCGACGCGGTAGCCCTGCGCTTCCAGCAGGCGGCCGACCAGCGCCATCCCGAAGCTCGGGTGGTCGATGTAGGCGTCGCCGGTGATCAGGATGATGTCGCACGAATCCCACCCGAGCTTGTCCATTTCGGCACGGGACATCGGGAGGAAAGGCGCGGCGGGGGCGCGGCTGGAGCGCTTCGGGACGCTCGAGAAAAGGTTCTGGGGGGCGTTCATTGGGCGGTATTGTACCGGAAAACCGTTTTCCAGTCGCCCTACCGCCCCAAAAATGGCTTACTTATCAATGACTTGCTGATCAGTTGTGGCTTAGACGCCCATGTTGGCGAGGATGTTGCCGAGCTGGCGCAGGCCGGCCGACATGGTCGGGTGATTCGCATCGAAGCGCGCCGCCAGTTCCTGGGTGCGCGAGGACAGCCCGTAGGTGTTCAGGTCGAGCTCGCTCTCGGCCTGGCGCGCCAGGGCCCGGTCGATGTCGCCATCGAGCTGGCGCAGCAGGGTTTCCAGTTCCGGATCGACGTTGTCGGTTTCCTGCAGCTGGCGGTGCAGGGCTTTCAGCTGCGCCTTCAGGTTCGCTTCGCGCTCGTTCAGGTGTTCGTTTTCGTTCGGCATGTCGCTCTCGTTAATTGGTGAAGCGGGTCTCGAGGTACAGCGCCTCGACCTGCTCGCGCGCCCAGGGGGTGCGGCGCAAAAACTTCAGGCTCGACTTGATGCTCGGATCTTTCTGAAAACAATTAATGTCGATCCGGCGGCCGAGCCCCTCCCAGCCGTAATGCTCGACGAGGCGGGTTAACAGGGATTCTAAGGTAATACCGTGGAGGGATTGAACACTCATCGCTTGGGCTTGTAAAAGGGATGAGGGGCAGTTTAGCAAACTTGGCGTCGACGGCGACAATGCCGGCCGCATTGCACGGCCGGCATACATGCAGCGATTACTCGCCGGTCAGTCCACGACGCTCCAGCAACGGACGCACCTGCGCGTCACGCCCGCTGAAGTTGCGGTACATCTGCATCGCGTCGATGGTGCCGCCGCGCGACAGCAGGGTCTTGCGGAAGTGGTCGCCGTTCTTGCGGGTCAGGCCGCCGTGTTCCTTGAACCAGTTCACGGTGTCCGCGTCCAGCTTCTCGGCCCACAGGTAGCCGTAGTAGCCGGCCGAGTAGCCGCCGGCGAAGGTGTGCGAGAAGTAGGTGCTGCGGTAGCGCGGCGGCACCAGGGCGAAGTCCACGCCCGCCTTCTTCAGCGCGTCGGCTTCGAACGCCAGCACGTCGGTCGGGATCTGGCCCGGCGACAGCTGGTGCCAGGCCTGGTCCAGCAGCGAGGCGGCCAGGTACTCGGTGGTGCGGAAGCCTTCGTTGAACTGCTGCGAGGCCTGCACCTTCTCCAGAAGTTCCTTCGGCATCGGTGCGCCGGTCTGGTAGTGCTTGGCGTAGTTGGCCAGCACTTCCGGCCAGGCCATCCACATCTCGTTCACCTGCGATGGGAACTCGACGTAGTCGCGCGGCACGCGCGAACCCGAGAAGCGCGGATACTTCACGTCCGAGAACATGCCGTGCAGCGCGTGGCCGAACTCGTGGAAGGTGGTGCGCACTTCGTCGTAGGTCAGCAGGGTCGGTTCGCCGGCGGCCGGCTTGGCGATGTTCAGGTTGTTGGCGATGACCGGCTTGGTGCCCATCAGCTTGGACTGCGGGACCCAGGCATTGGCCCAGGCGCCGCCGCGCTTGTTCGCGCGCGCGTACGGGTCGAAGGTGAAGATCGCCAGCTGCTTGCCGTCATGATCGAACACGTCGAACACGCGCACGTCCTCGTTATAGGTCGGCAGGTCCTTGCGCTCCTTGAAGCTGATGCCGAATTCCTTGTTGGCGGCGAAGAACACGCCGTCCTGCAGCACGCGGTTCAGTTCGAAGTAGGGACGCAGCTGGCCGGCATCGAAGGCATACTTGGCGGCGCGCACCTTGTCGCTGTAGAAGGCCCAGTCGTGGGCGGCGGCCTGGAAGCCGCCCTTCTCTGCGTCGATGACCTTCTGGATCTCGGCCGCTTCCTTGCGTGCGTTGCTCACCGCCGGCTTGGCGAATTCGGCCAGCAGCTGGTTCACGGCGGCCGGGGTCTTGGCGGTCTGGTCTTCCAGGTGGTAGGCCGCGTGGTTCGGGTAACCCAGCAGGGTCGCGCGCTCGGCACGCAGCTTGGCGATCTTCAGCACCACGTCGCGGTTGTCGTAGTCGCCGCCGCGCGAGCCGCGCGCCAGCGAGGCTGCCAGCAGCTTCTCGCGGGTGGCGCGGTTGGTCAGCACCGACAGGGCCGCCTGCTGGGTGGTGTTCACCACCGGGATCACGAACTTGCCGTCCAGGCCGCGCTTCTTCGCTTCGGCAGCGGCGGCATCGATCTGCTTGTCCGACATGCCGGCCAGCTCGGCGCGGCTGTCCACGACCAGGGCCGAGGCGTTGGCTTCCTTCAGCACGTTCTGGGCGAACTCGGTCGACAGCGCGGCCAGCTGGCCGTTCATCGCCTTCATCTTGGCCTTGTCGGCGTCGGACAGCTTGGCGCCGGCGCGCACGAAGTCGGTGTGGTAGCGGTCGATCAGGTATTGCGACTCGGCGTCCAGGCCCAGCTTGCTGCGCTTGTCGTACAGCGCCTTGATGCGGGCGTACAGCTTCGGGTTCAGGCGGATCGCGTCGTTATGGGCCGACAGCTTCGGCGCCAGTTCCTTGTCCAGGGCCTGCAGGGCATCGTTGGTGTAGGAGCCCTTCAGGGTGCCGAAGGCGGCGCTGACGCGGTTCATCAGCTGGCCCGAACGCTCCATCGCGACGATGGTGTTTTCGAACGTCGGGGCGGCCTTGTTGTTGGCGATCGCCTCGATCTCGGCGGCTTCCTGGCGCATCGCCTCGGCAAACGCGGGGGCGAAGTGCTCGTTGCGGATCTTGTCCCAGGCCGGGTACTGGAACGGCAGGGTGCTCGCCTTGGCGAAGGGGTTCGAAGCCTCGAGCATCGATGCGGAAGCCAGCGGGGCGGCAACGGCGGCCATGCTGGCGGCGGCGCCGGCGGCGGCGGCGACCAGCAGGATGTGTGGACGGATCATGGTGTCCTCCTTGTTGTGGTTGTGGTGGGTTGTAACAGCGGGTGGGCGGCAATCAAAAAGCCGGCGCGAACGCCGGCTTCGTCGACATCAGTTCAGGCCACGGCGTTCCAGCAGCGGCTCGATGACCGGGTCGCGGCCGCGGAAGGAGCGGTACATCTGCACCGCATCCATGGTGCCGCCCTTGGACAGCACCATGTTGCGGAAGCGGTCGCCGTTCTTGCGCAGCAGGCCGCCGTTTTCCTTGAACCATTCGCCGGCGTCGGCGTCCAGGCGCTCGGCCCACAGGTAGCTGTAGTAGCCGGCCGAGTAGCCGCCCGAGAAGGCGTGCGAGAAGTAGGTCGAGCTGTAGCGCGGCGGGACCGGTGCGAAATCGAGGCCCGCCTCGCGCAGCGCCTGTTCTTCGAACGACTTCACGTCCGCCGGGATCGCCTTCGAACCCAGCTGGTGCCAGCGCTGGTCGAGCACGGCCGCGGCCAGGTACTCGGTGGTGCGGTAGCCTTCGTTGAACTTCTGCGAGGCGCGCAGCTTGTCCAGCAGTTCTTTCGGCATCGGTTCGCCGGTCTGGTAGTGCTTGGCGTAGTTGCTCAGCACTTCCGGCCAGGCCATCCACATTTCGTAGACCTGCGACGGCAGCTCGACGTAGTCGCGCGGCACACTGGTGCCCGAGAAGCGCGGGTACTTCACCTTCGAGAACCAGCCGTGGGTGCCGTGGCCGAATTCGTGGAAGGTGGTGCGCACTTCGTCCCAGGTGAGCAGGGTCGGCTCGCCAGCCGCCGGCTTGGTCAGGTTCAGGTTGTTGGTGATGACCGGCTTGTTGCCCAGCAGGGTGCTCTGGCTGACCAGGGCGCTCATCCAGGCGCCGCCGCGCTTGTTCGGGCGCGCATACGGGTCGAGCACGAAGATCGCCAGGTGCTCGCCGTTCTCTTCGAACACGTCGTACACGCGCACGTCGGCGTCGTAGGTCGGCAGGTCCTTGCGCTGCTTGAAGGTGATGCCCCACAGCTTGTTGGCGGCGAAGAAGGCGCCGTCATTCAGGACGCGGTCGAGTTCGAAGTAGGGCTTGAGCTGGTTGGCGTCGAAGGCGTACTTGGCGGTGCGCACCTTGTCGCTGTAGTAGTTCCAGTCGTAGGCGGCGACCTTGAAGTTGCCCTTCTCGGCGTCGATCACTTCCTGGATCTCGGCCGCTTCCTTCTTGGCGTTGCGCACGGCCGGCACGGCCAGGTCGGACAGCAGCTTGTTAACGGCGGTGGTGTCCTTGGCGGTCTGGTCTTCCAGCGAGTAGGCGGCATGGCTGGCGTAGCCCAGCAGCTCGGCGCGCTCGGCGCGCAGCCTGGCCAACTGCAGCACGGCTTCGCGGTTGTCGAATTCGCCGCCGCGCGAACCGCGCACCAGCGACACCGACAGCAGCTTTTCGCGGGTCGCGCGGTTGGTCAGCTGCGACAGCGGGCCCTGCTGGGTGGTGTTCACGACCGGGATCACGAACTTGCCGTCCAGTCCGCGCTTCTTCGCCTCGAGCGCGGCGGCGTCGATGACGCGCGCCGGCAAGCCGGCCAGTTCCTCGCGGGTGTCGACCACGAAGGCCGAGGCATTCACTTCCTTCAGCACGTTCTGGCTGAACTGGGTCTGCAGGGCGGCCAGCTTGCTGTTGTAGTCGCGCAGCTTCTGCTTGTCCGCATCGGAGAGCTTGGCGCCGGCGCGCACGAAGTCCTTGTGATAGCGCTCGATCAGGTAGGTCGACTCGGCGTCCAGGCCCAGCTTGTCGCGCTTGGCGTACAGGGTCTGGATGCGCTGGAACAGCTTCGGGTTCAGGCGGATCGCGTCGCCGTGCGCGGCCAGCTTGGGCGCCAGGTCCTTGTCCAGCGCCTGCAGGGTGTCGTTGGTGTAGGAACCGACCAGGGCGGAGAACACCGAGGACACACGGTTCAGGAGACGGCCCGAACGCTCCATCGCGACGATGGTGTTCTCGAAGGTCGGCGCCGCCTTGTTGTTGGCGATGGCTTCCACTTCGAGCGCCTGCTCGCGCATGCCTGCGGCGAAGGCCGGGGCGAAGTGCTCGTTCCTGATCTTGTCGAAGGCCGGGTAGCCGTACTGGAGGGTGCTCGGCTTGGCGAACGGATTGGACGCATCGAGCTGCGCGGCGGGGGCGGCATAAGCCAGGTTGGCCATCGCAACGCTTGCTGCGATCAGGAGCATACGGGGACGATTCATGGTGTCTCGGATGTTGATTGAACTACGTTGATGCACGCCCGCCCTGGCGCCGCCGGGCTTGTGGCCCGGCAGCGCAGGAATGACGCAGGAAAAAAAGAACGACCGGCTCAGTTGCCGACCAGGCCGCGGCGTTCCAGCAGCGGCTCGATGACCGGGTCGCGGCCGCGGAAGCTGCGGAACAGGTCCATCGCCTCGGCGCTGCCGCCGCGCGACAGCAAGGTCTTGCGGAAGTGGTCGCCGTTCTTGCGCGACAGGCCGCCGCTCTGGGTGAACCACTGGACCGTATCGGCGTCGAGCTTCTCGCTCCACAGGTAGGCGTAGTAGCCGGCCGAATAGCCGCCATTCATCGAGTGCGAGAAGTAGGTCGTACGGTAGCGCGGCGGCACCGGGGCGAAATCGACGCCGGCATCCTTCAGCGCCTTGGCCTCGAAGGCCAGCACGTCGGTCGGGATCTCGCCCGGCTTGAGCTGGTGCCAGCGCTGGTCGAGCAGCGAGGCGGCCAGGTACTCGGTGGTGAGGTAGCCCTGGTTGAACTTCTTGGAGGCGACCACCTTGTCCAGCAGTTCCTTCGGCATCGGCGCGCCGGTCTGGTGGTGTTTCGCGTAATTGGATAACACCTCGGGCCAGATCGCCCACATCTCGTTGACCTGCGACGGGTATTCGACGAAGTCACGCGGCACGTTGGTGCCCGAGAAGTGCGGATATTTCACGTTCGAGAACATGCCATGCAGGGCGTGGCCGAACTCGTGGAAGGCGGTGCGCACTTCGTCGTAGGTCAGCAGCGTCGGCTGGCCTTTCGGCGGCTTCGGGATGTTCAGGTGGTTGCCGACCACCGGCTTCTTGCCCAGCAGGGCGGATTGCGACACGTATTCGTTCATCCAGGCGCCGCCCTGCTTGTTGCCACGGGCGTAAGGGTCGAAGATG
Source organism: Massilia sp. X63 (assembly GCF_041023745.1). Lineage (NCBI taxonomy): Bacteria > Pseudomonadati > Pseudomonadota > Betaproteobacteria > Burkholderiales > Oxalobacteraceae > Massilia > Massilia sp. X63. The sequence continues at coordinate 18,210 of NZ_JBFTEF010000003.1, forward strand.
AAGATCGCCAGCTGCTTGCCGTCGTGGTCGAACACGTCGAAGGTGCGCACGTCCGGGTCGTACACCGGCAGGTCCTTGCGCTCCTTGAAGGTGATGCCGTATTCCTTGGTGGCGGCGAAGAACACGCCGTCCACCAGCACGCGGTTCAGCTCGAAGTAGGGGCGCAGCTGGTTCTCGTCGAAGTTGTACTTGGCGGCGCGCACCTTGTCCTGGTACATCGGCCAGTCGTAGCTGGCGAGCTGGAAGCCGCCCTTCTCCTGGTCAATCACCTTCTGGATCTCGGCCGCTTCCTTGCGTGCGTTGTTCACGGCCGGCTTGGCCAGTTCGGCCAGCAGCTTGTTGACGGCGGCCGGGTTCTTGGCGGTTTCCAGCTCCTGCGAGTAGGCCGCGTAGTTCGGGTAGCCCAGCAGCGCGGCGCGTTCGGCGCGCAGCTTGACCAGCTTGAGCACCAGGTCGCGCGAATCGAACTGGCCGCCGCGGCTGCCGCGATTGAGCGACGCGGCCATCAGGCGTTCGCGGGTCTTGCGGCTCTTGAGCACGGCCAGCGCCGGCTGGCTGCTGGTGTTGACGATGGCGATCGCGTACTTGCCCTTCAGGCCGCGCTTCTCCGCTTCGGCGGCTGCGGCATTGATCTCGGCATCCGAGAAACCTGCCAGCTCGTCGCGGGAGTCGACGATCAGCGCCGAGGCGTTGGCTTCCTTCAGCACGCGCTGCGAGAAGTCCGACTGCAACGAGGCGATCTCGGCGTTGTATTTCTTGAGCTTGTCCTTGTCGGCGGCGGACAGGTTGGCGCCGGCGCGCACGAATTCCTTGTACACGCGCTCGAGCAGGTGCTTCGACTCGGCGTCCAGCCCCAGCGTGGCGCGCTTGGCGTGCAGGGTCTTGATGCGCTGGAACAGCGCCGGGTTCAGGTAGATCGCATCGTTGTGGGCCGCCAGTTTCGGCGACATCTCGCGATCGACTGCGTCCAGCACGTCGTTGGTGTTGGCGGTCTGCAGGTTCGAGAAAGTCGCGGCCACGCGCGCCAGCATCTGGCCGGCGCGCTCCATGGCGACGATGGTGTTGTCGAAGGTCGGTGCGGCCTTGTTGGCGGCGATGGCCTCGATCTCGCGCAGGTGCTCGGCCATGCCGGCGGCGTAGGCGGGCAGGAAGTGCTCGTTCTTGATCTTGTCGAAGGCCGGGTAGTTCAGCGGCAGGCTGCTGGGCTGGGCGAACGGATTGGATGCGTCCAGCGCCGGTGTGGCGGGCGCGGCAACTGCGGCGGCTTGCGACAAGGCGAGGCTGGCGGCAACGATGAACAGGTGTGGTCGGTTCATGGGATCTTTCTGGCACTTGGGAAGGAGCTGCCGGGCGTGCTCGACAGCCGTTGCGCGAAGATCATAGCAGGCTTATACGCACGACGTCACAATTAAAAAAGTATGTATCCGGCATGTATCCGCATGTATCAGCCATGTATCAATTTCGCGTGTTAGCATCGTTTTCCTGACCATGGAAAACCTCTTGTCCCGCTCCTTTGACGCCATCGTCGTCGGCACCGGCCCCGGCGGCGCCAGCACCGCGCGCGAGCTGGCGCGTGCCGGCGCCCGCGTGCTCATCCTCGAACAGGGCAGCGCCGCGCCCCTGAAGGGCACGCTGGGCCAGATGGCCACGATGGCCCTGCCCGGCCGCGGCGCCTGGCTGCACCGCGACGCCTCGCTGCTGGTGGCCGGCACGGGGCTCGGCGGCAGCTCGGCGCTGAATTTCGCCACCGCCGCCGCCCCGCCTGCCGCCATGTTCGCGGCCCACGGCATCGACCTGGGCCCAAGCCTGGCCGAACTGCGCCAGGAACTGCCGCTCGCGCCCCTGCCCGACAGCCTGGTCGGCCCGATGGCCGCACGCATCATGGGCGCGGCGCGCGCGGCCGGTTTTACCTGGGAAAAGCTCGACAAGATGATCCGCCCGCAGGCCTGCCGCAGCGGCTGCTGGCGCTGCGTATACGGCTGCCCGTACGGCGCGAAGTGGAGCGCGCGCGACTTCGTCGAAGAAGCCTGCCGGCATGGCGCCGTGCTGTTCGAGCGCAGCCGGGTGCGGCGCGTGCTGATGGAAGACGGCCGCGCCACCGGCGTGGAATTCAGGCGGGCGGGCGCCATCGGCACCGCGCATGCGCCGCTGGTGGTGCTGGCGGGTGGCGGCATCGGCAGCCCGCGCCTGCTGCACGCATCCGGCCTGGGGCCGCGCCTTGCCCCCTTCTTCAGCGATCCGGTGGTGGCGGTGATGGGCAGCGTCGACGACATGGACGAGTCCATCGGCGGCGCCGAGGTGCCGATGGTGGCCGGGGCCGGCCTTCCCGAAGAAGGCATCGCACTGGCCGACCTCACGCTGCCGGGCCCGATGTACGCGGCCTTCGCGCTGCAGGCCGGCCGCGTCGACCGAATGGGCGCGCACCGGCGCACGCTGAGCCTGATGGTGAAGATCCGCGACGACATCGGCGGGGCCGTCGGCCCGCGCTGGGTGGACAAGCGCCTCACGCCGGGCGACCGGGCGCGCTTCGACAAGGGCATCGGCATGGCCCGCGCGATCCTGGCCCAGGCCGGCGCCAGGCAGGTGTTCGCGACCCGCCATTTCGCTGCGCATCCGGGCGGCAGCATCCCGATCGGAGGAAAAGCGGGCGCGGGTGTGGACAGCGAGCTGCGCGCCGCCCCGGGACTCTACGTATGCGACGCTTCGGTGATCCCGCAGCCGTGGGGACTGCCGCCCACGCTCACCCTGCTATGCCTGGGCAAGCGGCTGGGCGCCATGCTGGCCGGGGCCGCCCTGGCCCCGCTCAGTAGTGAGGCGGTTTCTCGTTGACCGGTCCCTGGCGGGTGGACTGCAGGGTGCGGATGTGGTCCGCCAGCGCGGCGACCATGGCTTCGAGCTGGTCGATGCGGCGCCCCTGACGGTAGATGGTCTGATTCAGCGTCTCGACCAGGTCTTCCTGGTGCGAGAGCTTGATCTCGATATCGACAAGGCGATCCGAGAAGCGGTCTTCCTGGCTCATGCTCATACTCCGCGCGCAAAGCCGGCATTATGACAGGAGTCACCATGCCGCCCGGCGCGCGCAGCAGTCTCAAGCCAGCGGGTAATCGATGCCGTTGTTGATCAGGCCAATCACCTGCGCCTGGTTTTCCGGGCTCTCCGAGAAGAAGGCCAGCACTTCGGCACGGCTGGCATGCTTCAGGCCGTCGACCCAGAAATCGAAGCCGGCGCCTTCGGCCGGACGGTGCAGCACGTGCGCGTACAGCTTGGTCACGAAGTAGGCGTCCGACGGATCGGCCGAATACAGGGTCTGGGCTTCCCTGTCGGCCAGGAACATCTGCGAGATCTGGGTCAGCGAATAATTACCGGTGTCGAGCGCCTTGATCCAGTAGGCCAGGCCGCCCTTGTCCGGCTCACGGTCGAAGGCGGCGCGGTACAGGCGGTAGACCTCGCCGGCGGCGCCGTCGATATCGAGCGCCACCATGGTATCGCCGAACTGGATGCGCTCGACGTTGATCAGGTTGTCGATGCCCAGGTCGCCGTTCTTGTCGGTCACGCTCACGCCATACACGCCGCGCTCGATGGTGAAACCGGCGCGTGCACCGGCATACACCACGGTGTCGAGGCCGGCCCCGCCGTCGATCGCGTTATTGCCCGCACCCGGGGTAAAGCGGTTGTCCAGGCTGTTGCCGCTGAGGTTCAGTGCACTGTTGATGGTGAACTGCATGCGCGTCCCCGCGCTGGTGGCATTGTCGGCGATGTCGACAGACACGGCTGCCACTTCGTAGCTGCCGTTCGGCAGCGCCGCCGAATCGAGCTTCCAGGTGCCGTCCGCCTTGGCCACGGTACGGCCGATTTCGGTGGCATCGCTGATGCGCACCAACTGGATGGTGGTGCCGGCCTCGGCGGTGCCGGTAAACACCGGCTGGTTGCCGCCCTCGGCCAGGGTCATTGCCGAGGTCGGCATGACCGGCGGCGTGGCGTCGACATGGAAGCTGACCGTGGCGCTGGGCTCGGATATGTTGCCGGCGCCGTCGGTCGCGGTCGCGAACAGCACATGGTCCCGGCCATCGGTGATGACACTGGTCACGGCGCTGAACAGGCCGCTGGCGTCGGCACGGGTCTCGGCCACCAGCTTGTTACCTTCATACACGCGCACCACGGCATTTGCTTCGGCCGAACCGGTAACGAGCGGCTTGTTCCCGGAAGTGTAGCCGGCGGCGTTCTTCGACACCGACAGGACCGGCGCAACGGGCGCCGTCACATCGCTCGTCAACTGGGAACGCTGGTACTGCCCGTCGGTAAAGGAAAACTGTTCGACATTGATCATGGTGACCGTGCCCAGGATGGCATGGCTGGCTACCACGGTGCCGGCGTTTTCGGTAAAGGTAAATTCACTGCGCATCCGGTTGAAGATCACCGTATCGGTACCGGCGCCGCCGTCGATCATGTCATTTCCTCCCATGCCGGCAAAGCTGTCGTCGGATGTGGTGCCCACCAGGCGATCGTTGCCGGTCGTGCCGGTGATGTAGCGTCCGCCCCCGACCGAGTTAATGCCGAGCGCGCCGCCGAGGCCGTCGCCGCCGTACAGCCAGTTCAAGGCGGCAATGTCGTAGGGACTGAAGGCGCTGTAGGGACCACCGATGTCGGTGTAGGACATCAGCGTGTTCGCGGTGTTGTCGCCACCGGAGAGGTGGATGTCGTCATCGAACGGATGCTTCAGGCCCAATGCATGGCCGAGTTCGTGCAGCAGGGTCTGGAAGCCCGAACCGCCCGGTTCCAGGTCGCGGTTCTGCGCGCGCCATTCGACGTTATCGAGATAGACGTAAGCATTGGCCGAGTAAGACGTCAGCATATTGTTCGAAGTGTACGAAAAGCTGCTTTGCCAGCTGCACAGACCCGTGGTATTGCTGTCTGCGATATTCAGGTTCGCCAGGTGGATCTGGGCGCCGGTGCCGTTCGTGGTCTCCACGAACTGGATGCCGGTGATGCGTTGCAGGTAATCGAACGCGTAGCGGGTCGCGACCTGCTGCGCCTGCGTAAATGCTTCCTGTCCGGTGACTGCTTTTCCGATATCCGGATCGACTTCGTTACCCGATGAAATCGAGAACGTGTAGTAGAGCGTGTTGGCCGTGCTTCCGGTCAGGTAATTCCAGTCGGGACCGGTGTCGAGCAGCGCATCGATATGGTTCAAGCCGGACAAGGGCGTAGTCTTGATGTCGGAAACAGTTGCCATGCGTGGATGTAGTTGGAATGGGTTGCCGTGCTCAGAAGATGAGCTCGCTTTGCGGAAAGTATTTCCCGGCAGACAAACGAAGTCAAATAAGAATTTCAATCGTGCGTAGGCCTTGCCAAGTGCTCAAGGCTTATGCGCAACGCATGCTCCGCCAAAGCGGGCAAACTTATGCTTTCGGCATCGCCAGCAGGGCTTTCAAACTGGCCAGCCTTTCCTTCGGGCTCAGCACCTCGGTTTCCTTGGGCGGGGCGTCGCCGACGTCCAGCGCCATCTCCTTGATGAAGCGCGAGGGCTCGCAGTGCACCAGCTCACCGGCGCGCTTGCGCTTCTTGCACCAGGTCAGGCGCAGGGTGCGCTGGGCGCGCGTGATCCCGACGTACATCAGGCGCCGCTCTTCCTGGATGCGGGCCGCGATCACTTCCACCGGCGCGTCCGGGTCGCCCTTGTGCGGCAGAATGCCCTCCTCCACCCCGACCAGGAACACGTGCGGGTATTCCAGGCCCTTGGAGGCGTGCAGGGTCGACATGCGCACCGCATCCTGTTCCTCGTCCTGGCCTTCGAGCATCGACATCAGGGCCACCATCTGAGTCAGCTCGAGCAGATTCTTTTCCTCGCCGTCGCGCTCGCGCCCGCCCCGGCCGCGCTCCTTCAGCCAGTTGGTGAATTCGAGTACGTTCTGCCACTTGGCCTGGGCCGCGCGGTCGTCGAAGTTCTCGTACAGGTAGTGCTCGTAGTTCATCTCTTTCATCATGTCGTCGAGCACCTCGGCGGCATTGTCGCCGCTGCCGGACGGGCCGGGGCGGGTGGCGCGGTCTTCCAGATCCAGCATGAAGCGGCAGAAGTCGCGCAGCGGCGCCAGCTGGCGTTCGGCCAGCTTGGCCTCCAGGCCGCCCTTGCGCGCGGCCTCGAACAGCGAGCAGTTCCACTGCTTCGAGAATTCGCCCAGCGTCTCGAGCGTGGCCATGCCGACCCCGCGCTTCGGCGTCGTCACGGCGCGGATGAAGGCCGGGTCGTCGTCCTGGTTCGCGATCAGGCGCAGGTAAGCGATGATGTCCTTGATCTCGGCCTTGTCGAAAAAGCTCTGGCCGCCCGACATGGTGTAGGGGATGCGCTCCTTGCGCAGCGCCTGCTCGATCACGCGCGCCTGGTGGTTGCCGCGGTACAGGATCGCGTAGTCGGTCCACTTGTTCTTGCGCTGGAAATGGTCGGCCGAGATCATGATCGCGACCTGCTCGGCTTCCTGCTCGTCGCTCTGCATGCCCAGCACCTCGATCGGCTCGCCCAGGCCGTGCTCGGACCACAGCGACTTCTCGAACAGCTTGGGGTTGTTGCCGATGACGGCATTGGCCGCCTGCAGGATGCGGGTGGTCGAGCGGTAGTTCTGTTCCAGCTTGATGACGCGCAGGTCGGGGAAGTCGGTCTGCAGGGTTTTCAGGTTTTCCACCGAGGCGCCGCGCCAGGCATAGATCGCCTGGTCGTCGTCGCCCACGGCGGTGAACATCGGTTTTTTACCGAGACCGGTCACCAGCAGCTTCACCAGCTCGTACTGGCAGGTGTTGGTGTCCTGGTATTCGTCCATGAGCAAGTAGCGCAGGCGGCGCTGCCAACGGTCGCGGATCGATTCGTTGTTGCGGAACAGCTCCACCGGCAGGCGGATCAGGTCGTCGAAGTCGACCGCCTGGTAGGCCTGCAGGGTGGCCAGGTAGCTGCGGTAGACGCGCGCGGACATGGCCTCGTCTTCGTCTTTGGCATCGCGGATCGCGTCTTCCGGGTCGACCAGGCCGTTCTTCCACAGCGAGATCGCATTCTGGATGCGGCGGATCTCCTGTTTATCGGTGGTCAGCGCCAGGTCGGACACGACGGTATAGCAATCGTCGCTGTCCATGATCGAGAACTTGTCCTTCAGGCCGACGCCGGCCGCTTCCTGGCGCAGGATTTTCACACCCAGCGAGTGGAAGGTGGAGACGGTGAGCTGCTTGGCCTGCTTGGGCTGCTTGAGCAGCTTGGCGATGCGCTCCTGCATCTCGAGGGCGGCTTTGTTGGTGAAGGTCAGGGCGGCAATCGTGCGCGGGTCGTAGCCGCGGTCTTCGATCATGTACGCGATCTTCTGCGTAATGACGCGCGTCTTGCCCGAGCCGGCACCGGCCAGCACCAGGCATGGGCCGTCGAGATAGAGCACGGCTTCGCTCTGCGGCCCGTTGAGGCCGAATTTTGGTGCGTTGGACATGGGAAAGATTTCTGCAGAATGGCCGGGTATTGTAAGGCTGAGTCGGCCGGCACGTTAAAATGAATCCATGAAAAAATTGCTTATCGGCTTGTTTGCAACACTGCTGCTCCAGGCGCTGCCGGCCGCTGCGGCGCCGCTGCTGGTCGCCGCGGCCAGCGACCTGGCGTATTGCATCGATGAGCTGGCGGCCGCCTTCCGCAAGGAAGCGCCGGAAGCCGAGCTCAAGGTTTCGACCGGCGCTTCCGGCAACTTCTTCGCCCAGATCCGCAACGGCGCGCCCTTCCACGTCTTCCTGTCGGCCGACATGATGTATCCGGCCCAGCTGGCGAAACTGGGCGCGGCCGATGGCGCCACCCTGCGCCCGTATGCGCTCGGCCGTATCGTGCTGTGGACCACTGACGCCCGCTTTGACGTCAGCCAGGGCCTGGCGTTGTTGCGAGACCCACGCGCCATGCAGGACATCAAGCGTATCGCCATCGGCAATCCCGACACCGCGCCCTACGGCCGCGCGGCCAAGGCGGTGCTCGAGCGCGACAGGCTGTGGGACGCCGTACAGCCGCGCCTGGTCATCGGCGAGAACATCGCCCAGGCCGCCCAGTTCGTCCAGACCGGCAATGCCCAGCTGGGCATCGTGTCGCTGGCCACCGTGCGGGCGCCCAGGATGGCCGGCGTGGGCCGCTACCAATTGATCAGCGACGCCGGGGTGGCGCCGATCGAGCAGGGAGCGATCGTCACCCGCGCAGGCAGCGGCCAGCCGCTGGCGGCGCGCTTCGTGCGCTTCCTGGGCTCGCCGGCGGCGCGCGCCATTCTGGAACGCAACGGTTTCGGTCTGCCGGCGGCCACTCGGGAATGAGCGGGTTCTCGCTCGCCGGCTTCGCCTTTCCGCCCGAGCTCTGGGCGGCGCTCGGCCTCACCCTGCGGCTGTCGCTGGTGACCGCGCTGGTGCTGCTGGCCATCGCCATCCCGCTGGCCAACTGGCTCAACACCAGCCGCATGCGCGGCATCCTGTTCGTCGAAACCCTGGTCAGCCTGCCGATCGTGCTGCCGCCGACGGTGATCGGTTTCTACCTGCTGGTGCTGATGGCGCCGCAGCAGCCGCTGGGCGCGGCCTGGGTCTCGGTGTTCGGCCATCCGCTGCCCTTTTCGTTTGCCGGGCTGGTGGCGGGTTCGGTGGTGTACAGCCTGCCGTTCGCGGTGCAGCCGATCCAGTCGGCCTTCCGCAACGTCAGCCGCGACCTGGTGCAGTCGGCCCTGGCCCTGGGCCTGACCCGGCGCCAGGCCTTCTTCTCGATCGTGCTGCCGCTGTCGCGCAACGGCATCCTCACCGGCCTGTCGCTCAGCTTCGCCCACACGATGGGCGAGTTCGGCGTGGTGCTGATGTTGGGCGGGAACATCCCGGGCCAGACCCGGGTGGCCTCGATCGCGCTCTACGACGAGGCCCAGAAACTCAACTATGCGGCGGCCCACGCCTATGCGCTGGTGCTGCTGGCGATCTCGTTTGCGATCCTGATGGCGATTGCTTTCTTCCAGCGCAAGCAGCACGCTATCTTTTTAGGCAACAACTAGGCGACGCCGCGCTGCCCGATCGGGTAACATCGCACCCTTGTATCATGACCTGGTCGCGCTGCACGCCGACGCTCTTGGACTGCACCATGAAATTTGAACACCTCATCCAGATCAACGATCCGCTCAACCCGCTGATCGACACCATGTCGATCGAACAGCTGTGGCGCGGGCTGGTCCTGCGCGCCGAGTCGCCGACCCTGTTCGTGCCGCACCTGGACGAATGCACGATCGGCGAACGCAGCAGCGGCAGCGGCACCGGCAGCTTCAAGCGTCGCCTGCGCTACGGCGACCTGATCATCGACGACGTCGTGCACCTGACTCCGCTGAAGGAAGTGCGCTACGAAGTGCCGGCCCAGGGCGAGATCGCCCCTTCGAGCCTGAAGATGATCATCGAAGCGCCGACCGAGGGCGTGCTGCTGGTGCGCTTCTGCTACGACGACGGCCAGGGCGAGCACACCGATCCGGCCAACGCCATGTACGACGACTTCAAGCGTTCGGCCTACCAGGAAGCCGACGTCGATACCGTGCGCATCCTGCGCCAGCTCGCCGGCGAGGGCAAGCTGGACGCCAGCTACCTGAACTAGCAGGGTGGCCGGCTCCGCCGGCCATCCAACAAGACCAGTCAGGTTCCCGGCTCGGTATCGGCGGCGTCGACGTCGCTTTCGCCCTTCGCCAGGCTGTGGGCCAGGTCGCGCAGCGCGGTGCGCACGCCCTCCTCGATCACCGGATGATAGAAGGGCATCTCCAGCATCTGGTCGACCGTCATGCGCATCTGGCAAGCCCAGGACAAGGTGTGCGCCAGGTGCTCGCCGCGCGGCGCGATCATCTCGGCGCCCAGGAAGCGGCGCGAGCCGTATTCCGCGTACACACGCAGCATGCCCTTGTTCTGCAACATCACCCGGCTGCGGCCCTGGTTGGCGAACGAGACCGACCCGACCGCGAACTTGCGCTTGCCGCCGGCGCACAGCGCGCGGTAGCTGGCGCCCACGGTGGCGATGTTCGGCTCGGTGAAGGCGACCGCGATCGCCGTGCGGCGCAGGCCGGGACGCACGTCCGGGTAGCGGCCGGCGTTGTCGCCGGCGATCTTGCCGTGGTCGGCCGCGTCGTGCAGCAGCGGACGCTCGTTGTTGGCGTCGCCGGCAATGAAGATGTGGCTGTTCCCGCACTGCATGGTGCGGGCGTCGAAATGGGGAATGCCGTCCTCGCCGCGTTCCAGCCCCGTGTGTTCCAGCCCGATGTCGTGGACGTTGGGCGTGCGGCCGGCCGCCATCAGCACGTACTGGAAGCGCTCGGTCTTTTCGTCCCCCAGGGCGTCGCTGACGGTGAGCGCGACGTCGTCGCCGTCCTGCACCGCGCCCACCACCTTCGACTGGAACTGGATATCAAGCTCCTCGGCCAGCACGCGGGTGGCGCTGCGCAGCACTTCCGGGTCGCTCAGCTGGGCGATGCTGCCGCCGCGCGCGAAGAATTTGACGCGCACGCCGAGGCGGTGCAGGGCCTGGCCCAGCTCCAGGCCGATCACCCCGGTGCCGATCACGGCCACCGATTTCGGCAGCGCATCCCAGTAGAACACATCGTCGCTGGTGACGATGCCGGGGCCGACGTTCTCCAGTACCGGCAGGCGCAGCGGCGTGGAACCGGTGGCGATCACGATGCGCGCGGCAGTGATCTCGGTATGGTCGTCGACCAGCAGGGTGTGCGGGCCGGTGAAGCGCGCATGGCCGCGCAGCTTGTCTTCCTCGGGATAGGCGTCCACGCCTTCCAGCACGAAACCGACGAAGCGGTCGCGTTCGCGCCGCACGCGCTCCATCACGGCGCGGCCGTCGATGCGCACCTCGCCCGCATGCACGCCGAAAGGCGCGCTGTGCTGCATCGCATGCGCCGCTTCGGCGGCTGCGATCAGGAGCTTGCTCGGCATGCAGCCGACCCGCGCGCAGGTGGTGCCGTACTGGCTGCTTTCGATGACCACGACCCGCGCGCCCTGCGCCTTTGCCGCCCGATAGGCGGTCATGCCGGCAGTGCCGGTACCGATGACGGCAACATCTACGTCCAGTTTGTTCATGGTCTTCTCCGTGCTTGTTCTACCCATATGATGCCGGAACGATACGCGATTTTCAGCCGCGCCGCCGGAAGCGCGCCAATGTGCCACCATGCTTGCGCAAGACAGGGAGCGACGATGCTGGACACGATCAGGGAATTGATGCGGCCGCCGCCGGGCATGGCCTTCGACTTCAGCCAACCGGCGGGAGAGCCGGCGCTGGCCCCGCGCGACGGCGTGGCATGGCGCGTGTTCGCCAACCCGGTCGTCCTGTTCGTGGGCGGGGTGGCGGCGGTGCTGCTCGAACTCAGCGAACCCTCGGTCCGCTCCGGCGTGTGGGACCACAGCGGCTTCCGGCGCGATCCGCGCATGCGCCTGCGGCGCACCGGCTTCGCGGCCATGATGACCGTGTACGGCCCGCGTTCGGCGGCCGAGCAGATGATCGCGCGCGTGGTACGCATGCACGCGCGGATCGAGGGCTGCACGCCCGACGGCCGGCCCTATCGCGCCAACGACCCGCGCCTGCTCGACTGGGTGCAGGCGACCGCCGCCTTCGCCTTTACCCAGGCCTACCACCATTACGTGCGCCCCTTGTCCGCGGCCGAGAAGGATGCGGCCTTCGGCGAAGGCGAGCATGCTGCCAGGCTGTACGGTGCGACCGGCGCGCCGCGCTCGTGGGCCGCGTGGGAAGCCCTGCTGGCCGCGACCACACCCGGGCTGGAGGGCTCGCCCATCCTGGCCGATTTCCTGCGCATCGTCGCCGAGGCGCCACTGGCGCCGGCGCCGCTGCGTCCCCTGCAGCGCCTGCTGGTGCGCGCCGCCGTCGAAATCGTGCCGGAACCGGTGCGCTCGCTGCCGCAGTTGCGCGGACGCGGCCTGCGCCCCGGCGAGGCGGCCCTGGTGCGGGCGCTGGCGCGCGCCGTCAGGCTGCTGCCGCTGGGCGATACGCCATCGCTGCAGGCGGCGCGCCGGCTCAGCGCATCTGGTGCTCGATCCCGAAACTGAATTTCACCTGGATCAGCGTGTCGGCAGGAATGCCGCCGGGATGCGGATAGCGCTGCAGGGCGCGGTTGGCGACGGCGCTCAGCGCCGCCTCGAAGCCGTCGCCCATCCTGCGCGTCTTGCGGTCGCGCAGCGTGTCGGCACTGACCCAGCCGAGCAGCTCGTATTCGTGCGACGCGCCGCGCTGCAGCTCGATACGCGGCACGCCCGCCAGGAAGCGCAGCGTCACATCGCCGCCAATGCCGTGCGCCGCCGCCAGTTCGGGATACTTCACCTCGGCCGCGATGGTGGACAGCACGCCGGCGATGTAGTTGCAGCTTGCCAGCCGCGCCGCCGGCCAGGCCGCCAGCGCCGCGACGAAGCGGTCGGGGTCGGCCGCGGCCTCCTGCGGCACGGCGCAATGGGACAGCTGGAAGCCGGGCGTCTTCCAGGCCCACCAGAGGGCGGCCGCGACGTCCGGTCCGTTGGCCGGGTCGGCGTAGCCGGCCGCGATCCGGGCCGCCCCCTCCTTTTCGCCGCCCCCGTGCGCCTGCGCGTAGAAGCTGACCGCGCGCGCCCAGTCGCGCTTGACGCAAAGGCCGTTCTCGAACATCGACCCGGCCAGCAGGAAGACTTCCGGATATTCGTTATTGAGGCCGCTTTTCAGCCGGTCCACGGCCTGGCCGCAGTCGCGCGCGGCGATGCTGCTGCGGATGGCGTCGACGGCCAGGGCGCCGGAGCGGGTGCCGGCCTGGGCATGCGTTGCCGCACCGAGCAGGGCAAGCAGCAGGATGATGGATGCGCGCATGGAGGACCTTTTTTCCTGTCGTGGTAGCGGAACAGCTACTGTAGCAGTGCAGGCGGCCCCGGATTCTCTCCGATCGCCACGGGCGCTCAAATATCCAGCGGATCGACCTCGAGCGACCAGCGCACGCGCGACTTCATGCCGCGCAGGATCTCGATCCACTCGCGCAGGAAGGCCTGCAGCGCCGGACGCGAGCTGGACTCCACCAGCAGCTGGGCGCGGTCGACGTTGTGCACGCGCGTCATCGTCATCGGGATCGGGTCGTTGATCATCACCGCCTCCCACACCAGGCTGTCGCGCGCCGCCTCCAGGAAGGCGATCGCATCGACCAGCGCGGGGGCCTCGGCGCGCAGCAAGGCCTGGTACATGAAGGGCGGCAGGCCGGCCTGGCGGCGCTCTTCCAGCAGGCTGCCGGCAAAACGGTCGTAGTCGTGGCGCATGACCGCGCCGTACAGCGGGTGGCTGGCGTAGCGGGTCTGCACCAGCACCTCGGAGGCTGCGCCGGCGCGGCCGGCGCGCCCCGCCACCTGCATCAGCTGGGCGAACAGGCGCTCGCTGGCGCGGTAGTCCTGCGAGAACAGCGCGGTATCCGGATTCAGGATGCCCACCAGGGTCAGCTTCTTGAAGTCGTGGCCCTTGGCGACCATCTGCGTACCGACCAGGATGTCGACCTCGCCCCGGTGCACGCTGTCGAAGGCCGCCTGGGCACTGCCCTTCAGGCGGGTGGAGTCGGCGTCGATGCGCAGGATGCGCGCTTCCGGGAACATCGCCTGCAATCCTTCCTCGACGCGCTGGGTGCCGCGCCCGAGCGGCTGCAGGTCGACGTTGCCGCAGGTCGGGCAATGGCGCGGGATGCGCAGCTCCAGGCTGCAATGGTGGCAGCGCAGGCGGTGCTCGGGCCGGTGCAGCACCATGAAGGCGGTGCAGCGGGTGCAGTTGCTGATCCAGCCGCAGGCGTCGCAGCAGATCACCGGGGCATAGCCGCGCCGGTTCAGGAACAGCAGCGACTGTTCGCCGCGGTCGAGGCGCTGGCGCAGCGCGGCGATCAGGCTGCCGGTGAGGCCGTCCTTGGGCCGGTCGCGCTCCATGTCGACCAGCTTCACGGTCGGCAGCACGGCGTCGCGCACGGCGCGCTCGCGCAGCTCGAGCTTGCGGTAGCGGCCGGTCTGGGCATGGTGCCAGCTCTCGAGCGAGGGCGTGGCCGAACCGAGCACGATCGGAATGCCCAGCTGGTGCGCACGCCACACGGCCAGGTCGCGCGCCGAGTAGCGCAGGCCTTCCTGCTGCTTGTACGAGGGGTCGTGCTCTTCGTCGATGACGATCAGCTTCAGGCCCGGCAGCGAGGACAGGATCGCCAGCCGCGTGCCCAGCACGATGCGCGCCCGCCCCTGGTGCGCGGCCAGCCAGTGCAGCATGCGCTCGCCCTCGGACAGGCTGCTGTGCAGGGTGGCCAGCGCCACCCCGGGGAAGCGCGCGCGGATGTTCCCTTCCAGCTGCGGTGTCAGGTTGATCTCGGGGACCAGGATCAGGATCTGGGCGCCCTCGTCGCGCGCCAGCACCTGGGCGCAGGCCTGCAGGTAGACTTCGGTCTTGCCGCTGCCGGTCACGCCATACAACAGCATCGGAGTAAAACCCTGGGCCCCGCCGATGGCGTTCGCCGCCTCCTGCTGCGCCGGGTTCAGCACCGGCATGCCGGAGGGCGTGGGATCGTGCGGGATCGCTTCCTTTGCCAGTTTTTTCAGCGCCCGGTCGAGCGCCACGGTCTTCGGCACCCGCAGGTTCTTCGGCAGGCCGGGCAGCGCCACCTCGCCCAGTGGGCGCTGGTAGTAATCGGCGGCGAAGCGCGCCAGCGCCAGCCAGCGCTCGGGCAGCGGCGACAGCTGGCTGCGCACGGCGATCGCATCCTTGAGCTTCCCGGGCGGGACCTCGGTGTCCTGCTTGACCGCGACGATCAGGCCCACCACTTCGCGCCGCGCGAAGGGCACCAGCACCAGCTGGCCCACCGCGGGCGCGTCGTCCGGCTGGCATTCCCAGCGGTAATCGAAGCAGCTGTTGAGCGGTGTATCGAGCGCAACCTGGAGGAAGCAGTGTGCCAAGTTCAACCTTCTTTGTTAGCAGTAAAGCTGTGGAAAACTTTGTGAATAGCGCGGTACTTGACCCCGTTCGAGGTTTACGTTAGATCAACTCAAAACCCGCGATTCACTGGAACAACAATAATTTTCCCAATAAATTCAATTACTTGCAAACCATGAGTTATCCCTGTTAACAACCCGGTCTGGAATCGGCTTGCTGTGCATAACTGCACATGGGTGTTGGGAAAACTCGCTGCGCTGCACCAGAATCTTCAGACCTTACTTGAAGAGTTGAGCTAAGTCCGCGTAAACCAAGCACTTTTCCCAGCTCATCCATCATCCTGTGCATAACTTTGTGAACAATGGACCGAAGCTTGGGACAATTTACTTGTAAAACACCCGGCTTACTGTGTATACCTACAGTTCACCATGAAAAAAACGCTTAAGTATCATTGACTTACGTATTTTCATGCCAAGCAAAGATGTCCACAGGAATAAGTTTCGCGTTTGACGAACTTGTGAACAAGTGTGATTTTGCTGCGGCAATCTCGCCGCAGCTGCGGATGAATTCAGGCAAGACGCTGCTTGCGGCTGAAGCTGTGCACAGCCTCGACCATGGCAGTCACCGATTCCGGCGGGGTGAACTGGGAAATGCCGTGGCCCAGGTTGAATACGTGGCCGTGGCCGACCGTCGGCGTGCCGTAGGCGCTCAGGGAGCGCTCCACTTCGGCGCGGATCTGTTCCGGTTCGGCGAACAGGATGGCCGGGTCGAGGTTGCCCTGCAGGGCCACGCGGTCGCCCACCAGCGCACGTGCCTTGCCCAGGTTGACGGTCCAGTCCAGGCCGAGCGCGTCGGCGCCGATGTCCGCCATCTCGTCCAGCCACAGGCCGCCGCCCTTGGTGAACACGATCGCCGGGATACGCACGCCGTCCTTCTCGCGTTGCAGCTGGCCCAGCACCTGGCGCATGTAGTTCAGCGAGAATTCCTGGTAGGCGCCGTCGGCCAGCGCGCCGCCCCAGGAATCGAAGATCATCACGGCCTGGGCGCCGGCGTCGATCTGGGCGTTCAGGTACTGGCTGACTGCGCGCGCGTTGACGTCCAGGATGTGGTGCATCAGGTCGGGACGCGCATACATCATCTTCTTGATGGTGTGGAACTCGCGCGAACCGCCGCCTTCGACCATGTAGCAGGCCAGGGTCCAGGGACTGCCCGAGAACCCGATCAGCGGCACGCGGCCGTTGATGGCGGTGCGGATCTGGGTTACCGCCTTGAAGACGTAGTCGAGCGACGCCATATCCGGTACCTGCAGGGCGCGCACCTCCGCTTCCGTGCGCAGCGGACGCTCGAACTTCGGGCCTTCGCCGTCGGCGAAGTACAGGCCCAGGCCCATCGCGTCCGGCACGGTCAGGATGTCCGAGAACAGGATCGACGCGTCCAGCGCATAGCGGTCGAGCGGCTGCAGCGTGACCTCGGTGGCGAAGTCGGGATTCTTTGCCAGCCCCAGGAAGGAACCGGCCTGCTTGCGCGTTGCACGGTACTCCGGCAGGTAGCGGCCCGCCTGGCGCATCAGCCACACCGGGGTGTAGTCAGTCGGCTGGCGCAGCAGCGCACGCAGGAAGGTGTCGTTCTGGAGCGGGGCAAATTGTGGCATGGCTGACAATGAAAGCGGAGGGAAAACCTCTATTATCGCATCCTTGGTGCCCCACTTATAATGCGTTTTTCGCGCGATGAAAGAAGCAGCCATGACCAAACAGCAAGCCGCCTGCGGCACCTGGACGTCCCCGATCACCGCAGCCGTCGTCGCGGCCGGCGCCACGCCGCTGTCCTCGCTCATGCTCGACGGCGCCAATCCGACCTGGCTGGAAGGCCGGGCCAGCGAGGCGGGACGCTCGACGCTGGTGAGCAGCCGCGGCGAACTGACGCCGGCCCCGTTCAACGTGCGCAGCAAGGTGCATGAATACGGCGGCGGCGCGTATGTGGTCGCCGATGGCGTGGCCTGGTTCTCGAACCACGCCGACAGCCGCTTGTATCGGGTCGAAGCGGGCGCGCAGCCGGTGCCGCTCACCGCCGAAAGTAACCAGCAGCGCTACGCCGACTTCGTGGTCGATGCGCAGCGCCGGCGCCTGGTCGCCGTGCGCGAAGACCACGCGGCCGGCGGCCACTACCCCGAGAACACGATTGCCGCCATCGGCTTCGACGGCAGCGAGACCGCCCTGGTGGACGGCAACGACTTCTATGCCGCTCCGCGCATCTCGCCCGACGGCCGCCATCTGGCCTGGCTGTGCTGGGACCATCCGCGCATGCCCTGGGAAGGCAGCGAGCTGTGGCTGGCCGATATCCTCGAGGACGGCAGCCTGGTGAACGGGCGGCTGGTGGCGGGCGGCCCGCAGGAATCGGTCTGCCAGCCGGAATGGTCTCCAGCCGGCGTGCTGCACTTCGTGTCCGACCGCAGCGGCTGGTGGAACCTGTACTGCTACGAAGGCGGCGTCGTGCAGGCGCTGTGCCCGCGCGCGGCGGAATTCGGCGGCCCGCTGTGGACCTTCGGCGGTTCGCTGTACGGCTTCCGTTCCGACGACGAGATCGTCTGCGCCTACATCGAGGGCGGCGTCAGCAAGCTGGCGCGCCTGCGCGGCGGCCGGCTGACCGAGGTGCCGACGCCCTACGAGGAAATCCGCGAGCTGCGCGTGAACGCGCACACGGTGGCGCTGCTGGGCGGAGCGCCGACCATCGCGCTCGAACTGGCGCGCATCGACGTCGACAGCGGCCGGCACGAGGTGCTGGCGCGCTCGATCGCGCAACTGCCGGCAGTGGGTTACCTGTCGGTTCCGCAGTCGATCAGCTACCCGAGCGCGAACGGCCGCGTCGCCCACGCCTTCCACTACCCGCCCACCAATGCCGACTTCGCACCCCGCGCCGGCGAACTGCCGCCGCTGATCGTCATCGGCCACGGCGGCCCGACCGGCATGGCGGCCAGCACGCTGAAACTGGCGACCCAGTTCTGGACCAGCCGCGGCTTCGCCGTGCTGGACGTGAACTACGGCGGCAGCACCGGCTTCGGCCGCGCCTACCGCGACCTGCTCAAGGGGCAATGGGGCGTGGTCGACGTGGAGGACTGCGTGGCCGGCGCCAGATACCTGGCCGCGCAGGGCCTGGTCGACCGCGACCGTCTCCTGGTACGCGGCAGCAGCGCCGGCGGCCTGACGACCCTGTCCGCCCTCGCCTTCCACGAGGTGTTCAAGGCCGGCGCCTGCTACTACGGCGTGTCCGACCTGGCCGGGCTGGATGCGGATTCGCACAAGTTCGAGTCGCACTACAACCAATACCTGATCGCGCCGCCCGAGCAGGCCGAGCAGGTCTACCGCGCGCGTTCGCCGATCCACCACACGGACAAGCTCACGCGCCCGATGATCTTCTTCCAGGGCCTGGACGACATGGTGGTGCCGCCGCAGCAGTCCGAGACCATGGTCGAGGCCTTGCGCGCACGCCGCGTGCCGGTGGCCTACCTCACCCTCGAAGGGGAAGGCCACGGCTTCCGCAAGGCCGAGAGCGTGGTGCGCACGCTGGAGGCGGAACTGGTGTTCTACCTGCGCGTGTTCGGCATCCCCGTGCCCGCCGGGCTGCCGGCGGTGGAGATCGAGAACCTGCCTGCATGAGTTTTTCCGAACTGGACACCGGCGAACAGGCGATCCTGTCGCTGCTGGCGCTGGCGGGCGAACCGATGGGCCGCCAGCGCATCCTGGAACACCTGATGGCCGCCGGCCTGCCCTTGCCGCCCGAGCAGTGGGCGGCCGAGCTGGCGCGGCTGCGCGAGCTCGGCCTGGTCAACGATGTGGTGGGACGCGGCTTCACGATCGCGCCCGCCGCCGCCTGGCCGGCGCTCGAACTGGCGCTGGAAAACGGCTCCTTCGCCGTTTTACGCAGCGCCTACGAACGGGTGACTCCACTGCGCCGCGACTGGCAGGACACACCGATCCTGCGCAGCTACCGCCAGGGCCTGGCCCTGCTGCGCATGGCGCTGCTGGCGGGCGAGAACGGCAGCACGGTCACGCCGCTGCTGGCCGCCTGCCTGCGCTGCCACGAAGCGTCTTACCTGCACCCGCTGGTCGAGGTCTGCGCCCGCCCTTTCGCGCCCAGCCTGCTCGAGCGCATCGATGCTTCGCTGCGCGACGGCGTGCTTGCCGTGCTGGTCCAGCATGCGCAGCGCGAACCCGGGCTGGCGCCCGCGATCCGCGCCGCCGCCGAGGCCGATACGGCCCGGGGCGACCCGTCGATCGCGCTGCGCGTCGCCTTGGGCGAGCACTTCATCCTGTGCGGCCGGCTCGACGACGCCGCGGCGCTGCTGCGCGACGTCGATGACGCCGCCGGCCTGTTCTTGCGCAGCGTGGTCGCCCTGCTGCGCGACGATGCCGAGGTCGCCCTGCCCGGCGTCGAGGGCGCCCTCAAGCAGCTGCGCCGCGAGACCGGCAAGCGCAAAGCCATCTTCGACGGCATCGGCGCCCACCTGTACCTGGCCGCCCTGCTGCGCAGCAACCAGCCGGCCCACCTGAAGCTGGCCGACGCCTGGCTCGACATCGCCACGCGCGCGGTGCAGCGCCCCGAGACGGCCGTGGTCTTCCAGCTCAGCATGCTGCAGGAGATCCGGCGCGGCACGGTGGACGCCGACGTGCTGGCCTCGCGCAGCTGGGAGATGGCGCTCGAGCCCTTCACCTTCCGCGCGCTGATGCATCACTGGCTCGGCTTGCCGCAACTGCAGGGCAAGCGCAAGGACATCGAGGACATGCTGGGCCAGTCCGAACAGGCGGGTTTCGACCTGCTGTCGGCCCAGCTGGCCGCCCTGCTGGGGCAGATCGGCGGGCCGGGCGCGCTCGTCCACGAGCAGCGCGCCGGCGAACTGCGGCGCCGGCATCGAATCACCGACCTGACCCACTGGTTCGAACGCGAGGAGCCCTGGGAGCGCCAGCTCAACGCCCTGATCAACCTGCAGCCTGCGCTGAACGCCGAGGTGGTGCGCGAATCGCGCCTGGTGTGGATGATCCGCTACGACGAGCACATGGGCGTACGCGAACTCGAGCCGCGCGAGCAGAAACGCGACGCCCAGGGCGGCTGGAGCCGCGGCCGCGCCATCGGCCTGAAGCGCCTGGGGGAAGAAGCCTCGAGCCTCGAGTTCCTCACCGCCCAGGACGTGCAGGCCGTCTCCAGCATCGCCGGGCGCCGCTACTACGGCAGCACCGGCATTCGTTTCGAGTTCGAGCTGGACAAGGCCGTGGGCGCACTGGTCGGCCACCCGCTGCTGTTCTGGATGGATGCGCCGGGCACCCGGGTCGAACTGCTGCCGGGCGAGCCCGAGCTGCACGTGAAAGCACGCGGCGGCAAGGTCACGATCTCGCTGCACCCCGCCCCTGGCGACCAGGACGGCGAGGTCATCGTCACGCGCGAGACCCCGACCCGCCTGCGCCTGGTGCGGGTCAACGAGGAACACCGCCGCATCGCCGCCATCGTCGGCGCTGGGCTGGAGGTGCCGGTCGAGGCCGAGCGCCAGGTGCTGCGCGCCATCAGTGCGATCTCCTCGCTCGTCACGGTGCAGTCGGACATCGGCGCCAGTCCCGGCGACATCGAGCAAGTCGCGGCCGATCCGCGCCTGCACCTGCACCTGCGCCCCTACCAGCAGGGCCTGAGCATGCAGGTATTGGTGCGCCCGCTGGACGGCGGCGCCTATTATTCGCCGGGCAGCGGCGCGGAAAGCGTGATCGCCGACGTGAACGGCGTGCGCCTTGAAGCCAGGCGCGACCTGAACGCCGAGCGCGAGGCCGAGCGCCAGCTGGTCGGCGCCTGCCTTGCGCTCGAACACGGCGAACTCGAGCACGGCGAGTGGCTGCTGGGCCAGCCCCTGCAATGCCTGGAACTGGTGGACGAGCTGCGCAGCCTGGACCCGGCGAAGGTTGTGGTGGCCTGGCCGGAAGGCGAAAAATTCCGCGTCGCCAAGCGCGCCAATGCGAAGTCGGTGCGCATCCAGATCCGGCGCGAGCGCGACTGGTTCGCGGCCAGCGGCGACATCGTGGTCGACGAACAGCGCGTGCTCGACCTGCGGTCGCTGCTCGAGCGCGTGCGCGAAGGCAAAAGCCGCTTCGTGGCGCTGGGCGACAACGAATACCTCGCCCTGAGCGACGAATTGCACCGCCGCCTGATGGAACTGGCGGATTACGGCAGCCTGCACGGCGACGCGCTGCGCATGCATCCGCTGGCCAGCTTCTCGCTGGCCGAACTGGCGCGCGAGGCCGGCAGCGTGGACAGCGACGCGGCCTGGCGCAAGCACCTGCAGCGCATCGCCGACAGCGAAGCTTATACGCCGGCGCTGCCCTCCACCCTGCAGGCCGAACTGCGCGACTACCAGCGCGAGGGCTTCGAATGGCTGGGACGCCTGGCCCACTGGGGCGTGGGCGCCTGCCTGGCCGATGACATGGGCCTCGGCAAGACGCTGCAGGCGCTGGCCCTGCTGCTTACCCGCGCGCCCGACGGGCCGGCCCTGGTGGTGGCGCCGACCTCGGTCTGCCTGAACTGGATCGCCGAAGCCCAGCGCTTCGCGCCGACCCTGAAGCTGAAGCTGTTCGGCCCCGGCGACCGCGCGGCGGCGATCGAACAGGCCGGCCCGTTCGACGTGGTGGTGGCGAGCTACGGCCTGCTGCAGCAGGAAGCGCCGCTGTTTGCGAAGAAGCCCTGGCACAGCATCGTGCTGGACGAAGCCCAGGCCATCAAGAACATGCACACCAAGCGCTCGCAGGCCGTGATGGCGCTGCAGGGGAATTTCCGGATGGTGGCCACCGGCACGCCGCTGGAAAACCACCTGGGCGAGCTGTGGAACCTGTTCAGGTTCATCAATCCGGGCCTGCTGGGCAGCGCCGACCAGTTCCAGCTGCGTTTCGCCGGCCCGATCGAAAAGGCCCAGGACAAACGCGCCGAGCTAGGGGCCAGGAACCGGCTGCGCCGGCTGACGCAGCCCTTCATCCTGCGCCGCACCAAGGCGCAGGTGCTCACCGAACTGCCGCCGCGCACCGAGATCGTGATGCCGGTCGAGCTGACCCCGGAAGAAAGCGCGCTGTACGAATCGCTGCGCCGCGACGCGCTCGACAAGCTGGCCGCGCTGGAAGCGCCCGAGAGCCAGAAGTCGATCGAGATCCTGGCCGAGATGATGCGGCTGCGCCGCGCGGTCTGCAATCCCGAACTGGTGGCGCCGGGCGCCGGCATCGCCAGCAGCAAACTGATCGCCTTCGCGCGCCTGCTCGACGGCCTGCTGGAGAACCGCCACAAGGTGCTGGTGTTCAGCCAGTTCGTCGACCACCTGCGCCTGATCCGCAACTACCTCGATGGCAAGCAGATCCCCTACCAGTACCTGGATGGGGCCACTCCGATGCAGGAACGCAAGCGCCGCGTGGACGCCTTCCAGGCCGGCGAGGGCGAATTGTTCCTGATCAGCCTGAAGGCGGGCGGGGTCGGCATCAACCTGACGGCGGCCGACTACGTGATCCACATGGACCCGTGGTGGAACCCGGCGGTGGAAGACCAGGCCTCGGACCGCGCCCACCGCATGGGCCAGCAACGGCCGGTGACGATCTACCGGCTGGTGGCGCGCGGCACCATCGAGGAAGGCATCGTCGAGCTGCACCACCGCAAGCGCGACCTGGCCGACAGCCTGCTCGAAGGGACCGAGATCGCGGCGCGCATGTCGCCGGGCGAGATGCTGGCGATGCTGAAACAGGGCCTGTCCTAGGGCGCACGGCGCACGTTGTCTGATTGGCCACCCCGGACGGACCCGCGTCACGGAATGTTTCAGCCGCACGCAAGCGGCCTGAATGGTGCTACTCTTCCGTGCTTCCGGATTGCGCCTGCCGCGCGCCGGGGCTCCGACCTTTACATTTGCAGGGTTCGAACAGGATGATGAAAACGAAGATTGCGCTGGCAGTCCTGCTGGCGGGTTTCGCGCTGGCGCCGGCCAGCGCCAAAACCACCAAGCCCGCCAAGGGCAAGGCGAAAGCCACCAAAGTGGTCAAAGCGAAAACCGGTAAAACGAAAGCGCCGGTCAAGAAATCCGGCAAGTCCGGCAAGCCGGCCGCCAAGGCGGCCGTCGCCACCGCCGCCGCAGCCACCGCGGTGGCTGCCGTGCCAAGCGCCAGCGCCAGCGAAAAGCGCCTGGACCGCCGCTTCGATGCGATGAGCATGCAGTACCTGACCGCCCTGTGGCGCATCGATCCGGAAGGCGGCATCTACGTCGGCAAGTTCGACCAGGCCGCCAACCTGAGCATCCCGGACGCCGCCACCCGTGCGAAAAAACTGGCCTTTGCCAACGAGTGGCTGGAGAAGTTCAATAAGCTCGATACCCGCCAGCTGTCGGCGCGCCAGCGCACCGACCTGGTCCTGCTCGTGAACAAGCTCGAGAAGGACCGCTGGAACCTGACGACCTGGCGCGAGTATGAATGGAACCCGGCGCTGTACAACGTCGCCCAGCCGCTCGACCTGATCCTGAACACCGAGTACGCCGCCACGCCGCAGCGCCTGCGCACCATCCTCAAGCGCCTGGCCGACGTACCGGCCTTCTACCAGGCGGCGCAGCAGTCGATCGTGAATCCGACCCGCGAGCACACCCAGCTCGCCATCGCGCAGGCGCCGGGCACCATTGCGGTGCTGGCCGACCTGGGCAAGGCGGCGCAGGAATCGACCCTGACCACGCAGGAAAAGGCGATCTTCGCGCTGCGTATCGCCAACGCCGGCACCGCGGTCATCGGCTACGTCGACTTCCTGAGCGCGCTCGAAAAGAAGGCGACGGACGGCCTTGCCAAGGCGCGCCCGTTCCGCGCCGGCAAGGACCTGTACGAGCAGAAGTTCGCGCTCGAGATCCAGTCGTCCAGCAGCGCCGAGCAGACCTTCCGCAAGGCCCTGGCCACGCGCGAAGAACTGCTCACCCGCATGGATACGATCTCGGACGAGCTGTGGCCGCGCTACATGGCGGGCGTGAACAAGCCGCGCGACCGCTTCCAGAAGATCGGCATGATGATCGACAAGCTGTCGAGCCGCCACGTCGCGCGCGCCGACTTCCTGCCCGAGATCCGCCGCCAGATCCCGGCGCTGCACAAGTTCGTCACCGAGAAAAACCTGCTCACGCTGGACGCCGACAAGCCGCTGGAAGTGCGCGAGACCCCGATGTACCAGCGCGGCGTGGCGGGCGCCAGCATCGATGCGCCAGGCCCGTACCGCCCGAAGGACAAGACCTATTACAACGTCACGCCGCTCGACGGCCTGAGCGCGGAACAGGCCGAGAGCAGCCTGCGCGAGTACAACGAATGGATCCTGCAGATCCTGAACATCCACGAAGCCATCCCGGGCCACTACGCGCAGCTGGTGTACGCGAACCGTTCGCCTTCGCTGGTGAAGTCGCTGTTCGGGAACGGCGCGATGGTCGAGGGCTGGGCCGTGTACGGCGAGCGCATGATGCTGGAGAACGGCTACGGCGACAACGCGCCCGAGATGTGGCTGATGTACTCGAAGTGGAACCTGCGCAGCGTGACCAACACCATCCTCGACTACAGCGTCCACGTGCTCGGCATGGGCCAGGCCGAGGCGATCGACCTGCTGGTGCGCCAGGCCTTCCAGACCCGCCAGGAAGCCGACGAGAAATGGCGCCGCGTGCAGCTCACCTCGGTGCAGCTGACCAGCTACTACAGCGGCTACGAGCAGATATTGGCCCTGCGCGAGCGCCGCAAGCAGCAGCTGGGCGAACGCTTCAACCTGAAGGAATTCCACGACCAGTTCCTCAGCTACGGCAATGCGCCGGTGAAGATGATCTCTGAGCTCTTGCAATAACGATGTCTTGATTTTGCGCAGGCAATCGCCTGTGCAAAAGCGCACAAGCGGCTTGCTCGCGCGCTCGCTTGTGCGCAATGTCTCCAAAGCTAGAATGGACGTCACAACAACCATCAGCTGGAGACAGCCCATGACTTCCCTTCCCGCGCCGGCGTCCTAGCATCCCGCAATTCCTGGTCGGTACTGCCCCTGCCCTGCAGCCGCCTGCCGGCCTGGCCATCGGCGCGCGCACGGCCAGCAGCATCGCCCTGACCTGGAACGCGTCCAGCGGCGCCACCGGCTACAACGTCTACCGCGACGGCGCCAAGCTGAACGCCACGCCGCTGGCAAGCACCGGCTACACCGATGGCGGCCTGGCGGCGTCGACCAGCTACACCTACCAAATATCCAGCACCGGCAACGGCGTGGAGAGCGCGAAGTCGGCCGGCGTAACGGGCGCCACCACGTCCGGCTTCGTCTGCAGCACGACCACGGCCAGCAACTATGCCCACGTGACGGCAGGGCGGGCACACGACAGCGGCGGCTATGCGCTGGCCAACGGCTCGAACCAGAACATGGGGCTGAACAATACCTTCTACACGACGACGCTGGCGCAGACGGCGGCGGGGTATTACGTGATCGGGAACTGCCCATGACCTGACAGCCTGCGCAAGGCCGGGGACTGCCTCCGGTCTTGTCATGGCTCGTCCTTATTGAACAGCCTGCTTGACGAGAGATAAATCGCGCCGGGTCGCGCTGCGTAGCATTGGGTGTCCCCTTTTTACCCATAAGGATGCCTGAATGAAATCGCCCCTGCCCTTGCTGGTCTTCGCTTCCCTGTCCGCTTCCCTGTCGCTTGGCGGCTGCGCCACCTCGCCCAGCATCGGCGCCTCCGGCGCCAAGACCGTCGCCACCGGTTCGGCCGGCGGTGCGAATGCGGTCGGCGCCAACGACAAGCTCGAGCGCTGCGACAAAAGCCTCGGCACCCTGGCCATCGTCGAGGAATCGAACCAGCCCTGGCTGCACCAGTTCACCGCCGAATACCGCATGCAGAGCACGGTGCCGCTGCTGCGGATGATCATCCAGCAGTCGAACTGCTTCGTCATCGTCGAGCGCGGCCAGGCCATGCGCAACATGCAGGGCGAACGCGCGCTGATGGAATCGGGCGAGCTGCGCAAGACCAGCAATTTCGGCAAGGGCATGATGGCCGCCGCCGACTACACCATGACGCCCTCGATCACCTTCAGCCAGAAAGGCACCGGCGGCCTGGGCGGCCTGGTGGGCGGCAGGGCCGGCGTGGTCGCCTCGCTGATCGGCGGATCGATGAAATCGAACGAGGCCTCGACCATGCTGCTGCTGACCGATAACCGCTCGGGCGTGCAGCTGGCGGCAGCCGAAGGCAGCGCCCAGAACTGGGACTTCGGCATGCTGGCCGGCTTCTTCCATGGCGGCCTGGCAGGCGCGGGCGGCTTCAGCAACTCGCCCCAGGGCAAGGTACTGGCCGCGTCCTTCATGGATTCGTACAACCAGATGGTCAAGGCGGTGCGCAGCTACAAGGCCCAGTCGGTGGAGGGTGGGCTGGGCAACGGCGGCGTACTCAGGTCCAACTGAGCACAACCGATAGAGCGTTAGGCGCTCTTAGGCGTGCTCTTCGGGAGCACGCGTGACGCGCGCGAAAATCGGCGCCACGACCAGGCCCAGCTCGTAGAGCAGGCACATCGGGATTGCCAGCGCCAGCTGGCTGACCACGTCCGGCGGCGTCACGATGGCGGCGATGACGAAGGCGCCGACGATCACGTAGGAGCGGATCGCGCGCAGCTTCTCGATGCTGACGATGCCCATGCGCACCAGGATCACCACCACCACCGGCACTTCGAAGGTGGCGCCGAAGGCCAGGCACATCGACATCACGAAATCGAGGTAGTTCTCGATGTCCGGCGTCACCGCGATGGAGGTGGGCGCAAACTCGCCGATGAAGTGGAACACCCGGCCGAACACGAAGAAATAGCAGAAGGCCACGCCGCCGATGAACAGCAGCGAGGACGAGATCACCAGCGGCAGCACCAGGCGCTTCTCGTGCGCATACAGGCCGGGGGCGACGAAGGCCCATAGCTGGTAGAACACCCAGGGCAGCGACAGGATGAAGGCCAGCAGCAGGGTCACCTTCATCGGCACCAGGAAGGGCGACACCACGCCGGTTGCGATCATCTTGGCGCCGGGCGGCAGCGAGGCGATCATCGGCGCGGCCAGCAGGTCGTAGACCTGCGAAGGGCCCGGCCAGATGAACAGGGCCGCGCAGGCGATGGCGATCCCGATCGACGCCTTGACCAGGCGGTCACGCAGCTCGACGAGGTGGGAGATGAAGGTTTCTTCGCCTGCGGCTTCTTCGGTCATCTAGAAAAAGGAAGTCTTGGATTTGCTGGAGCCGGGCCGGAACTTGCGCACGCGCGCGGCGCCGGACAGCACATGGGTCTTGCCGCCGTTGCGGTGCTTGTACCAGGCCGGGACGCTTGATGTGCGCACCAGTTTCTTGCGGCGGAAGTCGCGCGCCTTGCGCTCGATGTCGGCGGTGCTGACGTAGGCGTGCGTGGACGACGAGGAGGATGTGGAGCCCGTGTGCTCCCGGTTGTCCCACAGCGCCTCGACCTCGTCGACGTGGCTGGACATCGACTGCTCGACCTCGGACTTGAACGATTGCGCGCTCTCGTGCACTTCCTTGTGCAGGTTGCGCAGCTCGTCGAGCTCGATTTCGCGGCTGACCTCCGACTTGACGTCGTGCAGGTAGCGCTGGGCGCGCCCGTACAGGGTGCCCGCCATGCGCGCCACCTTCGGCAGTTTTTCAGGGCCGATGACGATCAGCGCGACAACGCCGATGATCGCCAGCTTCGACAGTCCGAGATCGATCATGCGCGGCGATTAATGACGCGTCTTTTCGCGGGTTTCCACATCGATGGTGGACTTGTCTGCCACCTGCTGCGGCGGCTGGGTGGTGGACTGGCTCGCGTCGGCCTTGTCTTCCTCGCCCTTCACGCCATCCTTGAAGCCCTTGACGGCCTTACCGAGATCGGAACCGATATTGCCGATCTTCTTGGTGCCAAAAATCAGCATCACGACGACCAGGACAATGACCCAGTGCCAAATACTCATCGAACCCATGTTTATCTCCTAGCAAGGCGACGTGCGCCTGAAAATCGGGAAAGCGTACATTTCAGTATACGCCATGCGGGGGCATTGCCCTACATATTGCCCGCATTAAAATTTTAGTCGAGTCCGGACAGGAATCAGGTGCCGAGGCCGCGCCAGGGGCGCTTGCCGCCGTACATATGCAGGTGCAGGTGATAGACCTCCTGCCCGCCGTCCGGCCCGGTGTTGATCAGGGTCTTGAAGCCGCCGCTGTGTCCGCCATTGCCGTTGCTCCTGGCCGCGACACCGTGCTCTTCCGCAAGCTTCGGCGCCAGCGCCAGCATCTTGCCGAGCACGGCCGCGTGTTCCATGCCGCAATCGGACAGGGTCGCCACGTGCTGCTTTGGAATCACCAGCAGGTGCACCGGTGCGGCCGGGTTGATGTCCTTGAAGGCCAGCACGTCGTCGTCTTCATAGACGATGCTGGCCGGAATCTGCTTGGCAACGATCTTGCAGAAAATGCAATTGTCCATCTTGTCTCCAGATCTTTGTTACAGCGCTCCCGCAGCCGGGAACCCAGGCATCCTACCGGCGCCGCATGACAGCCATGTGACCGCCCATGCCTGATTATGACACTGCCGGTACCGGTGGCAAGCATGAGCAGGCGCTTGCTTTGTTCTTCCTGCCTGCGCGCGCGCTTATTCCTTGCGCGCGGCTTTCTCGTCGATGCCCGACATGCCTTCGCGGCGCGCCAGCTCGTCGATCACCTGTTGCGGGGTCAGGCCGAACTGCGCCAGCAGGACCATGCTGTGGAACCACAGGTCGGCGGTCTCGTACAATACCTTGGAGGCGTCGCCCGAGACGCGCGCGTCCTTGGCGGCCATCACGGTTTCGGTGGCCTCTTCGCCGATCTTTTTCAGGATGGCGTCGTCGCCCTTGCTGAACAGCTTGGCGACATAGGAGGTTGCAGGGTCGCCGCCGGCATCCGGCTTGCGCGACTCGATCACGGCCGCAACGCGGGCCAGGATATCGCTCATGGGTGTTTCTTGTCGGTGTAGATGGTGTCGGGGTCCTGCAGCACGGGTTCCACCGCCTGCCAGTCCTCGCCGTCGGGGTTGAATCGCTGGAAGAAGCACGAATGGCGCCCGGTATGGCAGGCGATGCCGCCGGTCTGCTCGATCTTGAGCAGCACGACGTCTTCGTCGCAGTCGAGGCGCATCTCCAGCACTTTCTGGGTGTGGCCGGACTCTTCGCCCTTGTGCCACAGCTTCTTGCGCGAACGGCTCCAGTACACGGCTTCGCCCAGCTCGGCCGTCTTCGCGAGCGCTTCGCGGTTCATCCAGGCGAACATCAGGATGTCGCCGGTGGCGGCCTCCTGGGCGATCACCGGCACCAGGCCGTGTTCGTCCCAGCGGACCTTGTTGAGCCATTTGGCATTGGTCGGCATCGCTGTCTTCCTTATTCCAGGCGCATCGGAATGCCACGCTCGGCCATGAAGCGCTTGGCTTCGCCGACCGTGTGCTGCCCGTAGTGGAAGATGCTGGCGGCCAGCACCGCGTCGGCGTGGCCTTCCAGGATGCCGTCGGCCAGGTCTTGCAGGCCGCCGACGCCGCCCGAGGCGATGACGGAGATGCCCACGGCGTCGGACACGGCGCGCGTCAGGCCCAGGTCGAAGCCGGACTTGGTGCCGTCGCGGTCCATCGAGGTGAGCAGCAGTTCGCCGGCGCCCAGGCTTTCCATTTTCTTCGCCCATTCGACGGCGTCGAGCCCGGTCGGGTTGCGGCCGCCATGGGTGAAGACTTCCCACTTTCCGGGCGCAACCTGCTTGGCGTCGATCGCCACCACGATGCATTGCGAGCCGTGCTTCTGCGAGGCGTCGAACACCAGCTGCGGGTTGGTCACGGCCGAGGTGTTCATGCTGACCTTGTCGGCGCCGGCATTGAGCAGGCGCCGCACGTCCTCGACCTTGCGCACGCCGCCACCGACCGTGAGCGGGATGAACACGGTCGAGGCCACGGCTTCGATGATCGGCAGGATCAGGTCGCGGCCGTCGCTCGAGGCGGTGATGTCGAGGAAGGTGATCTCGTCGGCGCCCTGTCCGTCATAGCGGCGCGCGATCTCGACCGGGTCGCCGGCATCGCGCAGCTCGGTGAAATTGACGCCCTTGACCACACGGCCGCCGGTGACGTCGAGGCAGGGGATGATGCGTTTTGCGAGCATACGGCTTAGGCCTGGGCGCCCTCGGTGAGTTCGTCGGCGCGTACCTGCGCCGAGCTCAGGTCGAGCGTGCCTTCGTAGATCGAGCGGCCGCAGATCACGCCCTCGATGCCTTCGTCCTGCACCGCGCACAGCGCTTCGACGTCGGCCAGGTTGTGCACGCCGCCCGAGGCGATGATCGGGATCTTCACGGCCTGGGCCAGCTTGACGGTCGCCTCGATGTTCACGCCGCCCATCATGCCGTCGCGGCCGATGTCGGTGTAGACGATCGACTCGACGCCGTAGCCTTCGAACTTCTTGGCCAGGTCGATGACTTCGTGGCCGGACATCTTGCTCCAGCCGTCGGTGGCGACCTTGCCATCCTTGGCGTCCAGGCCGACGATGATCGAGCCCGGGAAGGCGCCGCAGGCGTCGTGCAGGAAGCCCGGGTTCTTCACCGCGGCGGTGCCGACGATGATGTAGGTGATGCCGTCGTCGAGGTAGCGCTCGATGGTGTCGAGGTCGCGGATACCGCCGCCCAGCTGGACCGGGATCTCGTCGATGCCCATCTCTTCGGCGTAGTCCTGCACGGTTTTCAGGATCGACTTGATCGCTTCCTCGTTCTTCGGCTTGCCCGCGAACGCGCCGTTCAGGTCGACCAGGTGCAGCCGGCGCGCGCCCTTCTTCAGCCAGTGCAGCGCCATTTCGGCAGGGTCTTCGGAAAACACGGTGGCGAGGTCCATGTCGCCTTGTTTCAGGCGAACGCAGTGACCGTCTTTGAGGTCGATGGCAGGGATCAGCAGCATGGTCGTTGTCGGTTGGTTGACGGCGGATTGATGTTAAAACTCACGGATTCCAGTGAATGAAATTGCGGTACAGGCGCAGCCCGGCGGCGGCGCTCTTTTCGGGGTGGAACTGGGTGGCGACCAGGTTGTCGCGCGCGACGGCACAGGCATACATGCCGCCGTAGTCGGTTTCGCCGATCGTGTCGGCTGCCTGCCCGGGCACGGCATAGTAGCTGTGCACGAAGTAGAAATAACTGTTGTCCTCGACGCCTTCCCACAGCGGGTGGGCGCGCGACTGGCGCACGCGGTTCCAGCCCATCTGCGGGACCTTGAAGCGCGAGCCGTCTTCCTGCAGCTTGCCGTCGAGCCGGAAGCGCACGACGCGGCCCGGCAGCAGGCCCAGGCCCGGCGTGCCGTCGTTCTCTTCGCTCTCGTCGAACAGCATCTGCTCGCCGACGCACACGCCCATCACCGGGCGCGTCTTCACGGCGCGCAGCAGGGCTTCCTCGGCGCCGGATTCGCGCAGGCTGCGCATGCAGTCGCGCATCGCGCCCTGGCCCGGCAGCACGATGCGGTCGGCGGCATCGATATCGGCGGGATTGTTCGACACCAGGATGTCGGCCTCGGGCGCGGCGGCGCGCAGCGCCTGCGCGACCGAGCGCAGGTTACCCAGGCCATCGACCACCACAATCTTGTTCGTCATGATGCTCAGTTACCCCAGCCTACAGGCTGCCTTTGGTCGAGGGAATGATGCCGGCGGCGCGCTCGTCCAGCGCAGTGGCCATGCGCAACGCGCGGCCGAAGGCCTTGAACACGGTCTCGCACTGGTGGTGTGCGTTCACGCCGCGCAGGTTGTCGATGTGCAGGGTCACGCCGGCGTGGTTCACGAAGCCGCGAAAGAATTCGCCCGTCAGGTCGACGTCGTAGGTGCCGATCATGGCGCGCGTCCAGGGGATGTGCATTTCCAGGCCCGGACGGCCCGAGAAGTCGATGACCACGCGCGACAGCGCTTCGTCCAGCGGCACGTAGGAGTGGCCGTAACGCACCATGCCCTTCTTGTCGCCCACGGCCTTGGCCACCGCCATGCCGAGCGTGATGCCGGTGTCCTCGACCGTGTGGTGGGCGTCGATGTGCAGGTCGCCGACGGCTTCGACTTCGAGGTCGATCATGCCGTGGCGCGCGATCTGGTCGAGCATGTGGTCGAGGAAGGGGACGCCGGTATTGAGCTTCTGGCGGCCGGTGCCGTCGAGGTTGATCGCGACGCGGATTTGCGTCTCGTTGGTATTGCGCGTGATTTCGGCAGTGCGGGTCATTGCTGGGCTCGTCGTGGCGGTCCTCCGGATGGAGGAACTGCGCTCGTGGGGACTATAAAGACGCTTTCAGGGCATTCAGGAATGCGGTGTTTTCTTCGGGGGTGCTGACCGTGACGCGGATGCAGTTGGCCAATACCTTGTCCATTTTACTCAAATTTTTAATCAGCACCTTTTCGGCGCGAAGTTCTGCACAAACCTTGTCGGCGTCCGGTACGCGCATCGAGATGAAATTCGCGGCCGATGGAAACACTTCGACTGCCGGCAGCGCCGCCAGTTCGGCGGCCAGGCGGGTGCGCTCGGCGTTCAGCATCTCGGCCTGGCGGTCGAGCACGTCGAGGTGGTCGAGCGCGAACTCGGCGGCCACCTGGGTCAGCACGTTCACGTTGTAGGGCGGGCGCACCTTCTCGAACTGTTCCAGCAGTTTCGGATCGCCCGACAGGTAGCCGAGGCGGATGCCCGCCAGGCCCAGCTTGGACAGGGTGCGCATCACGACCAGGTTCGGAAATTCCGGCAGGCGGCCCATGAAGCTCTGCTTGGCGAAGGGCTGGTAGGCCTCGTCCACCACCACGATGCCGGTCTCGCCCAGCGCGCGGATGATGGTGGCCATGTCGCCGGCATCGAACAGGTTGCCGGTCGGGTTGTTCGGATAGGCCAGGAACACCAACGACGGCTTGTGCTGCGCGATTGCCGCCAGCATCGCGGGCAGGTCGAGCGAGAAGTCGGCCTTGACCGGCACGCCGACGAAATCGGCGCCGGCGAACTGGGCCGAACGCGAGAACATCACGAAGGCCGGGGTCGGGGCCATCACGACCGCCCGTTTGTCCTGGCGTGCGATGGCGGTCGCCATGATCGAAATCAGCTCGTCCGAGCCGTTGCCGAGCAGGACATCGTAGCCGGCGGGGACGCCCAGGCCGGCGCAGATCTTCTGCTTGAGAGTGGCGTAGGAAGCGACCGGGTAGCGGTTCAGCGCGGCGTCGGCCAGGCGCTGGCCCAGTTCCGCACGCAGTTCCGACGGCAGCTCGTAGGGGTTCTCCATCGCGTCGAGCTTGATGTAGCCGCTCGCGTCCGGCACGAAGTAGGTGGCGGTGTTGCGGACGTCCGCGCGGATGGTATTGTCGATCAGCTTGTCAATCGGGGAGAGGCTCGATGTCATGCGGTTTCCTCGTTCAGGGGCGCGTTCTTGGCCGCGCTTTTACGTTTCTTGGCGCCCGCGACCGGCACCTCGGGCGCCGCCAGGCGCGCGCGGATGATGTCGCAGTAGGCGGGGTTCAGTTCGAAGCCGGTGAAATGACGGCCGGTGCGGCGCGCGGCGATGGCCGTGGTGCCGCTGCCCATGAAGGGGTCGAGCACGATGCCGCCCGCCGGGCAGGAAGCCTTCACCATGCGCTCGATGATCTCGAGAGGTTTCTGGGTCGGATGGTCGGCGCGTTCCGGGTGCTCGCGGTGCAGGCGCGAGACGCTCCACACGTCCTTCGGGTTGTAACCGACTTCCAGCCACTTGGCCCCGATGAAGATCGAGCGCGAGCGCGCCTTTTTCGTCTCGGCGTCGTAGGGAATGCGCACGGCGTCGAGGTCGAAATAATAATCCTTGCGCTTCACGAAGAAGCCGATGGTGTCGTGCACCGACGAGAAGCTGCGCACGCTGCCGCCCATCGAGGGCACGCGGCGGTCCCAGATGATCTCGTTCATCATCGTCATGCGCTTCTTGAGCATGACGAAGATCTCGGGCGCGAAACGCCAGGTCAGAAAGATGTACAGGCTGCCGTTGGCTTTCAGCTTGGGCAGCGCGGCGTCGATCCAGCGTTCGGTCCAGGCCAGGTATTCCTCGACGCTCTGCTGGTCCGAGGCATTGCCGTAGTCCTTGCCGAGGTTGTAGGGCGGGTCGGTCAGGATCAGGTCGATGGAAGCGTCCGGGATGCGCGCCATGCCGGCCAGCGCATCCTCGCAGAAGACCTGGTCGACCCAGCTGCTCATGATTGAAGACGCAACTCGGCGCTGCGGGCGTGCGCCTGCAGTCCTTCGCCGTAGGCCAGTTCGGCCGCCACCTTGCCGAGCGTCTGGGCGCCCTGCTCGCTTACCTGGATGAGCGACGAGCGCTTCTGGAAGTCGTACACGCCCAGCGGCGACGAGAAGCGCGCCGTGCGCGAGGTCGGCAGCACGTGGTTCGGGCCGCAGCAATAGTCGCCCAGCGACTCGGACGAGAAGCGGCCCAGGAACATCGCGCCGGCATGGCGGATCCGGTCGGCCCACTGCAGCGGCTCTTCGGCCGAGATCTCGAGGTGTTCGGCGGCGATGGCGTTGGCGATCTCGCAGGCTTCCGCCATGTCGCGCACTTTTACCAGCGCGCCGCGGTCGCTCAAGGACGTGGTGATGGTCGCAGCGCGCGGCATCGTCGGCAGCAGCTTGTGGATGCTGGCTTCCACGCGCGCGATGTAGTCGGCGTCCGGGCACAGCAGGATGGCCTGGGCCAGCTCGTCGTGCTCGGCCTGCGAGAACAGGTCCATCGCCACCCAGTCGGGGTCGGTGGTGCCGTCGCACAGCACCAGGATCTCGGATGGGCCGGCGATCATGTCGATGCCGACCACGCCGAACACGCGGCGCTTGGCGGCCGCCACATAGGCATTGCCGGGGCCGACGATCTTGTCGACGGCGGGAATGGTTTCGGTGCCGTAGGCCAGCGCGCCCACGGCTTGCGCCCCGCCGATGGTGATCACGCGGGTGACGCCGGCGATCGCGGCGGCGGCCAGCACCATCTGGTTCTTCACGCCGTCGGGGGTCGGCACCACCATGACGATTTCCTGCACGCCCGCCACCTGGGCCGGAATCGCGTTCATCAGCACCGACGAGGGATAGGCGGCCTTGCCGCCCGGGACATAGATGCCGACACGGTCCAGCGGCGTCACGCGCTGGCCCAGCACGGTGCCGTCAGGTTCCGTGAACGTAAAACCGTTCAGTTCCTGCTTCTGGCGTTCGTGGAACACGCGGATGCGCTCGGCGGCCGTGCGCAGCGCGGCGCGCTGGGCTTCGGGCAGCGCGGCCAGGGCCGCGTCCAGTTCGGCCTGTCCAATGTCGAAAGCGGCCATCGAGGATGCGCCGCCGTTCGGGATGCGGTCGAACTTGTTCGTGTACTCGAGCACGGCAGCGTCACCGCGATGCTTCACGTCCGCCAGGATCTTCGCAACGCTCGCTTCGATGGCGTCGTCGGTCTCGGCCTCGAAGGCCAGCAGGGCGGAAAGCGTCTGCTTGAAGTCGGGTGCGGTGGAGTCGAGCTTGCGGATCTGTACTGCCATGATGCTGTTAGCCTTTTGCTTGGGATGCCTGTTGGAAGGCATCGAGGATGGGTTGCAGGCGCTCGCGCTTGAGCTTGAGCGCCGCCTGGTTGACCACCAGGCGCGAGGAGATGTCCATGATCTTTTCGACTTCGACCAGGTTGTTCGCGCGCAGGGTGCCGCCGGTGGAGACCACGTCGACGATGGCGTCGGACAGGCCGACCAGCGGCGCCAGCTCCATCGAGCCGTACAGCTTGATCAGGTCGACGTGCACGCCCTTGCTGGCGAAGTGCTCGCGCGCGGTGTTGACGAACTTGGTCGCCACGCGCAGGCGCGCGCCCTGGCGCACCGCGTTCTCGTAGTCGAAGCCGGCGTTCACCGCCACCGACATGCGGCAGGAGGCGATGCGCAGGTCGATCGGTTGATACAGGCCTTCGCCGCCATGCTCGAGCAGCACGTCCTTGCCGGCCACGCCGAAGTCGGCGGCGCCGTGCTGGACGTAGGTCGGCACGTCGCTGGCGCGCACGATCAGGACGCGCACGCCCGGGTCGTTGGTCGGCAGGATCAGCTTGCGCGATGTTTCCGGGTTCTCGGTGACGGTGATGCCGGCCGCTTCCAGCAGCGGCAGGGTGTCCTCGAAGATGCGGCCCTTGGAGAGCGCCAGGATCAGGCCCGGCTCTCCGGATTTGCTCATTGATGTCATTGCTTGATACGCACGATGTCGGCGCCGACGGCCGAGAGTTTCACTTCCATGCGGTCGTAGCCGCGGTCCAGGTGGTAGATGCGGTCCACGATCGTGGTGCCTTCGGCCGCCATGCCGGCGATCACCAGCGAGGCCGAGGCGCGCAGGTCGGTCGCCATCACCGGCGCGCCGACCAGGCGGTCGACGCCCTTGATGAAGGCGGTATTGCCCTCGGTGGAGATCTGCGCGCCGAGGCGATTCATCTCCTGCACGTGCATGAAGCGGTTTTCGAAAATGGTCTCGGTGACGCGGCTCGGCCCCGAAGCCAGGATGTCCACTGCCATGAACTGGGCCTGCATGTCGGTCGGGAAGCCCGGGTATTCGGTGGTGCGGAAGGACACCGGGCGCGGGCGGCCGTCCATGCGCGCGCGGATGGTATCGAGGCCGACGTCGAGCGCCACGCCGATCTCGCGCAGCTTGTCGAGCGCCACGTCGAAGATGTCGGTGCGGGTGTTGCGCAGCATGATGTCGCCGCCGGTGGCCGCCACCGCGCACAGGAAAGTGGCCGCTTCGATGCGGTCCGAGATCACGGCGTGCTGGGCGCCGTGCAGCGACTCGACGCCCTGGATCACCAGGCGGTCGGTGCCGATGCCCTCGATCCTGGCGCCCATGGCCACCAAGAGGTTGGCCAGGTCGGTGACTTCCGGCTCGCGCGCGGCGTTTTCCAGCACGGTCTCGCCTTCGGCCAGGGTGGCGGCCATCAGGAGGTTCTCGGTGCCGGTCACGGTGATCATGTCGGTGTGGATGCGCGCGCCCTTCAGCTTGCCGTTGGTGCGGGCGTGGATGTAGCCGCCTTCGATGCTGATCTCGGCGCCCATCTGGCGCAGGCCCTTGATGTGCTGGTCCACGGGGCGCGAGCCGATCGCGCAGCCGCCCGGCAGCGAGACCTTGGCTTCGCCGAAGCGCGCCAGCAGCGGGCCGAGCACGAGGATCGAGGCGCGCATGGTCTTCACCAGCTCGTACGGCGCTTCGAGCGAGGTGATATTGGCGCCATTGAGGGTCACGCGCTCGTCGTCCTGGGTCACCTTCAGGCCGGTCTGCGCGAGCAGCTTGAGGATGGTGCGCACGTCGTGCAGGCGCGGCACGTTCGACAGTTCGAGGTCGCCGCCGGTCAACAGGCCCGCGCACAGGATGGGCAAGGCCGCGTTCTTGGCGCCCGAAATGGAGATGTCACCGTTGAGGCGCTTGCCGCCGACGATCTGGAGCTTGTCCATGGTTAGCCTTGGTACTCTTCAGGGGTGAGGGTTTTCATCGACAGCGCGTGGATTTCTTCGCGCATGCGGTCGCCGAGCGCGGCGTACACCAGCTGGTGGCGCTGGATCGGGCGCTTGCCGGCAAAGCTTGGGGAGACGATGACGGCGGTGAAATGCTGGCCGTCGCCTTCCACCGCTAGGTGTGTGCATTCGAGGCCGGCGCTGATGTAGCTGTGGATCAGTTCAGGGGTGGTCGACACGGGTAACTCCAGTGAATTCTGTGGTGGCGCTGTAGAGGCGTACTTAGTGGCGCAGTTTATAGCCACGCTTGAGCATATTCACCGCCATGGCTGCCAGCACCACGAAGAACACCGACACGATGGCCAGGCTGGTCCAGGGCGAGACGTCGGACTTGCCGAAGAATCCATAGCGGAACCCGTCAATCATATAAAAGAACGGGTTGAAATGCGAGACCGCCAGCCAGAACGGCGGCAGTTTTTGGATGGAATAGAACACCCCGGCCAGGAAGGTGGCCGGCATGATCAGGAAGTTCTGGAAAGCGGCCAGCTGATCGAACTTCTCGGCCCAGATGCCGGCGATGACGCCCATGGTGCCGAGGATGGCCGCGCCCAGGAAGGCGAACACCAGGATCCACAGCGGCGCCACGAAACTCAGGTGCGCGAACCAGGCGGTGATGACGAACACGCCGAAGCCCACCGTCACGCCGCGCAGCACGGCCGCGCCGACGTAGGCCGACAGGATCTCGGCATGCGACAGCGGCGGCAGCAGGATGAACACCAGGTTGCCGGTGATCTTGGACTGGATCAGCGAGGATGAGGAGTTGGCGAAGGCGTTCTGCAGCACGCTCATCATCACCAGGCCGGGGATCAGGAAGGCGGTGTAGCTGACGCCGTCCAGCATCTGGACTTTGCCGTCGAGCACGTGGCCGAAGATCAGCAGGTACAGCATGGCCGTCACCACCGGGGCGGCGATGGTCTGGGTCGCCACCTTCCAGAAGCGCAGCGACTCTTTATAGAACAGGGTGCGGAACCCCACGGAGAACAGCGTCATTGCGGACCTCCCGGCTGCGTATCTTGCCCACTGCTGCCGACCACCTGCAGGAAGATGTCTTCCAGGTCGGCCTGTTCCAGCTGCATTTCGTCGATCACGGCGCCGCCCGCGCGCAGGCTGGCCAGGATCGGTTCGACTTCGTTGACGTCGTTGATGCGCAAGGTGTAGCGGTTGCCGTTATTGTGCTCGTCGTGCGAGACCAGGTGGCGCAAGCCATCCGGCAGGTCGCCGCTTTTCAGGTGCACCACCAGCTGCGAGCCGGACACGCGGCGCAGCAGCGCCGACATGGTGTCGAGCGCCACCACTTCGCCGAGTTTCAGCATCGCCACGCGCTGGCACATGGCCTGCGCTTCTTCGAGGTAGTGGGTGGTCAGCACCACGGTGTGGCCTTCGCGGTTCAGGCGCGAGATGAACTTCCACAGGGTCTGGCGCAGTTCGACGTCGACGCCGGCGGTGGGCTCGTCCAGCACGATGACCGGCGGCTTGTGCACCAGCGCCTGGGCGACCAGCACGCGGCGCTTCATGCCGCCCGACAGGGCGCGCATGTTGACGTCGGCCTTGTTGGTGAGATCGAGGTTGTGCATGATCTCGTCGATCCAGGCGTCGTTGTTCTTGATGCCGAAGTAGCCCGACTGCAGGCGCAGCGTCTCGCGCACCGTGAAGAAGGGATCGAACACCAGTTCTTGCGGCACCACGCCGAGGCGCTTGCGCGCTTCGCGGAAGTCGGTCACCACATCGTGGCCATGGATCTTGACGCTGCCCACGTCGGGGCGGATCAGGCCGGCCACGGTGGAAATCAGGGTCGTCTTGCCGGCGCCGTTGGGGCCGAGAAGGCCGAAGAACTCGCCTTCCTCGATGGTCATCGAAACGCCCTTGAGGGCCTTGAAGCCCTTGTAGCTTTTCTCGACGCTGTTAATCTGGATCGCTGTCATTCTTGTTGGGAGGGCTGGCGCGGGCGCGCCGGGACCGTGCGGGGAAACGACCCATTATAGGGGAAATCGCAAATACAAGAGGCCGGCGGAGGTTTTTGCGCGGAGGCCGTGCGGCGCTGCGCGAAGCAGGAGAAACGATGGGGACGGCCAGGCCGTCCCCATGCGGGTCAGGATTGCGGCAGCAAGCCGTCCACGCCGTACAGCGCGGCCAGTTTCTGCACGTTCTGCGGAACGTTGATGTAGGTGAGGCGCTGGTTGGCGGCGCGTGCGCGGCGCTGCCAGGCCAGCAGCACGGCGACGCCGGACGAGTCGGCGGCGCTGACGCCGCCCAGGTCGAACACGGTCTCGCCGGCTGCGATCGCGGCACAGCCCTGCTCGAGGGCGCCTTTGGCGCTACCGAAGGTCAGGGCGTCGAGCGAGAGCATCGGATTGGCTTCGGCCATTACTTCGGCGCCTTCAGCGGCTTGGAAGCCAGCTGCTGGTTACGCTCGGCCAGCTTCTTGATCAGGCCATCGACGCCGCCCTTGCTGATCTCGCTGGCGAAGGTGCTCTTGTAGGTCTCGACCAGCCACGCGCCCAGCACGTTGATGTCGTAGATCTTCCAGCCCTGCGGGCCGTTGGCCAGGCGGTAGTTGAGGGTGATCGGCTCGCCGCGGGTGACGTTGACCTGCGAACGCACTTCGACGTCGGTGGCGCCGGCTTCGGCGCGCATCGGCTTGAATTCAACGGTTTCGTTCTTGATGGTCGACAGCGCGCCCGAGTAGGTGTAGACCAGCAGGGTGGTGAATTCCTTGGTCAGGGCCTTTTGCTGTTCCGGGGTGGCCTGGCGCCAGAAGCGGCCGGCCGCCTGCTGGGTCATTTTTTCGGTATCGACGTGCGGCAGGATCTTGGAATTGACCAGGTCCATGATCTTGTTGCGGTTGCCGGACTGGATGTCCTTGTCGGCCTTGACGGTATCGATGACGTCGGCGCTGATGCGCTTGACCAGCGCGTCCGGGGCTTCGGCGGCGATGGCCGAGGTGGCGAAGGCGATGGTGGCGCTTGCTGCTGCGATCAGTTGAACGATTGGCTTCATGTGTCGGTTTCCTATTATGGATGGGGACCCTGCCGTGCGATGTGCCGGCGAGGCATGTCTCCAGTTAACTCTTCTTACTGCCCACGGATGACACCGGTATGTAAGGACTTGTTACTTGGCCGGCGGGTTTTCCGGCGGCTGCGCTGGTGGCACAGCCGCCCCCTTGCCGGCCGGGTCGGCGGCCGGCTCGGCGTTGCTGGTCGCCGCACCGGCATCGTCGCCGTCGTCCTTGCGCGGCACGTTGCCGTCGTACACCTGGCTCTGGCGGCGCTGCATGTAGCCGTCGCGGATGAACTCGTAGCGGTCCAGGGCGGCGTCTTCCAGCAGGTTGCCGGCGTCGAGCAGGCTGGCGCGCTTGTCGACCACGCGGATCGCCGAGCCGATGTTGCGCCAATTGTCCGGGCGCTTGTACTTCCAGATGTCGGCGCCGATATCGGCCGGCAGCGCAGCGGTGTCACGCACCGTAGATGGGCCCAGAAGCGGCAACATCAAGAAGGGGCCGCTTGGAACGCCCCACACGCCCAGGGTCTGGCCGAAATCTTCGTTGTGCTTCGGGATGCCGGCTTCGGAGGCGATGTCGAGCAGACCGAAGATGCCGAAGGTCGAGTTGAAAGCGAAGCGGGTAACGTCGCCCATGCCGGCCTGGCCCTTGCCCTGCAGCAGGTTGTTGACTGCGCTCCAGGCATCGGACAGGTTGCCGAAGAAGTTGTTGACGCCGGTTTGCATGAAGCTCGGCGTAACGTTCTTGTAGGCGGTGGCGGTCGGCTTCAGGACGGTACGGTCGACCGCGTCGTTGAAGCGGAACACGGTGCGGTTATAGCCTTCGAGCGGGTCCTGCGGATTCTGCGTGGTGGCGCAGCCGCTCAGCAGCAGGGCGGCGGCGATTGCCGCAAGCCCATGGATACGGCCGGTGGTACGGTGTGGTGCGTGTTTCATTCACTACCTTCCTTTCCTTCTGCGGCCTTACTATAGATGAATTGGTTGATCAGGTCTTCGAGCACCGTTGCCGACTGGGTACGGTTGATGCGGTCGCCGTCGACCAGGTTCTGGGTGTCGCCACCCGGTTCGATGCCGATGTACTGCTCGCCCAGCAGGCCAGCGGTCAGAATCTTCAGCGAACTGTCTTTCGGGAATTTATAACCTGGCTCCATATCGAGGCGCACGAGCGCCTGGTAGGTCTTGTCGTCGAAGGTAATTTCACCCACGCGGCCAACCACCACGCCGGCGCTCTTGACCGGCGCCTGCGGCTTGAGGCCGCCGATGTTGTCGAACTTGCCGGTCACGGCGTAGGTCTTGCTGAACGAGATCGTGCTCATGTTGCCAGCTTGCAGGGCCAGGAACAGCAGCGAGGCCACGCCCAGCAGGACAAACAGGCCAACCCAGACGTCGATAGTTTTGCGGTGCATACGAATACCCTAGTGAAACTTGTTTATCTGATTACTTGTTGAACATCAGTGCGGTCATGATGAAGTCCAGGCCCCAGACCATCAGCGACGCGATGACGACGGTGCGCGTGGTCGCGCGCGACACGTCTTCCGGGGTCGGCTTGGTCTGGTAGCCCTGGAACAGCGCCGTGAACGTGACCGCGATACCGAAAATAAGGCTTTTGAGCACACCGTTCAGTACGTCAGCGCGCACATCCACGCCAGCCTGCATCTGCGACCAGAACGCGCCCTCGTCGACACCGATCAGCTGGACGCCGACCAGGTAGCCGCCGAACACGCCCACGGCCGAGAAAATGGCCGCCAGGATCGGCATGGCGATGACGCCGCCCCAGAAGCGCGGCGCCAGTACGCGTTGGACCGGATTAATTGCCATCATTTCCATCGCGGACAGCTGCTCGCCGGCTTTCATCAAGCCGATCTGGGCGGTGAGCGAGGTGCCGGCGCGGCCGGCGAACAGCAGCGCGGTCACGACCGGGCCCAGCTCGCGCACCAGCGCCAGCGCCACCACCTGGCCGAGCGCCTGCTCGGCGCCGTACTGGTTCAGCGTGTAATAGCCCTGCAGGCCGAGCACCATGCCGACGAACAGGCCGGACACGATGATGATCACCAGCGAGTAATTGCCGATGAAATGGATCTGTTCAGAAATCAGGGCCGGACGCTTGAAGGCGCCGGGCGAGACGCCGAGCAGGTTGAAGAAGGCCCGGGTGGCGAAACCGACGCTGGCGATCGCTTCGCGCACGGTGCGGCCGATGGTCTCCAGGAAGCGCGTGATCATCATTTGCGCACTCCCAGGCCGAGGTCGTCGGCCAGCGACTTGCCCGGATAATGGAAGGGCACCGGGCCGTCCGGCGCGGCATTCACGAACTGCTTGACGTACGGATCTTCGGACACGCGCAGCTCGGCCGGCGTGCCTTCGGCAACGATCTTGCCTGCGGACATGAAATACACGTAGTCGGCGATGGCGAAGCATTCGTGCACATCGTGCGAGACCAGGATCGAGGTCGAGCCGAGCGCATCGTTCAGGTTGCGGATCAGGTTGGCGGTGACGCCCATCGAGATCGGGTCGAGGCCGGCGAAAGGCTCGTCGTACATGATCAGTTCCGGGTCCAGCGCGACGGCGCGGGCGACCGCCACCCGGCGCGCCATGCCGCCCGAAATCTCGGCCGGCTTCAGGCGGTGCGCATTGCGCAAGCCCACGGCGTTGAGTTTCATCAGGACCAGGTCGCGGATCACTTCTTCGGGCAGGTCGGTGTGTTCGCGCAGCGGGAAGGCGACGTTGTCGAACACCGACAGGTCGGTAAACAGCGCGCCGAACTGGAACAGCATGCCCATGCGGCGGCGCAGGCGGTACAGGCCTTCGGTATTGAGCTTGTGCACGACTTCGCCGCCCACGCGCACCTCGCCGCGCTGCGGGCGGATCTGGCCGCCGATCAGGCGCAGGACCGTGGTCTTGCCACAGCCCGAGCCGCCCATGACGGCCACGAGCTTGCCGCGTGGAAAGTCCATGCGGAGGTTCGACAGGATGGAACGCTCTCCGTACGCAAAGTGCAGATCGCGGATTTCGACTAGGTTCGACACAGCGTGATTGATTTTTGGGTAATCGGTTATTGTAGTGCAGAAAGCTCAAGCCTCGCTTGAGCTAGCCCATTTTGGGATGTTTCTTCAACGCGCCGATGCGAAAAAACTAACTGAAGGGTCAGATATTTTCGATCGTAAGGTTTTGTTTTTCAAAGGATATGTATGTCTGCCGAAGCCGACATCGACCGCATTGTACCAAAAATACTATACAGCAATAAACCATACATTTGT
Source organism: Massilia sp. X63 (assembly GCF_041023745.1). Lineage (NCBI taxonomy): Bacteria > Pseudomonadati > Pseudomonadota > Betaproteobacteria > Burkholderiales > Oxalobacteraceae > Massilia > Massilia sp. X63. The sequence goes on from NZ_JBFTEF010000003.1 coordinate 61,917, forward strand.
GGATGTATCTTTTGGCGTGCAACATATTTTGCGTCGCATGATGCACTGCAATAAGGCTTAGCGTAAGGACATTGCCGGGTTGGTCGTCGTGCGGGCACGCACATAAACGTGTCGGTAAGCGCAAAAACCTGCTTGTTTGTTGGTCGCCGTCCACAGCAGGGCCAGCGGTAGAAAAACAAAGGGCGGCCGAAGCCGCCCTTGCTGACCTGTGCGCTGCTCAACGCGGCAGCACTGAACTGCCCATCAGGAACTCGTCGACCGCGCGGGCGCACTGGCGGCCTTCGCGGATCGCCCACACCACCAGCGACTGGCCGCGGCGCATGTCGCCGGCGGCGAACACCTTCGGCTTCGAGGTCTGGTAGGACTTCTCGCCCTCGGTGGTCGCACGGGCATTGCCGCGCGCATCCTTCTGCACGCCGAAGGCATCCAGCACGTTCTGCACCGGCGACACGAAACCCATGGCCAGGAACACCAGGTCGGCCTTCATCTCGAATTCCGAATCCGGCACTTCGACCATCTTGCCGTCTTTCCACTCGACGCGGCAGGCGACCAGCTTGTCGACCTTGCCGCCCTTGCCTTCCAGGCGCTTGGTGGCCACCGCCCAGTCGCGCTGGCAACCTTCTTCGTGCGAGGACGAAGTGCGCAGGCGGGTCGGCCAGTAGGGCCAGACCAGCGGCTTGTTCTCGTGCTCGGGCGGCATCGGCATCAGTTCGAACTGGGTGACGGACGCCGCGCCGTGGCGGTTCGAGGTGCCGACGCAGTCGGAACCGGTGTCCCCGCCGCCGATCACGACCACGTGCTTGCCGGTAGCCTTGATCTGGTCCTTCAGCTTGTCGCCGGCATTCACGCGGTTCTGCTGCGGCAGGAAGTCCATCGCGAAGTGCACGCCTTTCAGTTCGCGGCCCGGGACCGGCAGGTCGCGCGGCTGCTCGGCGCCGCCGGCCAGGACCACGGCGTCGAAGTCCTTCTCCAGGTCTTCCGGGAAGATGGTGTCGCGCGCCATGTTGCTGACCGTGGCCGGGAAATCCTTGCCGACCAGGACACTGGTGCGGAACTTCACTCCCTCCTCGCGCATTTGCTCTACCCTGCGGTCGATCAGGTCCTTCTCCATCTTGAAGTCGGGGATGCCATAGCGCAGCAGGCCGCCGATGCGGTCGCTCTTCTCGAACACGGTCACGTCGTGGCCGACACGCACCAGCTGCTGGGCGGCAGCCAGGCCGGCCGGGCCGGAACCGATCACCGCGACCTTCTTGCCCGTCTTGACGGCAGCCGGCTGCGGCACGATCCAGCCATGCTCCCAGCCGCTGTCGGCGATCTTGCGCTCGATCGACTTGATGCCGACCGGATCGTCGTTGATGCCGAGCGTGCAGGCCGATTCGCACGGAGCCGGGCAGATGCGGCCGGTAAACTCGGGGAAGTTGTTGGTCGAATGGAGGTTCTCGACGGCCGCACGGTAATTGCCGTGATAGACCAGGTCGTTCCAGTCGGGGATCTGGTTGTTGACCGGACAGCCCGTGTTACAGAAGGGGATGCCGCAATCCATGCAGCGCGCGCCCTGCACCTTGGCCTGGCCGTCGGTCAGGGTCAGCACGAATTCCTTGTAGTTCTTGACGCGATCGCTCGGCTCGAGGTGGCCCTCTTCCTGCCGTTCGAATTCCATGAAGCCGGTAATCTTGCCCACGTTGTTTTCCTTATTCCGATTAATAGCGTTGCGCGTTAAGCTGCGAGCTCGATCTTGTCGTTCGCTTCTTCCATGCTCGAGTTGTGCATTTCCTCGAGGGCGCGCTTGTAGTCGGTCGGGAAGACCTTCACGAACTTGCCGCGGCTGTTGGCCCAGTCGTCCAGCAGGTTGCGCGCGCGGGTGGAACCGGTGTGCTTGAAGTGGCGCTCGATCAGGCGGCGCAGGATGACTTCGTCCGACTCGCGCTCGCCGCCACGGGTCTGGCTATGCCAGCCGGCCTGGCCATCCTGACCTTGCTGCTTGGTGGTGAGCACCGGCTCCAGGTTCACCATCGTGGTGTTGCACTTGCCTTCGAACTCGCCCTTCGGGTCGTACACGTAGGCGACGCCGCCCGACATGCCCGCCGCGAAGTTGCGGCCGGTCTCGCCCAGCACCACCACCGTCCCGCCGGTCATGTATTCGCAACCGTGGTCGCCGCAGCCCTCGACCACCGCGACCGCGCCCGAGTTACGCACGGCGAAGCGCTCGCCGGCCACGCCGTTGAAGAAGGCCTCGCCGGAAATCGCACCGTACAGCACGGTGTTGCCGACGATGATGTTGTCCACCGCCCAGCCGCGGAACTCGGTATTCGGACGCACGATGATGCGGCCGCCCGACAAACCCTTGCCCACGTAGTCGTTGCCCTCGCCCACCAGGTCGATGGTGATGCCGGCCGCCAGGAAGGCCGCCGCCGACTGGCCGGCGGTGCCCTGCAGCTGGATGTGGATGGTGTCGTCCGGCAGGCCGGCGTGGCCGTAGCGCTTGGCCACTTCGCCCGACAGCATGGTGCCCACGGTGCGGTTCAGGTTCTTCACCGGCGAGATGAAGGACACCCGCTCGCCCTTCTCCAGCGCGGCCTTGGCCTGCGCGATCAGCTTGTGGTCCAGCGCCTTGTCCAGGCCATGGTCCTGGGCGTCGGTGTGGAAACGAGCACGCGGCGATTCAAGCTTCGGCTGGTAGAAGATGTTCGAGAAGTCCAGGCCCTGCGCCTTCCAGTGCTGGACGGCCCTGGCCTTGTCGAGCAGGTCGGTGCGGCCGATCAGTTCGTCGTAGCTGCGGATGCCCAGCTGCGCCATGATCTGGCGCGCTTCTTCGGCGACGAAGAAGAAGTAGTTCACCACGTGCTCCGGCTTACCCTGGAACTTGGCGCGCAGGACCGGGTCTTGCGTGGCCACGCCCACCGGGCAGGTATTCAGGTGGCACTTGCGCATCATGATGCAGCCTTCGACCACCAGCGGCGCGGTCGCAAAACCGATTTCGTCGGCGCCCAGCATCGCGGCGACGACCACGTCGCGGCCGGTGCGCATCTGGCCGTCGGCCTGCACGCGAATGCGGCTGCGCAGGCCGTTGAGCACCAAGGTCTGCTGGGTCTCGGCCAGGCCCAGCTCCCACGGGGTGCCGGCGTGCTTCACCGAGGACAGCGGCGAGGCGCCGGTGCCGCCGTCGTGGCCGGCGACCACCACGTGGTCGGCCTTGGCCTTCGAGACGCCCGCGGCCACGGTGCCGATGCCGACTTCCGACACCAGCTTGACCGAGATCGAGGCATGCGGATTGGCGTTCTTCAGGTCGTGGATCAGCTGCGCCAGGTCTTCGATCGAGTAGATATCGTGGTGCGGCGGCGGCGAGATCAGGCCCACGCCCGGCACCGATACACGCAGGGACGCGATGTATTCGGATACCTTGTGGCCCGGCAGCTGGCCGCCTTCGCCCGGCTTGGCGCCTTGCGCCATCTTGATCTGGATCTGGTCGGCCGATGCCAGGTATTCGGCGGAGACGCCGAAACGGCCCGACGCCACCTGCTTGATCTTGGAACGCAGCGAGTCGCCCTCTTCCAGCGGGATGTCGGCGACCACGCGGTCGGCGCCCAGGATCGAGGCCAGGGTCTCGCCCTTGGCGATCTTGATGCCCTTGAACTCGCCCATGTAGCGGCGCGGATCTTCGCCGCCTTCGCCGGTATTCGACTTGCCGCCGATGCGGTTCATCGCGATGGCCAGCGTGGCGTGCGCTTCGGTGCTGATCGAACCGAGCGACATCGCGCCGGTGGCAAAGCGCTTGACGATGTCCTTGGCCGGCTCGACTTCTTCCAGCGGGATGGCTTTCGACGGATCGATCTTGAACTCGAACAGGCCGCGCAGGGTCAGGTGGCGGCGGCTCTGGTCGTTGATGATCTGCGCGTATTCCTTATACGTGCTGAAATTGTTGGCGCGGGTCGAGTGCTGCAGCTTGGCGATCGCGTCCGGGGTCCACAAATGGTCTTCGCCGCGCACGCGGAAGGCGTATTCGCCGCCGGTGTCGAGCGCATTGGCCAGCAGCGGGTCGTTGCCGAAGGCCAGCGCGTGCAGGCGCAGCGCTTCTTCCGCCACTTCGAACAGGCCGATGCCTTCCACGGTCGAGGACGTGCCGCGGAAGTACTTGTCGACCAGCGACTTGTTCAGGCCCACGGCCTCGAAGATCTGCGCGCCGCAGTAGGACATGTAGGTGGAGATGCCCATCTTCGACATCACCTTCATCAGGCCCTTGCCGACCGCCTTGGTGTAGTTGTAGATCGCCTTGTCGGCGTCCATCTCGTGCGGCAGGTTGTGAGCCAGGTCGCTGAGGGTTTCCAGGGCCAGGTAGGGGTGCACGGCTTCGGCGCCATAGCCGGCCAGCAGGGCGAAGTGGTGGGTCTCGCGGGCCGAGCCGGTTTCCACCACCAGGCCAGTGGAGGCGCGCAGGCCGCGTCCCACCAGGTGCTGGTGGATGGTGGAGGTCGCCAGCAGCGCGGGAATCGCCACCTGCTCGCTGGAGAGGTTGCGGTCCGAGACGATCAGGATGTTGTGGCCCGACTTGACCGCGTCCACCGCCTCGGCGCACAGCGAGGCCAGGCAGGCTTCGATGCCTTCCTTGCCCCAGGCGACCGGATAGCAGATGTTCAGCTCATACGACTTGAACTTGCCGCCGGTGTGCAGGCTGATGGCGCGCAGGCGCGCCATGTCGTCGAAGCCGAGGATCGGCTGCGACACTTCCAGGCGCATCGGCGGGTTGACGTTGTTGGTGTCCAGCAGGTTCGGCTTCGGGCCGATGAAGGACACCAGCGACATGACCATGCTTTCGCGGATCGGGTCGATCGGCGGATTGGTCACCTGCGCAAACAATTGTTTAAAGTAGTTATACAAAGGTTTGAGCTTGTTCGAAATCACCGCCAGCGGCGAGTCGTTGCCCATCGAGCCGGTGGCTTCCTCGCCCAGCACCGCCATCGGCGCCATCAGGAACTTCAGGTCTTCCTGGGTGTAGCCGAAGGCCTGCTGGCGGTCCAGCAGCGGGACCGCGGCTTTTTCGCCCTGCGCCGTCCCGTCTTTCGCGCGGTTCGGCGCCAACTGGGATTCCGACAGCTTGATTTCGTTGAGCTTGATGCGCACCGACTTGATCCAGGCTTTATAGGGCTTGGCATTCGAGTAGGTGTCTTTCAGCTCCTTGTCGTCGATGATGCGGCCGGCTTCCAGGTCGATCAGGAACATCTTGCCCGGCTGCAGGCGCCATTTCTTGACGATGCGCGATTCCGGGATCGGCAGCACGCCGGATTCCGAGGCCATCACGACCAGGTCGTCCTCGGTGATCACGTAGCGCGCCGGACGCAGGCCGTTGCGGTCCAGGGTGCCGCCGATGTGGCGGCCGTCGGTGAAGGCCATGGCGGCGGGGCCGTCCCACGGTTCCATCATCGCGGCGTGGTATTCGTAGAAGGCGCGGCGGTTATCGTCCATCGCCGTGTGGTTTTCCCAGGCTTCCGGGATCATCATCATCATCGCCTGGGCCACCGGGTAGCCGGCCATCACCAGCAGTTCGAGCGCATTGTCGAAGCAGGCGGTGTCGGACTGGCCTTCGTAAATCAGCGGGAAGAGTTTACCCAGGTCTTCGCCCAGCACGGCGGATTTCAACATGCCTTCGCGGGCGCGGGTCCAGTTGAAGTTGCCCTTGACGGTGTTGATCTCGCCGTTGTGCGCGATCAGGCGGTAAGGGTGGGCCAGCGGCCATTCCGGGAAGGTGTTGGTGGAGAAGCGCTGGTGCACCAGCGCCAGCGCCGAAATGCAGCGCGGGTCCTGCAGGTCGCGGTAGTAGACGCCCACCTGGTCGGCCAGCAGCAGGCCTTTATAGACGATGGTGCGGGCCGACATCGAGGGCACGAAGAACTCCTTGCCGTGCAGGAGTTTCAGCGCCTGGATCGCGTGGCCGGACGACTTGCGGATGACGTAGAGTTTGCGCTCGAGCGCGTCGGTGACCATGATGTCCGGGCCGCGGCCGATGAAGATCTGGCGGATCACCGGTTCTTTCGCCTTGACGAAGGGCGACATCGGCATGGTCTCGTCGACCGGCACGTTGCGCCAGCCCAGCACCACCTGGCCTTCGATGCGCACGGCGCGTTCGATCTCCTGTTCGCAGGCGATGCGCGAAGCGTGCTCCTTCGGCAGGAACACCATGCCAACGCCGTATTCGCCGGGCGGCGGCAGTTCCACGCCCTGCTTGGCCATCTCGTCGCGGAAGTACTGGTCCGGAATCTGGATCAGGATGCCGGCGCCATCGCCCATCAGCGGATCGGCGCCCACCGCGCCGCGGTGGTCGAGGTTCTTCAGGATCTGCAAGCCCTGCTCGATGATCGAGTGGCTCTTGTTGCCCTTGATATGGGCGATGAAGCCGACACCACAGGCATCGTGTTCATTGGCGGGATCGTACAAACCTTGGGCAATCATGAGGCAATCTCCACAGCTTTATCGAGGGTCGAAAATCGAGAATAGTGCAACGCAGCAGAAGCCGCAACCAGAACAATTGGGGTCAGAGTCGAATTGTTTGATAATTTCTTGGAGCAATCGTTAATTAGGGACAGGGTGCCAGGAGGGCGGACTTTATTCGCCATCCTTGGAATAAATTATTGATTTTTATAGAGAAAAATCTGACCCTGCGTTCTTGGCATGAGGCGCCAGGATGTGTCCGGCGGGAGTTGGATCGCGTCTTTGCAGGCCAGGAATAAAAAAAGGGCATGAATAATCATGCCCTTGAGTGATTGGTGATTGCTTATGCCTGCGGAGGCGGCGGGATCGGTTCGCGGAACGGTCGTCCGCGCTTGGCCGGCAGGATCTGGCGCTTGGTCTTGCGCTCGAGTTCGGCCTTGAACGCATGCGAGCCCAGCGGCTGGTTCTTGAGCACCGCGCTGGTGACGAACTCGACCTCGTCCTGCGCGATCCCCTGCATGACCAGCTCGGTATACGCCGCTTCGCGCTGGAAGGGAGTATTGCCCAGCCCCCAGTACAGCAGATGATCGGTGACCAGGCCGTCCGCACGCACGCCCGCGTGGTGGGCATAGCTCGACCAGGGGTAGTCCAGCGGCCCCGCCGCCAGGCCGGCGCGCACGGGATTGAGTTCGATGTAGCGGCTGCAGGCCAGCAGGTAATGCTCGGTATCGACCAGCGAGGTGCGGAAACGCCCTTCGAACAGGCCGCCGCTGCGCGCGTACTTGTTGTTGAACCAGGGAACGTAGTAGCGGCCGACCTTCTGCATCATCAGCGCCAGCCCGGTATCGTCGGACGGGGTGGCCAGCAGGTGCAGGTGGTTGGGCATCAGCACATAGGCGTGGATCGCCACCTGGTAGAAGCGCGCCGCCTCCTTGAGCCAGCCGAGGAAGCGCCGGTAGTCTTCCTCGTCGTGGAAGATCGGCTGGCGGTTGTTGCCGCGCTGGATGACGTGCTGCGGCTGGTGCGGGATGATGAGTCGGGGAAGGCGTGCCATGGCGTGCTCACAAGTCGAGCAGGCATTTTAGCCGAGAAATTCGACTCTGTCCCCGATTAATCCGGCGCCGTTCGAAAAACAGGCCGACTCTGTCCCTAGTTAGCTCAGGCCAGCGTGAAGCCGGCCGACAGGCTGTAGCCTTCGCCGTAGGCGCTGCGCAGCGGCAGGTCCTGGCCGAGGCCGGAACGCGCCTTCTTGCGCAGGCGGTAGACCAGCATGTCGACCCGGCGGCTGGCGTCGGGATCTTCGCCGCCCATGCCGGCGACGATCACCTGGCGCGGCACCGGCCGCGTGTTGATGGTCAGGAGGTGCAGGAAGTTGCACTCTTTTTCGGTCAGGTCGATCACCTTGCCGCCCAGTTCGAGCTGGCGCGCGCTCACGCGCAGCGTCCACTTGCTCGGCGCCGGGGCAGGGTCGGACGGACGCACGCGGCGGTCCAGCGCTTCGATGTGGGCCGCCAGTTCCGGGAACTTGATCGGCTTGGTCAGGTAGTGGTCGGCGCCCAGGCGCAGCCCGAGGATGCGGTGGTCGAACGCCACCCGGCCGGTCAGCACCAGCAGGCCGATCTCGGGATACAGCTGGCGCATCCGCGGGATGACGTTGAAACCGTCCTCGTCCGGCAGGCCGAGGTCGAGAACCACGACCGCTGCCGGCGTGCGCGTCAGCGCCGCCCACATCTCGCTTGCGGTCTTGGCGATCGTGACATCGTGGTCGAGCTCCCTGAGGAACTCGGCCATGTCGTCTGCGTATTCGCCATTGTCTTCAACAATCAGTATCTGCGTCATGGATTGGCCATGTTAATGATCGGTCCGATTATCACTGTTGGGAGAGGATGAGGCAAGTTGTTGTTGCCCGCTAATATCCAGGGCGGGTAACCAGAGCCGGAATTCGGCGCCGCCCTCTCCCGCTCCCAGGCGCAGCATGCCGCCGTGAACGTCGACAATCGAGCGCGCCAGGTACAGGCCCAGGCCGCTGCCCGGCAGGCCGGCGGCATTGCTGCCGCGGTAGCCTTTGTCGAAGATGTGCGCGGCGTCGGCGGGCGGCACGCCGGCGCCTTCGTCGCGCACCGCGAACTCGACCCCGCTGCCGCTGCGGCGCGCGCCCAGCGTCACCTTGCTGCCGCTTGGGGAAAACAGCAGGGCGTTGTCGACCAGGACCTTCAGCGCCAGCCGCAGTCCCTCGGGCTCGCCGCGCAGCCCCAGCGTCAGATCCTCGGCCTCGAGCAAGGCTTCGCGCCCGGCCGCGCGCACCTGCGTCATGCCAGCGTCGAGCAGCTCGCGCGCGGCAATCGTGTTCGGCTGGCGCACCTTGCCGATCGCGGCCAGGCGATCGGGCGATAAATATTCATCCAGCATGGCGATCAGGCGGTCGGCCGCCACCGCGATCTTGCGGTAGCGCTGGCGCACCGCTTCGTCGGCGCCCTGCGAGGTCGCTTCCAGCCGCTGGATCGCGCCGTCGATGGTCGCCAGCGGCGTGCGGAATTCGTGGTTCAGCATGCTGGCGAAGCGGCGCTGGTCGGCCAGGTGGGCACGCTGGGCCGACAGGTCGCGCAGCAGTCCCACCAGCGAACTGCTGCCGTCCGCGTTGCGCAGCACCGTCGTGATCGCCTGCAGGCCGATCGGATGGCCGTCCGTGTTGCGCACGTCGACTTCCTGCACGCGGCGCTCCCCGGGCGCGGCGTCGCCGCTCGCGGCGAGGTGCATGCCGAGCGCGCCGAGCGCCTCGTGGGCGCCGCTGCCGGCGATGGCGGCCTGCAAGGCGTCCGCCTCATGTCCCAGCAGAGCCGAGAATGCCGGGCTCAGGTAGCGCAAGCTGCGTGCGGGCAGGTCGATGCTGAAAGCGATGTCGCCGGCGAGTTCAGCGATGGTGCGGAATTGGGCCTCGATACCGGCAGCGCCGGCGCCAGGGCGTTCCGGACTGGCCGGAGCAGGAGGGTCAGCAGCCTTGCTACGGGTCATCGGGCACTTTCTATTGACAATGGGACAATGATGCTTGTCTTCCAGTATATCGTTGCTCCTGGCCCTTTGTACAGACGAGCCCGGAAGCACTGCCGCGCAGCGCGCCCGATCCGCCGAAAAATGCGCCACGCGGCCCGCAGTTGGTGGATAATTCGCGTCTATGAACGATACTGCTACCCTCCCCCCACTCCCGGACCGGCTCTCGATCGACCCGAGCAGCCCTTTTCATAACCGCGACGTTTTCCAGCGCGAGATCGGCATCCGCTTCAACGACAAGGATCGCCACGACGTGGAAGAGTATTGCATCAGCGAAGGCTGGATCAAGGTCGCCGCCGGCCGCACGCTCGACCGCAAGGGCAAGCCGATGCTGATCAAGCTGAAAGGCAAGGTCGAGGCGTTTTACAAATAAGTTCTTGTTGCCGAAAATTGAAAAGGCGGCTGGTTTGCACCAGCCGCCTTTTTTCGTAGGGTGGGCGGCTATACCCGTGAATGCGATTTGCCCGCATTGTGAATGCCGCCCACGCGCTCAACCAGCGTTGAAATGGACGATACGCGCTATATCATCGTGTAGTCGACCGCGTGGGCGGCATAGCGTGATCTGGTCCACTGGACCAGATCACCCCTACGGAAAACGCGGTGCCGGGAAAGCTCAGTCTTCCAGCGGCGCGAAGATCGCCTGCAGGTCTTCCTGCGTCAGCGCCATCTTCTGCGATTCGCCTTCGGACAGGATCGACTGCGCCAGTTCCGACTTCTTCTGCTGCAGCTGCTGGATCTTTTCTTCCAGCGTGCCCTTGGCGATCAGCTTGTAGACGAACACCGGCTTGTCCTGGCCGATGCGCCAGGCGCGGTCGGTGGCCTGGTTCTCGGCCGCCGGGTTCCACCACGGATCGTAGTGGATCACGGTGTCGGCCGCGGTGAGGTTCAGGCCGACGCCGCCGGCCTTCAGGCTGATCAGGAAGATCGGCACCGCGCCCTGCTGGAAGGCGGCCACCTGGGCCGAGCGGTCGCGCGTTTCGCCGGTGAGCAGCGCATAGTGGATCCCGCGCGCGGCGAGTTCTTCCTCGATCAGGAACAGCATGCTGGTGAACTGCGAGAACACCAGGATCTTGCGGCCTTCCTGCAGCAGGTCTTCGACCATCTGCATCAGGTCGGTCAGCTTGGCCGAGACCGCCGCGCTGTTCTTCTTGCCCGGCATGTTCTTCACCAGGCGCGGGTCGCAGCAGACCTGGCGCAGCTTGAGCAGCGCCTCGAGGATGACGATCTGGCTTCGCGCCACGCCCTTGCGGTCGATCTCGTCGCGCACCTTCTTGTCCATGGCCAGGCGCACGGTTTCATACAGGTCGCGCTGCGGACCGGACAGTTCGATGCGACGCACCATCTCGGTTTTTTCCGGCAGCTCCTTGGCCACGTGGTCTTTCGTACGGCGCAGCAGGAAGGGCTTGATGCGGCGGCTAAGCAGGCTGCGGCGCACCGAGTCGTCCTGGCGTTCGATCGGGTGGCGGAACTGGTTGTTGAAGGTCTTCTCGTCGCCCAGCAGGCCGGGCAGCAGGAAGTGGAACTGCGACCACAGCTCGCCCAGGTGGTTCTCGAGCGGTGTGCCGGACAGGCACAGGCGGTGGCGGGCGTTCAGCGAGCCGGCCGTCTGCGCCGCCTTGGAGCGGGTGTTCTTGATGTAGTGCGATTCGTCGAGGATGACCAGGTGATAGTGATGCTCGCGCAGCTTTTCCTCGTCGCGCGGCAGCAGCGCGTAGGTGGTCAGGACGATGTCGGCATCCTTGATCTGGTCGAACAGGTCCATGCGCTCCTTGCCCTGCAGGAGCAGCACCTTCAGGCTCGGGGCGAAGCGCGCGGCTTCCTCGCACCAGTTGGTCATCAGGCTGGTCGGCGCGATCACGAGGGCCGGGCTGGTCAGGCGGCCCGCTTCCTTCTCGGTGAGGATGTGCGCGATGGTCTGCACGGTTTTACCGAGGCCCATGTCGTCGGCCAGGATGCCGCCCAGGTCGTACTCGCGCAAGAACTGCATCCACGACAGGCCGTCGAGCTGGTAGTCGCGCAGCGTGGCCTGCAGGCCCTTGGGCGGCTCGACCTTCTTGACCGAGCCGAACTGGCTCAGCTTGCGGCCGGTTTCGCGCAGGCGTTCGCCGCCGGTCCAGCGCAGCTCGAGGCCGCGCGCCAGGTCTTCGAGGCGCGCCGCGTCCAGCGTGGACATGCGCATGCGGCCCTTGATCTTGTCGTTGAAGTAGAGCTCGCCCAGGGTGGCGAGGATGGGCTTCAGGCGGCCCCAGGGCAGCGCCACGCGCGCGCCGTCGGGCAGCGTGGCCAGCATCTGGTCGGCTTCGGCATGGGCGGCCAGCACGGCCGGGTCGAAGTCGGCGGGCGCGCTGCGGATCAGCTGCACCAGCACCGGCAGCAGCGGCACGCGCTTGCGCGCCACCACGATGCCCAGCTCCAGTTCGAACCAGGCGTTGCCCGCTTCTTCCGGCTCGTCGATGTCGGCATACCACTCTTCGACGGCGACCGTGTCGTAGCGGTACTTGGCCGACTTCTGCACGTGCCAGCCGGCGTCGGACAGCGCATCGAGGTCGTTCTCGGCGAAGCGCAGCCAGTGCGCCTGGCTATCGAGACCGAGCGCGCCGGCCATCGCGTTGAAAGGCGCGGTGACCGGCTTGCGGAAGCCGATCTCGTTCAGTTTGTTGAGGGCCGCGGCTTCGGCCTTGGGATCGCGCTCGATCACCTCGGTGACGTCGCCGATCTGGCGCACCACGCGTTGCGCCGGGTCGAAGGACACGCGCTGGCCGTCGTAGTCGTAGGCCAGCACGGCGAAGTCGTGCCAGCGCGGCGCGCCGCCGTCGGACAGCTGCACCGAATCGAGCAGCAGGTGCGGTATCGGTGAGACATCGTTGCGCAGGCGCTGGGTGAGCGGCTGCGGCAGCGGCATCAGCTGCTGCAGGCCGTGCGCCAGCAGCAGCTGCGAGACGCGCTTCTTGTCGGTGCCGGACAGCGCCGGGGCCTGGGCCACCAGCGCCTGCAGTTCGGCCAGCGAGATGTCGATGCCGCCGCGATTCAGTTCGAGCGGGCCGATCGACAGGTTGTCGATATACCACGGCGGGTCGGTCGGCAGCATGTAGTCGATCAGGTCGGCGCCGCTGTGGGTAGCGCCCTTGGCCGGTTCGACCGACCACCCCAGCTTGGCCACGCGGCCTTCGTCGCGCCAGGCCAGGCTGGCCAGGCGGGTGGGGCCTGCCTGCAGCGGATAGACCAGGCCATTGGCCATGTCGGACCAGGAGTTCGCCCACAGCAGCTTGCCCTGTTCGAGCAGCATCTGCAGCAGGATGGCGCCGACCTTGCCTTTCGGTTCGGTGGCGCTGGTGCCCTGGGCCGAGCCGCTGCGCATCGCGATGAAGAAGCGCACCAGGTCGACGTCGTCGCCTTCGAGGTAGGCGGGCGGCGCCGACAGCAGCGAGAACACTTCGCTCACCGGGCTGGCGGCGGCGACGTCGCCGTTCGGGCGCAGGCGCGCCTTGCACAGGCAGACGGCGACATGGCGTCCGCCGCTGGTGGGCGCCATGACGTACACGAACTTGTACTGCACGGCCTTCGGATCGGCGACCTCGTCGGTCAGTTTGGGCTGCGGATGCGCCGCGGCCTCGACCCTTTGCAGCCAGCTCACCACCGGTGCGGGCAGGGCGGGAGCGCGTGCGGGAGCGCGGGCGACTGCGGGTGCAACCGCGGGTGCGTCGGTGGCGTTCTCGCGATGATCATCGACTGTGTGCATGGGTCTCGTGTGTCTGTATTAAAAACGACAATAACGAACATTATCCTTCATACGCACACTTCCGTTTTGTTCGGAATCGCACGTAGCGGGCAAAACTTGTCCGCAGCATGCGGGTGCGCATGCGCGCATCGGACTGTTCGATGCGTGCAGCCGACTGTTCTCGCATGTTCAAGTGACGCTGTCAAGACTGGCGTATCCGCGACGTTTGCGTATCATTGTTCGCTTGACCTTTTAGAGACATGCGCGTACCGACACGCGCATCACATCGGACCACATCGCGCATCATGCTGCCCTCCATCGAACAACGCCTCGCCCTTGAACTGGCCGCCAAACCTGTCCAGGTGGCCGCCGCCGTCGCCCTCCTCGACGAGGGCGCCACCGTGCCCTTCATCGCGCGCTACCGCAAGGAAGCCACCGGCGGGCTGGACGACACCCAGCTGCGCCTTCTTGAAGAACGCCTGCGCTACCTGCGCGAGCTGGAAGACCGGCGCGCCTCGATCATCGCGTCGATCACGGAGCAGAACAAGATGACCCCGGAGCTGCTCGAGGCGATCGCCCATGCCGAGGACAAGACCCGCCTCGAGGACCTGTACCTGCCCTACAAGCAGAAGCGCCGCACCAAGGCGCAGATCGCGATCGAGGCGGGCCTGGCGCCGCTGGCCGAGGCGCTGCTGGCCGACCCGGCGCTCGATCCGGAAAAGCTCGCCGCCGGCTACCTGCGCGAGGCCTTCACCAACGCCGACGGCGGCGCCAACCCGGGCGTGGCCGACACCAAGGCGGCGCTGGACGGTGCGCGCCAGATCCTGATGGAGCGCTTCGCCGAAGACGCGACGCTGCTGCAGTCGCTGCGCGAATACGTGCAGGAACACGGCGTGGTCGAATCGAAGGTGGTGGCGGGCAAGGAGGATGAAGGCGAAAAATTCGCCGACTACTTCGACTATTCCGAGACCCTGTCGACGATTCCCTCGCACCGCGCGCTGGCCCTGATGCGCGGCCGCCGCGAGGGCGTGCTGGACGTGACGCTGCGGCTCGACTCGGAACCGGAAAAGCCGAAGTGGGACGCGCCGCACAATCCCTGCGAAAGCCGCATCTGCGCCGCCTTCGGCATCAAGTCGGCAGGCCGTCCGGCCGACAAGTGGCTGCTCGACACCGCGCGCTGGACCTGGCGCGTGAAGAGCTTCATGTACATCGAGACCGAGCTGATGGGCGCGCTGCGCGACAAGGCCGAACTCGACGCCATCCAGGTGTTCGCCCGCAACCTGAAGGCGCTGCTGCTGGCCGCGCCGGCCGGCCCGCGCGCCACCATGGGCCTGGACCCGGGCCTGCGCACCGGCGTCAAGGTGGCGGTGGTGGATTCGACCGGCAAGGTGGTCGACACCGCCACGGTCTACCCGCACCAGCCGCGCAACGACTGGGACGGCGCCCTGCACACGCTCGGCAAGCTGGCGGCCAGGCACAACGTGTCCCTGATCTCGATCGGCAACGGCACCGCCTCGCGCGAGACCGACAAGCTGGCCCAGGACCTGATCAAGCAGCATCCAGAACTCAAGCTCACCAAGATCGTCGTTTCAGAAGCTGGAGCCTCGGTCTACTCGGCCTCGGAATTCGCCTCGCGCGAACTGCCGGAACTCGACGTATCGCTGCGCGGCGCGGTGTCGATCGCGCGCCGCCTGCAGGACCCGCTGGCGGAACTGGTCAAGATCGACCCGAAGTCGATCGGCGTCGGCCAGTACCAGCACGACGTCTCCCAGACCCAGCTGGCGCGCTCGCTCGACGCCGTGGTCGAGGACTGCGTGAACGCGGTGGGCGTGGACGTGAACACCGCATCAAGCGCCCTGCTGGCGCGCGTCTCGGGCCTGTCCAGCAGCGTGGCGCAGAGCATCGTGAGCTACCGCGACATGAAAGGCGCGTTTACCTCGCGCGCGGGCCTGAAGGCCGTGCCGCGCCTGGGCGACAAGACCTTCGAACAGGCGGCGGGCTTCCTGCGCGTGATGGGCGGCGAGAACCCGCTCGACGCCTCGGCGGTCCACCCGGAATCCTATCCGGTGGTCGAGCGCATCCTGGCCGACATCAAGCGCGACATGAAGGCGGTGATCGGCGACAGCGCGCTGATCAAATCGCTCGATCCGGCCAAGTACGCGGACGAAAAATTCGGCGTACCGACCGTGAGCGACATCCTGAAGGAACTGGAAAAGCCGGGCCGCGACCCGCGCCCGGAATTCACCACCGCCACCTTCAAGGAGGGCGTGGAAGCGATCTCGGACCTGCGCCCGGACATGATCCTGGAAGGCGTGGTGACCAACGTCGCGGCCTTCGGCGCTTTTGTGGACATCGGGGTGCACCAGGATGGCCTGGTGCACATCTCGGCGCTGTCGAACACCTTCGTGAAGGACCCGCACACCGTGGTCAAGGCCGGCCAGGTGGTGAAGGTAAAAGTGCTGGAAGTGGACGTCAAGCGCAAGCGCATCGCCCTGACCATGCGCCTGAGCGACAGCGCGCCGCAACCGGGATCGCGCCCGGAACAGCGCGGCGACCGCGACGACCGCAAGCGCGTGGCCCAGCACCAGCGCCAGGAAAAACCTCTGCCTTCCGCCGGCGGCGCGATGGCGGCGGCCTTCGCCAAGCTGAAGAAGTAAGGCGGCGGGGCGAGCGCCCCGCCTTCAGCCGGCGTGCTTGAGGTACAAGCCCACCATGTACACGCTCAGGAAACCGAAGCCGACCAGGAGCATGCGCGCTTGCGGCATGGCCGGGCGGCCGGTCTTGCGGATCGAGAGCGCGTCGCGCACCAGCAACAAGGCGTAGCCGAGCGCCGCGAGGCCGCAGATGATCTCGCCGATACCGCCGCGCATGATTCCGCCGACGAGGTTGATCACGCCCGGAATGCCCAGCAGGGCGGCGATCAGGAAATTCGTGCCGGCGTTGGGGCCGCGGCGGGGTGGCTGTTGCATGATGGTGCCTGGGAATGAACGATGGGCGCGATCATACCGCAGTCGCTGCCCCTGGCCAAAGGGGCGGGCCGCCGCAGTTCAGGTGACCGGGGCGAACACGCGCACCGCGACCGCCCCCACCTTCACCACGAAGCACAGGCAGAACAGGCCGAAACAGGCATAGCCGACCATGGTGGTGCGGTGCGAGGCGAGTTCGCCGCGCCGGTCGCGGTAGGCCTGCACGGCGCAGTAGAGCAGGAACCCGCCGGCGAGCAGCTGGGTGAGATTGAGCATGATGTCTTCCAGCGGGTCCTGGAACATGCCGGTGAGGACTTCGTACAAGCCGGGAATGACGAAAAACGCGGCCATGCACCACAGCAGGGGCGATGGCATGGAGGCGAAGCCTCGATAGGCGATCATGTCGACTCCTGTTTCGATGGCGGACAGCCCATCATAGCGAGGATTTTCCGGTAAAAATCCGCCGATTGTCACAGCGGCCCCAGGATTGAGGCGACGGCCCATGCCCGCGCTGCCGAATTCTTATAAAATGGCGGCATCTTATCCATTCCCCCTGAAGGCACACACATGAGCGACGTTCAAACCTGGATCAAAGACACCGTGACCAATACCCCGGTCGTGCTGTTCATGAAGGGAACCGCCCAGTTCCCGCAATGCGGTTTCTCGGGCCGCGCCATCCAGATCCTGAAAGCCTGCGGCGTCGATAACATCGCCACCGTCAACGTCCTGGAAGACGCCGAAGTCCGCCAGGGCATCAAGGATTACTCGAACTGGCCGACCATCCCGCAACTGTACGTGCGCGGCGAGTTCATCGGCGGTTCCGACATCATGAACGAGATGTACGAATCGGGCGAACTGCAGACCCTGCTGAAGAACGGCTGATCGCATGAGCGGCCGCCCGCGTCGCATCATCGTCGCCATCACCGGGGCGACCGGCGCGGTCTATGGCGTGCAGCTGCTGCGCCGGCTGCATGCCGCTCCCGGCGTCGAGACCCACCTGGTGATATCCGACGCCGCCTCCCTCACCCTGCACCAGGAACTCGGCCTGCAGCGGCGCGACGCCGAGGCGCTGGCCCACGTCGTCCACCGCAACCGCGACATCGGCGCCTCGATCGCCAGCGGTTCGTTCCAGACCGACGGCATGGTGATCGCTCCCTGTTCGATGAAGACGCTGGCGGCCGTCGCCCATGGGCTGTCGGACAACCTGGTCACGCGTGCCGCGGACGTGATGCTGAAGGAAAGACGCAGGCTGGTGCTGATGGTGCGCGAGACGCCCTTCAACCTGGCGCACCTGCGCAACATGACCGCCGTGACGGAAATGGGCGGCATCGTGTTCCCGCCCCTGCCGAGCTTCTATCACCGCCCTGCCACGATCGAAGAGATGGTCGAGCACACCGTCGACCGCGCGGTCGACCTGCTCGGGCTCGACAACGCCCACGCCCCCAGGTGGGGCGGCATGAAGGACACGCAGGGCGCTTGACCCTGAGTGTTCTTAACGCTTGTCGCCGTCGAACGGCTCGTCGGCTTTCTTCGCCTCGCGCGCTTCCTCGATCATCCGCCGCCGGGCGTTGCGTTGTCGCATCACCTCGGCATGGCGCGCCGCCGTCATCGGCGGTGCGGTCATCAGTTCCTTGAGCTGGGCGGTGTTGGCGTAGTTGTTTCGCATACGGCAGCTGCTCCTTGACGTGACCGGTGGCGGCGGATCCGCTCGCCACACGACTGATTATGACCCAGCCAGGGCCGTTTGTGCCGTTCTGGAGTCACGAAAAAGTGCAATCGCGAAACTATTTTTGCTCTGGCTTCTGGTGATTCATCCTGACCAGCATGCGGATGAATTCGCGCGCGAGCTGGCGGTGGTGTTCATCCAGGCGCTGCAGGTCGGCGATCAGCTTGACGTCGGCGGACTCGAAGCGGGCGCTGCCGCCATTGGCATCGGCGCCGGCAGCCGCGTTTTCGGCGCCGCCGAAGCGCAGCCAGTCGGCGGGCACGCCCAGCCACTGGGCGATCATGCGCAGTTTTTCCTGGGTCGGAATGGCTTCGCCCACCAGCCACTTGCGGGCGGCATGGACGGTAATCGGGCGGCCTTCGAAACGGATGTTGAATTCCCTGGCGAGGCGGGTAGGACTATCGGGCGAGTAGTGGGCGTTCTTCAGCGCCTGTTGCAGGCGCTCGCTGAAGCTCTCCCGTTCATTGGTCGAATTCATTGCAATACTTACTATAGTGGACGGCGGGCTTGCCAATGCTGAGCAACGCGCGAGCAATCATACTCTTAAAAAGTAACAAAGATGTGATTTTTTAATAGAATTCTCGTCATTTATACTCAGCAAAACTTTCCACCGCCGCGGTGAATGGACTCAAATATATATCCTAGCGGAAAGATTATGGCATTGCCGCACGATTACATGCAACAAATATGCATAGGCCTGGGCTGGCCGTCGCATCCGGCGGATCAGGCCAGCTGAAAGCGGATGACGCCGTCGTCGCCTCTCGTGCGACGCAGCAGCCCGTCGCGCCAGAGCTTGTGCAGGTGAGCCAGCGCTTCGCCCAGAGCGAAACTGAGCTGGTGGGCGTCGAGCTGGCGGCGGAACATCAGGGGCACGATGTCGACCGCGGATTTGGGCTCGGTGCAGGCTTCCAGCACCTCGGCCAGGCGCGCCGCATGGTGATCGTGCAGTTGCGCAATACGGGTATGGAGGCCGCGGAAGGGTTTGCCGTGCGAGGGTAGCACGAGTGTATCTTCAGGCAAGTTTGTGAACTTTTTCAGCGACTCGAGGTAAAGCTCGAGCGGGTTCCCTTCCGGCTCGACCGCGAACACCGACACGTTGGTCGAAATGCGCGGCAAGACCATGTCGCCGGAAATCAGGACGTTCAGTTGTTCCGAGTACAGCGAGGCATGCTCGGGCGAGTGGCCGAAGCCGGTGATCACGCGCCAGGAAGCGCCACCGACCTGGACCAGGTCGCCGTCGCGCAGGCGGGTATAAGCGTCCGGCACTGCCGGCACCAGCGAAGGATAGTAATTGCGGCGGCTGCGCATCTGTTCCAGCATGGCCGGGTCCACCAGGCCGTGACGCTCGAAGTGCGGAATCGCCGAAGGACCGTCGACGCCCGGCAGCGCCGCCGCCATCATGCGGGCGAAGGCGAACTCTCCGGTCGTGGTCCAGAACGGCGCATCGAAGCGGCTGCTGAGCCAGCCCGACAGGCCGACGTGGTCCGGATGGCAGTGGGTGGCGAACACGCGCAGCAGCGGCGCACCCTGCAGCCCGTCAGTGAGCACTTGCTCCCATGCCGCACGGGTGGCGTCGGTCGCGGCGCCGCAATCGACCACGCTCCAGCCGGCCTGTCCCTCCTGCTCGTCGCGCAGCAGCCACAGGTTGATGTGGTCGAGCGCGAAGGGCAGCGGCATGCGGATCCAGCACAGGCCGGGCGCGATCTCCTCCAGCTGTCCCGGAGCGGGGATGGTGTCGCCAAAGGGATAATGCAGTTGGGCTTCGAGCGGGTTCATGGAAAACTTTCGTGTTCGTCGACAGGCGGTCGCGCTACAATGCCGTTAACGTTAACGTAAACGGAAAATACGCAGACATCGATTGTAAGCGATTCCCTGCCTCCCTTCCCTTGCCCAGGCTTTCCTTCACTGTAGAACCATGGTCACCTACACCATCGCCGAACTGGCCCGCGAATTCGACATCACTGCCCGCGCCATCCGCTTCTATGAAGACCAGGGCCTACTGAGTCCCAAGCGCGAAGGCGTGGGCGGGCGCAACCGCGTCTACACGCCGCGCGACCGCACCCGCCTGAAGCTGACCCTGCGCGGCAAGCGCCTCGGCCTGACCCTGTCCGAGATCAAGAGCATCGTCGACATGTACGAGTCGCCGCGCGACACCGTTGCCCAGATCGACCGCTTCCTCGGCGTGCTCGCCCACCAGCGCGTGACGCTGGAGCAGCAGCGCGCCGACATCGAGATGGCGCTCGAAGAAATCTCCGCCCACGAAGAAGAATGCCGCCGCCTGCTGGCGGAAAGCGCCGAGAGCAAGGACGCGGCCTGACCCATCGAGGGAGGTAGAGACCTCCCGTTTTTTCGCCATCTGGTTGACGTTTACGTTAACGTAAGAGGCGAGTATGATTCATCCTTGAATTTTTGCCCAACCACCGTTCACCGTGAGGACGACGACAATGCTGCATCTCCCAGGCCTGACCTTTGACCATGGCGAAGACATCGCCGCGCTGCGCGAAGCCGTACAACAGTTCGCGGCGGCCGAAATCGCACCGCGCGCTGCCGAGATCGACCGCAGCGACCAGTTCCCGATGGACCTGTGGAAGAAGATGGGCGAACTCGGCCTGCTGGGCATCACCGTCAGCGAAGAGTACGGCGGCGCCAACATGGGCTACCTGGCGCACATCGTCGCCATGGAAGAAATCTCGCGCGCCTCGGCCTCGGTCGGCCTGTCCTACGGCGCCCACTCGAACCTGTGCGTCAACCAGATCAAGCGCAACGGCAACGAAGAGCAGAAGCGCAAGTACCTGCCCAAGCTGATCTCGGGCGAGCACGTGGGCGCGCTGGCCATGTCCGAGCCGAACGCCGGTTCCGACGTCGTCAGCATGAAGCTCAAGGCCGAGCTGAAGGGCGACCGCTACGTCCTGAACGGCACCAAGATGTGGATCACCAACGGTCCGGACGCCGACACCCTCGTGGTGTACGCCAAGACCGACCTGGAAGCCGGCCCGCGCGGCATGACGGCCTTCCTGATCGAAAAAGGTTTCAAAGGCTTCTCGATCGCGCAAAAGCTCGACAAGCTGGGCATGCGCGGCTCGCACACCGGCGAACTGGTGTTCCAGGACTGCGAAGTGCCGGTCGAGAACGTGCTGGGCGGCGTCGGCAAGGGCGTTAACGTGCTGATGTCGGGCCTGGACTTCGAGCGCACCGTGCTGTCGGGCGGTCCGCTGGGCATCATGTCGGCCTGCATGGATGTCGTGGTGCCGTATATCCACGAGCGCAAGCAGTTCGGCCAGGCGATCGGCGAGTTCCAGCTGATGCAGGGCAAGATCGCCGACATGTACTCGACCATGATGGCCTGCCGCGCCTACGTCTACGCCGTGGGCCAGGCCTGCGACCGCGCCACCTCGCCCGAGCAGGTGCGCGCACTGCGCAAGGACGCCGCCGGCGCCATCCTGTACAGCGCCGAGAAGGCCACCTGGATGGCCGGCGAGGCGATCCAGACCCTGGGCGGCAACGGCTACATCAACGAGTACCCGGTCGGCCGCCTGTGGCGCGACGCCAAGCTGTACGAGATCGGCGCCGGCACCAGCGAGATCCGCCGCATGCTGATCGGCCGCGAGCTGTTCGGCGAGACGATGTAAGGCAACATTCGTAGGGTGGTCGGCTTTGCCGACCGCGCGTTCAACTAAAACCGGCATATAGATAACGCATCGGCTGGTTGAACGCGCGGTCGGGAGGACCCGACCACCCTACATTGCACTACACTGTCCGCTTACCACTGTGCGCGAGACGAACGATGACCCAGCAAGCGTTCCCCAAACTGCTGTCTTCCCAGATCGCATTCGACATCGCGCGCACCATCCTGGACGGCTTCGACAAGCATTACCGCCTGTTCCGCCAGGCCAGCCAGCAGGCGCGGCGCTATTTCGAGACCGCCGACTGGGCCACCGCCCAGGGAGCGGCGCGCGAGCGCATCGATTACTACGACCAGCGCGTGCAGGAATGCGTCCACGTGCTGCAGGACGAGTACGCGCCCGAAGAACTGACGGACCCCGTCTGGCGCGAGACCAAGCTGCACTACATCGGCCTGCTCGCGGGCCCCAAGCAGCCGGAACTGGCCGAGACCTTCTTCAATTCGGTCAGCTGCATCATCCTGCACCGCAGCTATTACCATAACGACTACATCTTCGTGCGCCCGGTGGTCTCCACCGAGTACATCGAGACCGACGAGCTGCTGCCGACCTACCGCGTGTACTACCCGGCCGCCGACGGCCTGCGCTTCGCCCTGTGCCGCGTGCTCACCAACTTCCAGTTCGCCGTGTCCTTCACCGCCCTCGACCGCGACGTGGCCCAGGTCGAGGCGCGTCTCAGCGAGGCCTTCGGGCTGGCGCGCGCGGAACCGAACCTGCAGCTGCAAGTGCTGTCCAGTCCCTTCTTCCGCAACAAGGCCGCCTACATCGTCGGACGCGTCATCAACGGTCCACGCGACTACCCCTTCGTGATCCCGGTGCTGCACGACCGGCAGGGCAAGCTGGTGCTGGATACGGTGCTGACCGACGTCTACCATATCACCCTGCTGTTCAGTTTTACGCGCGCCTACTTTTTGGTGGACATGGAAGTGCCCTCGGCCTACGTGGGTTTTCTCCGCAGCCTGATGCCGCGCAAGCCGCGCAGCGAGATCTACACGGTGCTGGGCCTGCAGAAGCAGGGCAAGGCCCTGTTCTACCGCGACTTCCTGCAGCACCTGAAGCACAGTTCCGACCTGTTCCGCATCGCGCCCGGCATCCGTGGCTTGGTGATGCTGGTGTTCGAGCTGCCGTCCTTTCCCTACGTGTTCAAGGTGATCAAGGATTTCTATCCGCCGCCGAAAGAGACGACGCGCGCCCAGGTCAAGGAAAAATACCTCCTGGTGAAGCACCACGACCGGGTCGGGCGCATGGCCGACACCCTCGAGTATTCGGATGTTGCCTTCCCGCTGGCGCGCTTTTCGGAAGAGCTGTTGAACGAACTGCAGCAGTTCGCGCCCTCGCTGGTCGAGATCGAAGGCGAGCGCATCATCGTGCGCCACCTCTACATCGAGCGCCGCATGGTGCCGCTGAATATCTTCCTGGCCGAGGCCGAGGCCGCCGGCGACGAGGAACGCATCGAGCACGGCGTGATCGAATACGGCAATGCGATCAAGGACCTGGTCGCCGCGAACATCTTCCCGGGCGATATGCTGTACAAGAACTTCGGCGTCACCCGCCACGGCCGCGTGGTGTTCTACGATTACGACGAAATCGAATACCTCACCACGTGCCACTTCCGCGATATCCCGGAAGCGCGCAACGAAGAGGACGAGATGGCGTCCGAACCCTGGTACCCGATCGGCAAGCACGACGTTTTTCCGGAACAGTTCGGCAGTTTCATCCTTGGAAATCCGACCATCCGTCGCTATTTTATGCAGCACCACGCGGAGCTACTCACCCGCGCCTATTGGCAATCCCACAAGGACCGCATATTGGCGGGCGTCGTCGACGACGTCTTCCCTTACCCCCAGCAGATCCGTTTCTGCGCACAAGGCGCAAGCACACCACCCCCACCCATTTTGGAGAACCTACACAATGAATGATCCAGTCGTTATCGTTGGCGCCGCCCGTACCCCGATGGGTGCCTTCCAGGGCGATTTTTCGTCGAAGTCGGCGAGCGACCTCGGCGCGGTGGCGATCAAGGCCGCGGTGGAGCGCGCCGGCGTCGACGCCAACAGCGTCGAGCACGTCTACTTCGGCAACTGCCTGATGGCCGGCCAGGGCCAGGCCCCGGCGCGCCAGGCGCTGATCAAGGCCGGCCTGCCGCTGTCGACCGGCGCCGTGACCCTGTCCAAGATGTGCGGCTCGGCGATGCAGGCCGCGATCTTCGCCCATGACCAGCTGGTGGCCGGCAGCGCCGACATCGTCGTCGCGGGTGGCATGGAATCGATGACCAACGCTCCCTACCTGATCCCGAAGGCGCGCGGCGGCTACCGCATCGGCCATGGCGTCATGTTCGACCACATGATGCTCGACGGCCTGGAAGACGCCTATTCGCGTAACGAGAAGACCGGCGAAGGCCGCTCGATGGGCACCTTTGCCGAAGAGTGTGTGGCCACTTACCAGTTCACCCGCGAAGAGCAGGACAACTTCGCGATCGAGTCGGTCAAGCGCGCCCAGGCCGCCAACAACGAAGGCTGGTTCGGCTGGGAAGTCGCGCCGGTGAGCGTGGCCACCCGCAGCGGCGAACTGCTGGTCGAGAAGGACGAAGGCCCGATGAAGGCCAAGATCGACAAGATCCCCTCGCTCAAGCCGGCATTCAAGAAGGACGGCACCGTGACCGCCGCCTCGTCCTCGTCGATCAACGACGGCGCCGCCGCCCTGGTGATGATGCGCGAGTCGAAGGCCAAGGAACTGGGCCTGACCCCGATCGCGCGCGTGCTCGGCCACGCCACCCACGCCCAGGAACCGAACCTGTTCACCACCGCCCCGATCGGCGCGATGCAGAAGCTGTTCAAGAAGACCGGCTGGACCGCTGGCGACGTGGATCTGTTCGAGATCAACGAAGCCTTCGCCGCGGTGCCGATGGCCGCCATGCGCGACCTCGACATCCCGCACAGCAAGGTCAACATCCACGGCGGCGCCTGCGCCCTGGGCCACCCGATCGGCGCCTCGGGCGCGCGCATTATCGTCACCCTGCTGGGCGCGCTGAAGCGCACCGGCGGCAAGCGCGGCGTGGCGTCGCTGTGCATCGGCGGCGGCGAAGCGACCGCGATGGCGATCGAACTGGTGTAATTCACACATCGTGGTTAATGCGGTAAATTTTGGCCGCATTAACCACGAATCGTTTTGAATAAAAGGAGCTTGCCATGCCAACAGCATTGATCCTCGGCGCCTCGCGCGGTATCGGCCACGAAATGGTGCGCCAGTACCGTGCGGACGGCTGGCGCGTGATCGCCACCGCCCGCAAGCAGGAAGACTGCGACGAACTGTCACGGATGGGCGCGACCGCCCACCAGCTCGACGTCACCAGCGCCGATTCGATCGCCGCGCTGGGTTGGCGGCTCGACGACGAAAAGATCGACGTGGCCTGGCTGGTGGCCGGCGTCTACGGTCCGCGCGGCTCAGGCTTCCCGACCGGTCCCGAATTCGACACCGTCATGCGCACCAATGTGCTGGCGGCGATGCGCCTGATCCCGATCGTCGGCCCGCTGCTGGCCGATACCCGCGGCAAGCTGGCCGTGGTGTCGTCCAAGATGGGCTCGATCGGCGCCCGCAACGCCACCGAAGGCAGCCTGTACCGCGCCAGCAAGGCGGCGCTCAACTCGGTACTGAAGGACGCTTCCATCACCTACGGCGCGCAGGGGGTCACCTGCGTGTCCTTCCACCCGGGCTGGGTGCAGACCGACATGGGCGGCGCCGGCGCCTCCCTGACGGTGGAGCACAGCGTGCGCGACCTGCGCGCCACGCTGGACAAGCTGGACGCATCGTCCAACGGCGCTTTCCTGAACCACGACGGCGCGCCGATTCCCTGGTAATTCCAGATAACGCATAACAAACACGAGACACGATGATACTGAGCGAAGAACACCAGATGATCCGCGACGCCCTGCGCAGCTACGCGCAGGAGCGCCTGGCCCCCAACGCCGCGCGCTGGGACCGCGAGCACTATTTTCCGAAGGACGAGCTGAAGGAACTGGCCGGCCTGGGCGCCTTCGGCGTCGCGGTGCCGGAGCAGTACGGCGGCGCGGGCCTCGACTACGTGTCGCTGGCGCTGGTGCTGGAAGAGATCGCGGCCGGCGACGGCGGCACCTCGACCATCATCTCGGTCAACAACTGCCCGGTCTGCTCGATCGCCATGATGTACGCGAACGAAGAGCAGAAACAGCGCTACCTGGTGCCGCTGGCCCGGGGCGAGATGCTGGGCGCCTTTGCCCTCACCGAACCACACACCGGCAGCGACGCCTCGGCCCTGCGCACCACCGCCGTGAAAGACGGCGACCACTACGTCCTCAACGGCACCAAGCAGTTCATCACCAGCGGCAAGTACGGCGACGTCGCCATCGTCATGGCGGTCACCGATAAGGCCGCCGGCAAGAAGGGCATCAGCGCCTTCTGGGTGGAGACGACCACGCCGGGCTACATCGTCGCCGGCCTGGAACAGAAGATGGGCCAGCATTCGTCCGACACCGCGCAGATCGTGTTCGACAACTGCCGCGTCCCGGCCCGGAACCTGATCGGCGAAGAAGGCATGGGCTACAAGATCGCGCTGTCGGGTCTCGAAGGCGGCCGCATCGGCATCGCCTCGCAATCGGTCGGCATGGCGCGCGCGGCCTATGAAGCGGCGCTGGCCTATGCCAAAGACCGCGAGAGCTTCGGCAAGCCGATCTTCGAGCACCAGTCGGTGCAGTTCCGCCTGGCCGAAATGGCGATGCAGATCGAGGCCGCGCGCCAGCTGATCCTGCATGCGGCGTCGATGAAGGATCTAGGGGTGCCCTGCCTGAAGGAAGCCGCGATGGCCAAGCTGTTCGCTTCCGAGATGGCCGAGCGCGTGGTCTCCAGCGCCATGCAGGTGTTCGGCGGCTACGGCTACGTGGCCGACTTCCCGATTGAGCGCATCTACCGCGACGTGCGCGTGTGCCAGATCTACGAAGGCACCAGCGACATCCAGAAGATCCTGATCGCGCGCGCACTGTGAGCTCGCCTTTGATCGCGATCCGCCCCGCCATGCCCGCGGACCTGCCGGCGCTGTTCGCCTACCTGGGCGAACAGCTGGCGGAGAACGGCCGCGACGGCGTCCTGTTCCAGCCGATGGAGACCAGCACGGACGGGGTGCCGCAGCCGATGCGCGAACGCTTCGCGGCCGGCATGGCCACGGCCGTCGGCCAGCCGGGCTGGCGCCACGTATGGGTCGCGCTCGACGCGAACGGCGCGATCGCCGGCCACATCGACCTGCGTGCCCGGCCGGAGCCGGCGTCCAGCCATCGCGTCCTGCTCGGCATGGGCGTGCGCCACGACCTGCGCCGCGCCGGCCTGGGATCGCGCCTGGTGCAGGAAGCGCTGGCCTGGGCCCGCGCCGGCGGCTTCGCCTGGGTCGACCTCGAGGTGCTGTCGCAGAACCACAAGGCGCGCGCGCTCTACGCGCGCATGGGCTTCGTCGAGACCGGCGAAATGCCGGACCTGTATCGCATCGGTGGGCAGTCGGTCGGCGAAGTGGCCATGAGCTTCAAGCTGGGATGACTGTGGCGTCAGGGTGACACTGTGTCTTCCGATGTGACGGCGGACACATTGTCGGCGCGGGCCAGTCCTTATACTCGGGGGCCGCCCCACGACGAGCACCGCTCCCGCACCATGACCACTTCCCTGCGCGGCTTTGCCGCCCTGTTGTCGCTTCTTCCGCTTGCCGCCGCCCACGGCGCGAACACGCCCGAACCGCTGGGCGAAAAGGGCTGCCGCATCGCCGACATCGTGCCGCGCCCGCAGGGCGATGCGGTCTCGTGGAGCGGCGCCTGCAAGGACGGCTACGCCGACGGCAAGGGCGTGCTGGGGTGGCGCATTTCCGGCGAGGGCAAGCGCAAGCTGGACGCCACGCTGGTGCGCGGCGAGATCAGCGGCGAAGCCACCCTGACCTACGAGGGCGGCCAGTACATCGGCAGCTTCCGCCAGGGCATGCCGCACGGTAGCGGCTATTTTGCGTATGCGAAGAGCGGCGACCAGTACGAAGGCAGCGTCGTCGACGGCGTGCGCGAAGGCGCCGGCACCATGGTCGCCGTGGACGGCTCGAGCTACGAGGGACAGTGGAAGGCGGGCAAGCGCCATGGCAGGGGCAAGGCGACGTTCAAGCTCGGCGGCAGCTACGAGGGCGACTGGCACGAAGGCCGCATGCACGGCAAGGGCAGCATGGTCTATGGCGGCAGCGGCCGCACCTATACCGGCGAATTCCGCGACAACCGCGCCGTGGATGCGGTGCCGGCGCCGCTCGACGACGAGCCGCAATTCGGCCTGAACGAAGCGTTTGCAGAAACCGGGTACCAGGCGCCGGCCAAACGCCCCGCCAATCCCACGCCCATGGACAAGTCCTGGGCCGCCATGACGCCGGCCCAGCAGAACATCATCCGCAACGCCTACCCGGCCCTCGACGACCGCGACGAACCGCCCTATCCGCTGCAGGGCCTGGGCGCCTACTCCAAGGCCATTTCCGACCTGTACCAGAAAATGCCGGTGTACGAAGGCAACAGCATGATCTACCTGACGGTCGGCCCCGACGGCGTGCCGACCAGTGTCGCCACCTACGGCATCACGCACAAGGAATTCGGGCGCTACGTGTCCATGGTCGCCATGGCGCAGCGCTTCAAGCCGGCGCTGTGTGCGGGCACGCCCTGCGCAATGGTCTTCCCGCTGCGCTTCTCGTTCACGCTGGAATAAGCGCCCCGGCTCAGCCGCCTTCGGCCACGCGCGAGGAATGCGAGGACACCAGCACCCACTCGCCGCCACGCTTCACCCACACGCGCGTAAAACGGAAACGCCCGTTCCAGGGTTTGCCGTCGGTAAGCGCCGACTGCACGCTGGTGCCGTTCACGACGGCCATGTCGCCATATTCGCGGATCGCCACGCCTTCGTTGCGAATCTCCCCATTGACGCGCTTGCGCGTGCTCAGGTCGGCCAGGTAGTCGGCCTTATGCTGCACCTTGCCGTCCGAGTGCACCAGCACGAAGCCCGGGTCGATCAGGCGGTCCAGCGCGGCCACGTCGGCCTGCTGGCGGAGCAGGTTCCACGAGGCGTCGCGCGCGGCGAGGACGGGGTCGGCCGCCAGGGCCGCGAGCGGCGCGGCGCAGGCCGCGAAGACGAGCAGTGATTTGATCATGTCGGGTCTCAGGAAACGGCAGGTTCGAGCAGGGTCACGGTGTGCGCGTCGGTGTCGAGCGTGGCGCGCACGCCGATCGGCAGCGTGAACTGGTGGCGGATGTGCCCGATCGAATAGCCGGTCACCGCCGGGATGGTCAGGGGCTTGAGGTGTTGGTCGAAGGTTTGGTCGAGCGTCAATGAACGCCGCCCTTCCTGGGGCGCGCAATCCTCGCAGATGCCGACCATGACGCCGGCCGCGCCGGCGAAGCCGAACGAAAGATCGAGCTGGGTCATCCAGCGGTCCAGGCGGTAGGGCGCTTCGTCCACCTCTTCCAGGAACAGCAGGCCCTTGCGGAAGTCGGCCGCATAGGGCGTGCCGCACAGGGCCGCCACCATCGACAGGTTGCCGCCCAGCAGAGGGCCGCTGGCCCGGCCAGTGGTCAGGGTGCGGATGCCGAAGTGCGGCATGGCCTGCGCCTTCAGCGCGTTTTCCGGCGCCATCGGGATGGTGTAGGTGGCGCGCGGATCGCACAGCACCGCCAGCATGTGCTCGCGCGGGTAATCGGCCAGCGTGGACGAGGCCACCGGGCCGTGGAAGCTCACCAGGCCGGTCTTGTTGTGGATCGCCAGGTGCAGCGCGGTGATGTCCGAATAGCCGAGCAGGATCTTCGGGTTGGCCCGGATCAGGGCGTAGTCGAGATGCGCCAGCAGCGAGATGCAGCCGGAGCCGCCGCGGACCGGCCAGATCATCTTCACTTCCGGGTCGGCGAACATGGCGTGCAGGTCGGCCAGGCGCTGCTGCGCCGAGCCGGCATAGTTGCCGAAGCTGGCGCGCAGGTAGCGGCCTTCCTTGACGCGCAGGCCGAGCGCTTCGATGTTCTGGATGGATTTTTCGATCAGGCGGTCGTCGACCACGCCGCCGGGAGCGACCAGGCCGACCAGGTCGCCCGGGCGCAGGCGTGGAGGTTTGATCAGTCTCGCCGACGCGCGCCGCGGAGCGGCAAGGGTGGGGGCAGAGATGGCGGCTGCGACGGAGGCGCCGAAGCCGCGCCGGCTGATTTTCATAGGCGACATCAATCAACGTCGTCCCGGCGCAGGCCGGGATGACGGGGCAAAGGATACGGCGCCGAACAAAGGACTGGCTGCTCGGCCCAAAAGAAAACGGCCCGCGCCGTGGAGGCTTGCGCCTCCCTGGACAACGGGCCGCGGGTTTGGCTAACCCAGGCGATCAACTTAGAAGAACTTGTAGGTCGCCATCAGGGTGAACGAGCGGCCACGCGGATCGGCCACGCGCGGTTCCCAGCTGCTGCCGGCGCCGGTGTTGCTGTCGTAGGTGATCGCGAACGGAGGATCTTCGTCGAAGATGTTCTTGATACCCGCGGTCAGCGTCACGTTCTTGAAGCCGGTGTAGGTCGTCGTCAGGTGGAAGATCGAGTAATCGTCCACTTTCGGGTTGTAGTTGGCCGGCTTCACCAGGCCGTTGGCCACGCCCGGCAGCACCTGGTCGTCATAGCCCGAACGATAGATGTTCTGCAGCATGGTGCTCCAGTTGCCGTACTTGTAGGTCGCGTAGGCGCTGTGCTTCCACTTCAGGCCCAGGTCGCCGGTGAAGGTGAAGCGGCCCACTTCGCTCTTGCCGTATTCGGCATTGGTGGTGGCGCGCGACTTCTTCTCCAGCAGGCGCGAACCGTCGATGCCCAGGGTCCACTGCGAACCGGTGCTGAACTTGCCGTTGAGGCGGGCACCCAGCTCGAGGCCGCGGGTGATGCGCTCGCCGGCGTTGACCCAGCGCTGGTCGATGACGGCGATATTACCCGCCGCGTCGCGGATGAACTGCTCCTTGAACAGGTTGTAGTTCGCCACCATGGTCGCGGTGCTGAACGAATCGATGGTGTTCTGCTTGCGGATCTCCCACAGGTCGGCGTTGGCCGAGAACCAGTTGAACGGCTCGATCACGACACCGACGGTGCCCTGCTTGGCGGTTTCCGGACCCAGGTTCGACTTGCCGCCGGTGTAGATGTTCGGGGTAATCGATTCGCA
This sequence comes from Massilia sp. X63, assembly GCF_041023745.1. Classification (NCBI taxonomy): domain Bacteria; kingdom Pseudomonadati; phylum Pseudomonadota; class Betaproteobacteria; order Burkholderiales; family Oxalobacteraceae; genus Massilia; species Massilia sp. X63. Next base: position 92,679 of record NZ_JBFTEF010000003.1, read on the forward strand.
GCCAGGCTTGGTCGCGTCGACCAGGCCGGTCGGGCACTTGGCCGGGTCGACCAGGTCCTTGCCGGCGTACGGCGACTCGGTGATGCCGTTGAACAGCTGGTTGAACGACGGCGCGCGGAAACCTTCGTTGTACGAACCGCGGAACAGCAGCTGCGGAATCGGCTGGTAGCGGAACGAGACCTTCGGGTTGGTGGTGCTGCCGATGCCGCTGTACTGGTCGCGGCGGATCGCCAGCGTCACGTCGAGGTTCTTGACCACCGGGACCAGGATCTCGGCGTAGACCGCCTTGATGTCGCGGTGCACGTTGTCCAGCGCGTTGGCGTCGTCGAACGGCGCGTTCAGGATCACCGGACGGGCGCTTGCCGCACGCTTGTCGCCGTTGAACTTGTACTCTTCGCGACGCAGGTCGAAGCCGACGGCGCCCATCACGGTGCCGGCCGGCAGGTTGAACAGTTCGCCCGACAGCGCGCCGTCGACCTGGGTCAGGATGGTCTTGCCGCCGTACAGGGTCACACCGGCGGCGGAGGTGCTCTTGATCAGGTCGATCGCTTCCTGCGACTGCTTTTCACCCGGCAGCAGGAAGGGATTGATCTTGCCGCTGCCCAGCGCGCTGGCCAGGGCTGCAGTGTAGTTGTAGCCGGTGCCCAGGCGCGATTCCGACTCGCTGAAGGCGCGCGAGGCGCCGACGCGGTAGTCGAAGCTGCGGCCGAACAGGCTGACCGGGCCGTCGGCGCCGACCAGCAGGCGGCCTGCCTTGGATTCGGTCACGATCTCGCGGTTGCCGCACTCCATGCAGCGCCAGCGGTAGGCGATCGGCAGGCCGTAGTTGGCCGCGACGCTCGGGAACACCTTGACCAGCGCGTTGTACACCGTGTTGTAGGCCGCGCCGGTGCTCGGGTAGAACGAGCTGGCCGGGAAGGTGCTGGCGCCCGGCGAGATCTGGTTCGGCGAGAAGCGCTTGGCCACTTCGACGTTCGAGGCAACGCCTTCGATGAAGAACTGGTGGTCGCCAGACTGGAAGGTGGCGCGCGCCAGCGCGTTGCTGTTCTTGACCGGCTGCTGCAGCACGGCCGCGCGGCCGGTATCCCAGGCGCAGCCATAGGCGGCGCCGGCGCTGTTCCACAGCTTCTCGTCGTACGGACCCATGCCGTCGATGCTGGTGCAGCCCTGGCCGCCCGGCAGGTCCAGGATGCTGATGCCGCTATAGGCGGTGGTGCCGCCGCCCGGGATGGTCGGGCCGGTGCCGGTGCGCGACAGCAGCGTCGGCGCGATGGTGGTGGCGAACACGTTGGCGTGCGGCGAGCCGCGGGTGTCGACCGAGACGCCACGGTCCGGCTGGAAGGCGTTCACGAAGTCGCGCTGGTCGCCGCGCAGGGCCTTGTTCTGGCTGTGCGCGAACGTGGCCAGCACGTTCCAGCCGTCGGTCTGCAGGTCACCCCAGCCGCCGGTGACGGAGGCGCGGCCGATCTCGCTGCCGCCGGCCTCGGTCACGTCGACGAAGGCCTGGGTCTCCAGGCCACGGTAGTTCTTTTTCAGGATGAAGTTGATCACGCCGCCGATCGCATCGGTGCCGTAGATCGCGGAAGCGCCGTCCTTCAGCACCTCGACGCGTTCCACCGCCGCCATCGGGATCGAGTTCAGGTCGACCGCCGAACCCTTCATGCCGTGGGTCGCCACGCGGCGGCCGTTCAGCAGCACCAGGGTCGAATCCGAGCCCTGGCCGCGCAGGTTGGCCGAGGAGGCGCCGTTGTTGCCGCGCTGGGCGCCCGAGGTGACGTCGGCGTTCGAGGCCAGGTTGTCGGAACCGTTGCCGTTGACGTTCAGCGTCGCGATCAGCTGCTCGGCGGTGACGATACCCTGCGCTTCCAGCTGTTTGGCGGTAATGATCTCAAGCGGCAGCGCGCCTTCCTTGGCGATGCGCTTGATGCTACTGCCGGTGATCTCGACACGCTGGATCGGGCCGGTCGTTTGCACGGTTTGTGCAAATGCCGGGCTGACCGCGCCCATCAGGGCGACCAATTGGGCGATCTTCTTTAACTTCACACGCTTCTCCTAACGTTTTCCCTTGGCGGTCACAACTGCCTGACCGGTTTTTTAATGTCGCAATGTCTTGGCATTACGTTATTTTTCGATTTCAGGGTAAGCCCTCTTATTTACGGCTATCCAATGAAATATCCGGCGGCCAGTATAACTAACGGGAATGTTTTATTTGGGAAAAACTCACCAAAACTAGCGCGCCACTCTGGTAGAGCGTGCTCTTTGCGCAACATCGACATCCAGATAACGCCAGGTCGTGAATTCAACCGGGTGACGTTTGTAGTTTTTCAACCACGGATGGCGCAAATCGCCCGACAGCACATGGGTCAGCGGCACCCAGGGGTTATAGGCGTGGATCAGCTGGTTCATCTCAAAGTACAGCTTCTGGCGCGCCGGGCCGTCGGTGAGCCGGCGCGCCTGCTCGTAGCGTTCGTTATAGGCCGGCAGGTTGAAGCGCGCATAGTTGGCGCGGCCGGCATTCGGGCCGTACAGCAGCTGGTAAAAATTGTCGCCGTCGGGGAAGTCGGCAATCCAGTTACTTTCGAACATCTGGACCTTGCCCAGGCGCGAAGCCTTGATGATCTCGGTTTTCTTGTCCGACTTGAACACGACGCGCAGGCCGATCGCGTTCAGGCACTTGCGCCACAACTCGTCACGCAGGCGGCCGCCGACCGTCGCTTCGCTGTGCATGGTCAAGGTCAAGGGTTTGTCGTCCGGCGTCCTGCGAAACCCATCGGCGTCGCGCCGGGTATAACCGTAGCGGTCCAGCAGCGCGTTGGCGAGGGCCGGGTCGTAGGGCACCGGGCTGCGGTAGTGCGGGTCGTAGCCGAGCACATTGGGCGGCAGCGGCGACTCGGCCTTGATCGCGAAGCCCTTCTTCAGCAGCGCGATGTCCTCGGCATTGTTGTAGGCCAGCGAGATCGCGCGGCGCAGCGCCACCCGGTCCTTGCCGTAGCCGCCCACCACCGGGTCGTCCATGTTCATCCACATATAGTAGGTCTGCAGCACCGGGAAGCGCGACAGCACGATGCCGCGCGCCGTCAGTTCGGGTTTCAGCTGGCCGTCACGCACCACCATGTCGGTCATCGACTCGGGAATCTGCTCGAGGTAGTCGTATTCGGCGTTCAGGAAGCCCAGCATGCGGCCCTGGAATTCCTCGGCGATGCGCAGCTCGATCCGGTCCACGCGCGGCAGGCGCTTGCCTTCCAGCGCCGCGGCGATGGCCTTGTCTTCAGCGCTGTACATCTCTCCTTCCCCTGGGGTCGCATGGAACACGGCGGTCGAATCCGGATTCGCCAGCAGCACGATGCGGTCGCTGCGCTTCCACTCGCCGACCATGAAGGGGCCGGTGCCCACCGGGTGGTTGCCGGCCTGGCCCGGATAGGCCTCGATGACCTCGCGCGCCACCGCGCCCGAGGCGGGCGTGGCCAGGTAGAACAGGAAGTTGTTGTCCGGCGCCTTGAGGCGGATGCGCAGGGTGTAGCGGTCGAGGGCGCGCAGCTCGTCCACGCCTTCGAACATGGCGGCCCAGGGCGACCTGGTCGCGGGATCGCGCAGGCGCGCCAGGCTGAACGCATAATCCTGCGCCGTCATCTCGCGCTTCACGCCCTTGAAGGCCGGGTCCGGGGTGAAGTAAATGCCGGGGCGGATGCGGAAGGTGTACGTCAGGCCGTCCGCGCTTACCTCGGGCATGGCGGTGGCCGTGTTGGGGCGCAGCTGCGCCGGCCGCGCCAGGTAATCGTAGCGCAGCAGCGGGTCGAACAGGTTTTCCAGCAGCGACAGGGTAGCGTTGTCCGAGGCCACCGCCGGATCGAGGCCGGTCTCGCTGGTGGACAGGAACATGCGCAGGACTTTTTCCTGCGTCTTTGCCGGCGGCTGCGCGGACGATTGCGCGCTCGCGCTGCCGGCGCACAGCAGGGGGAACAGGAAGGCAGCGGCGGTCAGGCGAAGTAGCATGCGGGTCTTGCGTCTTTCATGTATTGGAAATGCTCGTGCTACTGCTTCACCGGCGTGAGCGCGATCTCCTGCACCTTGGGATCGCGTTCCGGGGTGAGCGTGAAATGGACGTTCACGGTGCCGCGCTCGCCGACCAGCGGGAAGCTGCCACGCAAGCCGTTTTCGGCCTTGATCGGGCCGACCGAGGTGACGTTCCCGATCGGCTCCAGCTTTTCACGCGCATGCACGATCCAGTCTGCGCGCGAGCGGTCGAGGAACAGGTTGTCGGCCGCGATCGCGCTGCCCAGCGCCGCGTCCCACGACTGCACCAGCTGCGCCACCTGCAGATGGCGCGTGGCCAGGATCGGCGATACGGCAACCGGCCGCGGTCCGAGGTCGGCGCGCTCGACCAGCATGGCCAGCGCCTTGGCCGTCGGGGCGTACACCGGTCCGTAACGCAGGTTGGTGAAGGCAAACACCCCGACGCCATGATCCGGTGCGAAACGGTACTGGCTGCCGAAGCCGGGCAGGCCACCCGAGTGACCGGAGCTCACCACGCCACGGCTGTCGCGCTGCCAGACCAGGCCATAGCCGTAGAAGCTGACGTTCGGGTTCGGCGTTTTCATGTCGCTCAGGGTGGCCTTGGTGGACATGCCGGCAAACGCGTGCGGCAGCTGCATCTCGCGTACCGAAGCCCGTTTCACAGGTCCGCGCTCCGACTCGTCGCGGGCCGGCCAGGCATCCAGGTGAAAGGCGACATAGCGCGCAAAATCATCCATGGTGGTGATCAGCCCGCCCATGGCGGCGCCGTCGCCGTCGTGCAGGATCGGCTCGAGCTCCCAGCGGTCGTGATCCCAGCGGTAGCCCAGCGCGAGCTTGCCCGGCGCGGCCTGCGTGTATTCCCAGCGCGTGTTGTGCATTCCGAGCGGCCGCAGGATCTCGCGGGTGACGACATCCTGGAAGCGCATGCCGGCCACCTTGCTCACTACCTTCCCCAGCAGGATGTATCCGAGGTTGCTGTATTCGAAGCTGTGCCCGGGTGCGTTCGAAAACGACAGCCCGGCGCCGACCAGTTGCTCGAGCCGGGCGTTGGAAGCGGCCATCTGGCGGTCGCCCCAGGGGTTATCTTCCGGCAGCCCGGTGGTCATGGTCATGAGCTGGCGAATCGTCAGCGCGGGCGAGTCGGTGGTGGGCAGCCGCACGCGGCGCAGTTCAGGCAGGTAGTTCGCCACCGGATCGTCCAGCCGCAGCTTGCCCTGATCACGCAACTTCAGCGCCGCCATCGCCACGAAGTTCTTGCTCATCGAGGCGATGCGGAATTCGGTCGAGCCCGTCGCCGGGATCTTGCGCTCCACATCGGCCAGGCCGAGCGAACGCGCGTGCACCAGCTTGCCATCGAGGACCACCCCGTACACCAAGCCCGGCAGGTGCTCCTTGGCGGCAAGCTCGGTATACATCCTGTCGATGTCCGGAAGCAGCGCCGCCACGCGCTCCGCACGGCTCGCCGCTTGCGGCTGCGCCGGCGCCTGCACCGGGGCCTGCGCCTGAGCGGGCGCGACGGCGACGCCGGCAAGTACGACGACAAGGCTGCACAAGCCAAGGCGAGATGGACGATGCATGGTGGTCTCTTCTCCGGTAAGCAGGATTTTGGAGAAAGATTATGCCCTGTTTCGCATGCCATCGAGCAAACAAAAACGCGACCGGAAGGAACACCGTTGTCGGTCGACCCCGGCCTGCCGCGCCGCCGAGGGACAGGTCCGGCGGGCGCTCATAACTTTTAAATATGGCGCAAATGCATTCTTTCATCTGCGCAGCTTGCTCTCGGCCTATACTCTCCGCTGCACAATCGTACGACCTCAGCGACGGTATCACCATGGCACTCAATTACATCTGGACTGGCTTCTTCCTCGTCGGCTTCGTCGCGGCACTCGCGCAATGGCTGTTCCTGGGCGACACCGAAATCTTCAAGCGCATCATCGACGGCACCTTCTCGTCGGCCAAGATGGCGGTGATGGACATCGCCCTGCCGCTGGCCGGCGTCATGACGCTCTGGCTGGGTATCATGAACGTGGGCGAGAAGGCCGGCGCCATCAACCTGTTCGCGCGCGTCATCGCCCCCTTCTTCTCGCGCATCTTCCCGGGCGTGCCGAAGGACCATCCGGCCAACGGCCACATGGTGATGAACTTCTCGGCCAACATGCTGGGCCTGGACAATGCCGCCACGCCCTTCGGCCTGAAGGCCATGGAAAGCCTGCAGACCCTGAACCCGAACAAGGACGAGGCCAGCGACGCCCAGATCATGTTCCTGGTGATCCAGACCTCGGGCCTGACCATCATTCCGCTGGCGATCATGGCCCAGCGCGCAATTCTAGGGGCCGCGAATCCGGCCGACATCTTCATCCCGACCCTGATCGCGACCTACTGCTCGACCATCACCGGCATCATCGCCGTCAGCCTGCGCCAGCGCATCAACCTGCTCCATCCGGCCGTATTCGGCTGGATCGGCGGGCTCACCGCCCTGATCGCCCTGCTGGTCTGGTACTTCACGGTCTTCCTCGACAAGGAGCAGATCCAGCTGGTCTCGGTGGTCACCGCCAACCTGATCCTGTTCTCGATCATCGCCGCCTTCATGGTCGGCGCGCTGGCAAAGAAGGTGAACGTGTTCGAAGCCTTCATCGAGGGCGCCAAGGGCGGCATCGAGACGTCGTTGAGGATCATTCCCTACCTGGTCGGCATGCTGGTGGCGATCAGCGTGGTGCGCAACTCGGGCATCCTGGGCATCATCGTCAGCGGCTTCGCCTGGGTCTTCCAGGCGCTGGGCCTGCCGACCGACTTCGTCGGCGCGCTGCCGACCGCGCTCATGAAGCCGCTGTCGGGCAGCGGCTCGCGCGCCATGATGATCGACGCCATGACCACCTACGGCGTCGACTCCTTCGTGGGACGCCTGGCCAGCATCCTGCAGGGCGCCGCCGACACCACCTTCTATGTCGTGGCGCTGTATTTCGGCTCGGTCGGCATCCGCAAGACCCGCTATGCGATCGGCTACGGCCTGCTGGCCGACCTGGCCGGCGTCATCGGCGCGATCCTCGTCGCCTACCTGTTCTTCGGTTAATCAAGGAGTAAGCATGCTTCGCCGCCTCACGCTCGCCACCCTCTTGTTCGCCGCGCTCGGCGCGGCCCACGCCCAGCTGCCCGCACCGGTGGCCCAGGTACTGGCGCAACAGGGCCTGCCGGAAGACGCCCTCGGCGTACTGGTGCTCAAGGGCGAGTCGGTCGTGCTGGCGCACCAGGCCGACCGGGCGATGCAGCCGGCATCGACCATGAAACTGGTGACGACCATGGTGAGCCTGGAGCGCCTCGGCCCCGCCTTCCGCGGCCGCACCGAGCTGCGCACCACCGGCACGGTCGACAAGGACGTCCTGCGCGGGAACCTGATCCTGAAGGGCGGCGCCGACGCCGACCTGTCGGGCGAAGGCCTCGAGAACATGCTGCGCGCCCTGCACTACCAGGGCATCCGCCGCATCGAGGGCGACCTGGTGCTGGACCGCAGCCTGTGGCAGCCGGCCCGCCTGGACGTCGGCGTCGCCCCCTTCGACGAGTCGCCCGAGGCCTACTACAACGTCATCCCGGACGCGCTGCTGGTGAACAAGAACATGCTGCAGATCGACATGCGCTCCACCACCAAGCGCCTGAAGCTCGAGATGCAGCCGGCGCTCGACCGCGTATCGATCGGCTCGGACATGACCCTGGTCGAGGCCGACTGCTCCAAATGGGAAGACGGCTGGAAGCTGCCGGAAGCGGTGCGCGAGAAAAACGGCCGCATCAAGGTGCTGCTGCACGGGACCTTCCCGAAGGACTGCGCGCGCACCTACAGCATCAACGTGCTGGACCGCGACGACTACATCGACCGCCTGTTCCGCCAGAAGTGGAAGGAACTGGGCGGCAAGTTCAGCGGCAAGGTGGTGGCCGGCACGGCGCCGCCCGAATCGACGCTGCTGGCCGAGCACACCTCGCGCATGCTGCCCGAACTGGTACGCGACACCAACAAGCCGTCGGACAACCTGCTGGCGCGCACCCTGTTCCTGAGCCTGGGCAGCCTGCAGCCGGATCCGGCCGCGGGCAGCTTCGCGCTTCCCGCCAATGGCGAGACCACCTTCGCGCGCGCGGACGCCGCGGTGCGCGAATGGATGCGCGGGCAGCGCATCGACGACACCGGCTTCGTGATCGAGAACGGCTCCGGCCTGTCGCGTACCGAACGCATCACGCCGCAGCAGATGGCCTACCTGCTGCAGGCCGGCCTGCGCAGCAACTGGGCTCCCGAGTTCCAGGCCAGCATGCCGATCGCCGGCATCGACGGCACCCTGCGCCGCCGCCTGCAGGGCACCGCGGCCGCCGGGCGCGCACGCCTGAAGACCGGCACCCTGCGCAACGTGGTGGCGCTGGCCGGCTACGTGCCGGATGCGAACGGGGTGCAGAACGTGTTCGTCGCCATGGTCAACAGCGAGCAGGCCGGCAACGGCCGCGGGCGCGCGGTGCTCGATGCGCTGGTGGACTGGGTGGCGCGCTCGGGCGCGATGCAGCAGCCGGCGGTGGCGCCGGTGCAGGCGGCGCCTGTGGCGCCGTGAGGTGCTAGCGCTTCGCCTGGGAACTGGGATCCCGGCCTTCGCCGGGACGACGTGCTCGAGCCAATGGCAGGAATCTGCACACCGGTTCGCGCCTTTATTTCCCCAGCACCGTCGCTCCCGCGCAGGCGGGAGCCCGATCTTGTCCGGGCATGCCTCGCGCAGGACGTTACAAGCCCTGCTTCCCTAGCGCCTCGATCTCGAAGTCGCCGTCGTCCATCAGGCGCAGCCCCAGCTCGGAAGGCGACAGTCCCAGGCTGCGCCCCATCGACAGCAGCAGGCTGCCGCCGGGCCGTTCCGGCATGAAGCGGTAGACCGGGTCGGCATAGGCCTGCGCCGGCGCGACGATGGTCCAGCCCATCTCCCTGAACTGGCCGATCACGTCGTCCAGCCACAGTGCATTGATCAGGTTATGGTGCAGCAGCAGCACCTGCGGGATATCCCTGCCCTGCAGGCGCTGCGCCAGCTCGCGGTAGGCCAGCGCACGCTGGCGGATGTGCGCCAGGTAGGCTTGCCGGATCGGCTCGAGATTGGCCTGCGGGTCCTTCGCCAGCACCTCGACCAGTTTCTCGTTCAGCCGCCAATCGCTGGTGTCGAGCGTGACATAGCCGTTGCGGTAGCCCTGCTGGCGCAGGAAGCTGCGCATGCCGTCGCGTTTGTCCTTGTCCTTCCCCTCGCGCAGGTAGGTGGAGCGATACCACTTCTGGTAGCCGGGCAGCGCGGCGATGACGCGGTCGCAGTCGAGCACTTCCTGCTGGTACCGCGCCAGCGTGACCTTGGCATCGTCCAGGTCCGGATGCGTCATCGTGTGGTTGGCGAGCGCGTGGCCGCCCTCGGCCACGAGGCTGCATAGTTCGCCCAGTTCGAGGATGCCGTCGCCGTCCTCGTCGTTGCCGCTGAACGCGCCCGTGATCTGCGCGTCGGGCAGGAAGCCTTCGGTGTGGGTGGTCCCTTCGAACCGGTGGGTCGTGGTCTGGCTCGCATGGAAGCCGGTGTAGGTGAAGGCCCGGTTGACCGGCTCGGCATGGGCGGCCCATGCGCTGCCGGCCAGCAGGGCAAAGAGCAAGATCCTGCGCATCGCCGTTCTCCCGCCAGAGGTGAGATACCAGATTAGCACTGCCGCACCACGGCGCCCGTGCGCACGCGGCGCCTGTCGCGGCGAAGCGACTCAGCTGCGGGCAATCCCCGCCTGCCTGCGGCGCCGCTGCAGCCCCGCCAGCAGCAGCAGTCCGGCCGCCGCCATCGCCCCCGTCGCCGGTTCGGGCACGGGCAGTATCTCGACCCTGAACCGGGTTTCGGGTGTCCAGAGCATGATGCGCTCGAATTCGCTCGTGGCGCTGTAGCCGGAATAGCGTGCGCTCACGCCGGTGGTCGTGTAACCCTCCCAGCTCGCATCCCCGGCATGGGTATGTCCGCTGTAACCGGCCGCGTAAGAGAGTTCCCCGCCGAGGTCGAAGCGGAAGCTGTCGAGCGTGCAGCTGCGATAGGCATAGTCGTCCGGACCACAGCTCAGGTGGTCCGAGCCCTGCAGATTCAGATAGGTCAGCTCGGCGCCCACGATGATGCCGTCGCCGTTCAGGTCTTCGCCGGTAAACCGGCCCGCGACCGATGCATTCGGCAGGAATTCTTCGGTCACGCTGGTGACCGTGGTGTTCCCTTTTCTTTCGATGGTGGTGAGCTTGGACTGGAAGCCGGTCCAGCCGAAGCTCCAGGATCTCGGCTCGGCATGGGCTGTGCAGGCGCCGCCGGCCAGCAAGGAAGCAAGGAGCCAGGAAGCTGCGTTGGTGCGCATCGCGGTTCTCCCAGGAGAAAGGACATGGCAGATTAGTACCGCGCACGACGCGCACGATTACGGCCGCGCCCGCCTGTCGCGGTAAAGCGACTCAGCAGCCGCAAAAAAGCTCAGAGCACGCGGCGGTAGGTGGCGCGCACCAGTTCGCGGTCGCCGCAGTCGAAGTGCCACCACTCGGTGTTGATGCCGAAGAAGCCGGCCTGCAGCATTCCCTCGCGCAACAGGCGGCGGTTGGCCAACTGCGCTTCGGTGAGCTCGCCGGAGAGGAGGAAACCTTGTTCCAGCGCCGGGTGCGACAGGTTGGTCATGTCGTCGAAGCCGGTGCCCATGTCGAGCTCGCGGCCGCTTTCGTCGAGCAGGGTGATGTCGAGCGCCATGCCGTAGGAGTGGATCGAGCCGCGCACCGGATTGGCCAGGTACATCTGCAGGCCGGTGCCTTCCAGCGCATCCCACAGCTGCTGCTGCACGCGCTGCGGACGCAGGGCGTCCAGCACCAGGGGGGTGTAGCCGGGACGGCGCTGCTTGAGCCAGGCCACGACCTTGCCGAGTGCGTCGGCGGCGTCGCGGTGCAGCCAGGCGCAGTCGAAGGGCGAATACAGGTCGCGGCCGACGAAATTGTTGGCGCTTGCGTAGCGCAGGTCGATCGCGATCCCGTCGATGCTGGCGAGATGGCGGAATTCAGGGCTGCCGGCGATATCTTCGCTGGCGACGGTCAAACTCATGATGCACAGGCTCGTTCAAGACAGGCGCGCGCGGTCGCGCCGATACAATTGGCCAGCTCCCGCGCCCCGTGCGACAAGGGGGAATGGCTGGCGCTCAGCAGATACAGGTGCACCGGCATCGCCGGCGCCCACTGGCGGCACTGCACCTTGGCCGGATCGGCCGAGGCGGCGGTGAAGGGGTCGAGCACGGCCAGGCCGGCGCCGGCTTCGACCAGCGAGCGCGCAATCTGGTAGGTCTGCACCACGGTGTGGTAGACCGGCTGCACGCCCTGCGCTTCGCAGGCCGCGACCACCATCTCGCCCAGCGGGTCGCCGTCGCTCAGGCCGATCAGTTCACCGCTCAGTCCTTCGACGCCGAAAGGCCTGGACAGTTCCTCCTCGCTCCAGGTGCCGCGTGGCGCCATCACCGTGAGCATGCCGTGGGCGATCGGTTCGGCCACGATGCCGGGGTGGCGCGGGTCCTGCAGCGACAGCGCCAGGTCGGCTTCGCCCAGGCGCAGCGCGTTCACGATCTCGCCGGTGTGCTGGGTGGCCAGCTCGCAGCGCGCCTGCGGGAAGTCGCGGCGCCATACCGTCATCGCCTGCGGCAGCACGCTGATCGCGATGGTCGGCGTCGACACCAGGCGTACGGTCTCCACCGCGCGGCTCTTGAGGCTGGCGGCGAGGCGGCGGATGCCCTGCAGGTCGCGGTTCAGCTTCTCGGTCTCGACGAACAGGCGGTGCGCTTCGGGCTTCGGGTACAGCTTGCCGCGCACGCGCTCGAACAGCGGCATGCCCAGCTGCAGCTCGGCATGCTGCAGGACTTTCGTCACCGCCGGCTGCGAGATGTGGAGAACCTGGGCGGCACCGCTGATGGTACCGACCTGCATAATGGCGTGGAAAACTTCGATATGGCGCAGGCGCATCGCTTCATCCTTCAATTAAGAGCGTCTAACAAAAACCTGAGGGCAAGGCGCGTTCTCGAAGACAGTACGCTAGTACGGCGAGACGATGCAACGCAGCCATCGGGCAATTTGTCAGAAGCACGAGAATCCGCGCGCATGGCGCGGACTTGCGGAAGGATACAGGGAAAACCCGGCTGCGGCGACCGTCACGGCGTGTTCACGACAGCCGGGTTGGCCGGTACGGCAAGCGGTGCGGCCGGTGCGACAGGCTCCGCCGGCACTGCGGGCGCTGCCGGCGCGACAGGTGCTGGGGGCGCTGCAGGCGCAGCCGACGCGGGCGGCAGCGGCGGGGTGGCCGGGGTCGGCACCGGCGCCGGCACGGCCGGATTCGGCAGCGGCACCGGCGCGGCCGGGGCGGGCGCAGTTTCCGGCACCGGGGGCGCGGGCGGAGTCGCCGGCGGCAGCGGCGGCACCGGCGAGGTCGTCAGCGGCGGCACGATCACCGGCAGCGGCGCATTCGCCGGCGTGGTCAGCACTTCGAGCAGCGCGGCGGTTTCGGCATCCGGATTGCCGGCGAAATCGGCCGGGCGGTATTTCATCTGGAAGGCCTGCAGAACGGTGCGGGTCTGCTGGTCCAGCATCCCGGTCTGCTGGATCGCGAAACCGTGGGTGGCCAGCTTGCGCTGGAACCAGAAGATGTCGGGCAGGGTCCCGTCGAACACCGGGCGCACCCTGGCGACGCGCTGCGCGTCCGGCCACAGCACCAGGCCTTCCTGGGCCAGGCGCGCCCACGGGAACAGCGGTCCCGGATCCTGCTTGCGCTGCGGCGCGATGTCGCTGTGGCCGAGCACGTTCTCGGGAGCGATGCCGTGGCGCTGGACGATGTCCTTCAGCAGCGGAATCAGCGCATCCATTTGCGCCTGCGGGAAGGGGTAGAACAGGCGGCTGCCGTCGGGGTTGGCGGTCCAGCCCGGGTTGACGATCTCGATGCCGATCGAGCTGTTGTTCAGCTGCGTGTAGTTCTTCCAGCTCGAGTTACCGGCATGGTAGGCGGCGCGGTTCTCGTCCACCAGGCGGTAGATGATCGGCTGTGCGTGGTTCGTCACCAGGTAGTGCGAGCTCACCTGCTGCTCGGTCAGGATCTTGATCGAGGTCGGATTGTCCGACACCGTGTAGTGCAGCACCAGGAAACGCGCGCGGCTCGACTGGCCCTTGGCGTTGTAGGTGGTGTCGATCTTGGGGCCGATCGGGCCGGTGGCGCAGCCTGCCAGCAGGGCGAGGATGACGGGAACGAGGAGGTTTTTCATCGGGGTTGGATCCTGTGTGATTAGTTGGCGCAGCGCGCCGGGTCTGCTGCCAGCCGCGCGGCCGCATAGTGGGCGCGCATGCAGGTCTGGGTCAATCGCGTATCCGGCGGCAGGGCTGCGCGCATGGTCTCGACGATGGCCGGGTGCAGTTCGGCGGCGCGGCCGGCCAGCGCCACCGGGCGCGGGCCGAAACGGCTGACCAGCGCCTGCGCCAGCCGGGCCAGTTCGCGGCCGGCTTCGCGCAGGATGGCGGCGGCGGCCGGGTCGCGTTCGGCGGTGGCGGCGACCGCGATTGCCAGCTTGCCGACCTCGCCGCGCTCGCGGCCGTAAATGAACTGGCGCGAGAACGACCAGTCCGAACCGCCCACGTGCTGGAACACGGCATGCGCCATCGGGGAGTTTTCCCAGGCGCCGGGCTGCTCGTCTTCGAGGCGCCAGATATGGCGCAGGGCCTCGCGCGCGATCCAGAAGCCGCCGCCGCCGTCGTCCAGCACCACGCCCCGTCCGCCGGCGCGATGGAAGCCGCCATGGTCGTCGATGTAGGCGCCGATCGAGCCGGTGCCGGCATACACCAGGTAACCCTCGCCCGGCTTGAAGCTGGCGAGGTAGGCGATCTCGATGTCGTTGCTGAGCACTACCGCCTTCGGGTCGAGGCCGAGCAGTTCGCCCAGGCTGCGCTGGAGCAGGCCGCCGTCGCCGCCATAGCCGGTCAGGCCGGCGCGCACCGCCACGACGCGGCCATGCGCCAGCACTGCTTTTGCCAGCACATCCTGCGCAATGGCGCCGAAGGTGGCCTGCACCGCCTCGCGTCCGTCGGTACTGCCCATTTGCAGGGCCGACAGGCCGTCTGCCGTGCCCTCGGCGACGATGCGCCCGTCCGGCGCCGCGAGGGCCCAACGGGTCTGGGTGCCGCCGGCATCGATGCCGAGGCCTAGTTTGTCTTGTTGCTGTTCGGGAGTAAGCATAGCCCGCGAGTGGTTGTTATCGGTCCTGCATGAACAAGGCCGGTGAACCGCGTATTACACGGTTCGGCCTCTTGTTCCCTATATTACGGCTTACGCCATGCCTGAACGCGCGCGCCTTCGTTGCCGAGGCGGTCGACCGCATTCACCAGCACCAGGTCGGCCGCGCCGAGCCTGGCGTCGTCCGGCACGGTCCAGTCCACGCGCACCGCCGGCACCACCGAGAAGCGCCACTGGCCGCCATGGCGCGCCCAGACCGCATACAGCGCGTTCGCCTTGCCTGGCTTGAACCTGAGCGCGACGCCGTCCTTGGCGCGCGCGGCCGTGACCTGCGGTGTGCCCGGCCCCTCGGACTTCAGCCAGGGGGTGGCCGGCACCAGCGCCTGGCCGCCGTAGGTGCCCGCGCGCAGCTTGTCGCTGATGCCCTCGCGGTTCTGGGTCAGCGCCACCATGCTGAAGTGGACGTGGCCGGTCGCCTGCGGACGCTGGCGCGTCAGGGCGATCTGGTCGATGACCTCCTGTGGCGCGTAGTTCCTGGTCGGCGCGCCGATGCGGCTGGTGAACAGCCCCGGCCACATGTGGCGGCCCTGCGGGTTCTGGCCGATCCAGTAGTCGAGCAGCACCGGATAGGACTGGGCGGTCTGTGCGATCGGCCAGTACAGCTGCGGCGTGAAGTAATCGAGCCAGCCCTTCTCCAGCCACAGCTCGGCGTCCGCATACAGCTTGTCGTACTGCGAGAAGCCGGCGATGCCCGGCGGGCGGCGGTCCGGGCGGCCCAGGCCGAAGGGGCTGATGCCGAAGCGCACCCAGCTCTTTTCCTTGTGAATGCCCTTGTACATCGCTTCGATCAGGCGGTTGACGTTGTCGCGGCGCCAGGAGGGGCGATCGAGCTTGCCGCCGCCGGCCACATAACGGTCCCAGGCCGGGCCGTCGGGGAAGTCGAGCTCCTTGCTCGCGGGCTTGCCGTTGCCGTCCAGCGCCTGCGCATTGCCGGCGACGTCAGGCGCCTCGATCGGGTACGGATAGAAGTAGTCGTCGATGTGCACGCCGTCGATGTCGTAGCGGCGCACCACGTCGAGGATCACGTCCATGGTCTGCTTCGACGCGGCTTCTTCGCCCGGATCCATCCACATGAACTTCCCGTAGCGCTTGACCGCGTGCGGGATGGTGTTGGTGATGTGGTTGGGCGCGGCCGGCGTGCGCGCATTGTCGTGGCGTGCGCGGTAGGGATTGAACCAGGCGTGCAGTTCGAGGCCGCGCGCATGCGCTTCCTTGACCCAGAACGCGAGCGGATCGTACATCGGCGACGGCGGCTTGCCCTGGGCGCCGGTCAGGTATTCGGTCCAGGGCTCGATCTTCGACGGATAGATCGCATCGGCCGCCGGACGGACCTGCAGCACGATCGCGTTCAGGTTCAGGCTGACTGCGCGATCCAGGATCACGATCGCCTCGGCCTGCTGCTGCGCGGCAGGCAGGCCCGGCTTGCTCGGCCAGTCGATGTTGGCGACGGTCGAGACCCAGGCGGCGCGGAATTCGCGCGGGGCCGGTGGCGGCGTATCGGCGGTTCCGGCGCCGGGAACGGTCGGCTGGGTGGTGCAGGCAGTCAGGAAGCTGCCCAGGGTCAGCGCACCGGCCATACCGGCCATGCCGGCCAGGGTGAATGCACGTTTTTTCAAATCCGGCTTCAAATCCGCTCCTTCATTCTTTTCAGACTTTGACGAACCACCGCTTGCGCCACATGCCGTACGCGATCGCGAACATGCAGGCGTTGAACAGGATGGCATATAACAGGGAGGTATTGGCGGCGCCCAGCGGCAGCGCCTTGATCGGCGCATACAGCGTGCGGCCGAGCGACAGCTGGTTGCCGCTTGGTCCCGCCAGCTTGATAAAACCGAGCATCTTGGCGACGAAGCCCGAGAACGCGAAGATGAACAGCGCGTTCATGCCATAAATGACGAAGGGTTTGGCCCAGGCCGCGGCGCGCTCGCGCACGACGGCGTAGGGGTTGGCGTCGAGCAGCCAGTAGAACATGCCGAAGGCGAGCAGCGCCCAGCCGGTCATCCACAGGCAGTAGGACACCGTCCACAGGCTCTTGTTGATCGGCATGAGCACCGCATCCAGGCTCGATCCCAGCGCCAGGAACACCAGGCCGGCGAACAGCATCCATGCGGTCTGCTCGATGCGCGGCACATTCAGGGCCAGCAGGCGCCCGGCGAGCACGCCGAACAGCTGGCTGCACAGGGCCGGGATGGTGCTGATCAAGCCTTCCGGGTCCCAGGTCTTGGCCTGCACCCACAGGTGGCCGTCCAGCAGCATGCGGTCGACGTATGCGCCGAAGTCCTGGCCGGGCTCCAGTACGCCGGCCCCGATGCCGGGCACCGGCACCCACAGCATCAGCACCGAGTACAGCGCCAGCAGCGCGGCGATCACGGCCAGCTGCGCGCGCCAGCCGAGGTAGACGACCAGCGGCGCCGCCAGCAGCGTGCACAGGGCGATGCGTTGCAGCACGCCCGGGATGCGCACGGTCTCGAAGTCGAAGCGCGGGATGAGGTTCAGCAGGAAGCCGATCAGGAAGATCAGCGCGGCGCGTTTCGCCAGCTTGAGCAGCAGGCGCGGCTTGTCGGCGCCTGCTGCCGCCAGGCGCCCGAGCGACAGGGTCATGGCGACGCCGCCGATGAACAGGAAGAAGGGGAAGATGCAGTCGGTGAAGGTCCAGCCGTGCCATTTGGCGTGGGCCAGTTGCGCATGCAGGTTGCCCCAGTCGCCCGGATTGTTCACGAGGACCATCGCGGCGATGGTAAAGCCGCGGAAGGCGTCGAGGGAAGTCAGGCGCACGGGTGCATCGGGCATTGCTGCATGGTCTCCTTGTGATTGTTCTGTAGGGTGGTCGGCTGCGCCGGCCACCCTACTTCTTGCCGAACTCGGGGTCGATCTTCACCAGTGCCGCCATGATGAAGGCGGGGATCGTGGACAGGCAGGCCCAGATGAAGAAGTGCTTGTAGCCGAGGTATTCCTGCAGGTCGCCGCTCCACATGCCCGGCACCATCATGCCGAGGGCCATCAGGCCGGTGCAGATCGCGTAGTGGGCGGTCTTGTGCTCGCCCTCGCAGACCATGATCATGTACAGCATCATCGCGGTGAAGCCGAAACCGTAGCCGAACTGCTCGATGGCCAGCGACGCGCAGACCACGGCGAAGCTGGTCGGCTGCGTCTGCGACAGGTAGACGAACACCAGGTCCGGCAGGTGCACCGCGAACACCATCAACCACAGGCAGCGCTTCAGGCCCAGGCGCGAGATCAGGTAGCCGCCGGCCAGCCCGCCCAGGGTGAGGAAGGCGATGCCGATGGTGCCGTAGGCGATGCCGTACTGCTCGGTGGTCAAGCCCAGGCCGCCCTCGGCCAGCGAATCCTTGAGGAAGGGCGCCACCAGCTTCAGGAGCTGGGCCTCGCCCAGGCGGAAGGTCAGGATGAAGCCGAGGATCAGCCAGATGTCGCGCTTGCGGAAGAACAGCGCGAAGGTGGTGAAGAAGTCGCGCAGCGGATTGCTGGTGCCGGCCACCTTGTGGTCGCTGTCCGGCTTGGGCAAGACCAGCTGGTGCCACATGAAGGCCGCGAAGAACAGGCCGGCCAGCACGAAGAACACGATCGACCAGGCCTGGTTGACGTCGCCCAGTTGGGTAGCCAGGTAACCGGCCAGCACCACCAGCGGCCCCTGCCCCGCCAGCGTCGCCAGGCGATAGAAGGTCGAGCGCACCCCGACGAACGCGGCCTGTTGCTGCTGGCGCAGGCCGAGCATGTAGAAACCGTCGGCCGAGATGTCGTGGGTGGCGGAACTGAAGGCCATCAGCCACATCACGGCCAGGCTGGCGACGAAGAAGTTGGGCAGGTGCAGCGACATGCCCACCGCAACCAGCGACGCCGCGACCGCGAGTTGCAGCAGCACGGTCCAGCGGCGCTTGGTGCCGAACATGTCGACGATCGGCGACCACAGGGGCTTGATCACCCAGGGCAGGTACAGCAAGCTGGTATAGAAGGCGATGTCGGAGTTGGACACGCCCATGTCCTTGTACATGATGACCGACAGGCTCATCACCACCACGTAGGGGATGGCCTGGGCGAAGTACAGGGACGGCACCCACTGCCACGGGGATTTCGCTTGCGTAGTTTGCATAGTTCTTTCGTGGTCGGCGGGGCCCGGACGCCCCGCTCTTATGCGATGGCTTCGCGCACGCTGCCGTGCGCCGCCTCCAGGAGGGCCTGCGCCTGCTCGACACTGGTTTGTTTGATCAAGGCCACCACCGCGGTCTTGACGTGGTAGCCGCACTGCTCCAGCACCGCCTGCGCGGCTGCCTCGTCGGCGCCGCTGGCGAACATGGTCAGGCGGATGGCGCGTCGCACCAGCTTGGCGTTGGTAGCCTTCAAGTCTACCATCAGGTTGCCGTACACCTTGTGCAGGCGAACCATCAGCGCGCTGGAGAAGGTGTTCAGGGCGATCTTCTGCGAGGTGCCGGCCTTCAGGCGGGTCGAGCCCGAGATGACTTCCGGGCCGGTGTCGAGGGTGACGCCGATCTCGGCATCCATGGCCACCGGCGCGTCGGCGTTGTTGGCGAAGCCGATCGTCAGCGCGCCGAGTTCGCGCGCGGCTTTCAACGCGCCCAGCACGTAAGGGGTGAAGCCGGAAGCAGCGATCAGCAGCACCACGTCGTTGGCGCCCACGTTCACGTTGTTCAGGTCGGCGGCGCCCTGGTCGAAGTCGTCCTCGGCGCCTTCGACCGCGACGAACATCGCGTCCTGGCCGCCGGCCAGCAGCGCCACCGCGCGCTCGTGCGGCCACGAGAAGGTCGGGTACAGCTCGACGCTGTCGAGCACGCCGAGGCGGCCCGAGGTGCCGGCGCCGACGTAGATCAGGCGCCCGCCCGCTTCCACGCGCGGCAGCGCGGCGGTGACGGCGGCGGCAATGCGCGGCGCGGCGGCGCGCACCGCATTGACCGCATTGAGCTGGTCGTCCACCAGGACGTTGACCAGTTCCACGGTCGGGTACTGGTCGAGGGAAGCGTGGTCCTGGGCCGGGGTTTCGGTTTTCAGCATTGCCGTGTCTTCTAGGAGCAAAGTAATCGATGAAACCAGTGTAATACCAATTGCGGCAAGTGGCTCATGAAAGCTGCGGCCGTCATCATGCCGAAAAGTTATGCTGGGCGGCGCAACTCGGCCACGAAGTCGTAGTGGTCGCTCAGGCAGTAGGAATGCGTCAGCTCCACCGGCTCGCCCGATTCCAGGTAGCCGACGCGGGTGATGAACAGGACCGCGCGGCCTTCCGGCACGGCCAGGCGCGCCGCCAGTTCGGCCGGCGCATTCATCGCGCGCAGGTGCTGCAGCGCGCGCACCGGCATGTGCCCGGTCTTGGCCAGGTGCGCATACAGCGAACCGCCGACGTTCTCGGGCCGCGGCAGCACGGTGGCCGGGATCACGCTCACTTCATAGGCCATCACGACCTCGTCGGCCAGGCGCAGGCGCTCGAGGCGGGCCACGCGGGCGTTCGGCGACAGCCCGAGCGAGAGCTGCTCGTCGGCCTCGGCCAGCACCACCTCGCGCCGCAGCCAGTGGCTGCTCGGGGTATAGCCGCGCTGCTGCAGCTGTTCGGAAAAGCTCGACAGGTCCGACAGCGGCTGCTCGATGCGCGGCGCGATGTAATTGCCGGAACCGCGCCGGCGCACCACCAGCCCCTGGTCGACCAGCTGGTCGATCGCCTTGCGCGCGGTGACGCGCGAGACGTCGAGCTGCTCGGACAGGGTGCGTTCGGACGGCAGCGCCTGGTCGGCCTGGTAGCGGCCGTCGCGCACGTCTTGTGCGAGCTTGCGCGCCAGCTGCATGTACAGCGGCGAGTTGTCGGTCAGGTCGACCTGGAAGGCGGGGGTGCTTGTCGTCATCGGCAGCAGGCTGTGGGGGTTGACCAAAGTGTAATGGCTCCATCTGTTGCCGACACATTGCAGTCCATGAAAAAGCATGGTGCACACATTCGCCTGGCTTATGGACAGCTTGAAGCGCCGTCGCCGACCGCCGCTGCAAGGCGCAGCAGCTTCGTCAAACTGTGCTTATGAGCATACCACTTTAGACCAATATAAAACGGTTATGCCAAGTTGACGGCTATTCATTTGGCAATCCTTCCTGTCACTCCGTATGCTCAACCAAAGGTTTACATATTTCACAAATAAACACAGGCAGAAGGAGACCGGGATGAACGAGCGCAGGCGCAGCTTGCTGGGCATGGCCCTGCTGGGCGCGGTCGAGCCGCTGCTGGCGGCGCCGCTGTCCTCCGCGGCCGCGCCGCTCCTCCCCGCCGCAGCGCGCCGGGCCCTGGACGCCGAACTGGCGGCCGTGGTCGACGACCCGGCGCTGCAGCTGGCCAGCCTGTCGGTGGTGGCGATCCGCGCCGGCCAGCCGGTGTACGAACAGGCTTTCGGGCGCCGCTATATCGGCAACGGCGCCCTGTCCGACAAGCCGGCCACGCCCGCGACCCTGTTCCGCATCGCCTCGATCTCCAAGATGATGACCACGCTGGGCCTGATGCGCCTGGTCGAAGCGGGCCGCATGGAGCTCGAGGCCGACGTCTCGGCCTACCTGGGCTTCAGCCTGCGCAACCCGCATTTTCCCGATCGCGTCATCAGCCTGCGCAGCCTGCTCACGCATACCTCCTCGCTGCGCGACGAAGGCGGCTATTCCTGGCCGTTGTCGACTGCCCTGAAGGACGTGCTGGTGCCGGGCGCTCCGCTGTACGGCGAAGGCAAGATGTGGTCCGGGCGCGCCGGCCCGGGCGAGTACTTCACCTACTGTAACCTCGGCTGGGGCGTGATCGGCACCGCGATGGAGCGCGTGACGGGCGAGCGCTTCGACCTCCTGATGCAGCGCCTGCTGCTGCAGCCGCTCGGCATCGTTGCCGGCTACAACCCGTCGGCGCTGCCGCCGGCGGCGCTGGCGAACCTGGCGACGCTGTACCGCAAGCGCACGACCGACACCGAGATCTGGAACGCGGACGGTCCCTGGATTCCCCAGGTCGACGATTATTCGGCCACACCGCCGGCGCCTCCGGCCGGCATCGCCGCCTACGTCCCCGGCGCCAACGCCACGCCCTTCAGCCCCACCGGCGGCCTGCGCATCTCGGCGCGCGACATGGGCGTGATCATGCGGATGCTGATGAACGGCGGCGTGCATGGGACGACGCGGCTGTTCCAGCGCGCCACGCTCGAGCGCATGTTCGCGCGCCACTGGACCATCGACGACAAGGGCGGCAACGGCGATTCGCTGAACGGCTTCTTCCCTGCCTGGGGCCTGGGCAATGCCCATTTCCCGGACCGCCCCGGCTCCGGACTGGTCGAGGGCGGCGGCTTCGATGCGGTCGGCCACTCGGGCGACGCCTATGGCCTGATTTCGGTGTTCGCGGCCGACCTGGCGCGCGGCAACGGCCTGATCATGCTGGCGGGCGGCAGCTCGGCCGATCCGGAACTGCAACGCGGACGCTATTCGGCACGGGCGCGCTTCGAGGAACGCATCCTCAGTGCGCTGTACCGCCATGCCATTGTCACAAACATCGCGCAACAGGCCGCAACATGAGGCCAATGCGTACATATATGCCGGTTATGGCGCTTGGCGCGAGTTTCATTGGCCGCGCTGCGGCCGAGCGCCTAAGCTCATCACCCCAGTTCAAAAAGAAGAAGAGTGCAGGATGCAGCAAGTAGTGCAAGCAAATGAGCAAGTCCTCGTCATCGGTGGCGGCGTGGTCGGCCTGGCCTCGGCCTGGTGGCTGGCGGAGGCCGGCTACCGGGTGCGCCTGCTCGAGCGCGCGTCCGAGGTCGGCAGCGGCGCCAGCTACGGCAACGGCGGGCAGCTCAGCTACCGCTACGTCTCGCCGCTGGCCGACGAGGGCGTGCCGCTGAAGGCCCTGCAATGGATGTTCCAGGACACCGGCCCGCTGCACTTCCGCCCGGAAGCCGACCTGCGCCAGTACCGCTGGCTGGCCAGCTTCCTGGCGCACTGCCGCGCCGACGTCAACCGCCGCACCACCGACAAGCTGCTGCAGCTGGGCGAGCTGTCGCGCCAGGGCATGAAGCAGCTCGAAGTCACCATCCCGCTCGAGGAATTCGACTGGCGCGACGCCGGCAAGCTGGTGGTCTACCGCTCGCGCGACGTGTTCGAGAAGGCGGCCGGGAAGCCAGGCGCCGGCGAGATCTGGTCCGCCGCCGAATGCGCCGCGCGCGAACCCTCGCTGGGCGCGGCCGAGCCGCTGCTGGCCGGCGGCATCTACAACAGCGGCGAAGCGGTGGCCGACTGCCACGCCTTCTGCCTGGCGCTGGCCGCGCGCCTGCGCGCCCACCCGCGTTTCGAGGGCTTCGTCCATGGCGAAGCGCGGCGCCTGGTGGCCGATCGGGGCCGCATCGCCGGCATCGACACCGACCAGGGCATGATCCAGGCCGACAGCTACGTGCTGGCGGCCGGCATCCAGAGCCGCAGCCTGGCCGACACGGTCGGCATCGCGCTGCCGCTCTATCCGCTCAAGGGCTACAGCCTGACGGCGCCGATCCGCGCCGACGACGTCGCGCCGGAAATCAGCGTCACCGACTTCGAGCGCAAGGTGCTGTACGCGCGCATCGGCGACAAGCTGCGCGTGGCCGCCATGGTCGACATGGTCGGCGAAGACCTGCGCCCCAATCCGAAGCGGGTGGACAGCCTGACCCGCCAGGTAAAGGAGACCATGCCGCGCGCGGCCGACTACTCGCAACTGTCGGTCTGGGCCGGCCTGCGCCCGGCCACCCCGAGCAGCGCCCCGATCATCGGCGCCACCCGCTACGGCAACCTGTGGCTGAACGTCGGCCATGGCCCGCTGGGCTTTACCTTCGCCTGCGGCAGCGCCAGCCTGCTGGCCGGCGTCATGAAGGGCGAGGCGCCTCCGTTCTCCCTGGATGGCCTGACCCTGCGCGGCTGACCCGCCACGCATAACGCCTGCCGCATCCGCCATGAGGAAATGGCGGATAATGACGGCCATGTCCAAAACGACCATCCCCGGTGCCTGCCCCTGCGGCGGGCCGTCCCTTGGCGCCTGCTGCGGTCCGTTCATCGAAGGCAGCGCCCTGCCGCCCAGCGCCGAGACCTTGATGCGCTCGCGCTACACCGCGTATACGCTGAAAAACGCGCCCTATCTGCTCGCCACCTGGCATCCGACCACCCGTCCGACCGAACCGCTCTTCGATGATCAGGAACCAATCCGCTGGCTCGGGCTTGAGATAAAATCTGCTTTACGTTTACGTCAACGTAAAGTAAATTCACCGGATGATCCAGACAGTGACACCGTCGAATTCGTCGCCCGTTTCAAGGTGGCCGGGCGTGCGCATCGGCTCCATGAAGTGAGCCGTTTCCTGCGCGAGCCCGACCCGAAGACCGGGGCGCCGCGCTGGTATTACGTGGACGGAAGTTTCCCCAAATAAACAAAAGTCAAGAGACAACAGAGGACGGCAATGCCCCAGATCGAGAGCAAACTGAATCCGCGCGGTGAAGATTTCAAAGCCAACGCCGCGGCCATGCAAGCCATCGTCGACGACCTGCGCGCCAAGGTCGCGCAGATGGCCCAGGGCGGCGGCGAAGCCGCGAGCGCCAAGCACGTCGCCCGCGGCAAGCTGCTGCCGCGCGACCGCGTGCAGATGCTGCTCGACCCGGGCACGCCCTTCCTCGAGTTCTCGCAACTGGCCGCCTACGAGATGTACGAGGGTGCGGCGCCAAGCGCCGGGATCATCACCGGCATCGGCCGTGTGGCCGGCCAGGAATGCGTGATCGTCTGTAACGACGCCACCGTCAAGGGCGGTACCTACTACCCGATGACGGTCAAAAAACACCTGCGCGCCCAGGAGATCGCCGAGCAGAACCACCTGCCCTGCATCTACCTGGTCGACTCGGGCGGCGCCAACCTGCCGAACCAGGACGACGTATTCCCGGACCGCGACCACTTCGGCCGCATCTTCTATAACCAGGCGAATCTCTCCGCCAAGGGCATCCCGCAGATCGCGGTGGTGATGGGCTCCTGCACCGCCGGCGGCGCCTACGTGCCGGCCATGAGCGACGAATCGATCATCGTCAAGGAACAGGGCACCATTTTCCTGGGCGGCCCGCCGCTGGTAAAGGCGGCCACCGGCGAAGTGGTCACCGCCGAAGACCTGGGCGGCGGCGACGTCCATACCCGCCTGTCGGGCGTGGCCGACCACCTGGCGCAGAACGACCTGCACGCGCTGTCGCTGGCGCGCACCATCGTGTCGAACCTGAACCGCGTCAAGCCGCAACAAGGCGCGCTGCGCGAAAGCGTGGAACCGAAATACGCGTCGGAAGAACTGTACGGCGTGATCCCGGTCGATACCCGCAAGCCGTTCGACGTGCGCGAAGTGATCGCGCGCGTGGTCGACGGCAGCGAATTCGACGAGTTCAAGGCGCGCTACGGCACCACGCTGGTGTGCGGCTTTGCCCACATCTACGGCATGAAGGTCGGCATCATCGCCAACAACGGCATCCTGTTCTCGGAGTCGGCGCTCAAGGGCGCCCACTTCATCGAGCTGTGCTGCCAGCGCAAGATTCCGCTGGTGTTCCTGCAAAATATCACGGGCTTCATGGTCGGCCGCAAGTACGAGAACGAAGGCATCGCCCGCAACGGCGCCAAGATGGTCACGGCCGTCGCCACCGCCTCGGTGCCGAAGTTCACCGTGATCATCGGCGGCTCCTTCGGCGCCGGCAACTACGGCATGTGCGGGCGCGCGTTCTCTCCGCGCTTCCTGTGGATGTGGCCGAACGCGCGCATCTCGGTGATGGGCGGCGACCAGGCGGCCTCGGTGCTGGCGACAGTAAAACGCGACGGCATCGAAGGCAAGGGCGGCCAGTGGTCGCCCGAGGAAGAAGCGGCCTTCAAGCAGCCGATCAAGGAGCAGTACGAGCACCAGGGCCACCCCTATTATGCGTCGGCGCGCCTGTGGGACGACGGCGTGATCGACCCGGCCGACACCCGCACCGTGCTGGGCCTGGGTCTCTCGGCCGCGCTGAACGCGCCGATCGAGGACACCAAGTTCGGCGTGTTCCGCATGTAAGGGAGAACAAGAACATGGAATACCAGACGCTGACCGTCGCGATCGACGACAAGGTGGCCGCCGTCACCCTCAACCGTCCCGACCTGCGCAATGCCTTCAACGAGCACGCCATCGCGGAACTGGCGCTGGCCTTCGACGAACTCGGACGCAATGAACAGGTGCGCGCCATCGTGCTGGCCGCCAACGGCCCGGCCTTCTGCGCCGGCGCCGACCTGAACTGGATGAAGAAGATGGCCGGCTACTCGCACAGCGAGAACCAGCAGGATGCCGCGCGCCTGGCCGACATGCTGCGCACCATCTACCTGTGCCCGAAGCCCACGGTCGCCAAGGTGCAGGGCGACTGCTACGCCGGCGGCATGGGCCTGGTGGCCGCCTGCGACATCGTGGTCGCCAGCGAGGTGGCGCACTTCTGCCTGTCCGAAGTGAAACTGGGCCTGATCCCGGCCACCATCTCGCCCTACGTCATCAAGGCCATGGGCGAGCAGGCTTCGCGCCGCTACTTCCTCACCGCCGAGCGCTTCGACGCCAGGGAAGCGCATCGCATCGGCTTCGCCCACGAGGTCGTGCCGGCGGAGGCGCTGGACGCCACCGTGGCCGGCATCGTGAAGAGCCTGGTGACGAACAGTCCGAACGCCGTGGTGCAGGCGAAAAAGCTGGTGCGCGAGGTCGTGGGCCAGCCGGTCGACGACGCGCTGCTGGCCGATACGGCCAACCGCATCGCGGAAATCCGCGCATCCATGGAGGGCCGCGAAGGCGTCGCTTCCTTCCTCGAGAAGCGCAAGCCGACCTGGCTAAATTAAGTAAACAGTATTAAGTATTGGATTGATTGTGAAGCAGCAAACCTCTTCCGACTGGATCGCACGCAGCCTGCGCAGCGTGTGGCACCCGTGCACCCAGATGCAGCACCACGAAGAGGTGCCGCTGATCGCGGTCAGCCATGGCAAGGGGCCGTGGCTGTACGACCACGAAGGCCGCCGCTACCTGGACGGCATCAGCTCCTGGTGGGTCAACCTGTTCGGCCACGCCAACCCGCGCATCAATGCGGCGCTGAAGCAGCAGCTGGACAAGCTGGAACACGCGATGCTGGCCGGCTTCACCCACGAGCCGGTGATCGAGCTGTCGGAAAAACTCGCGGCCCTCACCGGCCACAACCTCGGCCACGCCTTCTACGCCTCCGACGGCGCGTCGGCGGTCGAGATCGCGATGAAGATGAGCTTCCACGCCTGGCGCAACGCCGGCCATTCGTCCAAGCAGGAATTCGTCTGCCTGCAGGGCAGCTACCACGGCGAGACCATCGGCGCGCTTGCCGTCACCGACGTGCCGCTGTTCAAGGACGCCTACGGCCCGCTGCTGCGCGCCTCGCACGTGGTGCCGGCGCCGGACGCGCGCAACGCGCAAGAGGGCGAATCGGCGCAGGACGTCGCCCGACGCGCCATTGCAGCCGTGCGCACCCTGTTCGAAGAGCGCGGCGACAAGATCGCGGCCATCATCGTCGAGCCGCTGGTGCAGTGCGCCACCGGCATGGCGATGTACGACCCGCTCTACCTGGAACTGCTGCGCGAGCTGTGCGACCAGCACCACGTGCACCTGATCGCCGACGAGATCGCGGTCGGCTGCGGCCGCACCGGCACCTTCTTCGCCTGCGAGCAGGCAGCCATCTGGCCGGACTTCCTGTGCCTGTCGAAAGGCATCAGCGGCGGCTACCTGCCGCTCTCGCTGGTGCTCACCAGCGACGCCATCTACCAGGCCTTCTATAGCGAAGACATTACCCGCGGCTTCCTGCACTCGCACTCCTACACCGGCAATCCGCTGGCCTGCCGCGCGGCCCTGGCCACGCTCGAGATCTTCGAGGAAGACGACGTGCTGAACCGCAACCGCGAGCTGGCCACCAGGCTGACCATCGCGCTGGCGCCGCTGGCCGAGCACGAGCGCGCACAGCACTTCCGCCAGCGCGGCATGATCTTCGCCTTCGACGCGGTCGAGCCTGATGCTGCGCGCGCGTCGAGCTTTGCGCGCCGCTTCTTCACCACCGCCGTGGAGAACGAACTGCTGCTGCGCCCGATCGGCCGCACCGTCTACCTGATGCCGCCCTACGTGCTGGACGACGAGGATGTCGCCGGCCTGGCCGCGCGCACGCAGAAGGTGTTCGAGTCGGTGATCGCGGGCTGAGCATGATGGACCTGATCGCCGACATCGACCGCAAGCTCGACGCACTGGCAACGCAGAGCCTGACGCGCCGCCTGCGCGTGGCCGACAGCCCCTGCGCGCCGCGCCAGGTGGTCGACGGTCGCGCCATGCTGGCCTTCTGCAGCAACGACTACCTCAGCCTGGCGGCACACCCTGCCGTGATCGCGGCGCTGCAGGAAGGCGCGGCGCGCTATGGCGCCGGCAGCGGCGCCTCGCACCTCGTCAGTGGCCACAGCCGCGCGCACGCACTGCTCGAAACGCGCTTCGGCGAATGGCTGGCGCCGCACATCGACCAGGCGCGCGCCTTGTACCTGTGCACCGGCTACATGGCCAACCTGGCGGTGCTCACCGCGCTGGGCGCGGATGCCGACGCAATGATCTTTTCGGAAGCGCTGAACCACGCCTCGCTGATCGACGGCGCGCGCCTGGCCAAGGCCGGCGTCGCGGTCTATCCGCACGGCGACGTCGCGGCGCTCGAACGGCAGCTGGCCGCCAGCACGGCGGCGACCAGGATCGTCGTCACCGACAGCGTGTTCAGCATGGACGGCGACCTGGCGCCGCTGCCCGCGCTGCTGGCCCTGTGCGAACGCCTTGGGGCCTGGCTGGTGGTCGACGACGCCCATGGCTTCGGCGTGCTGGGAGAGCATGGCCGCGGCGCGCTCGAGCATTTCGGGCTGCGCTCGCCCAACCTGGTCTACATCGGCACGCTTGGAAAAGCGGCCGGCGTGGGCGGCGCCTTCGTTGCGGCGCACGCCAGCGTGATCGAACTGCTGGTGCAGCGCGCCCGCCCCTACATCTACACCACGGCCGCACCGCCGGCGCTGGCGCATGCGCTGCAGGCCAGCCTCGACATCATCGGCGGCGACGAAGGCGTGCAGCGCCGCGCCCACCTGGCGGCACTGGTGGAGCACCTGCAGGATGCGCTGCGCCTGCAACGCTGGCAGCTGCTGCCCTCGCGTACCGCGATCCAGCCGGTGATCATCGGCAGCAACGAGGACGCGCTGCGCGTGGCCGCCGGCCTGCACGAGCAGAGCCTGTGGGTGCCGGCGATCCGTCCGCCGACCGTGGCGCCGGGCACGGCGCGCCTGCGCGTGACCCTGTCGGCCGCGCACACCCACGACGACGTGGCGCTGCTGGCACGCGCGCTGAACGAACTGGAAAGGGCCACCGCATGAAGAACCTGAACGAACCCGACCAACCGCTGGCCTTGACGCCCGTGCTCACGGTGCCGGGAAGCGCCGGCGCCCCGGTCGCGACCGAAGCGCCCGCCGAGCCGCAACCGGAAGCGCTGGCCCTGGATGCCGTGCCTTCGCGCTTCTGCTGCTTCGTGACCGGCACCGATACCGAGATCGGCAAGACCTTGATCTCGGCCGCGATCCTGCACAAGCTGGCGGCCAGCGGCCGCCGCGCCTGCGGCATGAAGCCGGTGGCGGCCGGCGCCGAGCTGCGCGACGGCGAGCTCCACAACGAAGACGCCGACATGCTGCGCGCTGCCGGCAACGTGCACCTTCCATCCAGCATCACGACGCCCTTCATGCTGAAGGAACCGGCGGCGCCGCACATCGCCGCCGCCCTCGAGGGCGTGATCATCGAACCGGTGCCGATCCTGGCCGCCTACACCGAAATCCAGGCGGCCTCGGATGCGGTGGTGGTCGAAGGCGTGGGCGGATTCCGGGTGCCCTTCAACGACGATTTCGACAGCGCCGACCTGGCCGCCCAGCTCAACCTGCCGGTGATCCTGGTGGTGGGCATGCGCCTGGGCTGCATCAGCCATGCCTTGCTCACCGTGGAGGCCATCGTGGCGCGCGGCCTGGTGCTGGCCGGCTGGGTCGCCAACACGGTCGACCCCGATATGCGCTTCGAGCTTGACAACATCGACGCGCTGGAACAACGCATTCCGGCGCCGCTGCTGGGCCACGTGCCCCGCCTGGAGAACCCGACGGCCGAAGCCGCCGCAGAATATATCGACCTCGCGGGACTGCCGGGCTGGCATTCCCCGCGCGTCCAGACCTAAGGAAAACCAAGATGTCCCAAACGAATACCGTCGCCCTCCACCGCCCTGTCGCCATCAAGCAGGCGGACAACGCCACCTGGCCGCTGGCCGACGTGCTGGCCCTGTTCGAACTGCCGTTCAACGAACTGATGCACCGCGCCCAGGAAGCGCACCGCGCCAACTTCCCCGACGGCGACGTCGAGCTGGCCACCCTGCTGTCGATCAAGACCGGCGGCTGCGAGGAAGACTGCGGCTACTGCCCGCAGGCCGCGCGCTACGACACCGGCGTCGAAGCCAAGAAGATCCTCGACCTCGACACCGTGCTGGATGCGGCGCGCGAAGCCAAGGCCAATGGCGCCACCCGCTTCTGCATGGGCGCGGCATGGCGCAGCCCGAAGGAACGCGACATGGAGAAGGTCGAGACCATGGTGCGCGAAGTGAAGGCGCTCGGCATGGAAACCTGCGCCACCCTGGGCATGCTGGAAGAAGGCCAGGCCGAACAGCTGAAAAAAGCGGGCCTGGACTACTACAACCACAACATCGACACCGCGCCGGATTTCTATAACAACGTGATCTCGACCCGCGAATACCAGGACCGCCTGGACACGCTGGGCCGCGTGCGCAGCGCCGGCCTGAAGGTCTGCTGCGGCGGCATCGTGGGCATGGGCGAGACGCGCGAGCAGCGCGCCGGCCTGATCGCCCAGCTGGCCAACCTGAACCCGTATCCGGAATCGGTGCCGGTCAACCACCTGGTGCAGGTCGAGGGCACGCCGCTGCATGGCGTGGAAAAACTCGACCCGATCGAATTCGTGCGCACCATCGCCGTGGCCCGCATCACCATGCCGCAGGCGCGCGTGCGCCTGTCGGCCGGCCGCCGCGAACTGGGCGAAGCCGTGCAGGCGATGTGCTTCATGGCCGGCGCGAATTCGATCTTCTACGGCGACAAGCTGCTCACCACCGGCAACCCGGAAGCGGACGACGACCGCGTGCTGCTCGAGAAGCTGGGCCTGAAGACGCGCGCCGCGACGCTGGAGTCGGCGGCCAAGGCTGCCTGCGGCTGCTAATTTTTTGCGAACGCGGCCGGGGAGACACGGCCGCCATGAACCTAAACCGAAGAAGCGAAAGACCAACGCATGTTCACCAAAATCCTCATCGCCAACCGTGGCGAAATCGCCTGCCGTGTCGCCGCCACCGCGCGCCGCATGGGTATCCGCACCGTCGCCGTGTACTCGGAAGCCGACGCGGGCTCGAAGCACGTGGCGGTCTGCGATGAGGCGGTGCTGATCGGCCCGAGCGCGGCCAAGGACAGCTACCTGCGCGGCCAGAAGATCATCGAGGTGGCCAAGGCCACGGGCGCCCAGGCGATCCACCCGGGCTACGGCTTCCTGTCCGAGAACGCGGAATTCGCCGAAGCCGTGCAGGCCGCCGGCCTGGTCTTCATCGGTCCGCCGGGTTCCTCGATGCGTGCGATGGGTTCCAAGTCGGCCGCCAAGCAGCTGATGGAAGGCGCCAACGTGCCGCTGGTGCCGGGCTACCATGGCGACCAGCAGGACCCTGCCTTCCTGCGCGAGCAGGCCGACCGGATCGGCTATCCGGTGCTGCTCAAGGCCAGCGCCGGCGGCGGCGGCAAGGGCATGCGCGTGGTCGAGCGCTCGGAAGACTTCGAAGCCGCGCTGGCCTCGTGCAAGCGCGAAGCGATCAGTTCCTTTGGCGACGACAAGGTGCTGGTCGAGAAATACCTGATCCGCCCGCGCCACATCGAGATCCAGGTGTTCGCCGACACCCACGGCAACTGCGTCTACCTGCACGAGCGCGACTGCTCGGTGCAGCGCCGCCACCAGAAGGTGCTGGAAGAAGCGCCGGCCCCGGGCATGACCCAGGACCGCCGCGCCGCCATGGGCGAAGCGGCCGTGAATGCCGCGCGCGCGGTCGACTACGTGGGTGCCGGCACGGTGGAATTCATCGCCAACCAGGACGGCTCGTTCTACTTCATGGAGATGAACACCCGCCTGCAGGTCGAACATCCGGTCACCGAGATGATCACCGGCACCGACCTGGTCGAATGGCAGCTGCGGGTGGCCTTTGGCGAGCCGCTGCCGAAGAAGCAGCACGAGCTGGCCATCCACGGCCACGCGATCGAAGCGCGCGTCTATGCCGAGAACCCGGAAAAAGGTTTCCTGCCCTCGATCGGCACGCTGCGCCACATGGACACCCCGCAGGCGGTCGAGTTCGAGCTGGGCGCTTCGGGGACGAATCCCGCCGCGGTGCGCGTCGACTCGGGCGTGCGCGAAGGCGACGCCATCTCGCCCTTCTACGACCCGATGATCGCCAAGCTGATCGTCTGGGGCGCCGACCGCACCCAGGCCCTGGCGCGCATGTCGCAGGCCCTGGCGGAATTCCAGATCGTCGGCCTGGCGACCAACATCGCTTTCCTGAAGCGCCTGGTCGAAGGCGACGCCTTCTCGAGCGCCGACCTGGACACCGGCCTGATCGAGCGCCACGGCGCCACGCTGTTTCCGGCCCCTGCCAGCGCCCCGCTGGGCGCCCTGGCCCTGGCCGCGCTGGCGCTCAGCAGCAGCGAGACCGTGCGCGGATCCATTAATCCGGCCGACCCGTGGGCCCAGGCCCGCGGCTGGCGCATGAACAGCGCCTACCGCCGGGTGCTGTCCTTCGCCGACGAATTCAGCGGCGAGGCAGGCTACCAGGTAGGCCTGACCTATGGCGCTCACGGCTGGGAGATCGATGCCGGCGGCGAGCGCCAGCGCCTCGAACTGGTCCGCCATGAAGGCGCCGAGCTGACGATCCGCCTGGGCGACACCTCGCTGCACGGCAGCGTGCGCCGCGATGGCGAGCTGTTCCACGTGTTTACCGGAGGCCGTCATTACACCCTGGCGTACAATGACCCGATGGCGCACGCCGGCGAGCTCGAGGCCGCAGGTGGACGCCTGACCGCGCCGATGCCGGGTAAAGTGGTGGCGGTGCTGGCCTCGTCCGGCAAGGAAGTCAAGAAGGGCGAGCCGCTCGTGATCATGGAAGCGATGAAGATGGAACACACGATTTCCGCGCCGAGCGACGGCCTGGTGGAAGAAGTGCTGTACCAGGTTGGCGACCAGGTGGCGGACGGCGCGCCGCTGCTGGCTTTCAAGGCGGCGTAATACCAATACAAGAATATAGAGGGGGAGACATGCGCATACTCCTGTACCGCGGAGACGGCGTGATCGAGCCATGGGCGCGCGAATTCGCCGCCGTCATGCCGCAGGTGGAGACCGTCGCCTGGAAGGAGGGCGCCGCCCTGCCGCCATGCGACTACGCGGTATTGTGGAGCCCCGCGCCCGAGCTGCTCGACCAGCTTGCCCATGTGCGGGCGATCTTCCTGATGGGCGCCGGCGTCGACGCCCTGCTCAAGCTGGGCGATGCGCTGCCGCCGGTGCCCTTCGTGCGCCTGGGCGACGCCGGCATGGGCGTGCAGATGGCGGAATACGTCGCGCACGCGGTGCTGCGCTACTACCGCCACTTCGACGACTACGAGCAACAGGCCCGGCAAGGTGTCTGGGACCCGCTGCCGCTCACGCCCAAGGACGACTTCACGGTCGGGATCATGGGGCTCGGCAAGCTCGGCCTGCCGGTGGTGGAGGCGATGCGCCTGTTCGGCTTTCCGGTGCGCGGATGGAGCCGCACGCCCAAGGACATCCCTGGCGTGGAATGCTTCCATGGCATGGACGGGCTGGATTCGTTTCTGCGCGGGACGCGGGTGCTGGTCTGCATGCTGCCGCTGACGCCCGAGACCGCCAACCTGCTCGACCGCCACAACCTGGGCAAGCTGCAGCCGGGCGCTTATCTCATCAACGTCTCGCGCGGCGCCATCCTGGCCGAACCCGACCTGATGACCCTGATCCGCTCCGGCCACATCGCCGGCGCCACGCTCGACGTGTTCCGCCACGAGCCGCTGCCGGCGCCGCACCCGTTCTGGAACGAGCCGCGCATCAGCATCACCCCGCATATCTCGGCGCTGACCGTGCGCCGCGAAGCCGTGCTCCAGATCGCCGACAAGATCGCGAAGCTGGAGAGCGGCCAACCCGTCGACGACGTCGTCGACCGCGATCTAGGATATTGAAAGACATGAACCAAGCCAGCCTGCCGAAGAAGGTCAAGATTGTCGAAGTGGGGCCGCGCGACGGCCTGCAGAACGAGAAGGAAGCGCTGTCCGCCGCCGTCAAGATCGAACTGGTAAACCGCCTGGCGCGCGCCGGTTTCGCCAACGTCGAGGCGGCGTCCTTCGTCTCGCCCAAGTGGGTGACGCAGATGGCCACCAGCGCCGAAGTCATGGCCGGCATCGAACGCCTGCCGGGCACCATCTACTCGGCCTTGACGCCGAACATGCAGGGCTTCGAAGCGGCACTCGCAGCAAAAGCCGATGAAGTCGTGATCTTCGGCTCGGCCTCGGAAGCCTTCTCGCAGAAGAACATCAACTGCTCGATCGCCGAATCGATCGCGCGCTTCGAGCCGGTGGCACAGGCCGCCAAGGCGAACAGGCTGCGCCTGCGCGGCTCGATCAGCACCGCGTTCGGCTGCCCGTACCAGGGCGAGGTGTCCCTGGATGCGGTGGCCGACGTGGTGCGCCGCATGCGCGACCTCGGCTGCGACGAGATCGACATCGCCGACACCATCGGCGTCTCGACCGCGCGCAAGACCC
The DNA here is from genome assembly GCF_041023745.1 of Massilia sp. X63. Taxonomy (NCBI): domain Bacteria; kingdom Pseudomonadati; phylum Pseudomonadota; class Betaproteobacteria; order Burkholderiales; family Oxalobacteraceae; genus Massilia; species Massilia sp. X63. The sequence goes on from NZ_JBFTEF010000003.1 coordinate 126,927, forward strand.
AGGCCGTGATGCTGGCAGCAAGCCGGGAATTCCCGCTGCAGCAGCTGTCCGGCCACTTCCACGACACCTACGGCCAGGCGCTGGCCAACATCTACGCGGCGCTGGAAGTCGGCGTGGCGATCTTCCACTCGTCGGTGTCGGGCCTGGGCGGCTGCCCGTATGCGAAAGGCGCGACCGGCAATGTCGCCACCGAGGACGTGGTCTACCTGATGAACGGGCTCGGCATCGAGACCGGCATCGACCTCGACCAGGTGGTGGATGCGGGACAGTTCATCTCGCAGCAGCTCGGTCGCAAGGGAGCGAGCCGGGCGGGGAATGCGATTGCCGCGAAGCGGGCAGGCTGAATTCTTTGGGCGGGTGGCGATGCCGCCCGCCTGAAGAAAAACAGGGCCCGGAAACGAAAAAAGCCGACAGTTTTCGCTGTCGGCCTTTTTCTTGATACTGGTCGGAGTACAAGGATTCGAACCTTGGACCCTCTGGTCCCAAACCAGATGCGCTACCGGGCTGCGCTACACTCCGAGGAGAAGAATCATACCGCGCCGGGCTTGCCAGGTCAAGGTTTCAGGCCAAATTAAGGCTTGTTGTCGTATTCTTCGACAACAATCAGCCGAAAACATGATGAGTCTGGCAAGGTCCGATCACAGTGACGCAAGCATGATGCAAGGGAACAAACGCTTCCTGTTCGGCATCGGCGTGTCCGTGAGCGTGCACATCCTGTTGCTGCTTGCCTACCGGAATAGCGGTTCCCTGCCGGCGTCCGCGCCCGAACCACCTGCTGCGATCGTCGTGAGGATTGCCCCGCCGGCCCCGCCGCGCGTCGAACCGACACCGGCACAGCGGCAGGAAGCGCCGGCGCCACGCAGCGCACGCAGGTCGGCGCCTGAACCCGTCATTGCCGTGCCTGCTTCGCCGCAGCAGGAAACCCCATCCGATCCCTTCGTGGTCCAGCAGGCCGATGCGCCGGCCGACACACCGGCACCTGCGCCGGCGCATAGCGCGACGCCGCAGTTCGACATGAATACGGCCAGGCAAGCGGCGCGGCAACTCGCCGGTCAGACCAGACTGGGCCGGGAGGGATTGGCGAACGCGCAATTCCCCGATCCGCCCCTGGAGACGGAATCGAAGTTCGCCAAGGCCATCAGCAAGGCCAAGCGCCGCAATTGCAAGGACGGCATTCCGGGCGGCCTGCTGGCGCCGCTGTTCCTCGCCATGGACAAGAAGGACAGCGGCTGCAAGTGGTAAAGGATGTCGCGCGCTGCCCGTGCTTCAGGGCGCCAGCGCTTGCAGGTCCCGGCGCTGGCCGCCGTGTGGCCCCGGCCCGGGCTGTGCCGCGATCTGCCGGGCCGCACTGTCCTGCCCCGTGCTCGCCGGCGCACGCAGGTGGAAGGCGCCCACCGTGTGCGCCAGGCTGTCCGCCTCTTCGCGCAAGGCCTGGGCGGCGGCCGATGCCTCCTCGACCAGGGCGGCGTTTTGCTGGGTGACCTGGTCCATCTGGACGATGGCCTGGCTCACCTGTTCGATACCGACGCTCTGTTCGCGGCTGGCCGTCATGATCTCGGCCATGATGTGGGTCACGCGCTCGACGCTGCGCACGATGTCTTCCATGGTCGTGCCGGCCTGGTCGACCAGTGCCGAGCCTTCGCTCACCGTGCGCACCGATTCATCGATCAGCGTCTTGATTTCCCTGGCGGCGGCGGCACTGCGCTGGGCCAGGTTGCGCACCTCGTTGGCGACCACGGCGAAGCCGCGGCCCTGCTCGCCGGCGCGTGCCGCTTCCACCGCGGCATTCAAGGCCAGCAGGTTGGTCTGGAACGCAATGCCGTCGATCACGCCGATGATATTGCCGATGCGCGTGGCCGACGCATCGATCGCCGCCATGGTCTGCACGACTTGCGCCACCACCGCGCCGCCCTTGCCGGCCACTTCCGACGCCGACAGCGCCAGCTGGTTCGCCAGCTGCGCATTGTCCGCGTTCTGCTTGACGGTCGAGGTCAGCTCGTCCATGGAAGCCGCGGTCTGCTCGAGCGACGCCGCCTGCTGTTCGGTACGCGCCGACAGGTCCAGGTTGCCTGCCGCGATCTGGCTGGACGCGGTCGCGATGGTGTCGGTGCCGGCCCGCACGCGGCCGACGATGCCGGCCAATCCTTCGTTCATGTCGCTCAGCGCGCGCATCAGGCGGCCGGTTTCGTCGGTGCCCTGCACATCGATCTCCTGCGTCAGGTCGCCGCCGGCCACCGCTCCGGCGATCCGCACCGCCTGCTCGAGGGGATGCACGATGCTGCGCAGCAGCGCGACGCCGACGATGCCGGCCAGCACCAGGCCCAGCGCCATGCCGGACAGGCACACCGTGCGCACGATCTCGAAGGTCGCGTGCGACGCCTCGGTCGACTTGCGGCCCTCGTCGAGCTGAAGCTGGATCAGCTCGTCGATGGCGACAGCCACGGGTTTGAAGGTCTCGATCAGCGGGCCATGCACGATCTCACTGGCGCCTGCCATGTCGGCGCCACGCAGCGCCGCGATCGCGGGCTGCAGGCCGCGCTCGGCGAAGGCGCTGCGCGCCGCGAGGAAGCGCGCGACCAGGACCTGTTCGCGGGCATCGATGGCGGCGTTCGTGTAGGCCTTCCATTGCTGCTCGACGATGGCGTCGTTGTGTCCGATGTCCTCGAGCAGGGCGGGCAGCTGTCCGGCCTCGGCCGTCAGTGCTTCGGCGGCATCGAACTTGATGCGGTTCAGGCTGCGCACCAACTGGTCGAGCTGGCCCAGGCGGACCAGGCGGTCGCTGTACAGGGACTGCAGCTCGTCGTTGGCATGTCCCAGGCTGATCAGCCCGACTGCGGCCCCGACGATCAGCTCCATGCCAAGCAGGGCAATCACGAACAGGAGGCGGATCTTGATGCTTGTTTTTTGAAATAGCAGCATGTGAATGGTTTCGCTCTGGGATGGTTCAAGGGAAGGACACCAAGGCTGAAGCGGTGCTTCAACACAGGGTCAACACAGGGCCGGCGTTTCCTTCATGAGCAGGCCGGCCAGCTGCTCGGGCCAGATCGGACGGCTGAAGTAATAGCCCTGGATCTGGTCGCAATCGTTCTCCTTCAGGAAGGCCACCTGTTCGGCCGTCTCGACCCCTTCCGCGACCGCGGCAAGGCCGAGCGAATGGGCCAGGGTGATGATGGCGCGGATGATCGCCGCCCCTGCCTCATCGCCCATGTCGTTCACGAAGGCGCGGTCGATCTTGAGGACGTCGAGCGGGAAGCGCTTCAGGTAGCTCAGCGACGAGTAGCCGGTGCCGAAATCGTCGATCGACACGCTGACCCCGAGTTCCCTCAAGGAGCGCAGCACGTCGGCGGCCTCTTCGGTGTCCTGCATCACGGTGCTTTCGGTGATCTCGAGTTCCAGGCCGGCCGGCGCCAGGCCGCTGGCGTCCAGCGCGGCGCGGATCCGCTGCGCCAGTCCCGGCTGCTGGAACTGGCGCGCCGACAGGTTCACCGAAATGCGCCCGCGGAACAGCCCTTGCGCCCGCCATGCGGCAGCGCGGGTACAGGCTTCGCGCAGGACCCACAGGTCGAGCTCGTTGATCAGGCCGCTTTCTTCCGCGATCGGAATGAAGCGCGCCGGCGCCAGCAGGCCCAGTACCGGATGGCGCCAGCGCACCAGGGCCTCGACCCCGACCATGCTGCCGTTCTTGACGCTGACGCGCGGTTGGTACTGGAGCACGAACTGACCGCGCTCGATCGCATGGCTCAGCATGGTTTCCAGGTCGATGCGTTCACGAATCGACCCTTCCATGCTGGCGCTGTAGAAGCACAGGTGCGCCGGAGCGTCGGTGCGGGCGCAGGCGCTCGCCAGTTGCGCCATCTGCAGCAGCTGGTCGGGCTGGCAGGGCTCGGTCGGCAGGACCGCAATGCCGACGCTGGCCGACAGGAACACATGGTTGCCGGCCGGGGCAAAAGGACGGCGTACACAATCCTGCAGCGCCCTGGCCAGCGCGGCCGCATTGTCCCGGCTGCTATGGCGCCGCACGACGATGAATTCGTTGTTGCCCTGACGCGCCAGCAGGTCGTCGGCGCCGAGCCGGGCCGACAGGCGCGCCACGCACTCGTGCAGCACGTCTTCGCCGCCGGTCCAGCCATAGTGGCTGTTGATCTTCCTGAGGCCGTCGATGTCGAGCACCAGCACCGCCACCGCGCCGGCGTTGCAGTGGGCCGCCTCGATCGCTTCGCCCAGCATTTCCAGCGCCCGGTGCCGGTCCGGCAAGGCTGCCAGCGGGTCCTGCGCCAGGCGCCTGGCCACGGCGGGCTGCAGGCGGGCGACGTCGCGCGCGGCGCTGGACAGGCCGGTGCGGCGCCCTTGCTGCGCCGCCACCGGGTACCGGGTCGGCGCCTGCAGAACCTCGGCGAACACCGCCCGGTGCAGGCACAGGAATGCGAGCAGCTTGTACAGGTGGGCGGCGATGTTCGACAGGTCGTCCGGCCCCAGGTACAAGGTAAAGTTGATGCCGCTCAGGCCGGTGACCGCCGCAGCGGTCGCCAGGTAGCGGTTGCCGCGCGTGGGCACGCGTCGCGCGCGCAGCAGCAGGAGCAGGGCCGCCACCACGTTCATGCCGATGAGTACGTATTCGAAGGCGAGCCTGGACGCCGTCAATCCCTCGACGGAAACGAAGCTGGGCGGGACCAGGTCGGACTGCCCCAGCGCCAGCCAGTAGCCCCATGCGGCCAACCCACAGGTGCCGACCACCCAGAGGCGGTAGCTGCGCACCCCGATCGTGCAGGCGGCCGGCAGCAGCGCCGCGCCCAGCAGTGCCAGCGCCGCAAGGCCGCGCGCGCCTACCCAGAACGCGGCAGTGCTGGCGGCGGGCACCGACGCCAGCGCCCCGGGCAACACCGGGATCGTCAGCAGGTGGCCGATGCCGAGCAGGCCGACCGCGAGCGCGCTCGACGACAGCAGGGCCAGCCCGGCGGGCACGCGCTTGCCGGCCGCGTGGGTGACGACCGCGAACACCAGTAGGGCAAGCACGATCGAGCACGCTTCCAGCGCGGCATGCAGCGGCGGATACCAGGGCGAAGTCGAGGGCAACATGCCCGCGTAACCGAGCGCCAGCCCGACGGTCAGCGCGGCCAGCAGGACGCACAGGCTCGTCAGGCGCAAACCGCCTGGAATGGGACGCACCAGTTTCCTCATGCCGCCGCGTCCACATCATGACGGCGCAGCAGGCGCTCGATCTCGGCGGACGGCACCGGCTTGCCGAACCGGTATCCCTGCATCCGGTGGCAGCCGTGCGCTTCCAGGAAGTCCTGCTGGGCCGCGGTTTCGACGCCCACCGCGACCACGTCCAGCTTCAGCGACGCGGCCAGGGCGATCACGGCATGCACGATGGCGGCAGCGTCATCGTCGGCCGCGATGTCCGCGATGAAGGAGCGGTCGACCTTCAGCCCATGGATCGGGAAGCGCTTGAGGTTGGCCAGGCTCGAATAGCCGGTGCAGAAATCGTCGATCGCCAGCTGGACGCCCATCTGCGACAGCCGTGCCATTGCGTCGGCCGCCGTGCCCGGGCTTTCCATCAGCAGGGTTTCGGTGATTTCCAGCGTCAGCGCCCGCGGATCGCAACCGGTGCGCTCCAGCAGGCGCTCGACCTGCGCGGCAATGTCTTGCTGGTGGAACTGGCGTGTCGACACGTTCACGCTCATGCGCAGCGGCGCCAGGCCCATGCGCGTGAACGCCGCCAGCTGGCTCATCGCAGTGGCCAGCACCCACTCGCCGATCGGTACGATAAGACCGGTTTCTTCCGCCAGCGGGATGAAATCCGCCGCCGGCAGGATTTCGCCACCGTCGACCTCCCAGCGCAGCAGGGCTTCCAGCCCGACGATTCGGCCGCTCGCGCTGTCGAACTGGGGCTGGTAATGCAGCCTGAATTCGTCGCGTTGCAGGGCGCGCTGCAGCCGCGCCTCGATGTGCAGGTGCTCTTCGGCCCGCACGCCCATGTCTTCGGTATAGAAGTGGAAATGGTTGCCCCCGTTCGCCTTGGACCGGTACATGGCGGTATCGGCCGCCTTGAGCAGGGCGGTCGGGTCGCGTCCGTCGCGTGGATAGATCGCGATGCCGATACTCCCGGTCGGAAACAGCTCATTGCCAGACAGGGTCAAAGGCTGGAACAGGTCCGCCAGAACCTTGCGCGCCACCAGGCCGGCGTCGTCCGGCGCCACCAGGTCGGGCAGCACCACCACGAACTCGTCCCCGCCCTGGCGTGCGACGGTGTCGCTTTCACGCAGGCTCCGTCCCAGACGGCGCGCGATCTCGATGATCATCTGGTCGCCCGCATCGTGCCCAAGGCTGTCGTTCACATGCTTGAAGCGGTCGAGGTCGATGAACATCACGGCAACCATGCGCCCGTTGCGCTGTGCCTGGGCGATCGCATGCGACAGGCGGTCCTGCAGCAAGGCGCGGTTCGGCAGACCGGTCAGCGTGTCGTGGTTGGCCATCCTCAGCAAAGCCTCTTCGGCCTGCTTGCGGCGCGAGATGTCTTCGACCGCGATGATCAGGCGCAACTGGCCGCTGACGGCCTCGCGCATGGCCGACGCGCTGACCGTCACCCAGATCGTGTTGCCGCGCTTCGAGACATACCGTGTCTCGCGCTGGAAATCGCGGATCTCGCCGTCGATCAGCTGGCGAATCAGCACCCGGTCTTCCAGCAGGTCGCTCTGGTAGGTAATCTGGTGTACGAAGCGTTGCAGCAATTCGATCTCGGTGTAGCCGACGATCTGGGTCAGCTTGCGGTTGACGCGCACGAAACGGCCTTCGCGCGACAGCAGGGCGATCCCGACCGCGGCCTGGCTGAAGGTCAGGCGGAAAAACTCTTCGCTTTCCTGCAGGCGCAGGCGGGCCTGCCGCTTGAAGGTGATGTCCCGTCCGATCAGCAGCAGGATCGGGCCTTCGGCCTGCCTGGTGCGGCGGATGTTGAATTCGAAGTAGCGCGCCCCATCGGCGTGTCCATCGATGGTGATGACCACGCCGTCTTGCGGCACCCCCGAGGCCAGCGCGGTGGCCATCCGTTCGGCAAGCTCGGAGGACGGCAGGAAAGAGGCGAGCAGGGGATGCGCTTCGAGCGCATCTTCGGGGATGCCGAGCATATCCTGCATCGTCAGGTTCATCGAGCGTACCCGGCCGGCCGCATCGGTCACGATCAGTCCTGCAGGCATGCCGCCGATGATCTGCGTGAGATAGTTCTGGTGCTGGACGACGCTGCGCTGGTCAGCGTGCGCATAGGTGTCGAGGGCCAGGCCCATGTCCAGGCACACGACCTTGAGGATGCTGTTGAACATCGCACTCATGCGGCGTGGCTCGGCATGAAAATGCTTCCACAACAGGTCGAACATGCCGGCCAGGTACTTGCGGTAGGCCCCGATGTACCATTTTGGCTCCAGCCCGATGCGCTGGTGCACCAGCCCGACACGCAGGCGGTCGCGGATGTAGTCGCCGTCGTAGTTGCCGGCGGTCAGGCTGCGGAAATACGTGGCCTGGGAATGCTTCAGGCGCTCTACCGTGTTGTCGTCCTTGACCAGGGCGCGCAATGCCGGGAAACGCAGGATGTGCTCATAGAAGTCGTCAGAAAACGTGTGCGTATCTTCCATCAGCAGGTCATGCAGCTCGCGCAGCAGCGCAATGTCCGCATCGTCCAGGTCGAGGAAGGCCATGCGCGCGGCCACCTCCTCCTGGTCGAGTCCAATTTCACGTCCGATCGTATCGACCGGATCCTCCAATGCATTCGTCGGCATTGCCGTGACGAACTGCGCATGCTGAACCATATCGGCTTATCCACTCTGATTGTTTGAAACCTGCTTGATGGCCAGGCGAAGCTGAACGCACCGCGACATGCGGTGACTCGTCCAGCGTTCACTTATTTATCTGGGAACAGGTGCTCGGAGAGCAGGGAGGTGAGATGTTGGGGCTCTACAAAGGAAAGCTCACTACAATTTCCCGCAAGACATTTAAGTGAATTCAGAGCAATATTTTAGATGTACAATTTATATCGATCAAACGTCTTATTTGATCTGAATCAAAAAATTACCAACTAAATAGTGATCGACAAGCGATCACTCTGCGCACTGCTGTGCGGTGGGGACGGTCCTGATGCAGGAGCCTGGATAAAGGGGGATGGTGATGACGTGACTGTCTGCCTGGAGGCAGGCAGGAAGGCCGGTGGCATCAGGCGCGCCGCCCGGCCGGTGGGCTTATTCGCCCTTGATTTGCAGGGCCCGCTCGTACAGGGCGTTCTTCTTGCGCCCGGTGATCTGCGCCGCCAGGTTAGCCGCCTGTTTTACCGAACACTCGGTCAACAGGATCTGCAGGATACGCTCCGCTTCGGCATCCTGCGCGTCGGTTTGCAGGGTTGCGCCTTCCACCAGCACGACGAACTCGCCGCGCTCGCGGTGCTGGTCCGCTTTGACCCAGGCCAGCGCCTCGCCCAGCGGGCAGCGGTGCACCTCTTCGAACAGCTTGCTCAGCTCGCGTGCGAACACTACCTGGCGGGTCGGCTCGAAACTCGCCAGCAAGCCTTCGACGCACTCGACGATCCGGTGCGGCGCTTCGTAGATGACCAGCGTCGAGGTCTCGCGCGCGAGTTCCGCCAATGCGGTTTCGCGCTGTTTCGACTTTGCCGGCAGGAAGCCGACGAAGTGGAAGCGGTCGTTCACCAGCCCGCTGGCCGACAGGGCGGTAATGGCTGCCGACGGTCCCGGCAGCGGCATCACGTTCAGGCCCGCGGCGCGCACCGCGTCGACGATGCGCGCGCCGGGGTCGGACACGGCCGGCGTGCCGGCGTCCGATACCAGCGCCACGCGCTGTCCGGATTGCAGGCGCTCCACGATCTTTTCCGCCACTTCGCGCTCGTTGTGCATGTGGGCGGCGATGGTCTGCTTGTTCAGGCCGAAGCGCTGCAGCAGCGCGCCGGTCTTGCGCGTGTCTTCGCAGGCCACGACATCGGCCAGCGCCAGCAGGTGCAGGGCGCGCAGCGTGATGTCGGTGACGTTGCCGATCGGTGTAGCCACGACATACAGCGTTGCGGTAGGATAGGACTGCTGGGCCGCCTCGCCCATGACGGGAAGCCGGGCGATGTCGATGGTCTGCTGTTCTGTCATAAGGGATTCCGATGCTGAAGAAAAAGAATATCAGGGCGCTGCTCGCGCTGGCCACACACGGCCTGCTCGCGGCCTCGTTGGCTGCATGCAGCAGCACACCTTTGCCGCCAGACACTGGTTGCGGCGTACCGGGCGGATTTTGCGCGCCCGCCGCGCCGATAGCAAGCCCGCCGCCTGCCGAAGCCAGCTACACGCCGCCGCCGCCCGTCGCGCCGGTGCGCACCAATCCGGTCGACCTGCCCCCATCCGCCGACGGCCGCCCGCTCGCCGACGGCGCCGCCCGCGCGGGCGTGCGCATCGCCCTGCTGCTGCCGCTGCAGTCCGACGCGTTCGCGCAGCCGGCCGAAGCGGTGCGCGCCGGCTTCATGGCCGGCTACGAACGCGACCGCCAGGGCGTAACGGTCAACCTGGTTCCCACCACCGACTCGGCGCAGGCCACGCTCGATGCCTACGCCCGCGCGGCCGAACAGAACGACATCGTGGTCGGTCCCCTGTCCCGCCCTGCCGTGGCCGCGCTGGCCGCCGGCGGCGCCGTGAGCAAGCCGACCGTCGCCCTCAACCACCCGCAGACCGATGGCCCGCTGCCGCGCCGGATGCTGGTGGTCGGCCTCACGCTCGAAGACGAAGCGCGCCAGGTGGCCGACTGGGCCGCCGCCGAACAGCCCGCCGGCCGCGCCCTTGTGCTGACCGGAAAAGCCGCCTGGCAGCAGCGCCTGTCGGGCGCCTTCACGGCGCGCTGGTCGCAGCTGGGCCTGAACAATGCCGTGGTCGAACTGCCCAGCAGCGAGGGCTACGTGGACGCCAACGCGCTGGCCGACCTGCGCGCGCGCCTGCAGGTCGACCCGCCGCAATTGGTGTTCGCCGCCCTCGATGCGGTCCAGCTGCGCCAGGTGCGCAGCGCCATCGGCACCTCGCTGCCGACCTACGGCACCGCCTCGATCAACCCGGGCCGCGATCCGGCCATGAGCGCGCCGGAGCTGAGCGGCGTGCGCATCCTCGACCTGCCCTGGACCGTGCAGCCCGAGCACCCGCTGGTGGCCAGCTATCCGCGCTGGAGCAGCGATACCGAAGGCTACGACATGCAGCGCCTGTACGCACTGGGCATCGACGCCTATCGCATCGCGCGCGAATTGGCCCTGCGCCCCAACGGGTCGTTCGAACTCGACGGCGTGACCGGCCGCCTGTCGGTCGACATGGGCGGCGCGTCGCCGGCCTTCCGCCGCGTCGAGACCGGCACCGTCTACCGCGACGGCATGTTCGAAGCGGTGGCCTTCGGAAGATGACATGTGGCCGCAGCGCCTGTCACTGCGGCAGGTCCAGGGCCGCGACTGGGAGCGCGCCGCCCTGCTCCACCTGCGCCGCCACGGCTTGCGCCCGGTCGAAGAGAATTTCCGCTGCAAGGGCGGCGAAATCGACCTGATCATGCGCGATGGCGATACCCTGGTGTTCGTCGAAGTGCGCCAGCGCGCCGCCGCCTCCCACGGCGGCGCGGCCGCCAGCATCACCCCTGCCAAGATCCGCCGCCTGGTGCGCGCGGCGCAGTTCTACCTGTTGCGCTTTCCCGTCACGCCGCCCTGCCGCTTCGACGTGGTCGCCATCGATGGCGACCGCCTGGAATGGCTGCAGGATGTGATTAACTGAACAAGTACTTACCGACAGGAATGTAAGCAATTTTTTCGGTGCTTGCCCGACCCGGGTTGCCACTGCACTATAATCCTCGGCTATGAATACTCAACGCATCCTCGCTCACTTCCAGGAGAGTGCCGATCTCAAGATGAAGTCGGCAGCTGCCCTGGCCCAACCCATTTCGCAGGCCGTCGAACTGATGTTCAGCGCCCTGTCCAACGGCAACAAGATCCTGGCCTGCGGTAACGGCGGTTCCGCCGCCGACTGCCAGCACTTCGCTGCCGAGCTCGTCGGCCGCTTCGAACGCGAGCGCTTCCCGCTCCCGGCGATCGCGCTGACCACCGACACGTCGATCATCACGGCGGTCGGCAACGACTACAGCTTCAAGGAGATCTTCTCGAAGCAGGTGCAGGCTTTCGGCCAGGCGGGCGACGTCCTGCTGGCGATCTCGACCTCGGGTAACTCGGCCAACGTGCTGGCCGCGGTCGAGGCGGCGCTCGAGCGCGAAATGCGCATCGTGGCCTTCACCGGCAAGGATGGCGGCGCGCTGGCGAAGCTGCTGACCGACGCCGACATCCATATCAACGTGCCCCACGCACGCACTGCGCGCATCCAGGAAGTCCACCTGTGCGCGATTCACTGCATCTGCGACGGCATCGACGTCGCACTGTTCGGAGGAGAAGAGGAATGATGAAAACGCGCCCGCTGGCCGGCCTGCTGTCCAAAATCGTATTGGGAACCGCGCTGGCGGCCTCGCTGTCGGGTTGCGTGGCCATGGCCGTCGGCGGCGTTGCCACCGCCGCGCTGTCGGCCAACGACCGCCGCACCATCGGCATGCAGACCGAGGACAAGGCGATCAACGTCAAGGCCGAGATCAAGCTGCAGCAGCTCACCGGCGAGAACGGCCACATCAACGTCACCAGCTACAACCGCAAGGTGCTGCTGACCGGCGAAGTGCGCGACGAAGCCATGAAGCAGGCCGCCGAGCGCGAAGTGCGCGCCATCGACAACGTGGTCTCGGTGATCAACGAACTGGAAATCGCCGGCCCGTCGAGCTACACCTCGCGCTCGAACGACGCCCTGATCACCACCAAGGTCAAGGCCAGCCTGGTCGACAAGAAGACGGTGTCGGCCACCGCCTTCAAGGTCACCACCGAACGCGGCGTGGTCTACCTGCAGGGTCTCGTCACCCCGCGCGAAGGCAATATCGCGGCCGACGTCGCCAAGGGCGTCGCCGGCGTGAACCGCGTCGTCAAGATCTTCGAGTACATCGCCGAAGAAGACCCGCGCGCCAACCAGCCGGCGCCGAGCCAGAGTTAATGCCAACGGCAGGACTGCGGTCCTGCCGTTTTTTTATCCGCTGCCATGACCGCTTCCACCTCTTCCCGTTCCTGGATCAAGCCCGCCGCCGCCGCTGCGGTGGTGCTGGCGCTGGCCGGCATCGGCTACGCCTCGTTCCACAGCGCCACGCCCGCGCCGAACGTCACCTTCATCAGCATCGCCGGCGACAAGATCAGCACCGAGTCCCTGCGCGGCAAGGTGGTGATGGTGAATTTCTGGGCGACCTCCTGCGTCACCTGCGTCAAGGAGATGCCGCAGATGGTCGAGACCTACAACAAGTACAAGGCGCAAGGCCTGGAGTTCGTGGCGGTGGCCATGCAGTACGACCCGCCCAACTACGTGCTGAACTTCACCGAGACGCGCCAGCTGCCCTTCAAGGTGGCGATCGACTCGGCCGGCGACATCGCCAGGCAGTTCGGCGACGTCACGCTGACCCCGACCACCTTCGTCATCGACAAGCAGGGCAAGATCATCAAGCGCTACGTGGGCGAGCCGTCCTTCCCGGAGCTGCACAAGCTGCTCGAGAAGGAACTCGCTACCTGATCCTTACTTGGAACCTATCCCAGTAGGGAATGAGCCGCTTCCGCCGCCAGCGTCCTCCTCCCTACTAGGATAGGTTCTTAGGATAAAGGATCATCTGGGTGCAGCGGAACAGGGCCAAGGTCTTGCCGCTGTCCTTGTCGGTAACGGTCGCATCCCACACCTGCGTGGTGCGGCCCAGGTGCACGGCGGTCGCGACAACCGCGATCGTGCCCTGGCGCGCGGTGCCGAGGTGGTTCGATTTCAGCTCGATGGTGGTGAAGTTCTGCGCGCCTTCCGGCAGGTGGGCGACGCAGGCGTAGCCGGCCGCGGTATCGGCCAGCGTGACCACGCTGCCGGCGTGCAGGTAGCCGTTCGGCGCCAGCAGCTGGGGCGTGACGGGAAGCTCGGCGCAGACGCGGCCTTCGGCCACTTCGGTGATCCGGATGCCGAGGTGGCCGGGCAGGAAGGACTTGCCGAATTCGTTGAAGGATTCTGGGGTGTATTTCGGGTTCATGGTGCTTGTTTCTTGGTAAAGGCGGGATCGTACACTGCGCGTGGCGATCGTGCAGGCACCACAGCCCTCAACGCCTGCGCTTGCCCCTGCCCGAAGCACCGCCCTTTTGCCGTGCCGCCGTGTTCTGCTGCTGCAGGATCGCATCCACCCGCTCCGACGCCTCGCGCGCCAGCTGCTGCGCCTCGGCGATGCTCGGGAAATACTCCGGCTCCCGATAACCCAGCCACGCATAGGCCGAGTACATGCGGCAGGTATCCTCGACCTCCTGCAGGTTCATGTAGAACAGCTCCTGCGGATGCGGGGTCAGCTTGCACACCTTCTTCTTGGCCAGCGACAGCGCCCAGTGCTCCCAGGCGCTCTGCAGCACGGGCACCCGGCTGGAGATCGGCACCAGGGACAGCATGAATTTTTCGGCCACGGACAGCGGTAAGGTGTCCAGCCATTCGGCGCGTTCGTTCTGCTCCTCGGTGATGCGCGGATAGAAGAAGCCGTCCGGCACGTCGATGTTGTGCACGAAACGGCGCAGCAGCTTGACCAGCGAGGTCTCGCCCGTCACCGAGGAGATGCGGTGCAGCTGCTCGAGCGAAGGCGCGACCGCGAAACCGGTAGCCGGCACCGGCGGAATCTTTTCCTTCATCAGCGCGCGCATCACCGAGTGGGTGTCGTCGTCGTAGCCCGCGACAAAACCCTCCTCGTGCACGCCGTAGCGCCCTGCCCGGCCGGCGATCTGCTTGGCCAGCGCCGCCGAGATCTCTTCTTCCTCGACCCCGTTGTACTTGACCGTGGTGGTCATGACGATGCGCGCGATCGGCATGTTCAGGCCCATCGCCAGCGCGTCGGTGCCGACCACGATGTCGGCCTGCCCTTCGCGGAAGCGTTCGGCCTGGGCGCGCCGCACTTCCGGCGACAGGTTGCCGTACACGGTGGCGACCGACAAACCCTTCTCGGTGATCATGTCGCGCCACATCAGGACCTCGCGCCGCGAGAAGGCAATGACGGCGTCGCCGCGCCGCAGGTTGCCGAGCTTGCGCACCGGCGCCGGTTCCATCGCCAGCGGCGCCATGCGCTTCAGGACGTGGACTTCCAGCGGCACTTCGAGCCGCTCCGCCAGCGCCTCGATCGCGCGCCGCGCCTCCGGTGCGCCGACCAGGAACACGGTCGACGCCGGCGCGCCGCACACGGCCGCGGTCCAGGCGGCGCCGCGGTCGCGGTCGGCCAGCATCTGGATCTCGTCGATCACCGCCACTTCGACCGGGGTTGTCGTGTCCAGCATCTCGACGGTGCTGGCGACGTGGGTCGCGTCCTCGGCGATGCGGCGTTCTTCGCCGGTGATCAGGCTGACCTTGATCTGTTTGCCGTGCGGGCGCGCATTCTGCAGCCGCTCGTAGTTTTCCAGCGCCAGCAGGCGCAGCGGCGCAAGATAGACCCCGCTCGCGGCCTTGGCCAGCGCTTCCATCGCGCGGTGGGTCTTGCCCGAGTTGGTGGGGCCCAGCAGGGCGACGAACTTGCGCTGCATGCGGCTGGCCACGTCGAAGGACTCCGGGTATTCGGCCAGGTTGATGCTTTCCTTGGTGCGCGCGGCATGGCGCTCTTCCTGCTCGCGCTCGACCGCGTGGGTCAGGCGCTGCGAGATGCGCTGGAAGACGTATTCGGCCGGTTCCGAGGTTTCCAGTTCGTCGAGCACGTGCAGGAACAGCATCGGATCCCAGCCGAAATCGTCGGCTTCTTCCGCGATGTCGCGCACGAAGGCCTCGGCCTCGGTCTGCAGTTGCTCGATGGCGTCCGGGGTGGCGCGTTCTTCCAACAGCGCGCGGCGCGCCGGCATGTCCATCTTGCGCCACTTGCTCGGTTTGGCCAGCACGCCGCGCGCGGGCACCAGCCGATAGGGCACGCGCAGGCCTTCGTAGCGCACCTCTCCCGAGAAGCGCAGGAAGACACGGCCTTCCATCTTGACCAGTTCGATGCCGCGCTCGGCGAAGTCGAGTTCGCGCTCCAGGAAGGCGTCGTCGTGTTCGGTGTCGTTCGGTGGGGTATGGGAGTGATTCATGCTTGCTTACGCGATGTCTTGTTGATATCAACTATATCGCGGAAGCGGCGTATGCCTTGTTCCAGTGCATACGAGGAAGATGCACGCGGGACAGCGGCGCCGCCGCCCCGCGCGCTGGAGGGTGTTACGCAGCCACGCCCGCCTCGTGCGCCTGCTGGTCGGCGTGGTACGACGAACGCACCATCGCACCCACGGCGGCGTGCACGAAGCCCATCTCGTAGGCCTTCTCTTCGAACATCTTGAAAGTGTCCGGGTGCACGTAGCGGCGCACCGGCAGGTGCGAGTTCGACGGCGCCAGGTACTGGCCGATGGTCAGCATGTCGATGTCGTGCGCGCGCATGTCGCGCATCACTTCCAGGATCTCTTCGTCGGTCTCGCCCAGGCCGACCATCAGGCCCGACTTGGTGACCGCGTTCGGGTACATCTTCTTGAAGTCGCGCAGCAGCACCAGCGAGTGCTGGTAGTCGGCGCCCGGGCGCGCTTCCTTGTACAGGCGCGGCACGGTTTCCAGGTTGTGGTTCATCACGTCCGGCAGGCCGTCGGCGAAGATGTTCAGCGCCTTTTCGAGGCGGCCGCGGAAGTCCGGCACCAGCACTTCGATCTTGGTATTCGGCGACAGGGCGCGGGTCTTCTGGATGCACTCGACGAAGTGGCCGGCGCCGCCGTCACGCAGGTCGTCGCGGTCCACCGAGGTGATCACGACGTAGGACAGGCGCAGGTCGGCGATGGTCTTGGCCAGGTTGGCCGGCTCGTTGACGTCCAGCGGATCCGGACGGCCGTGGCCGACGTCGCAGAACGGGCAGCGGCGGGTGCACTTGTCGCCCATGATCATGAAGGTCGCGGTGCCCTTGCCGAAGCATTCGCCGATGTTCGGGCAGCTCGCCTCTTCGCACACGGTCACCAGCTTGTTGGCGCGCAGGATGTCCTTGATCTCGTAGAAGCGCGACGAGGCGGTGGCGGCCTTCACGCGGATCCAGTCCGGCTTTTTCAGGCGCTCGGTGTCGGCGATCGGGACGATCTTGATCGGGATGCGCGAGGTCTTGCTGGCGCCCTTCTGCTTCTCGGTGGCGTCGTAGGCTTGGGCAGTACCGGTGTTGGTATCGGTGGTCATTTGGCTAGCGCCCTGGCGGGCTTCCATTTCAAAGGTTGTTCGTTGCTGGGACGTCCGCTTCGGTCGTCGCCAGTTGGCGCACCAGTTCTTGCGCCAGCGCCTGCTGGACATCCGCCAGCGGGGCTTCCACGCCCATCGTGCGCATGTCGACCGTGGCCAGGCCCGAGTATCCGCACGGGTTGATCCACGTGAACGGGGACAGGTCCATCGCCACGTTCAGCGACACGCCATGGTAGGTGCAGCCGTTGCCGCGCACCTTGAGGCCGAGGGCGGCGATCTTCGCGCCCTTGTTCGGGCCGTCCGCCACGTAGATGCCGGGGGCACCGGCCACGCGTTCGCCCGCAAGATTATACGCCGCCAGCACCTCGATGACCGCCTGTTCGATTTTTGCCACAAACTGGCGGGCGTACAGCTTGCCGCCCGGCTTGTTGCGGCGCAGGTCCATCAGCAGGTAGATCACGACCTGGCCGGGACCGTGGTAGGTCACCTCGCCGCCGCGGTCGGTCTGGACGACGGGAATGTCCGCATGTTGTGCCTGCGCTAGTACGTGGGCACGGTCGGCGCCCAGGCCCAGCGTATACACAGGGGGATGCTCGACGATCCACAGTTCGTCCTGCGTCTCGGGCGTGCGCGCGTCGGTGAAGGCGCGCATGGCGGCGAAGGTCGGTTCGTAGTCGGCGCGGCCGAGCGCGCGGATCAGCGGCGTGGCGGGACGGATCGAAGACATGAAGGGTATAGGAAGGAAGTATGGACAGCCCTGCCATTATAAGCCAGCGCGATGCGTCGTGCCCGCCGGCCGTCCATTCCTGTTGATCCTTACAGGACCATTTTCACCATGTGGTGCGAGGACAGGGCGCGATAGACGTCGTCCAGCATCTCGCGGCTGGTGGCGCGCACGGTCACGGTCAGGCCGGTGTAGTTGCCTTTGGCGGAGGGGCGGCTTTGCACCTTGCCGGCATGGAAAGTCGGATCCAGCGCCATGATGACCTCGACGATCGTCGCCTGGAAGTCGACATGCGTCGCGCCCATCACCTTGATCGGGAAGTCGCTCGGATATTCGATGAGGGATTCTTTCTGGTCCATGGTATTCGTCCTGTGCAAAGCGGCATTGTAGCCGCTCTCATATGGTGCTGCACCGGCGGAAAAAAAGAGGCCGGCGCTGTGGCCGGCCTGAACTATTTCTTTTCCGAGAAATAGCGGGACAATTCGGGCCGCTCGGAGCAGCGCTGCTGCCTGCGAGCGAGTGATGCCACTGTAGCGGGCCGCCGTCCCCCCCGCGAGCGGAATGTGACGAACGGCAGTTTGGCGCGACAAGCGACCCAAACGGCGGAGCAGGCGGTGCCGCCGTGCCGATGAAAAAAGAGCCGGATGCGGCATCCGGCTCTTGCGCTCAACGGACCCGTTCGTTGGGGCGCTCGTTGTCCAGGCTCTCGGCCCGGCGCTCGGCCCGGCCGCGTCCCGGCGGCGGGGCGGACGGGGTGGCTGCCGGCGGCGGCGGCGCCATCACGCGCGGCGGCGGCGCGAAGGCCTGGGGCGGCGGCGCAGGCGCGGCCGGGGGCGGAGACACCTGCATGGTCGGCTGCGGCGTCGACGCCATCGCTTGCGGACGCTCGCGGCGGCCCTCGAAACGCTCACCGCGCTCACCACGATCGCCGCGGTCGCCGCGCTCCCAGCGCTCGGCACGTTCCTCGTCGCGTCCGCCGCGTCCCCAGGCTGGCGGACGGGCCGGTTGCTGCACCACGGCCGGCGCCGGCGGCGGCGAGGTCGTGATGGCGCCCGGCTGGAAGGGCTGCTGGCCCGGCGTGGGGGCCGGCACGGCCGCCACCGGCGGACGCGGCGCCGGGTCGGTGCTCAGCACCGGCGGGCGCTGGCCGCGGCCCCAGCCGCCGTCGCGATCGACCCGGTCCGGGATGCCGTCGCGGTCGCGGTCGCGCGATCCGCCGATGCGATCAAACCGGTTGCGGATGCCGTCGTTGTCGCGCTCGCGCAGTCCGTCGTTACGGTCGACCCGGTTCGGGATGCCGTCGCCGTCGCGGTCGCGCGGCCCGCCGATGCGGTCGAGGCGGTCCGGGATGCCGTCACGGTCGCTGTCGCGACGTGCGCCGCGCTCGCGCCAACCCTGCGGGGGCGGCGGTGTGGCGCCCGGCGTGGTCGGCCAGGCCTGTGGCGGGGTGGCGCGCGGCACGTTCGGCACCACGACCGGGCCACGCTGGCCGAAGTTCGCGTGCGGGACCACGGTCAGGCCGTCGCGACGGTAGTCCGGCCTGCCGTCGCGGTCACGGTCATGGTTGCGATCACGCCAGCTCCAGCTGTTCAGGCGGCGCAGGCGCTCGTCCGACAGGCGGTAGTGCGGCACGTAGTGGTCGCGCGGGCCGAGCGGGTACCAGCCGGTGGCCGGACGCGAACCGTACTGGCTGAAGTTGACGCTCCAGCCGCTGCCGCCGACCCAGCCCACCAGCGCCGGCGACCATACCGGACGGCGGCCATCGTATTCCCTGTGGCCCGGAGCCCAGGCCCAGCGGTTCTTCACGTGCACCCAGCGGCCGTAGTGGAAGGGCGCATAGCCCCAGGGCGCGTTGTCGACCCAGGTCCAGCCCCAGGGGGCGATCCAGGTCCAGCGGCCGTCGCGGTAGGGCACCCAGCTCGA
This sequence comes from Massilia sp. X63, assembly GCF_041023745.1. Classification (NCBI taxonomy): domain Bacteria; kingdom Pseudomonadati; phylum Pseudomonadota; class Betaproteobacteria; order Burkholderiales; family Oxalobacteraceae; genus Massilia; species Massilia sp. X63. The sequence goes on from NZ_JBFTEF010000003.1 coordinate 145,866, forward strand.
GGACACCGTCGGGATCCACAGCGGGCCGTATTCGAGGTCTTCCTGCCAGATGCCATGGCGGTCCAGTTCCTCGTAGCCGGTCATCTCGGTGGTGACGTACTGCGCCGAACGCGCGCCGTCGTTCAGCCGGTCGCGCGCCAGCGACCAGTCGTCGAAGGCGTCGCGGCGCGCCTGCAGGGTGCGCACGTCGTCGTCGCGCAGCTCGGCGCTGCGGCCGGCGCGGATGGTCAGGCTGGCGCCGCCGCCGTCGACCTGGGCTTCGCCGTCGAACACGCTCACCACGCTGGTGTCGCGCACGCGCTCGGCGTCTACCCGCAGGCGGCCCGGTTTCAGCATGCGCACGCGGCCCTGCGGCGTGCTCAGTTCGAACTCGCGCAGCACCTCCTCGCTCAGGATGCGGATGCTGGCGCTGCCGTAGTGCAGGCGCAGGCGCAGGCTGTCGTCGTCGAGTTCCGTCACTTCGAGCGAGCTGTCGCCGTCGATGCGGATCGCGGTCGAGCCGATGCGCACCTCGGTGCGGCCGTTCGGCGCGGTGGTGATCAGGTTGCGGGTGGTGACCGGCCAGTTCACCAGGGCGTCGCTGGCGGATTCGCCCACGTCGCCGCTGATGCTGACCTTGCCTTGAGCAAGCGAGACGCGGCCGACCCGTCCCGGCGGCTCGGTGTCCAGCGTATCTTGCGCCAGGGCGACAGTGGATAAGGCCGTGAGCGCGAGCATCACGGCAGTCTTGGCGAATCGCTTGTTCATGGAAACTCCGCTAGGTGGGACGAAGGACGGCAACGTCATTACAACGCACGAGTGCCTGCAGGGAATACCCAACTTACAGAAAGTTTCAAAGCTGTTGTAACGGACACAACAGACACATCGTGCTCAGGCGCGGCGGCCAGGCTCCACCAGGAACAGCAGCGACCCCATCAGCACCAGCACGGCGCCGAACAGGCGGTTCTGGATCTTCACGGCGCGCACGTCGCGGAAGAAGCGCTGCATCGACGAAGCCAGCGCGGCATAGCCGTGCATCACGATCGAGTCGATGGTCACCATGGTCACGCCCAGGATGGCCAGTTGCGGCAGCAGCGGCGCTTCCTTGGCGATGAACTGCGGCAGTACCGCGACCATGAAGATGATGCCCTTGGGGTTGGTGGCGTTGGTGAGGAAGCCGGTCATCACGCGCTTGCCGAAGCTCGGGTGCGCGGGCAGGCCGGCGGTGCTCAAGGCGCCGGCGTCGGCGGCCGGTTCCGCCTTGGCGCGCCACTGGGCGATGCCGAGATAGATCAGGTACAGGGCGCCGATGGTCTTCACGATGGCGAAGGCCAGCGAGGACGCCAGCAGCAGCGATCCCACGCCGGCGCCGGCGATCACCAGCACCAGGATCAGGCCGAACTGCAGGCCGAGCACGGTGGCGCTGGCCTTCCTGATGCCGTAGGCGAGGCCGTGCGACATCGACAGCACGGCGCCGGAGCCGGGCGAAATGGCGATCAGCGAACCGGCGATGACGAAGGCGATCCAGGTGGCGAAGCTCATGCTGCTGGGGAATGGAAAATGAAGGGAAGGGGGAGGAGGGTCACGCAAAACGGACCGGCGCGCGCGTCCGGGCAAGTACTTGCGTCCGGAGCGCGGCGCGGGGCCTGGGTACTGCTTACTTCTTCTTTGGGTTGACGGCTGCTTTCAGCGTCGCGCCGGCAGCGAAGCGCGGGGTCTTCGATGCTGCGATCTTGATGACATCGCCGGTTGCCGGGTTGCGGCCCTTGCGCGCAGCGCGCTTGGTGACCGAGAAAGTACCGAAGCCGGTGATACCGACCGTGTCACCCTTTTTGAGGCGCTCGGTGATGATCTCGATGATCGTGTTGACGGCGGTGTTGGCAGCCGCACCCGACATCTCGGTACGCTTCGCGAATTCCGCGATCAGTTCGCCTTTTTTCATAAGTCCCTCCGGGGTTAAAAGAGCGGGAAGATTAGCACAAATAAATTGCTCTATGTAATCCCGCCCCAGAGGGAAATGCGAGGAAAGCTTGGGGCGCCGGGCAAAACCCCGAGGGCAATGCGCATCGCCGCAGCGGCGGACCGCGAAAACAGTACGCTAGTACGGCGAGGCGATGCAACGCAGCGATCGGGGGAATTGCCAGGTGCTCTTAGACCAGGCTGCTTTCGACGCCCGGGGCGGCCAGGCGATGACGCAGGGCGGCGTTGATCAGGGTCTGGTAACCCGTACCGCAGCGCTCCGACAGGTTGCGGAATTCGTTCAGGACTTCGTCGTCGAGGTAGATCGTGATGCGGGTCTTGCGTTTCGGCGGGCGCGCGCGGCGCACGGGGGCAGCTTGCAGGGTCGATTCGGTATTCATGGCATCTCCTTCGGTAGCGAGGCTGCTGTACCGCAGCCAACAGACTGCACTATACGTATGCGCATGCCGGCATACCCGGCAAAAGCGACGAGATGCAGATTTACACGACTGGAATGCAAAAAGCCGCGCTGAACCGTGTGCCCGGCTTCCGGACCTCGGGTAAGATGTGGCTAACTTGACATGATTGGAGTATGACCAATGGCTGCAGGCAGTTTGCTGGCATTACTGGACGATATCGCCTCCGTCCTCGACGACGTTTCCGTGATGAGCAAGGTGGCGGCCAAGAAGACTGCCGGCGTGCTGGGGGATGACCTGGCGCTCAATGCCCAGCAGGTGACGGGCGTGAATGCCGACCGCGAACTGCCGGTGGTATGGGCGGTGGCCAAGGGTTCGCTCAAGAACAAGGCGATCCTGGTGCCGGCGGCCTTGGCGATCTCGGCCTTCGTTCCCTGGCTGATCACCCCGCTGCTGGTGATCGGTGGCGCCTTCCTGTGCTTCGAGGGTTTCGAAAAGCTGGCGCACAAATTCCTGCACAGCAAGGAAGAGGACGCGCAGCACAAGGCCGAACACGTCGCCAACCTGGCTGCGACCGACACCGACATGTGCGCGCTGGAGAAGGAAAAGATCAATGGCGCCGTGCGCACCGACTTCATCCTGTCGGCGGAAATCATCGTGATTGCGCTCGGCACGGTGGAAAACGCGCCGTTCAGCCAGCAGGTCATGGTACTGGTCGCGATCGCGATCGCGATGACGCTCGGCGTCTATGGCCTGGTGGCCGGCATCGTCAAGATGGATGACGCCGGACTCTACCTGAGCCAGAAGGCCAACGGCCTGGCGCGCGGCACCGGCAAGCTGCTGCTCGCCGCCGCGCCGCGCCTGATGAAGTTCCTGTCGGTGGTCGGGACCGCGGCCATGTTCATGGTCGGCGGCGGCATCATCGCCCACGCCTGGGCCCCGCTGCACCACTTCTCGGAAAGCGCGGCGCACATGACCGCAGGCGTGCCGGGCATCGGCGGCGTGCTGGCGGCGATCACCCCGACGGTGGTCGATGCGCTGGCCGGCGTGGTGGTCGGCGCCCTCGTGCTGGCGGTCGTCACCGTGGTGCAGCGCCTGCGCGGCAAGAACGAGCACTGAGCTACCGGCCACCGCAACGGGCTGCAGCCAAGCTGTCTTGTCTTGTTGCCGGCATCAAGCCGGTGCCGGCTCCATGCGTCCGAGCCGCAGCGAGGCGCGGGCATAGCGCACGCTCCAGGCAAGGGCGCCCAGCGCCATCGCACTCAGCACCCAGCTGGCCCAGCCGTGGTCGGCCGGCGCCAGCCCGGCCGGAAGTGCGTGCCACGCCAGCAGCGCCTGTCCGGTCAGCGTGTACATGACGCCCAGGTTCATGAAGAGGAACAGATGCAGGAAGCGCTCGCTGGGCGGCAGTAGCCGTACCTCGCCTTCCACCACCACGTCGCGCGCCGACACCAGCAGTTCGGCGCCGAGCAGCGCCACGATCCACCACACGAACGCCCCGTGCCACTCGGTCCAGGCGAGCGAGGCGAACAGCGCCGCGAACAGGAATTCGCGCGTGCTGTGCAGGCGCTCTTCGGCCAGGCACTCGCGTCGCGACGGCAGCTTCGACAGCCATGCGTGGTTGATGACCACGTCCAGCAAGCCGATGATGCCGTGTGCCATTAACGGATAGACATAGGGCGGCACGTTTTTTCTGTCTGCTCTAGACTAATTGCGACGGATTAGCGCGGCGCCCGCGGCCAGCCCCAGTGCGAAGCCGGCATACACGATCGCCAGCGACGGTGTCGACAGGTGTTTTTCATAGCCCGGCTGGAAGCGCTTGGGGGTCAGCTTGTAGTCGGCGAAACAGGCAAAGGCGGCGGTGGCCGCCGATGCGGTCAGCATGCCCACCGGCGTCTTGCGGTCGAGATACCTGCCCGCGAAGCGTTCGAACAGGATCGACCAGAAGGTGGCGCTGGCATGGTGGATCAGGTAGCCCGGTATCGTGTAGCGCATCGACGGGCCGCTGTGGCGCGCCGCCTTGTCGCCATAGATCCAGTGGCTGACCGCATTGGTGGGAGCGAAGGCGCTGCCGACTTCCTTCCTGCCGAGTGCCGCCAGGGCAACCGTCGACAGGATGCTGGACGTGGCGCCGCCGATGAGGCCGCGTTGTAGTGCCGAGTTCCAGGCTTGCGTTTGCATATGGTCCTCCTGGTTGACTGGTTGAGCTGAACAAGCGTGAAAGGAAGCATGGATGCGGATCTTGCTGACGGGAGCCAGCGGTTTCATCGGGCAACACCTGTTGCAGGCATTGCTGGCCGAGGGGCACCACGTGGTTGGTGCGCTGCGCCGGCCCCGAACCAGTCCGGATCCACGCCTTGCCTACATCCATGCGGACTTCGCCCAAGATACCGATAAATCGGTCTGGCTGGCGCGCATGAACGAGATCGGCGGCGTCGACGTGGTGATCAATACCGTCGGCATCTTCCGCGAATCCGGCAGCCAGACCTTCGACCGCCTGCATACCGACACCCCGCGTGCGCTGTTCGCCGCCTGCGCCGAATCGCACCAGGTGCAGATGGTGATCCAGCTGTCGGCCCTGGGGGCGGACCGCGACGCCGACACCCGCTACCACCTGTCCAAGAAGGCGGCCGACGACTACCTGGCCTCGTTGCCGGTGCGCGCCTACATCGTCCAGCCTTCGCTGGTGTATGGCGGCGAAGGCGCCAGCGCCAAGGTGTTCCGCATGCTGGCCAGCATGCCGCTCACGCTGCGCTTCGGCAGCGCGCCGCAGCTGGTGCAGCCGATCCACATCGACGACCTGGTGGCGGCCATTGTCGGCCTGCTCAAGCATCGCCTGCCGCTGCCCCCGGGGGCCGGGAGTGCGCTGCGCGTGCCGCTGGTCGGGCCGCAGGCGATGCCCTTCACCGACTACCTGCAGGCGCTGCGCACGGCCATGGGAATGGGACATCAGGCGGTACTGCCGCTGCCCGGGGCGCTGGCGCGCCTGATGGCGAAGTGCGGACGGGTGCTGCCGGGCGGACTGCTCGACGAGGAGGCGCTGCGCATGCTCGATCGCGGCAACGCCGGCGACCCCGCCATGACCACCCGGCTGCTCGGCCACCCGCCGCGCCCTGTGAAAGAGTTCATCCGCGATCCGCGTGCCGAAGGCACCCAGGCCAGGCTGGGCTGGCTGCTGCCCATCCTGCGCCTCTCCATCGCGGCGGTGTGGATCGTCACCGCCATCGTCTCCTACGGCCTGTACCCGGCCGAAGCCAGCTACCAACTGCTGGGGCGCAGCGGCATTCCGCCCGCGCTGCAGCCGCTGATGCTGTACGGCGCCGCGACCTTCGACCTGGCGCTGGGCCTCGGCATCCTGTTCCTCGAGAGGCGGCGCTGGCTGTGGCTGGCGCAGCTCGGCCTGATCGGCTTCTACACGGTCGTCATCGCCATCAAGCTGCCGGAGTTCCTGCTGCACCCCTACGGGCCGCTCACCAAGAACCTGCCCATGCTGGCCGCCATCTGGCTGCTCTACGAACTCGAGAAACAGTAAAAAATGGAATACGTCGTCATCAAGTGGCTGCACATCCTGTCGTCGACCTTCCTGTTCGGCACCGGCATCGGCTCGGCCTGGTACATGCTGTTCGCGAACGTCAGCCGCGACGTACGCGCGATCGCCGTGGTGGCCAAGTACGTGGTGGTCGCCGACTGGCTGTTCACGGCGACCACCGCCATCGCCCAGCCGGCGACCGGCTTCTACCTGATCCACCTGGCGGGCTACCCGCTGCACAGCAAGTGGATCATGTGGTCGATCGCCTTGTATGTGCTGGCCGGCGCCTGCTGGTTGCCGGTGGTGTGGCTGCAGATACGCATGCGCGACATCGCCCAGGAGGCGGCCCGCACCGGCACCGAACTCACGCCGCAGTACTGGCGCTACTTCCGCATCTGGATCACGCTCGGCGTGCCGGCATTCATCGCCTTCGTGGTGATCTTCTGGCTGATGGTGGCCAAGCCGATGTGACCGGATGCACAACACCGCCTGACTTCAAGGAGATTCCCATGCGGGCATACCAGATTCTTCCCGGCTCGAACATCGACGGGCTGCAGTGCATCGACTACCCCGACCGCGACCTCGGCCACGGCGAGGTGCGCATCCGCGTGCACGCGGTGTCGCTCAACTACCGCGACCTGATGGTCGCCAGCGGCAACTACCTCGTCACCGTAGACGACCCCATCATTCCCTGCTCGGACGGCGCCGGCGAAGTGCTGGCAGTCGGGCCGGGCGTCACGCGGGTGCAGGTGGGCGACCGCGTGGCCGGGTCCTTCTTCCCCTACTGGCACGACGGCATGACCTCGCCCGAGAAGATCCGCCATGCGCTGGGCGGCGACATCGACGGCATGCTGGCCGAGGAAGTGGTGCTGCACGAAGACACGCTGGCAAAGATTCCGGCATCCCTGAGCTTCGTCGAAGCCTCCACCATGCCCTGCGCCGGCGTCACCGCGTGGAACGCAATCTTCGTGTCCAGCAACCAGCTCAAGCCGGGCGACACCGTGCTGCTGCTGGGCACCGGCGGGGTCTCGGTGCTGGGCCTGCAATTGGCGAAGGCGGCGGGCCTGCGCACCATCATCACCTCATCGAGCGACGAGAAGCTGCAGCGCGCCCGCGCGCTCGGCGCCCACCACACCATCAACTACAAGGCGATTCTCGAATGGCACGAGGAAGTGCTGGCCCTCACGCACGGCAGGGGCGCCAACGTGGTGCTGGAAGTGGGCGGCAAGGGGACCGTGAACCGCTCGGTGTCGGCGGCCGCGATGGGCGGCACGGTGGCGATCATCGGCGGCGTCAGCGGCTTTGGCGGAGAGGTGAACCCCGCCTCGCTGCTGGCCACCGCCAAGCGCATGGTCGGCATCTTCGTGGGTAGCCGGTCCATGCTGGAGGACGTGATGCGCTTTGCCGATACCACCGGCCTCAAGCCCGTCATCGACCGCGTGTTCCCGTTCTGGCAAGCCCAGGACGCCTACCGCTACATGGAATCGGGCTCGCACTTCGGCAAGGTGGTGATCGACGTCACCAGCCAGGATCACTGAGCAGGACCGCTGGGCGCTGCTCAGCGCTTCTGCGGCACCAGTTCGATCTCGTACAACCTGGGCCACAGCTTGCCGGTGACGAACAGGCGCTTGCCCTTGCTGTCCCAGGCGATGCCGTTCAGGACCGCGTCCGGGTCGGGGGTGCCGCGCTGCGCGGGCGGCAGCAGGCCCTCCAGGTTGATCACGCCTTTCACGTTGCCGTTGGCGGGATCGATGCGCACGATCAGGTCGGTGCCCCATATGTTCGAGAACAGCTCGCCCTCGACCATCTCGAGCTCGTTGAGCTGGGCGATCGGCTTGCCCTGGTGCGTCACCTGGATGCGGCGCAGCTCCTTGAAGGTCTTGGGTTCCAGGATGCGGATGAAGGAGCTGCCGTCGCTCATGTACACCTGCTTCGCGTCGCTGGCCAGGCCCCAGCCTTCGCCGACGTACTTGAAGGTGTGCTTCAGCTTGAAGCTCTTGCGGTCGAACACATAGCCGACCTGCGACGTCCAGGTGAGGGCGACGATGTCGTTGCCGACCGGCGTCGAACCCTCGCCGAACACGTCCGCCGGCATGGCGGCCTGCTGCAGCACCTTGCCGCTGGCAAGGTCCACCCGGCGCAGCCAGGACGTACCGTTGCGGCCCGTGGTCTCGAACAGGTGGCCGTCGCGGAAGAACAGGCCCTGGGTGAAGGCTTTCGGGTCGTGCGGGTAGGTGTTCTTGACGACGAAGCCATAGACGGGAACGGCGGCATGGGCGGCGCCGGCAATGACGGCGGTGGCGGCAAAGGTGGCGAGTGGTTTCAGCATGGTGCTGAAACTCTAGCACGATCGCGCACGGGCCGGCGTGGCCCGCCCATCAGAACAAGGACAAATTCGGCGACGGCGCCGGGTTCTTTTTCACGGTCTGCGGCGCGGCCCAGGTCTTCATGCGCGCGGCCGGATAGTGGCGCAGGAAGCTGCGCGCCGTCTCGAGGTCGCGGCAGGCCAGCCAGTCCTCGAGTTCGTCCGGTGCGATGATGACCAGCGAGCGCTTTTCGTCGTCCGGCTTGTGCATGCGCGACATCAGCGGGTGCGTGTCGGCGTTGATGGTGATCTGGGTGAACGCCGATTCGACCCGGCCGTCGGCCTCGGTCCACTCGCGCCACAGGCCGGCGACCAGGAAAGGGCTGTCGTCGTGCATGCCGATCGCGTGGCGCACCGCGCGGCCGCTTTCGTAGCAGGGCTCGTAGAACCAGGTCATCGGCACCGCGCACAGCTGCAGGCGGCGCCAGGCCGGGGCGAAGGAACGCCGCTCGCCCAGCGATTCGGCGCGCGCGTTCATGGTATCGAACGGCTTGACGCCGGGCGGGATGTGGCGGCGCGGCACCATGCCGTAGCTGGCCAGGCAGGCCGAGGGGCTGCCGTCGCGGCCGCGGCGGATGATCGGCGCGCTATAGTCCTTCCAGACTTCGTCCGGCCAGCGCCAGTCGGCCGGCAGTTCGCTGAAGGCGCCCAGGGTGCCGAACTGCTCGCGAGTGGGGGTGTGGTAGTTGACGCACATGATCAGGCCAGCATAGTCCAACTGCCGGCAATAGGCCAGCAGGCGCCTTCATTCTACGCCTGTTGCCTGTGCACGCAGCCTGCCGACCACATCCAGCCGGTCCGGCCCCGGGCGCGCGACCACGATCTCGCCCTGCGCCAGGTATTCGCCGACCAGTGCCCGGATGTTGACGTCGTGCGTCACCAGCACCAGGCTGGTCTTGCGCGCTTCACTGTCGCGCCTGAAGGCGGCCACCCGGTCCAGCACCTCGCGTAGCTTGGCGCGGCCGGCGGGCGCGCTGTCGCGGAACATGGAGTCGAGCATCGGCGCTTCTTCCACCCGGCCGAAGGCGAGGCGGGCAGTATCGAGGCAGCGGCACCAGCGGCTCGACAGCACCGGACCGAGCGGAATGCCGCGCTCGCGGAAAGCGGCGCCGATCGCGAGCGCATCGCGCTTGCCCTGTGCGGACAGGTTGCGCTGGGTGGCGCACGCGCCGAGACGGAAGCCGGGTGGATCGCCGATGCCGGGATCGGTGGCCGCATGCCGGATCAGCAGCACGTAGCCGCCGTCCTGCAGGCGCTGCCACAGGCCGCTGTCGGCCGCCGGCAGGGGACCGCTCGCCAGCAGGGCGATTGCCGCCAGAAAGCCTCGTCGTCGCATGCATGCCTCCCCGGATCGGCCTGCGGGCATTATCCTGCCGGGGAAGATGGACGAGCGCACGGCAGGGGACAGCACCCGGCTGGAGTCGGTATACAGGGAGAAGACCCTGCCATAAGCTTGCCCTAAGCCTTCCATGCGCCTGGCATGGACCGGTGCGCCATGCATCGCTACACTGCCTGCAGACACCAGGAGACGACATGCACCGCACCCACCTGCCTGCCGCACTGCTCGCGGCCTGCCTGGCCCACCCTGCCATTGCCGCGGCCACGGAACCGTGCGACGACTATGCCGCCGAGCTGACGGCCATGGCCACGGCAGACCAGGCGCTGCGCAGGGGCATCGATTACCTCGACCCTGACAGCGCGCCGCAGCGCAGGCTGTCCAGCCATATCATGCTGGTCGACCGCACCAACACGGAGCGCCTGAAGGGCCTGCTGGGGCGCTGCGGCTGGCCGTCGAGCGCTACGCATGGCGCGCAGGCGGTCAAGGATGCCTGGCTGGTGGTCCAGCATGCGGACCGTGACCTGGCGTTCCAGAAGCAGGTGCTGGCGCTGGTCGCGCAGGGCGCTGCCGCGGGCGGCGACGGCCCCGACCAGTCCTACGCCTATCTGTACGACCGCATCGCGGTCATGGAAAAGCGCCCGCAACATTACGGCACGCAGCTGTCGGCCCCAACGCGCCAGTATTGTGCCCTCGCGTTCGACCCCATGGACGACCGCACGAAGGTCGAGGCGCGCCGCGCGCAGCTCGGGATGGCGCCGCTGGATGACTACCGGCGCAGCGTGCTGGCGATGCAGCGTTGCCCGGTTCCGCCGCAGCATCCCTCGGACTATCACTATGCCCCGCCGCTCGGGCAGGGCAAGCAGACCGCCGACGTCAAACGAAAGTAAAGGTCAGCTCTTCCGGCAGACGCGATTTCGGCAGGCCGGCATTGAAGTCGGTCTCGGCGTGGTAGCCGAAGCTCGCCAGCACCACGCTGGCCAGGCCCTGCTGGTGCAGGCCGAATTCCTCGTCCAGGATCTTCTGGTCGAAGCCTTCCATCGGGGTGGCGTCGATGCCGAGCGAGGCCGCGCCCAGCAGGGCGGTGCCGAGCGCCAGGTAGACCTGCTTTTCCAGCCATTGCGGCATGTCGCGCGTGGTGTAGCGGTGCGTGCGCACGTAGCCGCGCCGGCCGGCGTCCTGTCCGGCACGGGCGGCATCGTCGCGGAAGCGTCCGTCGCGCGCTTCCTGGGCCAGCAGGCGCTCGAGGTGGGCGTCGTCCATGTCGATGCGCGAGCAGAACACGATCACGTGCGAGGCGTCGACGATCTTGGCCGTGTTGTAGCCGTAGCCGCCCTGCGCCGCCTTGGCCACGCGCGCCTTGCCTTCCGGCGTGCTGGCGACGATGAAGTGCCAGGGCTGCGAGTTCACCGACGAGGGGCTGTGGCGCAGCAGGCTGTACACCTGCTGCATCAGTTCGTCGGGAACGCGGCGTGCGCTGTCATAGGCCTTGGCGGTATGGCGTTTGCGGGCTGCTGCGAGAATATCCATCTTCTGTGTTTCCTTTGTTGGCTTAAAAATGTTCGAGCACGATCTTGCCGACTGCGCGGCCGCTTTCGATCAGTGCATGGGCGCGGCGCAGGTTCTCGGCCGAGATGCTGCCGAAGTGCTGGCCCAGGGTGGTACGCAGGCTGCCTTCGTCGACCATCTGCGCGACGAGGTTCAGGAGCTTGTGCTGCTTGATCATGTCCGGCGTCTCGAACATCGAGCGCGTGAACATCAGCTCCCAGTGCAGCGAGATCGACTTGCGCTTGAGCGGCACGGCATCCAGCGTGGCCGGGTCGTCGATCAGGGCGAACTGGCCCTGCGGCGCCAACACGTCGACGATGGCGTCATAGTGCTTGTCGGTGTGGGTCAGGCTGATGACGATGTCCACCGCCGGGAAACCAAGCGCTTCGAGCTGCGGGCGCAGCGGCTGCGCGTGGTCGACGACGTGGTGGGCGCCGAGTTCGCGCACCCAGTCGCGCGTTTCGTCGCGCGAGGCGGTGCCGATCACGGTCAGGGCGGTGAGCTTGCGCGCCAGCTGGACCAGGATCGAGCCGACGCCACCGGCCGCACCGATCACCAGCAGCGACTTGCCGGCGCCGCCACCCTCGGCCATGCGCAGGCGGTCGAACAGCAGTTCCCAGGCCGTGATCGCGGTCAGGGGCAGGGCGGCAGACTGGGCAAAGTCGAGCGTGGCCGGTTTACGGCCGACGATGCGCTCGTCCACCGCCTGGAATTCGCTGTTCGAGCCCGGGCGCAGCAGCGAACCGGCATAGAACACTTCGTCGCCTTCCTTGAACAGGCTGACATTGCTGCCGACCGCGCGCACGATGCCGCTCGCATCCCAGCCGAGCACGCGCGGCTCCGTGACTGGTGCGCCGAGGCGGATCTTGGTATCCACCGGGTTGACCGAGACGGCGCGCACTTCCACCAGCAGGTCGTGCGGGCCCGCCAGGGGCATCGGCAGCTCGATCTCCTGCAGCGACTGGGGGTCGGCAATGGGCAGGCCGTGCTGGGTATACACTACTGCTTTCATGTTGAATCTCCGGTAAGTTTTGATCCTGGCGCCCATTCTACTTAGCAGCCTGGTGCGGAAAAACCCGGCTGGAGCGATTTCACTTTCACAGCTGGAGAGAAAATGATCAGGTTAGACGACCTGTCGCTGTTCGTCAGGACGGCTGCCCTTGGCAGCTTTTCGAAGGCCGCACGCGAGATCAACCTGCTGCCCGGCCAGGCCAGCGCGGCGATCGGTCGCCTCGAGCGCGAGCTCGACATCCGCCTGTTCGCGCGCTCGACGCGCAGCCTGCGCCTGACGGAAGAGGGCAAGCGTTATCTCCCGTTTGCCCAGGATGCGCTGCAGGCCCTGCGCGACGGCGCCGAGGGCATCCGCGGCGACCTGAACTGCCTGACCGGCACGCTGCAGATCGCGGCGCCGTCGGACTTCGGGCGCAACCTGCTGCTGCCGTGGATCTCGGAATTCCGCCGCGCCCATCCGGGGCTGGATATCCAGCTGCTGGTATCGGACCAGGTGGCGGACGTGTTCCGCGACCCGGTCGATATCGCCCTGCGCTACGGCCAGATCGACGACGCCAGCTACGTCGCGCTGCCGGTCGCGCCGGACAACCGCCGCGTGCTGGTGGCCGCGCCCGGCTACATCGCCCGCCACGGACGCCCGGCCACGCTGGACGCGCTAATCGACCACAACTGCCTGCAATACCGCCTGCGCGGCCGCACCTACGACCGCTGGTCCTTCCCGACGGCAGAGGGCGCGCGCCTGGTGCAGGTGGCGGGACGGCTGGTGAGCGACGACGCCGAAGTGGTGCGGCGCTGGGCGCTGGCCGGCGAAGGCATCGCCTATAAATCCTGGCTGGACGTGAGCCAGGACGTCGCCGACAAACGGCTGGAAGTGCTGCTGCCCGAGGTGCCCGGCGAGCCGACCCCGTTGCACCTGGTCTGCCCGCACCGCAGGCAGTTCTCGCCGGCCGTGAAGCTGCTGCACGCGCTGGTGGAAGAGCGCTGCCGTCCGCTGGCGCGCGCTTAAACGGTTTCGTTCATTTCCTGCGCCAGCAGGGCCACCAGCGCGCCGGCCGGCATGGCGCGCGCCTGGGCGAAATTGGTGCCGCCCCAATTCACCGAATAATCCTGGCTGCCCTTGGCGGATGCCACCGCGTGCAAGGCCTTGGCGGCGTCGTAGGCGATCGGGTAATCCGGCAGCGGCGGGTGGCCGGATGCGCCGACCTCGGAAAACAGCTTGTTGACGATGCCGCGCGCGGGCCGCCCCGAGATGACGGCGCTGATTTCGGTCTGCAGCTCGCCGCCCTGGGCGATCAGCGCGCGGTGGTGCGGCGGGGCCATCGATTCCGGGCAGGCGATGAAGGCGCTACCCATCTGGACCGCGCCGGCGCCGTGGTAGAACGCGGTGCGGATGTGTCTTCCGTCCATGATGCCGCCGGCGGCGATCAGCGGCAGCGAGACCTTGCCGCGCAACTGCTCCAGCAGTTCGAAGGTGGGCAGTGCAGGATCGGGCGCGAAGGGGTCGAAGATGCCGCGGTGCCCGCCGGCCTCGATGCCCTGGGCGACGATCGCGTCGATGCCGGCCGCCTCGATCTGCATCGCCTCGTCGAGCGAGGTCGCGGTGGTGAACAGCACGATGCCGGCCGCCTTCAGCGCATCGATCCTGTCCTGCGGCGGCAGGCCGAAGTGAAAACTGACCACGGCGGGACGCAGTTCCAGCAGCAGGTCGAACATCGGCTGGTCGTCCAGGAAGCTGCGATAGATTTCGCTCAAGCCGGCGGGCGGTTCGGCGCCGAAGCGTGCGAAGTGCGGCCGCAGCCAGTCCAGCCAGGCGGCCTCGCGCGCCGGGTCGGCCTGGGCCGGCCGGTGGGCAAACACATTGACGTTGAACGGACGGCTGGTCTTGTCGCGCACCGCCGCGATGGCCGCGCGCGCCTGCTGCACGGTCGAGGTACCCAGGGCGACCGAGCCCAGCCCGCCGGCTTCCGAGACGGCGGCGGCCAGCGCCGGGGTCGAGACGCCCGCCATCGGGGCCTGGATGATGGGGTGGCGGATGTCCAGTGTCGACAACAGGTCGTGGCTCATGATTGCGCTCCGTTGGGTCAGGTCCAATCATGAGTATAGCCAGAGCGGGGCGCTCGTGCTGCGCACACGGGCAGGCAGGGCGGCACACGGCCGCTGCCCGCAGCACGGCGCCCTCAGGACATGCGCACCAGTTTCAGGCCGGCCTTGTTGGCGCGCTGGGCCTTGCGCGACGGCGCCACCGGCCACCACTGGGCCGCGCCCCACAGCAGTTCCGGTACCAGGAACAGCCAGACCACGGGCATGCCGCCTTCGAGCAGCGCCCACAGCATCCAGGTCGCGAACAGGAAGCGGCCGGCGCCGTCGTAGCGCCCGAGGGCCAGGCTCGGCTCCAGCAGGCGCCGCACGGACCACAGCAGGACCAGGCTGCCCATCAGGCAGCTGATCAGGACGTGGATGGCGGCAAACGGCGGCAGCATGGTTCCGCCCATCCAGAGATTGAGCCCGCTGAGTTTCGGATACATCAGCAGGAAACTCCATGGGGTGGCGAAGGGCATGACGATGATGATGTCGAACAGGGCACTGGCGCGCGTGATGCGGAGGTAGGTGGAGAGGGTAACGGTCGGCATGGCATGCTCCTGCGGCTGAATGACGCATCCACGATGCTGGCATGCATTGCTTTCACAGTCCTTGCGATGGACGAAAAAAGGGCCGGATGCCTGCGCATCCAGCCCCAAACGGGAGAACGGTGAAGGGGATTCGGCGATCAGGTACCGATCCTGCCGCCGTCGTTCTTGGTGATGACGATGGTGGCCGAACGCGGACGCTTGCCGGCGCCGTAGCCGGCGTTGGCCGGCCACTGGCTGGTGTACTTGGCCGGATCGCCGATGTTGGCGGACAGGGTGTTTTCGCCCGGGTGCTGGATGTTCACGAACAGCGCCTTCCCGTCCGGGGTTTCGGCGATGCCGGTGATCTCGCTGCCGACCGGGCCGACCAGGAAGCGCTTGAGCGTATCGGCGCTGGCAGCCTTGCCGACATAGGTGTCCACGCTCAGGCTGGTGCCGTTGGCGCGCGGATAGTTCAGGGTGACTTTCCTGCCGTCGCCCACCTGGCCCGGCACGCCGGCCAGCATCATGCAGTTGGTGACGTCGGTATAGGCGCCGTCGTCGGTCTGGATCCAGCAGATGCCGGTGGCGGTGCTGAAGGCCAGGCCGTCCGGGCTCGAGAAGTCCTGGTCGGCGCTCAGGCCGGACAGGTTCACGGTGGCGGCGGCGGCGCCGGCTTCGGCGCCGAACAGGTAGACGTCCCAGGTGAAGCTGGTTGCGGCCGAACCCGCGGCGCCTTCCTTGACGCGGATGATGTGGCCGTTCACGTTGCCCTGCTGCGTGCTGCTTCCCTTCAGGTCGGTGTAGGCGCGCGGGTTGGCGGCGTCCGGCGCGGCCTGGCTCGATCCGCTCGGCTCGGCGCGGCGGTTGCTGTTGTTGGTCAGCGAGAAGTAGACCTCGCCGGTGGTCGGGTGCACCGAGCACCATTCCGGGCGATCCATCCTGGTCGCGCCGACGGCGTCGCCGGCCAGGCGCGCATTCACCAGCACGTCGGCCTGGTCGGCGAACTTGTAGCCGGCATAGGCAGCGATCAGCGGATTGGCGATCGACAGCTCGATCCACTGTCCGGAGCCGTCGGCGGCGAATTTCGCGACGTACAGCTTGCCGTTGTCGAGGTACTTGTCGCCGGTGGCGATCCGGTCCGCCGGGGTAGCGTCGGCAGCGGCCCAGACCGCGTTCGACACGTACTTGAAGATGTATTCGTTGCGCGAGTCGTCGCCCATGTACACGGCCAGCGGCTGGCCCGCGATCACCTTGCCGAAAGCGGCGCTCTCGTGGGCATAGCGGCCCAGCGCGGTGCGCTTCTTGATCGCCCTGGTCTTGTCGTAGGCGTCCATCTCGACGATATAGCCCATGCCGTTCATCTCGTTGCGGTAGTCGTCGCTGCCGTCGATCGAGGCGCCCTTCTTGCTGATGTCCCAGCGCTGGTACTTGTCGTCGGTGCCGCCGGTTTCCCAGCCGTGGCGCGAGCTGGCGCCCTGGTTGCGGCCGTAGCGCTGGAGCGAGACCACGCTCTTGTCGCCGCGCGCCGCGTCGTCGCCGGCGGCGCGGGTGAAGTAGCCCGACCAGTTCTCTTCGCCCGACAGGTAGGTGTTCCACGGGGTCTTGCCGGTGCCGCAGTTGTTCAGGGTGCCGCGGACCTTGGCGCCGCCGGTCGAGTATTTGGTCACCACCAGCGCATTGCCGCGCACCGGGCCGGAGAGCTCGACCTCGGTCTGCTGGTGGACGCGGCGGTTGAAGCCGGAGTCCTTCAGGTATTCCCATTTGGCGCCGTTCCTGCGCACCTCGACCACCGACAAGCCGTGCAGCGCCATTTCCTTGTCCACCTCGGCGGCCGGACGCGGCAGGCTCATGGTGCCGCCGTTGGCGTGCACGAAGAACGAGGACAGCTTCTCGTCGGTGGTGGCTTCGTGGTTCATCGCCAGCAGGCCGCGGTCGTTGGCCGTGGTCGACGGGGCGCCGCCGGCGGAGAGCGGGAAGAACTCCATGCCGTCGTGGTGGTCGCCGGCGCGGTTCTCCATGTCGCCGTCGGTGCCGTCGTTCTTGAACGCGGCGGTGCCGGCGGTGAGCGGATCGCCCAGCGCGTACAGGACCGAGGCGGTGTAGCCGGCCGGGACCACCACGCTGTCCGCCAGGCTCTTGGACACGGCGGTGAAGCCGAGCAGCTTGTCCGCCGGCGGCGTGGTGCCGGTCGGCGGGGTCGGCGCGACCGGGACGGTGTCGTTGTCCGAGCCGCCGCAGCCGCTCAGGCCGATGGCCCCCAGCAGGGCGGAAGCGGCACCGGCGGCGCCGCCGCGCAGCAGGCTGCGGCGGCTCAGACGGGCTTCGAGAACGGTGCTGAAATGTTCGTTCGACGAAACGTTCGTATCGATGTCGTCATGGTCGACAGGGATGCGGGCGAGGTCGGTCGGCTTGTTCACGGGTTAATCCTGTTGGTAGTGAGGAAAAGTCCATGCATGGTAGGGAGCATAGATGACGAGACTGTGACGATTCGATAACAGTTGTGTGACAAATTGCCGAATTTGGCGACATGTGGAATTGCATACAGATATACTGCCCAGACCCAACAAGGATTTCCCATGCAGGACACCAGCGGCGCCGCGCACGCGCTCGACCCGGCCACGCTCGGCCAGCAACTCTTCGAAGCCAGCCAGGATTGCGTCAAATTGCTCGACGCCGGGGGGCACATCCTTGCCTTGAACGGCAACGGCATGCGTGCCCTGGAACTCGACAGCATCGACGCGGTCCTCGGCCGGCCCTGGGCCGCCCTGTGGCCCGAAGAACACCGCGCCGCGGTCGAGGCGGCGATGGCCGATGCCCGCGCCAATGGCATCGGCCGCCTGCGCGCCCCCTGCCCGACCGCGTGCGGCACGCCCAAGTGGTGGGACGTCACCGTCAGCCGGGCCGGCGCGGACGGCCTGCTGGCCTCCTCGCGCGACATCACCGACCAGGTCAGCACCGAAGCCGAGCGCGAACGCCTGATGCGCGAGCTGCGCGCGGCCAACCAGCGAATGAAAGATGTGTTCCGCCAGGCGCCGGCCTTCATGTGCGTGTTCACCGGTCCCGACCACATGTTCGAGATGGTCAACGAGCGTTACCTGCAGCTGGTCGGCGGCCGCACCTCGGTGGGCCTGCCGCTGCGGGTGGCGCTGCCGGAGATCGCCGGCCAGGGCTTCATCGAAATGCTGGACGAGGTATACCGCAGCGGCGAGCCGGTGTCCGGCACCGACATGGCGGTGATGCTGCAGCGCCAGCCCGGCGCTCCGCTGGAGCGGCGCTTCGTCGACCAGGTCTACATGCCGCTGCGCGACCCCGACGGCCGGGTGACCGGCATCCTGGTGCACGGCATCGACGTCACCGACCGCAAGCTGGCGGAACGCGAGCTGTACGAGAGCCGCGAACGCTTCCAGAAGATCGTCAGCCAGGCCGCCACCGGCGTGGTGCAGATGGACCCGGAAGGCCGCATCACCCTGGTCAACCAGCGCTACTGCGACATGGTGGGCCGCAGCGAGGCGGAACTGCTGGGCAGCAGCGTGCTCGGCGTGACCGCCCCGGATTCGATGCCGGTCACGCTGGAGGCGGTGCGCCGCCTGCGCGAGGGCGAAGCCGGCGTCGTCATCGACAAGGAATACCTGCGCCGCGACGGCAGCCGCCTGCCGGCCACCAGCAGCGTCAACGCGCTGCGCGGCCCGGACGGCGAGTTCCAGGGGCTGGTGGCGATCGTGGTCGACACCACCGACAGCAGGCGCGCCGCCGAGAAGCTGCGCGCCAGCGAGGAACGCTACCGCACCCTGTTCGAGTCGGTCGACCAGGGCTTCTGCATCTTCGAGATGCTGTTCGACGAGCAGGACCGCCCGGTGGACTACCGCTTCCTCGAGATGAATCCGATGTTCGAGGCGCATACCGGCCTGCGCGACGCGGTGGGCAAGACCGCCAGGGAGCTGATCCCGAACCTCGACGGCTTCTGGTTCGAGACCTATGGCCGGGTCGCCAAGACGGGCGAGCCGGTGCGCTTCGAGAACGAGGCGCCGTCCATGGGGCGCTGGTTCGACGTCTACGCCACCCGACTGGGCGGACCGGGCAGCCACCGGGTCGCACTGCTGTTCAGCGACATCACCGAACGCAAGCAGTCGGAAGAAACCCTGATCAAGCTGGCCAGGGACCTGGCCGAAGCCGACCGGCGCAAGACCGAGTTCCTGGCCACGCTGGCGCACGAGCTGCGCAACCCGCTGGCGCCGATCCGCAGCGGCCTGTCCGTCATGCGCCTGAAGGGCGACGATGCGGCTTCGGTGGCGCGGGTGCGCGCGATGATGGAGCGCCAGGTCAGCCACATGGTGCACCTGATCGACGACCTGCTCGACGTGGCCCGCATCAGCGGCGGCAAGCTAGAACTCAAGAAGGAACGCGCCGACCTGCGCACGGTGCTGTCGAGCGCCGTCGAGACCAGCCTGCCGCTGATCGAGGGCGGGCGCCATGCGCTGTCGGTGGACGTGCCGGAATGCGAGGTGCCGGCCGAGGTCGACGTCACCCGCATCGCCCAGGTCGTCGCCAACCTGCTCAACAACGCGGCCAAGTACACGCCGGCGGGCGGGCGCATCGGCCTGTCGCTGCGGGTGGACGGGCAGGAGGCGGTGATCGTGGTCTCGGACAACGGCATCGGCATTCCGCAGGACGCGCTGGTCTCGGTATTCGAGATGTTCAGCCAGGTCGGGCACCACCTGGAACGCGCGCAGGGCGGGCTCGGGATCGGCCTGTCGCTGGTGCGCCGCCTGGTCGACATGCATGGCGGGACGGTGGCGGCCGAGAGCGCCGGACCGCAGCAGGGCAGCGTGTTCACCGTGCGCCTGCCGCTGGCCGGCGCGGCGCAGGACGCCGCGGCGCCGGTGCCGGCCGACGGCGCCGGGCAGCCTGCGGAAGACGCCCGGATCCTGGTCGTGGACGACAACGTCGATGCGGCGGCCACGCTGTCGATGATCCTGGAGGCCTGCGGCTACCAGACCCGGGTGGCGCACGACGGCATGCAGGCGCTGGCGACGGCGCAGGCCTTCCGGCCGCAGGTGGCCTTCCTCGACATCGGCATGCCCGGCATGGACGGCTACGACACCGCGCGCGCGATGCGCCAGACGGCAGGGCTGGAAGACATCGTCCTGGTGGCGCTGACCGGCTGGGGCGCGGAGAGCGACCGCCGCAAGTCGAGCGAGGCCGGCTTCGACCAGCACCTGACCAAGCCGGTGCAGCTGGACGTGGTGCAGGAACTGCTGGCCAGGCTCGCAGGCTGAGGAGTCAGGCCTGGCGCTGTCCCAGCGCGATGCAAGCCGCCCCCAGCAGGGCCAGCGCCACGCCGGCGTAGTCGCTCCACAGCGGCTTGATGCCGTCCACCACCCACAACCAGGCCAGCGCGGTGGCGATGTACACGGCCCCGTAGCTGGCGTAGACGCGGCCGCTGGCGGCCGGATGCAGGGTCAGCAGCCAGACGAAGGCCACCAGGCTGAGCGCCGCCGGCAGCAGCAGCCAGGCCGACCCTTTACCCGTCAGCCACAGCAGCGGCAGGTAGCAGCCGAGCAGCTCGGCGATGGCGGTAACGAAGAACAGGCCGGCCATGCGGCCGAGGGAAAACAGATCGAGGGACATCGCGGAGAGCAGCTGTGGAAAAGTCCTATCTTATCCTCAGCCTGGCGCCCGGCGATGATCTCCCGGGTCATGGTCCGTGCCTGCGCCACCGATTCGCGATCCGGCGTATCCTGTTGGGGAGAGCAATTCTTCGGCGGTGGACACCTTGAGCGAGCAGGCACTTTCGGCAATCAAGCTCGGCGCGCAGCAGCTGGCGGACGTGGTCACGCTGCCCGCGAAGCAGCGCTATCTGCGCTTCGTGCAGCGGGTGGTGGAAACGGACGAGGTATGGGGACTGTACCGCGACGGCTGGGCGCTGGCCAAGACCGATGACGGCGCCCTGGTGTTCGCCATGTGGCCGGCCAGCGAGTTCGCCGACCTGTGCGCCGAGTACGAGTGGGACGGCTACGAGCCGCAATCCTTCCCGCTGGACGACCTGATGAGCGACCTGCTGCCCCAGCTCGAAGAAGACGGCGTGCTGCCCGGGATCTTCTACACGCCGGGCGACCGCGGGCTGACGCCCACGCCGTACATGCTGCGGGTAGACCTGGAGCGCGCGCTGAACAGGCGGTAGGGCGGTCGGCTCTGCCGACCGCGCGTTCAACGAACATGCACAGTGACAGAGCACGAACCGGCTACATCGGGTTCAACTCGTAGTGCACGTCGCGCCGGTCTTCGGTCTGCAAGCCCTCGACCAGGTAGGTATCCCAGCCCAGCCGCCCTGCATCGCCCGCCAGGCGCACGTTGCGCACGTCCGCGGCCAGCAGCACCAGTTCCACCTCGTATTCGAGCGACAGGCCGGTGAACATCGCCAGCATGCTGCGCAGGGCGCGTGCCGCCAGCCCACCCGGCAGGAAATCGTTGAAACCGGCCCGGTCGAGCGGGCCTACCACCAGCCGCAGCCGCAGGTCGCGCTGCCAGACGCGCGCGCCGGCGATGGCGCTCGCGCCCAGCACCACCTTGTCGCCGCCCAGGATGCTCTGCTGCTCCGGCGGCACCGCGTACCAGCAACCGACGAACTGCTCGGCCGCGATCTGCTGGCCGAAGTATTCCGACAGCACGCGCGCCAGCTGCACGCTCGATGCCGGCCGCTGGCGCACCGAGGCGGCGAAATAGGCGATCGACTCGTCCAGCACGGCGCCGTCCTCGCTGCCGGCCAGGCGCCGCCGCAACGCCCCGTTGCCCAGGCCGGCCAGGCTCAGGAGCAGGGGTAAAAATGCGTCGTGGCCGTCGAGCTGGTATTGCAGCGCCAGCCGATACTTGCGCCAGGCCGCATAGAACAGCGCCAGCGAGCGGTTCGAGAAGGTGTCGAGGAAGGCGCGCGCGCCTTCAGCCTCGGATTCTCCCTTTTCCTGCGACTGGTGCTCGGCAATGCGCTCGGTGTAGTGCAGGGGCAGCACGCCGTGGCCGCCCAGCAGGCCCATGAAGGAGGGCGTCAGGCGCACATACCTGAGTGCGCCTTCCTGCAGCGCCGCGGCCAGCGCCGCCGGCGACGTGTCGAGTTCGCGCGGCTCGGCATGGATGGCTTCCAGCTGGCTGGGCGGAAAGCCGAGCGACACCGAGTTCTGGAAGCGCAGGAACTGGGCCACCAGGTCGCGCGAGGGCTTG
The DNA here is from genome assembly GCF_041023745.1 of Massilia sp. X63. Taxonomy (NCBI): domain Bacteria; kingdom Pseudomonadati; phylum Pseudomonadota; class Betaproteobacteria; order Burkholderiales; family Oxalobacteraceae; genus Massilia; species Massilia sp. X63. The sequence continues at coordinate 167,833 of NZ_JBFTEF010000003.1, forward strand.
CCGCGGCGGCGCAGCCACAACTCGAGCATGCGCACCGCCTGCACATAGTCGAAGCGGTAGGGCTCGCGGAACAGGCGCTCGATTACAGCAGGCTCATATCGCCGCTGCGGGGCTGGCATGTGAATACCTCTTCTCCGGTTTTGCTCGATACGATCACCAGCTGGGTGAAGCTGTTGGCATGCACGTACAGGGCCAGGAAGCGCTCCACGATCTGGGCAAAGGCATGGATGCCGCCGCCGACGAAGGCTTCCTCGTCGATCGTCAGGCGCACCTCGACCCCGCGCACCAGGCAAGTAAAGGGGTTCCCGGACAGCCAGGCCGTGGTGGGACGCTGGGCGATCGCCTTGATGCCGCCGATCTGGCGCTGCGAGGACGGAGAACGCGGCAGGTCGTACAGCGCCAGCATCTCGCGGAAGGCATCGACGCCGCCGTCGGCCAGCGACAGGTGGTTCAGGGCCAGGTGCGAGATCAGGCGCCAGTGGGCGCCGCGGCCGCTGGCGAAGCGGTGCGACGCCGTGGGCTTGCGCAGGAAGGCGATCGTGCGCGCGTTCGATCCGCCCTCCAGGAACAGGTCGCCGCCCTGCTGGCCGTAGCTCAGGGAAGCCGGCAGGTCGCGGTTGGTGCAGGTCAGCTCGATGTTCAGGGTGTCGGTTTCCACCTCGGCCGGATCGAAGTCGATGTCGACGATCGATACCTGGGTCTCGAAGCCGGGACTCTTGTCCACCAGCGATTCGTCGCGCCGGACGGCGTAGTAGTGGCCAGCGTCGTCCGGGGTCTGCGCGTGCTTCAGCGCATAGAAGGGCCGGAACTGCACCAGCGTCTCGCCCTGCGGGGTCTGGCGCACCAGGTTCAACGACTCGATCGCATACACCTCGTAGGCAAAGGCGCGGCGCGCATCGGCCAGCACCGGGTAGCTGGCGCTGGTATGGGTCACGCGGATCGGTTCGCCGCGCTGGCGGAACAGGTTGATCACCGGCGTGCAGCCCAGCAGCACGTTGTTGGTGGACAGGGTGCCGAGCATGCGCGCCAGGTTCGAATCCGAGCGCAGGCCGGACAAGGCCAGGTGCAGGGTCAGCGTGCGCGCACCAAGCGGCGCCTGCGCGGCCAGCGCGGCCAGGTCGATGTCGACGAAGTTGAACTTCTCGGGGAAGCAGAAGTATTCGGTCAGCAGGCGGTAGGCGACGTGCGAGCGCGCCGGAAAATCGATCAGCGATTCGTCGTCGTCGAAGCCGGCCGCATGCACGGGGATCGCCGGCAGCGCGTTCCAGCGGCCGCTATCGTCGGCTTCCACATACGCCGCGACCGTGCGCATGAACAGCGCGTCGCGCAGCGCGGCGCAGAACGAGGGTTCGCCGTCGATGAAGACGCGCAGCCTGGGCAGCTCGAGCTGGGCGATCGCGCCCTGCTCGGCGGTGCACGCGACGGTCAGGCTGATGCTGGACGATGCGGCGCCCGGCAAGCGCACCGCATCGGGTGCGTCGATGATGGCCGAGAAGGCGGCCCGGGTCAGGGCCAGCGGCGCCACCGTGACCGGGTACACGGTGCGGAAGGTGCAGGCTGCGCCGCGCACCGGGCGGGTGTTCAATTGGGTGCCGCGCGCCACCACGCTGGCGCCGGCCTGGTTGGCGGCCCCGCCGAAATCCATGCGCGCGATCGAGCATGAAGGGAAGGGACGCAGATAGTGCGGATACAGCACCTCGAACAGCGCTTCGGTAAACTCGGGATAGTCGTCGTCGAGGCGCTTGGCGATGCGCGCGTTGAGCAGCGCGAAGGATTCGATCATGCGTTCGGTATGCGGGTCTTCGCACACCTCGCCGCTGATCAGGAGGCGCCCGGCGATGCGCGGATAGCGCTCGGCGAAATCGCGCAGGTCGCGGCGCAGGTAACCAAGTTCGCTTTCGTAATACGGCAGCATCTGTTCCATGCTCACGCTCCCAGCGGCGCGACGCGCGCTGCCTTGCCCGCTGCCTTGCCCGCCTTGCTGATGCTGTACTGCAGGGTGGACGGGGTCAGGACCGCGTCGAAATTGACCGGCTCCTGCGACACGCTGGCCACCAGCACCGCCGTGATCGAGAAGTTCAGGCGGTTCACCGAGTCGCCCTGCACCTCCAGGCTGGCGCGCACGTTGCGCAGGCGCGGTTCGTGGCACGAGATGGTGTCCTCGATGCTGGCGCAGATCTGAGCGCGGTCGGTGGGACTGGACAGGCAACGGTCGGCGAAATCGCCCAGCCCGTAGGTGACCATCGAGCGGCTGCATTCGGGGTAGGCCTTGAGCGCGCCTTCCTGGATGCTCGAGCGCGTGTTGAGCAGGGCCTCGAGGTCGCGCGCCACGGTGTCCTTCAGCTCTTCGATCGTCAGCCGCTGCGCCGCCTGCCTGGCCGGCCCGGCGCCCGGGGCGCGGTTCGGCATTCCCAGCAGGCGATCGAACAACCCCGGTGTATATCCCTTCATCAGGCTCCCCTCTGCCTTGCCGTGTGGATGGCAAAAAACGAAATTCGATGTTGCCATGGCGGGCAGCGCCAACGTTTGATCAACTTCACATGGGCAACCCTTTCCAGTTGTTATGGTTTATGAGGTATTAGATAAACCAGCCTCACATTGAGGGAAGGCAGAGACATGACCACTAAAGTTCTCTGGGGCGAAGGCCTGTTGTTGCGTCCCCAGCACTTCCAGCGGCAAGACCACTACCACGAGCAATGCCTCCACAAAAGCATCAAGGCGGTCCATCCCTATGCCTGGGGCGTCGAGACCTTGCAGGTCGACCGCGAGGCGCTGGCCAACAGCATGCTGCGCCTGCAGGCGCTGTCGGTGCGCTTCCAGGATGGCGAACTGGTCGATGCGCCGGACATCGACGCCCTGCCCGACACGGTGGACCTGAGCCTGCTGCCGCCATCGACGCAGAGCATCACCTATTACGTCGCCCTGCCCGGCATGAAGCCATTCAGCGGCAACTTCACGCCGCCCGGGCAGGCCAGCAACACGGCGCGCTTCGTGCAGGCCAACCAGGACACGCCCGACCTGTACACCCAGGCCGCGCCAGTGCAGCTCGCCTACCTGAAGAAAGCGGTGCGGCTGGTGTCGGAAGCGGATCCGCGCGACTCCTACATCCACTTTTCCCTGCTGCGCCTGCGGCGCGCCTCCAGCGGCGGCTTCGAGATGGACGACAGCTTCGTGCCGCCCACGCTGTCGGTTGGCGCCGCGCCGGTGCTGTTCCAGCAGCTGCGCCGCCTGCTGGACGCGCTGCAGGCCAAGACCGCCGCCCTGTACGGCCACCAGCGCGAGCCGAGCCGCAACGTGGTGGAGTTCCGCTCGGGCGACATGTCCTCGTTCTGGCTGCTGCACACGGCCAGCTCCGCGTATGCGACGCTGACCCACCACTTCAACCATCCGGCCCTGCATCCGGAGCGCCTGTACGAACAGCTGCTCGACCTCGCCGGCGGCCTGATGACCTTCTCCAAGAGCTGGCTGCTGTCCGACCTGCCGGCGTACCAGCACCACGACCCGGGACCGTCTTTCGCCAAGCTGCACGCGATCATCCGCGAGCTGCTCGACACCGTGATCTCGTCCAAGTACTTCGCGATCGCGCTCAACGAAGTGCGCCCGTCCTACCACATCGGCGCGCTCGACTCGGGCAAGATCGACGAGCGCACCACTTTCTATATCGCGGTGTCGGCGGCGATTCCCGCGGTGGAACTGGTGGACGTGGTGCCGCTGCGCTTCAAGGTCGGGGCGCCGGACGACGTCGAGAAATTCGTGCTGTCGGCGCTGCCGGGCGTGCGCCTGCAGTACGCGCCGCAACTCCCGGCGGCGGTGCCGGTGCGGCCCGAGACTTGCTACTTCGTGCTTGAAGCGAAAGGACCGATGTACGAGCGCATGCTCAAGGCCCAATCGATCTCGATCTACGTCCCGGCCGGCATGAAGGAACTGCGGCTGGAGTTGCTGGCCGTCGCCGCATGAAGGCGACACCGGAGTTCCCGACCCTGGGCGTGTTCGGTACGGGGCTGAGCCAGCACGCGCGCCTCGTCACGCTGGCCAGCGCCCAGGACAGCGGCTTGCCCGAGTCGCTGGTGGCGGAAGGCTTCAGCGGCCGTGAGGCCGTCAACGAACCGTTCGGCTTCGACGTCGACGCACTGAGCACTTCCACCGACCTCGACCTGGCGCAGTTCATCGGCGACGAGCTCACCATCGGTCTGCTGCAGCCGGACGGCAGCAAACGCATGTGGCATGGCCTGTGCACCTCGGCCTCGTGGCTGGGCGCGGACGGCGGCGTGGCGCGCTACCGCCTGCGGCTGGAACCGGCCCTGTCGATGCTGGCGCTGCGCCGCGACAGCTACATCTTCCAGGACAAGAACGTCCGCGACATCGTCTGTGAATTACTCGCGGATTATCCACAGGTGCAGTTTGACTTCGACATCACCCAGGAACTGCTGCCGCGCGCGGTCTGCACCCAGTACCGCGAGAGCGACCTGGATTTCTTCAAGCGCTTGCTGGCCTCGGAAGGCCTGAACTGGCGCTTCGAGCATGACCAGGCCGAAGATGCCGGCGATGGCACCCATGGACAGGCCAGGCACCGCTTGCTGATCTTCGACAGCCGCGCAAGGGCGCCGTCGATGCCGGGCGGCGATGTGATCCGCTTCCACGGCGTGCGCGCCACCGAGACCGACGATGCGATCGACGCTTTCCGGGCGCGCCGCAGCGTGCAGGCGAATGCCGTCGCGATCAGCAGCTGGGACCCGGCGCAACTGCTGGCGCCCGCCTATGAACACACGAGCCACCTGGATGCGGGCGAACTGCCACCGCTGCCTCTCTACGACGGCAGCGGGGAGCGCATCTTCAGCGAACGCGCGGCGGCCGATGCGCACAGCGAGCTGATGCTGCTGGCGCTCGAGCAGGACAACAAGCTGTTCGAAGGCAGCGGCGCGGTGCGCAGGCTGGCGGCCGGCCACGCGTTCCGGTTGACGCAGCACGAGCGCTATCCGGATGGCGAGAATGCCTTCACGCTGCTGTCGGTATGGCACGAAGCACGCAACAATGTCGAAACCGGGATCGCGGGCGCGTCCTCGTCGCGTGTCGAGAACGGCACCTACCGCAACCTGTTCGCCTGCGTGCGCGCGGCAGTGCCGCTGGTGCCGCGCCTGACGGCGGCGCCGCACCCGACCACGGCGCCGGGCCCGCAGTGTGCGCTGGTGGTCGGGCTGGCGGATGCGGTGTCGACCACCAACCGCGATCACCAGGTGCGCGTGCAGTTCGCGTGGCAGCGGGGTGCGTGTCCGAACGCGGGCGGCATGGCGCACAACACCGACGACCAGGGCTGCGCGCCGGGCAACGAGCGCTCGGGCACCTGGGTACGCGTGGCCGAGGCGCTGGCCGGTCGCAACTGGGGAACCGTGTTCACGCCGCGCATCGGCACCGAGGTGCTGGTCGACTTCGTCGAAGGCGACATCGACCGGCCGGTGATCGTGGCGCAGCTGTACAACGGGTCCGATTTGCCGCCGTTCCCGGCCGGCGTCGACTCGAGCGCCAACCATGCGGGCGTGCTGTCGGGAATCCACACCCGCAACTTCGACGGCAGCGGCTACAACCAGTGGCAGATCGACGACACGACCGGGCAGCTGCGCATGCGGCTGGCGACCAGCCTCGGCGCAACCCAGCTCAATCTCGGTTACCTGATCCACCAGGAGCCCGGCACGTCCCAACGCGGCGCCTACCGCGGCAGCGGCTTCGAGTTGCGCACCGACGCCTGGGCGGTGATCCGCGGTGGAGAAGGCGTGTTGTTATCCACACGCCCCCGCCCTGCGCTGGGAACCGGCGTCAGCTCGACGCAGATGGATGTGGCGGAGGCGGTGGCGCAGTTCAAGAGTGCGCAGGAGCTCTCCAGCAAGTTAGGAGACGCCGCGGCTGCGCAACAGGCCTTGTTCAGCAAGGATGCCTTGCAGGCGCAGGAGGAATTCATTGCGCAGATCGATCCGGCGGCGAAAGGCAAGCACGAAGGGGCGGTGAACGGGCAGGCGGCGTTGAAGGCCAAGCCCGGGTCGCGCGAACCCGATCCGTCCCAGCCTGTGGAAAAGTTCGGGGCGCCCATCGTGCTGATGGATGCGGCGGCCAGCATCAACTGGGCGACGCCGGCATCGACCGTGCTGTACGCGGGGCGGCACCTGCATTGGACCACGCAGTCGGACCTGCACATGACGGCAGGGCATACGTTGTCGTCGGTGTCCGGCGCGGCGACCAGCCTGTTTACGCATTCCGGCGGCATCCAGGCGATTGCCGCGAACGGACCGGTGTCGCTGCAGGCGCATACGGATGCGCTGGAAATCCTGGCGGACAAGGAGATCACCGTGATCTCGGTGAACGATTGCATCGAGATCAAGGCCAAGGAAAAGATTGTGCTTCAGGCGGGGGAGTCGTCGATCACGCTGGAGGGTGGGGATATTACGTTTGCGTGTCCGGGGACGTTTTCGGTGAAGGGGGGGCAGCATGTTTTTGATAAAGGCGGTCGCCAGACGGCCAATCTCGAGAACCTGCCCGGCGACCTCAGCGAAGAAGCCCGTAACTGGATCTCGCTCAACTATTTGGACGCTGAGATCGGTGAGGGAATTCCTGAGGTGGAGTACGAAATCCATTTCGATAAAGGGCCGGTCCTGACAGGGACGCTGGACAGGCAAGGGAAAGCACGCCATGAAAACGTCGACAACAAGACGGTGAAAAAGGTCGTCTACAAACCGCGTAAGCCGAAGGAAGAGAAACCGCATGATCCGCTGCAAACCTTGCTTGGTTGATCGAAGCATCTGTCCACTTTCTTCGTTGGAGTAAGCATGCCCGACATTAATCCGACACAGATGCGCGATGCACTTGCCTGGACGACGAACGAGCAGCGTCCTGAGGAAGAGGTTAGTTCCAATCCGTGGGAGTGGTTCTGGCAGGCAGTCCAGGGCGACTTCAACGAGAACCGATCGACGAGCCAGATCGTTGTCGACGCGGCGATTTCAATGATTCCGCTGGTCGATCAGATTTGCGACGTGCGTGACTTGATCGCTAACTGCAAGAAGCTCAAGGAAGACGCATCTGACACCTGGGGCTGGGTGGCGCTCGCCTTGACACTGATCGGCCTTGTGCCTTTCCTCGGCTCGTTCGTGAAAGGTGTTCTGAAAATCTTTTTTGCGTTTGTTCGCCGTGCTGGCGGCAACGCGATTATCCAGGCTGTAGACAAGGCTATTACGTGGGTTGTTGCACTACTTCGTCGGCGCGCCTTCCAGAAGTATTTGCGGGACCATAACATCGATGACGTTTTTTCCTGGCTTGCGAACGAGATCAAGAAAGTTAAAGCGAAGACTGGTGCCGCAGAGCTGATCAAAGCCTTCGATTCCGCCATCGCGACCCTACGACAGCTAAGCAGCAAGGTGTCTCATGTGCCGGTTATCGGTCCCAAAGTCGCTCAAGCATTGGAACAAGTGATGTGGGTACGCTCCCGGGCGACCGAAGGGATAGCAAAGGTCAATCTCACCATTGACGCCATTTTTGACGCAGTGATCATGCGTTTGCTGCGCGAAACAGCGCTGAGCAAGAAGGCGATTGTTAATCTGAACAATGTGCATTATCGAGGTGCATTGCCTGAAGCGACTGCGGTGACTTTAATGCGCCGCCCGCGCCCATGCCCGAAGTGGCTTAGCGAGGGTAGTGAGCGTCGATGGTCTGAAGCAAATCCAAAGAACTTCTCCAAAAGAATAGCAAGTAGGATTAAAAAAGGCTGGCCAACCTTGACGGAGCAAAATATCAAGTCTTTTCACAAATTAAGTGCTGATGAAATAAATGGACCAGCACGTCTTATTAGAATTTTGTCGCCAAACAGTCGCGCGATGAGCGATTGCTGGATTAGTGAGAAAATTTTTAATGACATTCAAAATTCTCCAGATCCACGCGCTGCTTGGCGAAGGTATTTGGCGGTTTGGCCTGATTGGAACGTGAACGGACAGTTTGTCGTCTATGATGTGAAGCCTGGGGAAACATTGAAAGTATGGAGTGGTCCGGCATCTAGCCAGATAAAAGATACGCTACCAGACAGGCATTTGGAAGGCGGATGGGAACAGATAGTATTCAATGTCGAAAGGAACGATCGACGCAACGACATAATGCGGTACTACAAGAAAAGCGATAAAAACACTCTAAATGAATCAATCAGCCAAGATGAATTTTTCAAATTACCAAATCCGAGCAGGAAGAATATCTGGGGATTCGACAGAAGATCACGCATCCAAACATAAGTGGACCTTTTGAAACCGGTTGGGGTTACACAGATTTTGATGGAACTGGATTCCCAGACAAAATTGGTTTACCTGCTTTACCTGGACAAGTAACCACTTTTAAGACATAAATCATTTCTTCGAAATTGCGAGCTATGAAATGACAGTACAAATATTGACTACTTGGCAAAAGAAGCAAGCGGCCCTGCTTTATTTTTTTGCTTCTGATGAATATTTGAAAGGCCTACATGAACGGGTGCGGGAACTTCAGAGGTTTGTTGACGAATTATTGGACAAGAGCCGTGAAGAAGGCCGGGATCGCTTTCTGCGGAGTTCCCAGTGGGACGATCGAGACACAAGCGAAAATTGGGCCAATCATGGTTGGTCATTTCTAGCAGATTTCGGAATATCAGTAGCAAGACATTTGGCAGATCGCACTTCAGAAATTTATCACGTAACAGGAGCTTATCAATGCGGTCGAGGAATGGCAGAGTTTTCAATGCAGTGGACTTTGCCTACCGAGGAAGAGCAATTCGATGCAATGTTTGCATCTATTACAGAATACGCCAGCTATATTGATGACACGATGGAAAAAGGCCAGATCGATGGGAGGTGGCAAGATTTTGGTTTTGCTTTAGCGTGGCAAAAACACGCATCAATGTTTCCCCAGCTTCCTAAGTTTAGAGTTCGTGAAGATATTAGTTGCAGAACAGGTGAGGTTCCACCAAAAACTGGTGTATATGTATCTTCCGAATATTCTGATGGTGCCCTGCAATTTGCATGGAATGGTAACGAGTATGGAGAACTCCTTGAGTGTTCCATCTTCAATGATCTGGGTCGGAAGGCTCTCACTACCGTTGGTAGATCTAAATTATGGTTGGATGAAGAAGCAATGCTTGATTTTGTTCAGAGGAACGCTAATGCCCCTGAGCTAACAGAGGATCCCTTTTATTCCGAGTCCTTCACACCGGATCTTGCTCCAAGTTTGGTTGCAAATAATGCTTTTACTTCGGCATCCTCAAAATGGTACTACGTCGAACTTCTAGAAGGCGAATTCGAGGAAATCGATACTGAAACCGATCAGCCAGAACATCAAGAACAACGCGTTGAAGCAGGAAAGCACTGTAAGACGAGCGGCTACTATTTCAGCCCGGCGTCTCCAGGATCACGCCGCTTTTTCGGTCAAGGCGACATGTTCCCAAAACTGGATTCCGCTTACGGAAATACGATATGGCAGTGGGATGAGAAGCAGGATTAGCTGCATTGGATACCTTAAACGTCGAGAGGAAAAACCATGGCAGGTCCATTGATCACGCTTGGCGACAAGACGTCTCACGGAGGCTCAGTCATTGAAGCCTCTCCACATAGCGATACAGGTGGTAAGGGAATCGCGCGCATGGGCGACAAGACGGTCTGCCCAAAGCACGGCCCTAACCCGATCGTCACCGGCGACACGACACTCATCATCGACGGCAAGCCCGCGGCACGCCACGGCGACAAGACCGCCTGCGGCGCTACCCTGATCGCCGGTCAGCAGGCCACTATCGACAACATCTGAGCGCCAGACATGACAACAACAACGACAACAGCACCGGCACGCCTGACTGCCGAGTGGTTCAAACTAGGCGCCATCATCGTCACGACCTTCGTGGTCTGCTGGGCTCTCACGGTAGGGTACTGGCGCATCACGCACCAGAATCCGGGAGCAGCGGAACTGGGACTGACGTTGCTCGTGCTGCCCCTGGGCGTGCTGCTTGCCTTCTGGGGCGCCCATCACGTCATCACGGCCCGTGCCGCTGCGGTTCCGGCCACGAGCTCGACGCCAGCCGCATCCTCGGCACGGGCAGATGCAGCGACAGCAAACACCCCTGTGCTGGCCATCGTCGGCACCGCGCTGCGCACGCCGCACGGCAGCTCGTCGGAAGAACTCGCCGGCGCCATCGCCGACAACGCGGCGCGCGCCGAGCTGGACAAGGAGCTTGTCGACGACAATGGTTTTCCGGTGATGACGGCGCGTTGCGACGACGCGCAGGACGAGATGCTGCAGGACGAGATCGCGGACTGGCTGTCCAGCCAGCACATGCGTGTCCATTTCACTGAAGAACAATGGCGCGCGCTCATCCTGGCAAGTGGCGTCGCAGCCGAGCTCGCCAGCCAGGCCGCGGGCGAGCTGATGCCGTCCGAGGGAACTCCGCCAACGCTTCAGCTCAGGCCAATGCTGCCCAATGACTGGGCTGTGGACGTCCGGCGTGCGATGAGCTTATGGCTCAAGCATACGGTCAGCCAGTACGGCTGGCCGGAAACCAGCATCGCCATCCCGGACATACACGTCCAAGAACACACTACCCCAAGCGCGGTACTGACGCAGCTGATGCCGGCCACAGCATCGGGCAACCCGCCCGTTGTCGGCCTGGTCATCGCCTGCGCCTCCCTGATCGGACAGGAAAGCGTCGACCGCCTGGCGGCCCAGTCGGCCCTGTTCACGTCCTCGCAAGCGCGCGGCCAGGTTCCTGGCGAGGGCGCGGCGGGATTGCTGTTGACGGACCTGCCGCTGGCGCAATCCTGCGGCGCAGATGCCGCGCTGCTCGGCCCCGTGGCCGAACGCCGCCGCGACAGCTCGGCCGATGACGCCCGCCGGGTCGATTCGACCATCTTGCTGGAGCTGAGCGAACAGGTGAGCAAGGCGGCGAGGCTGGAACTCGCCCAGATCGGCATGATCGTCGCCGATACCGCGCACCGCCCGAATCGTGTCCTTGAACTGATGGGCCTGAGCACGCCCGCTATTGCGCAAGTCGATGCGGCGGACGACATCGTCCGTATTGGCCTCGGCAGCGGCAGCTGCGGCGCGGTTCCCTTCGTGGCGGTGCTGGCCCTGGCACGCCATTACGCGCTCGAGCGCCAGGCGCCGGTCCTGTGCATCGGCAACGAAGATCCGATCCTGCGCAGCGCTACCCTGGTGCGTCCCCCGGCATGAGCCGGGGCGCCGCAAGGTTCAGACGTCGAGCGAATTGACCACCAGCTTGCGCTTGCCGTTCGGCGCCAGCGGAATGTCGTTTTCTTCCTGCAGCGAGATGTCGAAGAAGCCACCCCAGCGTTTCTGTTGCGCATCCAGCACGAAGGCGCGCTGTTCGTCGTTCAGGCTGCCGTGGCGCGGCACCACCGCCAGCGTGATCTCCCCCGGCTTCTTCTGCCGCACCTGATACAGGCGCACGAAGTCCCAGGTGACTTCGTCGATGACGATCGACAGTCCCGGGATGCGCTTGCCGCTGCGGTCGATCAGGTATTCGTGCCCGCGGCCATCGATGCCCGGGCAGCGGCCCTGCGCGTCGATCGGGCCGTAATCGTTGGTGCGGTAACGGATCAGGGGCATCACGTCGTTCCACAGCGAGGTGCCGACGATTTCCGGGCGGTCGCCGTCCATGCGGTTTTCGTTCCAGCCGTACAGCGGCTGGAACTGGTAATCCGAGGTGCCGCCCTCATCCACCTTCAGGAAGGCCAGGTTGGTTCGTTCCGACAAACCGTAGTTCAGCGACACCGGTGCGGCGAACAGCCGGCGGATCGACGCCAGTTGCGCCGGCGTCGCCGGTTCGGAAGCCAGCAGCACGGCTTTGACTTGCACGTCGAGCTCGCCGGACCGGAGCAGTTCGGCCAGCGCCGTCACCGAACTCGGGTAGCCATGCACGTACTCGGGCCGGAAGCGGTTGATGGCGTCGATGATGGCTGCCTTGTGCTGGCCGTGCACGTGGTAGGGCGACAGCATCAGGCGGTTGCCGACCACGCGCGCCGGCTCCTCGTGGGCCAGGCGACGGGCGTCGGCGCCGATGCGCAGGATGCGCGACTTGTCGAAAGAGAAGCCGAGCTTGCCCCATTCGTAGGTAAAGAAGGCTTTTTCGATGTCGGCCAGGCGCTTGGTGCGCCACAAGCCGATGCCCTGGCCCGAGGAACCGCCGCTGGTCGCGTACATCAGCTTCTGCGGATCAAGCCGACAGTCGAGGAAGTCGCGCTGTTGCGCCATCACCTCTTCCTTGGCCAGGAAGGGGAAGGCGGCCAGCACCTCGTGCACGGGTTCGTTCTTCGCCTGGTCGATGCCCAGCTTGACCATGCGCTGGTAGTAAGGCACGTGTTCGAGGGCGTGCACGAGGATCCGGCGCAGACGCTGCTCGGCCTCCAGCGCGATGGCGGCCTGGTCCTGCGCCAGCAGGTCGAGCACGCTGAAGAAGTCGGGGTGGTACAGCACGCGGCTCGGGATATAGCGGCGCCAGGCGTAATAAGGTTTGGCGAGCAGGTCGTGGATCGTCATGACTTACCCGTTCAGTACGCGCTTGAACTCGTCCGGCGACTTGTCGCCCAGGCCCAGCTTCTCGAGGGTACGCGCCTCGTCCCTGAAGTCGCGGTCCAGCAGGCCGCTGGCGATGACGATCAGCGCGTCGGCGGTCGGGGTCGGCACGCCCATCATGCGGCCGATCGAGGACAGCAGCGCCAGGCCCATCGGCACGTCTTCGGTGATGAAGCGCGTCTGCAGGGTATTCGGGCCCTTCGGTCCGCCTTCGCGCGCGTAGCGGCGGAACACGGAAATCGAGGGCTGCGACAAGTCCTCTTCGTTGCGGAACTTGCATTCGTCAAAGTAGGGCGAAGGCTTGCCGCCGGTGGCCGCGATGACGGCGTTCTTTTCGGCGTCGAGCTTGTACAGCAGATTCAGCACCGACGGCGTAAACGCTTCGCGGTACATCCAGAACTCGCCTTCCGAATACTCGATGCGGCTGGCCGACAGCAGGGTGCCGATGGTGTGCACGATCAGGTTCGGATTGTGCATCGCGGACTCGACCACATTGGTGCGGGTCGCCACATAGGTCGGGAACAGGCGGGCGGCGCGTTCCAGCCCTTCGGCGGCGCGCTCGCGCGGCAGGAAGGCCAGGGCGTTGCGGGTGTTGCGGAACAGGACGTTGACCACGCCCGGCTCGAGGATGCGCGCGTCGTAGGGCAGGCTCTCGCCCTCGGCCAGCAGGAAGCCTTCTTTCTGCTGGTAGGGCAGGAAGTAGCAGGACCCCATGTAGCCGGGGGCCAGCAGCACCAGCTGGTGCGCCTTCAGGTAGGGGCCGATCAGCTCGGCGATCTCGGCGTGGCACTGGGTCTGGGTGGTGATGATGATCGCGTCGGGGGTGACGGCGAAGGCTTCTTCCACGTCGCGGGTGGCCAGGGCGATCGAGGCCGTACTGGTCTCGCCGCCTTTCGGGTTGCTGATGAGCTTGATCGTGCGGGTATCGCGCACGGTATCGAAATTCTGGTCGTGCAGCGAGTGCGAGGTTTTCAGCAAGGCGACCCGGTGCCCGTCCTGTGCCAGGATCGCGCCCAGCGCGCATCCTGCATTGCCTGCACCTACCATTAACACGTTCATGCGTCCTCCATTCGACCGGCGAAGGGCACGACGCGACGAGCGTCAGTGCCAGGTTCCGCGAGGCGGCGGCCCGGTCATCGGGTTCATCAAAGGCGGCAACAGGATGTCCTGGAACGTCGCGCAAACGCTTCCCAAGAGAGGTTACAGTGCCTCTGCGCGTCACCGCACGAATTGAAAATTATCAAGAGAGCACGGTTTTCGGCTGCTCATCGATGAAATTAAGATAAGTTTGTTCAATTGGGAAGTCAACCGAATTCCTCCCTGTGCCCGGCAGCGGAAAATGTATAGACAAAGGAAGAAGAAGCCGTCTTTTCACGACAAAAACGCACATGACGCAGGAGAGAAAAAGGGCCGGCCTGGCTGCTCATCCACTCTGGCGCGCCGTGTTTCCGCCTTATACGCTTGGCACCACAAACTGCCGCTACGCATGTGCCGGAACTGCTCGCCGCTTTATACATATTGTTACAACAAAAAAGTTGGCCTGACACAAGGTAAAGTTACCCTATGTAAATTTTCGGGAGCCTGCCTTGCTTTCAATAAAACCACTCGTTGCAGCCATGCTGCTTGCTGGCGTACTCGCTGAGACACAGGCGGCCGATAAAATTGCCGTCGATGTGGCGCTGACCCAGGCCACGTTGATCGACGTCGCCAGCGGGACCCGCAGCAAGGGGCAAAACGTGCTCCTGAAGGGCGACACCATCGTCGCCGTGGTCAAGGACGCGGAACTGAAGCGCTACGCGCCCAAAAAAACCATCGCCTTGCCGGGTAAATACCTGATGCCGGGCCTGTGGGACACGCACGTGCACTTCGGCGGGGGCGAAGCGCTCATCGACGAAAACAAGCAACTACTTCCTCTCTATCTCGCGCACGGCATCACGACGGTACGCGACTGCGCGGGCGACCTGCCCGACACCGTGCTGGCCTGGCGCCAGCAGATCGCCGACGGCAAGCTGGCCGGCCCGACCATTTTCACTTCCGGTCCAAAGCTCGAAGGGCTCAAGCCGATGTGGAAGGGGACGATCGAAGTCGGCTCGCCCGCCGAGGTCGGCAAGGCGCTGGACAAGCTCCAGGCCATGCACGTCGATTTCGTGAAGATCACCGAAAACACGATGACCCCGGAAACCTACCTGGCCGCGCTGCGCCAGGCCAAGGAGCGCGGCCTGCGCAGCTCGGGCCACCTGCCGGGCCAGATCCCGCTGGCGCGCGCCTTCGAGGCCGGGCTGGGCACAGTGGAACACCAGAGCAACCTGCTGCGCGCGACGACGCCGCGCGAAGCCGAACTGGTGGAGCAGGTCGTGGCCGGCAAGCTGAGCGGGCGCGAGGTCATGCGGCTCAGCCTGGAGAGCTATGACGAGGCCACCGCGCGCCGCGCTTTCCGCCACATGGCTGCACAGGGCACGGCGGTGGTGCCGACCTTGTGGGGATCGCGCATCACTGCCTACCTGGACCAGGAAAGCCATCACGGCGACGACTACCTGAAATACATCGGAAAGGGCCTGCGCGCGACCTATGAGTGGCGGGTCGAGCGCGCCGCGAAGGACGGGCCGGAGGCGGTCGCGCTGCGCCATGCCATCTTCGAGAAATCGGCCCAGCTCCTGCCGCTGCTGGCGCAGGAGGGCGTGAGCATCATCGCCGGCACCGACGCCGGCTTCCTCAATTCGTTCAACTATCCGGGCCAAGCGCTGCACGACGAGATTGCCCTGTTCGTGCGGTATGGCCTGACGCCGCAGCAAGCCCTGCAAAGCGCCGTGGTCAACGGGCCGCGCTTCCTCGGCAAGCTGGATCGCTACGGCAGCATCCAGAAGGGAAAGGCGGCTGATTTGCTGGTGCTGGATGCCGACCCGCTGGCCGATATCGGCGCCACCCGCAAGATCCGCATGGTCGTCAGCCGCGGCGAGGTGCATGACCGCGCACGTCTCGATCGCATGCTCGAAGAGACCCGGCGCAAGGTGGCGGAGAATCAGTGAAGTGATTCCTGGCTAGCGCTGTGCAGCCAGGTTCGGGCTGGCGGACACATTGCCGACGTCAATGGCACTGTTGAGAAGAAAGTCGGCGGTCGGGCCAGCGCCCGCCGCCGTGTGTCAGATCTTACTACCGCTCGACAGCTCAGCGGAAACCACCAAACTGCTTACTCCACCGTCACCGACTTCGCCAGATTACGCGGCTTGTCCACATCGGTGCCGCGCGCCAGCGCGGTGTGGTAGGCCAGCAGCTGCAGCGCTGCCACGTGCAGGATCGGCGACAGGTCGCCATAGTGCTCCGGCAGGCGGATCACGTGCAGGCCTTCGCCGGAGGTGATGCGCGAGTCGACGTCGGCGAACACATACAGCTGGCCGCCGCGGGCGCGCACTTCCTGCATGTTCGACTTCAGCTTTTCCAGCAGCGCGTCGTTCGGGGCGATCGTGACCACCGGCATCTCTTCGGTCACCAGCGCCAGCGGGCCATGTTTCAGCTCGCCTGCCGGGTAGGCTTCGGCGTGGATGTACGAGATTTCCTTGAGCTTCAGGGCGCCTTCCAGGGCGATCGGGTAGTGCATGCCGCGGCCCAGAAACAGGGCGTTTTCCTTGCGTGCAAATTCTTCGGCCCAGGCCATGATCTGCGGCTCCAGCGCCAGCACTGAGCTCAGCGCGACCGGCAGGTGGCGCATCATCTTGAGGTGCTCGGCTTCTTCCGCATCGCTCAGGCGGCCGTTGACTTGCGCCAGCGTCAGGGTCAGCAGGAACAGGGCGGTCAGCTGGGTCGTAAACGCCTTGGTCGAGGCCACGCCGACTTCGACGCCGGCGCGGGTGATGTAGGCCAGCTTGCATTCGCGCACCATGGCGCTGGTGGCGACGTTGCAGATGGTCAGCGTATGCGGCATGCCGAGGCTGCGCGCATGCTTCAGCGCGGCCAGGGTGTCGGCGGTCTCGCCGCTTTGCGAGATCGTGACCACCAGGGTCTGCGGGTGCGGCACGCTGTCGCGGTAGCGGTATTCGCTGGCGATCTCGACGTTGACCGGGACCTTGGCGATGCACTCGATCCAATACTTGGCGGTCAGGCCGGCGTAGTAGCTGGTGCCGCAGGCCAGGATCAGCACGCGGTCGATTTCCTTGAACACGCCATAGGCGCCGTCGCCGAACAGTTCCGGCATGATGCCGGTCACGCCTTCGAGGGTGTCGCCGATGACGCGCGGCTGTTCGAAGATTTCCTTCTGCATGTAGTGGCGGTACGGGCCCAGCTCGGCAGCGCCGGTGTGGGCGTGCACGGTTTTCACTTCGCGCTCGACCGGACGGCCGTCAAGGTCGACGATCCAGTAGCGCGCCAGCTGCAGGTCGACCACGTCGCCTTCTTCGAGGTAGATGATCTGGTTGGTGGTGCCGGCCAGCGCCATCGCGTCCGAGGCGACGAAGTTCTCGTTCTCGCCCACGCCGACGATCAGCGGCGAGCCCTGGCGGGCGGCGACCACGCGGTGCGGCTCTTCCCGCGCGAACACGGCGATCGCATAGGCGCCGTGCAGGCGCTTGACGGCCTGCTGGACGGTGTCGAACAGGTCGCCGTTGTACATGTGGTCGACCAGGTGGGCGATGACTTCGGTGTCGGTCTGGCTGGTGAACTCGTAGCCGAGGCCCTTCAGTTCGGTGCGCAGCTCGTCGTGGTTTTCGATGATGCCGTTGTGGACAAGTGCGATGCGCGCATTGTCTTCGCTCGGCGAAAAGTGCGGGTGCGCGTTGTGCGAGGCCGGGGCGCCGTGGGTGGCCCAGCGGGTGTGGGCGATGCCGGTGAAGCCTTCCAGGTGGGCTTCACGCACCTGCGTTTCGAGCTCGGCCACGCGCGAGGTGCTGCGCGAGCGGGTCAGCTTGCCGTCCAGATGGACGGCCACGCCGCAGGAATCATAACCACGATATTCCAGACGCTTCAGGCCCTCGATCAGGACGGGGGTGATGTTGCGCTTGGCGACTGCACCGACGATACCGCACATGTTGACCTCACTTAAAGATTTTCAATTAAACCTATCGTAGAGCAACTAGTATGAAATAAGCTTTCAGAGTGCGCCTAATTTTGATAGATTATTTCATCACTCAACCATGATGAAATATTCTCTCATTTAAGACCAATAATTTTACTTTTATTTCATACGATGTCAGAACAACCAGCCCTGGACGAGCTTGATCGTCGCATCCTGAACACCCTGCAGACTGATGCATCGCATACGAATGCCGAATTGGCCGAACTCGTGCATGTCTCGGCCCCCACCTGCTTGCGCCGGGTGAAACAGCTCAGCGACAGCGGCGTGATCCAGCGCCAGGTGGCAATCGTCGACCCGGCCAAGGTCCGCGCGCGCCTCAGCGCCATCGTCGAGATCACGCTCGACGTGCAGGCGGCCGAGCGCATGGACGAATTCGAAGCCCTGGTGGCGCCCGATCCGGCGGTGCTGCAGTGCTACCGGGTCAGCCCGGGGCCGGACTTCGTGCTGATCGTGCAGGTGGCGGACATGCCGGCCTACCATGCGCTGGCGCACCGCCTGTTCACGGCGCACGCCAACGTGCGCAACGTAAAAGCCTATTTTTCCACCCACCGATCCAAGTTCGATACCCGGATCGTGGTGTAGTGCAGCACGGCATTTCTGTGGATAACTTTGTGGATTAACCCCGGGAGAACCACAGGATAAGCATGTGATTAGCCTGTGTTTATCCTGTGTCCTTCCTGTGATTAGCCTGTCGGCATCCGGTGGATTACTTCTTCGTCTTCACCGGACGCGTCCAGCCTTCGAGGGTCATCTGCTTCGGGCGCGAGATGGTCAGTTTGCCTGCCGGCGCATCCTTGGTGAGCGTCGTGCCCGCGCCCAGGGTCGCGCCTTTGCCGACCGTGACCGGCGCCACCAGCTGGCTGTCGCTGCCGATGAAGGCGTCGTCCTCGATCACGGTGCGGAACTTGTTGGCGCCGTCGTAATTGCAGGTGATCGTGCCGGCGCCGATGTTGACGCGCGAACCGACCGTGGCGTCGCCGACATAGGCCAGGTGATTGGCCTTGCTGTGCGCGGCCACCTGGCTGTTCTTGATCTCCACGAAATTACCCACATGGACGTCCTCGCCCAGCTCGGTGCCCGGGCGCAAGCGCGCATACGGACCGATCTGCGACTTGTCGCCCACCACCGCCTCTTCGATGTGGCAGAAGGGCTTGATCTGGGCGCCGGCGCCGACCCGCGCGTTGACCAGCACGCAGTGCGGGCCGACCGTCACGCCATCGGCCAGCTCGACGCGGCCCTCGAACACGCAGCCGACGTCGATCACGACATCGCGGCCGCAGACGAGTTCACCGCGCACGTCGATGCGTGCCGGGTCCATCAGGGTCACGCCCTTTTCCAGCAGGGCAGTGGCGATGTTCAGCTGGTGACGGCGCTCGAGCTCGGCCAATTGCACCTTGCTGTTGACGCCGGCCACTTCCCATTCGGCCGAGGGCTGGGCCGAGACCACCGGCACGCCGTCCGCGACCGCCTGGGCCACGATGTCGGTCAGGTAGTACTCGCCCTGCGCGTTGTTGTTCGACAGCGCGTTCAGCCACTTCTTGAGGTGGACGGTCGGGATGCACATGATGCCGCTGTTGATTTCGCGGATCGCGCGCTCGGCTTCGCTGGCATCCTTTTCTTCGACGATGCGCACGATGCTGCCGTTTTCGCGCACGATGCGGCCCAGGCCGAAGGGATTGGCCTGCTCCACGGTCAGGATGGCGAGCTTGTCCTTGCCCGCGGCCTCGACCAGGCGGCCGAGCGAAGCGGCGGTGGTCAGCGGCACGTCGCCGTACAGCACCAGGGTCGGCACGCTGTCATCCAGCTGCGGCACGGCCTGCATCACGGCGTGGCCGGTGCCCAGCTGCGGCTCTTGCTTGGCGGTGTCGATCGGGGCGCCGGTCTGCTCGGCCAACTTGCCGACCATCTCCGGCACCGCTGCGCCCCCGTGCCCGTAAATCACGCATAATTTACTCGGCGATAAGCCGCGAGCGGTATCGATAACATGTCGCAACAGCGGTTTCCCCGCCAGCGGATGCAAGACTTTCGGCAGCGCAGACTGCATGCGTTTTCCCATGCCGGCGGCGAGGATTACAACGTTCATAAGCCGTTCTCAAAAGTTGAAAATATGAAAAAGTTTAACACGCAAGAGTCCTTGTCCCGGCGCACTATTGCGCTCTGCCTGATGGTGCTGTTCGCCTTCCTGACCGCGTGCAGCTCGGTGCGTTTTACCTACAACCAGGGCGATACGCTGCTGTACTGGTGGCTCGATTCCTACGCCGACCTCGAAGGTCAGCAGGCCGACATCGCCAAGCGCGACATCGACAAGCTGTTCCGCTGGCACCGCCAGACCCAGCTGCGTGATTACGCGGCACTGCTTGGCAACATGCAACGCGAGCTGGCCGGCAATCCCACCCAGGCCGACCTGATCGACCTGTACAAGGAAGTGCGCGTGCGCGGCGAGCGCCTGGCCGGCCATGCGGTGCCGGAGATGACCACCCTTGCACTGTCCCTTAAACCGGATCAGATCGCCGACATCGAACGCAAGTTCATTTCAAAAAATGCGGAATATCGCAAGAAATTTATCGAGGGTAGCACCGAAAAGCGCCAGCGTGCGCGCTTCAAGAAGGCGATGGACCAGCTGGAACTGTGGTTCGGCCGCTTCAGCAGCGAACAGGAAGACATCCTGCGCAAGACCATGAATGCGCGCCCGCTCGACAACGAGATCTGGCTGGAAGAACGCGTCTGGCGCCAGCGCCGCATCCTCAGCCTGCTGCGCAAGTTCCAGCAGGAGAAGCCGAACCGCGAGCAGGCGGCGGCCCAGATCACGGCGATGCAGCGCGAGCTCTTCGGCCGCATGGATTCGCCCGAGCGCAAGGCCTTCTACGATACCAGCATCGACCAGACCACGAAATTCGTCCTGACCGCGATCCGCATCGCCACCCCGGCGCAGAAGAAGCACGCGCAGGAACGCATGCAGGGCTGGATCAACGATTTCCAGGCCCTGGCTGCGGGTAAATAGGGGCGGAAGGGGGTGCCAGGCCCCATGCTATAGTGCCGCCCATGCAAAAGAAGTCTTCCCCACCACGAGCCCACGGGGCTCCCCGCCTGGCGCCGCGCCAGGTGCGCATCATCGGCGGCGCCTGGAAACGCGCGCTGCTGCCGGTCCTCGATGCCGACGGCCTGCGCCCGACCCCGGACCGCGTCCGCGAAACCGTGTTCAACTGGATCCGGCACCAGCTCGGCGGCGATTTCGAGGGCAGCAATTTCCTCGACCTGTTCGCCGGTTCCGGGGCACTCGGCTTCGAAGCGGCGAGCCGCGGCGCGGCCTCGGTGACGATGGTGGATAACCATGGCCCGGCGGCACGCCAGCTCGAAGCCAACCGCGACAAACTCAAGGCCGGCAACGTGAAAGTGCTGCGCGCCGACGCCCTCGGCCTGGTGCGCGACCTGGCCGCGCGCGGCCAGCGCTTCGACGTGATCTTCCTCGATCCGCCCTACCAGCTGGGCCTGCTTACCGAGATCCTGCCGCTGTGCCCGGCCATCCTGAACGAGGACGGCCTGGTCTATTGCGAAACCGGCGAGCCGCTGCCGCTGGAAGGCGAAGGTCCCGAGTGGCTGGCCGGCTGGGAGGCGATCCGCGCGGATAAAGCCGGCATGGTCTATTACTACCTGCTGAAATTGAACGGCGAGCCGCACAACGAAGTCGCCTGAGCAACAAAAACTGCACAAAGATTGGGCAAAAACCGCCCCAGGCTGGGGCGGGTGCCGGATTTTCAGGCATAATGCGCGTTCTGACAGGGTGATTCTCCAAGGGAGCCGCAATGGTTGTAGCCGTTTATCCAGGTACGTTCGATCCGCTCACGCGCGGGCACGAAGATTTAGTGCGCCGTGCATCGGGCCTGTTCGACCGCCTGGTGGTGGGCGTTGCCGACAGCAAGAACAAGAAACCCTTCTTTTCGCTCGACGAACGCCTGGAAATCGCCAACGAGGTACTCGGCCATTATCCCAACGTGCAGGTGGAGAGTTTTTCCGGCCTGCTGAAGGATTTCGTGCGCCAGCACGATGCGCGCGTGATCGTGCGCGGCCTGCGCGCCGTGTCCGACTTCGAATACGAATTCCAGATGGCAGGCATGAACCGCTACCTGCTTCCCGATGTCGAGACCCTCTTCTTGACGCCGTCCGACCAGTACCAGTTCATCTCGGGCACCATCGTGCGCGAGATCGCCATGCTGGGCGGCGACGTCTCGAAATTCGTCTTCCCGTCGGTGGACCGCTGGCTGCAGAAGAAAATCGCAGCGATCAAGGCGGCGCCGGCAGCCTGAACCGGCAGCAACCAGCAGCAAGGAACCGCACACCATGGCACTGATGATTACCGACGATTGCATCAACTGCGACGTCTGCGAGCCCGAATGCCCGAACGACGCCATCTCGATGGGCGCCGAGTTTTACCAGATCGATCCGCACAAGTGCACCGAATGCGTCGGCCATTTCGAACAGCCGACCTGCGCGGAGTTATGCCCGGTCGCGTGCATTCCCCTCCATCCCGACTGGCGCGAAACGCGCGAAGAACTGCAGGCGAAATACGAACGCCTGAACGCCGCCAAGGCGAGCGCCTGATCCCCGAAGCCGGCTTCCATGCCGGCTTTTTCTTTTCCTCTATTTCCTCTGCCTGTATTTCCTCTGTCTCAAT
Source organism: Massilia sp. X63 (assembly GCF_041023745.1). NCBI lineage: Bacteria > Pseudomonadati > Pseudomonadota > Betaproteobacteria > Burkholderiales > Oxalobacteraceae > Massilia > Massilia sp. X63. The sequence goes on from NZ_JBFTEF010000003.1 coordinate 190,146, forward strand.
GACGCGTGGATGTCCCGCCGGGGCCGGCGTGCGTGCGTGGCGCGCGAAACTGGCGTGCTATCCTGATTTTCATGCATGCGCCAGACGACCGGAAGGACGCCATTCCCACCTCATTGCACGAGCATCTCGGCAAGGTGACGGAGTTCTACGCGCGTCATGAAAGCGAGCTGCCGACGGCCCAGCGCCTGGTCGAGAAAACCAGCGTCTTCCTCGGCAGTCCTGCCTACGTCGCCGGTAACCTGGTGTTCGTCGTCCTCTGGATCGCCTGGAACCTGGCGGCGCCCGAACTCGGCTTCGATCAATGGGACGAGCCGCCCTTCTTCTGGCTGCAGGGGCTGATCGCCCTGAACGCCTTCGTGATTTCCACCACCGTGCTGATTCGCCAGAATCGCATGTCCACCCTCGCCAACCAGCACGCCCACCTCGATCTGCAGGTCAACCTGCTCGCCGACGAGAAGAGCAGCAAGATCATCGCGATGCTGGAAGACCTCCGGCGCGACCTGCCCAACGTGCGCGACAAGGTCGACCAGCAAGCCGAAGAACTGGCCAAACCCACCGATACCGGCGCCGTCATCTCGATCATCGAGGACGCCGCCGAACAACTCAACTGTAAGCACAAGTAGTCGACTGCACAGGGCCGATACATGCCCCCGAAAGCAGGGGCAGGGTCGTTTGCACCTCGGCAGTAACCATTACTTATCATTTATCGATAAGACAAAGTGAATTGTGTTGAACGGTATCGATTACGCATCCATATCAGGTGAACTCAACATTAACAGCGCGCAAAATCCACATTTATTTGCGCTTTTCAGGCTCCCAAGTGAATCAAGCCTGACAGCGCCATTTTCACGCTTCTTACGTACAACCTCCCGTTAATTTATCTCATCCTTATACTATTTCGCTATTCATGGCATCTCGATGACGAAGGAGATGTTGACTCTTAGTGAACTTTGTTAAATCGACGGGACGAGAAAAGCCCGGTGACGAAGAGTCACTCCGGACAGCGCAATTGACGGTCGGCGACCAAAGGGCCGAAACGGGTGGAACAGGCGGAAACGGGGAGAACGGAGAATCAGCCCGGGAAGCGGGACAGGGAAAGCGGGACAGGAAAAGCGGAGCAGGAAACCCGGAAAATGCGGACGTAAAAAAACGCGGCGTCCGGATCGGAGGCCGCGTTAAACGGAGAATCGGGAGATCAGTGGTGCTTGGCCAGGTGCGCCTTCGGCGGGCGCGGGCGCACGGTCAGGACCGCGGCGCGGCCAATACCGACCAGCAGCGGACGGAAAAACATGGCAACGCCGCCCAGCAGCGCAAGGCCGGTGGCGGTACGGAGGACCTGACCGACAGGAACGGCTGCAGCGGTGGCGCCGGCGGTCTGGATGAGGGTAAGTACGGCAGACATGATGTGGATAAATGTTCAGTTGTGCACAATATAGTGCGATGCAACATATAAATCTAATTTTGTTCCCTGATGACGCTTATGCATTCTGTGAATACTTGAGGTACACTTGGCACACTTACTGTATTGCCATCAATACCTTCCCATGAGCTTCCTGACGCTTGACCTGAACCTGCTGCGCGTATTCGACGCAGTGATGACCGAGCAAAACCTCACCCGCGCCGCCGGGCACCTCGCGATGACCCAGCCGGCGGTCTCGAACGCGATCAAACGCCTGCGCGAAAGCCTCGGGGACGAACTCCTGATCCGCACCGCGTACGGCGTGAAGCCGACGCCGCGCGCCGAAGCGCTGTGGCCGGCGGTGCGCCAGGCCCTGGCGGCGCTGGAAGCGGCGGTGATGCCGGAAACCTTCGACGTGTCGAAGGCCCAGGCGACCTTCCGGATGGCCATGGCGGACGCCACCGCGGCCCTGTGGCTGCCGTCGCTGATGCGCTCGATCGAACGCGAAGCGCCGGGCGTGAATATCCGCATGGTGCCCCTGACCACGCGCGAACCGCGGCCGATGCTGCTGCGCGGCGACATCGACTTGGCGGTCGGCTTCTTCCCCGGCGTGGCGGCCCAGCTGTCGTACGAGACCGGTTCGCCGATCCGCCACGAGCGCCTGTATTCCGGCGTGTACGTGTGCGTGATGCGCAAGGACCATCCGCTGGCCAAGGAAAAGCTCGACCTCGACGCCTACTGCAAAGCCAATCACCTGCTGGTGAGTTTCTCCGGGCGCGCGCACGGCCTGGTCGACGAAGCCCTGGCCCAGATCGGCCGCGAGCGCCGCATCCTGCTGACGGTGAACCAGTTCTTCACGGCAGGGCGCGTGGTGGCGAATTCCGATCTGATCACGGTGTTGCCGAAGCACCTGATGGTCTCGACCGGCATGACCGATGCGCTGGTATGGCGCGAGCTGCCCTTCCAGCTGCCGGCCGTGCACCTCGACATGCTCTGGCACGAGCGCGACGGCCGCAGCCCGGCGCACCGCTGGCTGCGCAAGAACCTGGAAAGCATGGCGGAGAGCGCCTCGCCGAAGACCGGCGCGCGCAAGGTCGTGTGATTTTTTTGTAGGGTGGGCGGGGGAGAACAGTCCAGTGGACTGTTTTGCCGCCCGCGCCTTCAACTACCTCTCGCGTCGCCTGTACGCATCCGCGAACCGGCTCAGCCGACCACCCTACCTGATCGGCAGCTTGGTGGTGTTCTTGACTTCTTCCATCACCGCATAGGTGTGCGTCTCACGCACACCTTTTTGCAGCAGGGTCTTGCCCAGGAATTCGCGGTAGGCGGCCATGTCCTTCACGCGCGCCTTGACCAGGTAGTCGAAGCCGCCGGCCACCATGTGGCACTCCAGCACTTCGGGTATCATCTGAACGCTCTGTTTGAAAGCATCGAACACTTCGGGAGTGGTACGATCGAGCACCACTTCGATGAAGACCAGCAGCGACACGTCGAGCAGCTGCGGGTTGAGCTGGGCGGTGTAGCCCATGATGTAGCCGGATTCGTGCAGCTTGCGCACGCGCTCCAGGCAGGCGGCCGGAGACAGGTTGACCCGCGCGGCCAGTTCGACGTTGCTGATTCGTCCGTCGTTCTGGAGTTCTGCCAGAATTTTCTTACTGATCTTGTCGAGCATGGTCGGTCTCCTGCCATGTAAATATTATTCGGTTAGATTGTCGCATCAAAAACTATCTTTTGCTAGTCTGTCTTAAAAACAGAATTAATCCAGAAGATTTCCTTCTACAATCGAATCATTCCATTGTGTCGCGCAGCACGCCGGCCGCCTCTTGAGCGGTGCGGCGTTTTTTGCTGCGTGGAGCACGGTTTCGATTCCTTTTTAGAAGACTCACTATGCAGACTGCCGCCGCACTGGCTAGCACCACGGCCTCCACTTTCGTTCCTTTCGATGCGCTCCAGCAGGAGGTCAAGCGCGACCAGACGCCGCTGCGCCAGGCCATCACCAATGCCTACCGCCGCGACGAAACCGAGGCGGTGCAATGGCTGCTGGCGCAGGGCGCAAGCGCCAACGGCGACGCCTACATGCTGGCCCACCGCCTGGTCTCGAGCGTGCGCGAAAAGCGCACCCGCTCCTCGGGCGTGGACGCGCTGATGCACGAGTTCTCGCTGTCTTCGGAAGAAGGCGTGGCGCTGATGTGCCTGGCCGAAGCCCTGCTGCGCATTCCCGACAGCGCCACCGCCGACCGCCTGATCGCCGACAAGATCAGCCGCGGCGACTGGAAAAAGCACCTGGGCGAATCGCCTTCGCTGTTCGTCAACGCGGCCACCTGGGGCCTGCTCATCACCGGCAAGCTGGTCTCGACCAACAGCGAAAAAAACCTTGGCTCGGCGCTCACCCGCCTCATCGCCAAGGGCGGCGAACCCCTGATCCGCAAGGGCGTCGACATGGCCATGCGCATGCTGGGCAACCAGTTCGTCACCGGCCAGACCATCGACGAAGCGCTCAAGAACAGCCGCGAGAACGAAAGCCGCGGCTACCGCTATTCCTACGACATGCTGGGCGAAGCCGCGCTGACCGAACTCGACGCGCAGCACTACTACGCCTCGTACGAGAGCGCGATCCACGCGATCGGCAAGGCCGCGAACGGCCGCGGCATCAAGGACGGCCCCGGCATCTCGATCAAGCTGTCGGCCCTGCACCCGCGCTACAGCCGCGCCCAGTACTGGCGTGTGATGAACGAGCTGCTGCCGCGCGTGCGCAGCCTGGTGCTGCTGGCCAAGGGCTACAACATCGGCATCAACATCGACGCCGAAGAAGCCGACCGCCTCGAGATCTCGCTCGACATGCTCGAATCACTCGCTTTCGATCCCGCCCTGGCCGGCTTCGAAGGCATCGGCCTGGTGGTGCAGGCCTATCAAAAACGCTGCCCCTTCGTGATCGACTACGTGGTCGACCTGGCGAAGCGCAGCGGCCGCAAGTTCATGGTGCGCCTGGTGAAGGGCGCCTACTGGGATGCCGAGATCAAGCGCGCCCAGGTCGACGGCATGCCGGGCTACCCGGTGTACACCCGCAAGGTGTACACCGACGTGTCTTATCTCACCTGCGCGCGCAAGCTGCTGGCGGCCAGCGACATCGTCTATCCGCAGTTCGCCACCCACAACGCGCACTCGCTGTCGGTGATCTACACCTGGGCCAAGGCCGAGGGCATCACCAACTACGAATTCCAGTGCCTGCACGGCATGGGCGAGACCCTGTACGACCAGGTGGTCGGCCCGAACAAGCTGGACAAGGCCTGCCGCATCTACGCGCCGGTCGGTTCGCACGAGACCCTGCTGGCCTACCTGGTGCGCCGCCTGCTGGAAAACGGCGCCAACTCCTCGTTCGTGAACCAGATCGTGGACGAGAAGGTGGCGATCGACACCCTGCTGGCCGATCCCTTCGAGCAGGCGCGCGCTGCCGGCGGCCAGCCGCATCCGGCGATCGCCGTGCCGCTGCAGCTGTTCGGCGCCGAGCGCAGGAATTCAAGCGGCCTGGATCTGGTCAACGAGAACACCCTGGGCAAGCTGGTCGACGGCCTGGCCGAGCAGCGCCAGTACGGCGCGGCGCCGCTGATCGCCGGCCCGGTGGAAGGCAGCGCAGCGGCGAATGTCGTCAATCCGGCCATGTCGTCCGACGTGGTCGGCCAGGTCGTCGAGGCCTCGCGCACCGACGTCGAAACCGCACTGGCCGCCGCCGCCGCCTTTGCCGGCGAATGGGAAGCCACGCCGGTCGCCACCCGCGCCGCCATGCTCGAGCGCACCGCCGACCTGTTCGAACAGAACGGCACCGAACTCATGGCGCTGGCCGTGCGCGAAGCCGGCAAATCGCTGCCGAATGCGATCGCCGAATTGCGCGAAGCGGTCGACTTCCTGCGCTACTACGCGGTGCAGGTCCGCGCGTCGACCGCCGAGGGCGCACTGGGAGCGGTCAGCTGCATCAGCCCCTGGAACTTCCCGCTGGCGATCTTCACCGGCCAGGTGGCGGCCGCGCTTGCGGCCGGCAACGTGGTGCTGGCCAAGCCGGCCGAGCAGACTCCCCTGATCGCGCACCGCGCCGTCGAACTGTTCCTCGAAGCCGGCTGCCCGCGCGCGGCGCTGCAACTGCTGCCGGGACGCGGCGAAGTGGTGGGCGCGGCCCTCACGTCCGATGCGCGCGTAAAAGGCGTGATCTTCACCGGTTCCACCGAGGTGGCGCAGCTGATCAACCGCACCCTGGCGAAACGCGCCGAACAGGAAGGCATCGACATCCCGCTGGTGGCGGAGACCGGCGGCCAGAACGCGCTGATCGTCGATTCCTCGGCGCTGCCGGAGCAGGTGGTACAGGACGTGCTGTCCTCGGCCTTCGATTCGGCCGGCCAGCGCTGCTCGGCGCTGCGCGTGCTGTTCCTGCAGGAAGACATCGCCGACAAGACCATCAAGATGCTCAAGGGCGCGATGCAGGAGCTGCGGGTCGGCTCGCCGGACCGCCTGGCCACCGACATCGGCCCGGTGATCGACGCCGAGGCCCAGCGCAACCTGCTGGCCCACATCGAGCGCCTGCGCGCCACCGCGCGCAGCCATTTCGCGCTCGACCTGCCGGATAGCGTGAACAATGCCGGCACCTTCGTGCCGCCGACCGTGCTGGAAATCGGCTCGCTGGCCGAACTCAAGCACGAAGTCTTCGGCCCGGTGCTGCACATCGTGCGCTACCGCCGCGCCGACCTGGCCAAGGTGGTCGACACCATCAACGCCACCGGCTACGGCCTGACCCTGGGCGTGCATTCGCGCATCGACGAGACCATCGACTTCATCGTCACGCGCGCCCACGTCGGCAACATCTACGTGAACCGCAACATCGTCGGCGCGGTCGTGGGCGTGCAGCCTTTCGGCGGCGAGGGCAAGTCGGGCACCGGCCCGAAGGCCGGCGGCCCGCTCTACCTGAAGCGCCTGCAGCGCAAGCCGGCGCCGCTGATGGAGCACAGCCGCACGTTCGATGCCGGCCTGGATGCGCTGCTCGGCTGGCTGCGCAACAACGGCCAGCAGGATCTCGCCACACTGGCGCAGGGCTACGGCCGCAACGCGCTGAACGGCGTCGAGATCGCCCTGCCGGGTCCGACCGGCGAGCGCAATACGCTGGCTTTCACGCCGCGCGGCACCGTGCTGTGCGCGCCGCAGAGCGCTGCCGGCCTGCTCAACCAGCTGGCGGCCAGCCTGGCCGACGGCAACCGCGCGCTGGTGCTGGCCGCGCCGGCGCTGATCCCGGCCGATCTGCCGGCCCTGGTGAAGGAGCGCGTGCGCTTCATCGGCGACGATGAAGTCGACGCCAGCGAATTCCAGGTGGCGCTGCTGGAAGCGGGCTTGAACGGTTCGCTGCGCAGCAAGCTGGCGGCGCGTCCGGGGGCCATCGTCGGCATCGTCGACACCAGGGCCCAGGAGCCGGTCGCCCTGTGGCGACTGGTGGCCGAGCGGGCCGTGTGCGTCAACACGACGGCGGCTGGCGGCAACGCAAGCCTCATGACCTTGGAAGTGTAATCATCACGGGGAGCGCGAGCTCCCCTTTTTTTTGCCAAATTAAGCGGTTCGTAGGGTGGGCAGGTTCCCTGCCCACGCGGTGGTAGTCAACAGCGAGATCACCGGGCACGAAATCGGAGCCGTTACCGGTCACCGCGTGGGCGGGAAACCCGCCCCCCCTACAAAATCGCAAAACAGGAGTAGCGTAGTAGCAGTCTCATTCTTATGAAACTTGGAGGCAGACATGCTTGTTGGCGTACCGAAGGAGATCAAGAACCACGAGTACCGCGTCGGGCTCACCCCGCCCTCGGTGCGCGAACTGACGTCGCGCGGCATCGACGTGATCGTGCAGCAGGGCGCCGGCGCGCAGATCGGGCTCGCGGACGAGCAGTACCTGGCCGCCGGCGCCAGCATCGTGGGCACGGCGCAGGAAATCTTCGGCCGCGCCGACATGGTCGTCAAGGTCAAGGAACCGCAGCCGGCCGAATGCGCGATGCTGCGCGAAGGCCAGGTCCTGTACACCTACCTGCACCTGGCGCCGGATCCCGAACAGGCCGCCGCGCTGGTGAAATCCGGGGCGGTCTGCATCGCTTATGAGACCATCACCGGCCCGGGCGGCGGCCTGCCGCTATTGGCGCCGATGAGCGAAGTGGCGGGACGCATGGCGATCCAGGCCGGCGCCAGCCACCTGGAAAAATCGAAGGGCGGCATGGGCCTGCTGCTGGGCGGCGTGCCGGGCGTCGCCGCGGGGCACGTGGTGATCATCGGCGCCGGCGTGGTCGGCACCAATGCGCTGCAGATGGCGGTGGGCACCGGGGCCCGCGTGACGGTGCTCGACAAGAACGTCGACCGCCTGCGCCAGCTCGACCTGGTCTACGGCAACCGCATCTCCACGCTGTATTCCAGCACCCATGCGATCGAGGAAGCGGTGCTGGATGCCGACCTGGTGATCGGCGGCGTGCTGGTGCCGGGCGCAGCTGCGCCGAAGCTGGTCACCCGCGACATGATTGCGCGCATGAAGCAGGGCGCGGTGGTGGTGGACGTGGCGATCGACCAAGGCGGCTGCTTCGAGACCTCGCACGCCACCACCCATGCCGACCCGACCTTCGTGGTGGACGGCGTGATCCACTATTGCGTGGCGAACATGCCGGGCGCGGTGGCCCGTACTTCCACCTTCGCGCTGAACAACGCCACCATCGGCCACGCCGTGGCGCTCGCGACTAGGGGCTGGCGCCAGGCACTGGCGCTGGATCCGCACCTGCGCAACGGCCTGAACGTCTGCCAGGGCAAGGTCACCTACGAGGCGGTGGCCAAGGACCTGCACTACGACTACGTGCCGGCGGAGTCGCTGCTGGGCTAAGTACTCGACAAGAAATAAATGTGAGTTTTGGCGAACAGAACCGGATGCGGTGCAAGGCGGCGAGTGCGCCGCAGTGCGAGCACTGCAAGCGCGAGCCAACGCAGCAACGCGCCGGTTATGGAAGCCAAAAACACATTTATTTAAGGGCGAGTACGTGGGTGCCGGCCGGCAGCGGGCTGGCGGCCAGGTCGCGGCACACGCGCCGGGTGACGTGGAAGGCATACTGCGCGGCCACCGACGACACGAAGCGCATGAAGTCGTGCGCCGCGTCTTCGTTCGCGTTGTCCGAAATGGTGCGGATCACGGCGCAGGGCACGCCCAGCTCGTGGCACACCTGCGCCACCGCGGCGCCTTCCATTTCGACCGCCACCAGGCCGGGCAGGGCCGCATTCAGCCCGTTCAGGCGCACCCGGTCGGCCATGAACTGGTCGCCGCTCGCCACCAGGCCGCGGTGCACCCGCGGCTGGGCCAGGCGAAATGCGCGCCGGTCTTCCGCGCCGATCGCGTCCACCAGGTCCGACTCGAGAAAATCATGGGCCGCGCGCGATACGCGCAGCGACAGCGCATGATCCGGCGCGAAGTGCGTCCGGCCGGTGAGCGGCACCTCGAAACGGGGAAACAGCGGACTTGCATCCATGTCGTGCTGCACCAGCGCATCGGCCACCACGATATCGCCCACCTGCACCGTTTTGTCGCCGGCACCGGCCACCCCAGTGAAGAGGATGTGGGTAACTCCGAACTTTTCCACAAGCGTGGTGGCTGTCATGGCAGCGGCAACCTTGCCAATTCGCGATAAAACGCACACAGCGTCGATTTCCCACAGGGTTCCTGCCCAGTACTCGCGCATGCCGTGGATGAGCTTGGCGGGGCCTCTCATGGCTTCTACGAGCCCCAGCTGTTCTTCGTGCAAGGCGCTGATGATCCCCAGTCGCATGTTTTTCCTTGTTTTCCTTGTATTTTTGTCAGGCCAGCGGCTTGCGGAAATAGACCACACGCTCAGTTTCGTCAAATCCGAGCGCCCGATGCATTGCATGGCTGGCCGTATTCTCGACCAAAGCGTCGGAGGCCATTTCGGTACAGCCCTGTTTCCTGGCCCATTGCTCGGCAGTTTTGACGAGCAGGGCGGCGATGCCTTGCCCGCGGAATGCCGGATCGACGTACAGGCCTTCCAGGAAGCCGACAGGAGACGACGTCGTTCCGTTCACGTAATCGCTGCGCAGCGCCACTTCGACCAGTCCCTGGGCTGCTCCAGCGCCGGAATAGGCGATGAACTGTGCATAACGATCGGGTTGTGCACATAGCTCGCGCATTTCTTGCAGGTGTTCCGCGCGATCTGCCGGCCACAAAGCCATGCGCAGCTGCAACCAGCCGGCTTGTTCAACGCTTGTGCACGCTTTGATCGAGCTCATGAGGCCGCCGTTTTCTACGCTTGAGTGCGCATTTTGCTTGTCTTACGAAGCTGAGGCCAGCAAAAACCGGTTTTTCCTGGTCTTTCCTGGCTTTTCCGGCAGTGAAGCTTCCACGGTATTAGTTAACTAAAGTTTGTATACAAACTGGTAGTAGATAGTAAACGCGGCTCCTTCTGTTGATAACTCGCGTTTACTCCACAGGATCAATGATTTGCGTGTGCGTTTACCGGCTGGAAAAAGCCTGTGTGGACGTGGGACGGAACTTGGACAGATTCTGGGCTGGCCAGGAAATGCAGCGTTCTGCACATCCGATCCTGTGGATATACATCGACTTTTCCACAGCAGGACCGGCACAAAGCAGTCAAAAGCGCTTGCAAAACGCTTTTTGCAGGCAGTCCGGGAACGCGATCGCCTGCGGTGTGCATGTTCGGGCAGATGCTTGTCGGCGATGTTCGGGTTAACGCCGTGTGCGAACAGGCGTTCAGCCTGGCAGCGAAGGCGGTCCGTTTCGCGTTATCGGTTTTGTTGTTGTAGTAAACAAGTTTGTATACAAACTGGTAGTAATAGTAAACGCGCCTTCTGTTGTGGATAAGAAGAGTTTTCTCCACAACGTCAATGGTTTACGGTCGCGTTAACGCCTTGAACAAAGCTTGTTTTTAAGGTGTAGGAAACTTGGACAGAATGTCGGCCGGTTCGTTAACCGGGCTGTTCTACACATTCGATCCTGTGGATATCCCAGAGGTTTTCCACAGATGCCTGTCGAGACAGGGCGTTTTGCCGCCAGATGCGTGCCTGGGCGTGGCCGATGCCGCCATGCCGGCAGGCTTGCAGACCGATGTGCTGCCTTGCACGGTGGCGCGATTCTTCGGCCGAGCAGGACGATGCCGCTGCGCCAAGCGCGACATCGCTGTGCATCGCGCAGCCGGATGTCGCTGGCGCTTGCGCCCTGTGGGTGCGATACGACGGCGGGCAAAATTTTTTTTTTCGGCGCAGTCGCAAGGTTTACAAGCAAAGTTTGTATACAAAAATGATAGTAGTGGTTAACGCAGGCCCCTTCTTGTGGAAAAGGCGGTTAACGGCTGCGAAATCATGGACTTACTGACCGTATAAGCCGGTGCACCAGTAGCGCGTGAAAGCAGGGTGAAAACTGGATAAGATTTTGCCGGCCTCGAACTGCCCCGGTTCTGCACAAACCGGACCTGTGGATATCAAGAGGTTTATCCACAGGTGGCCCCTAGACTTCTGTTTACGATCTGGTAAGCTTGCCTCAACGAATGACGAACGGAGGGTGTGTGGATCTCGACGCGTTGTTTCATCCGCCCCTGTCACGTGCGTTGGGGAGCGACGGCTTGCGTCCGTTCGTGGCTCGGGAACGCTAGCCTTGGAATCGGCCGGCGAGTACGACTACATCATCGTCGGCGGCGGCACGTCCGGCTGTGTGCTGGCCAACCGCCTGACGCGGGACCCCGGCATTGAGGTCCTGCTGGTGGAAGCGGGCGGCCGCGACGATTACATGTGGATCCACATCCCGGTCGGCTACCTGCATTGCATCGGCAATCCGCGCACCGACTGGCTGTTTCGTACCGAAGCCGATCCCGGCCTGAACGGACGGGCGCTGATCTACCCGCGCGGCAAGGTGCTGGGCGGCAGTTCGTCGATCAACGGCATGATCTACATGCGTGGCCAGCCGGCCGATTACGAGCGCTGGGCCGAGGCGGCCGGCGACGATAGCTGGCGCTGGGAACGGGTGCTGCCGCTGTTCAAGCGCAGCGAAGACCACTACCTGGGCGCGAGCGATGTGCATGGCGCCGGCGGCGAATGGCGCGTGGAAAAGCAGCGCCTGTCGTGGAAGATCCTGGACGCGTTCCGCGAGGCGGCGGCGCAGACGGGCATCCCCAAGATCGACGACCTGAATGCCGGCCGCGGCGAAGGTTCCGCCTATTTCGAGGTCAACCAGCGGCGCGGCATCCGCCTGAATACCGCGAAAGCCTTCCTGAAACCGGTGGCGAAACGGCCGAACCTGACCATCATGACGGGTTGCCACGTCGAGCGCCTGCTGTTCCAGGACACGCCGCAAGGCAAGGTGTGTTCCGGGATTCGGTTCACCGGCGGCGGCCAGGCCTACACGGCGACGGCGCACCGCGAAACCCTGCTGGCGGCGGGGGCGGTGGGGTCGCCGCAGATCCTGCAGCTGTCCGGCATCGGCGATGCGGGCGCACTCCAGCGCCACGGCATCGCTCCGGTGGCGGACCTGCCGGGCGTCGGCGCCAACCTGCAAGACCACCTGCAGCTGCGCATGATCTTCAAGGTCGAGGGCGTGCCGACCTTGAACACACGCGCCACCAACTGGTTCGGCAAGGCGCTCATCGGGCTGGAATATGCCTTGTTCCAGAGCGGGCCGATGTCGATGGCGCCATCCCAGCTCGGTGCTTTTGCGCGGTCTTCGCCCGACTTGCCGGCGCCGAACCTGCAATACCACGTCCAGCCGCTGTCGCTGGACAAGTTCGGCGATCCGCTGCACCGCTTCCCGGCGTTTACGGCCAGCGTGTGCAACCTGCAGCCGACGTCGCGCGGGAGCGTAGCGATCACGTCCGGCGACAGCTACGCGCCGCCGAAGATCGCGCCGAACTACCTCAGCACCGAGGCCGACCGGAAAACCGCCGCCGCGGCGCTGGCGCTGACGCGCCGCATCGTGGCCGCGCCGGCGCTGGCCGGCTACCGCCCCGAGGAATTGACGCCCGGGCCGCAATTCCAGAGCCAGGAAGAACTGGCCCATGCGGCCGGCCTGGTCGGCACCACGATTTTCCACCCGGTCGGCACCTGCCGCATGGGGAGAGAAAACGATTCGCAGGCGGTCGTCGACAGCCGCCTGCGGGTGCGCGGCATTGGAAAACTGCGCGTCGTCGATGCCTCGATCATGCCGTTTATTACCTCCGGAAACACCAATTCGCCGACCATCATGATTGCCGAAAAGGCGGCCCAGGACATCCTGCTCGGGCACGCCGTCCCGGCCATATCGTGAGGGCCGGGCCTTGTCGGTATCAACGGGCAAGTAGTCCTCGCAGTCCCGTCAGCCTGGGCGAGTCGGTCGGCATGGTCACTGGCCTGATCTTCATTGTCTGTGTTCTCGTGTTCCGCCGTGGTATTGTTGGGGAACTCGATGCGCTGCGCGCGCGTGCCCGCAGGGCAGGCGCGTGAGCGGCGCCACGCAGCCATGGGAGCGCGCATGAACCTCGAATCGCATTTTGTCGACGTGCACGGCCTGCGCATGCATGTCGTCAGCGCCGGCACGGGCCCGGCCGTCATCCTGATGCACGGCTTCCCCGATACCCACGCCATCTGGCGCCTCCAGATTCCGGCGCTGGCGGCGCAGGGTTTCCGCGTCATCGCGCCCGACATGCGCGGCTACGGCAAGACCGACGCGCCGCCCGGCACCGGCGCCTACGCCATCGAATTCCTGTGCGCCGACATCCTCGGCCTGATGGATGCGCTCGGCCTGGAAAAGGCCTCCATCGTGGGACACGACTGGGGCGGCCTGGTCGGCTGGCAGCTGTGCATGGACGCGCCGCAGCGCTTCGAACGTTTCGCGGCCCTGTCCACCGGACATCCGGCGGCGATCGCCAACGCCGGCGTCACCCAGCAGATGCGCTTCTGGTACATCCTCGGTTTTCTGATGCCGGTGGTGGCCGAGACCGCGATCCGCGCCAACGACTGGTTCTTCCTGCGCCAGATGACGCGCCGTCCGGAACAGGTGGCGATCTGGCGCGCCGCGCTGGAGCCGGAAGGGCGCCTGACCGCGGCCCTGAACTACTACCGCGCGAACATCAAGCTGGGCCGCCCGCACCACTGGTGTCCGGTCGAGGTGCCGGTGATGGGCGTGTGGAGCGACCGCGATCCGGCGCTGGGCGAAAAGCAGATGCTCGATTCCGCCCACCACTGCCGTGCCGGCTTCCGTTACGAACGCCTGGGTGGGGCGGGGCACTGGATGCAGCTCTCGGCCACCGAGCGCCTGAATGCCCTGCTGCTGGACTTCCTGCGCTCCTGAGCCCTACAAGGCCGCGGCGTAGATCGCGTGCGCGTCCGCCCGCGTGACGTCGCGCGGGTTGTTGCCGAGCAGCCTGGTCTGGAGCATGGCATCGTCGGCCAGGCGGTCGAGGTCAGTTTCCCTGATGCCGACCTGGCGCAGGCTGGTCTCGATACCCGTCATTGTGGCGATCTGTTGCATTGCAACAATAAGCGCTTCCGCCTGCGCCGTGTCGCTGCCGCTGGCATGCGGCACCACGATGCCTGCCAGTTCCGCATACAGGCCGGCCGCTTCGGGCAAGTTAAAGCGCAGGACATGCGGCAACACCAGCGCGTTCGACAAGCCGTGCGGCACGTGGAAGATGCCGCCGATCGGGTAAGCCAATGCATGCACGGCCGCCACCGGCGCGTTCGAAAACGCCTGTCCGGCCAAACAGGCGCCGAGCAGCATCGCCTGGCGCACGGCGAGATTGTCGCCCTGCTCGCAGGCGCGCAGCAGGTTGCGCGACAACAGCGACAAGGCTTCGCGCGCCAGGGCGTCCGACAGCGGGTTCTTCTTGTGCCGGCTGGTATAGGCTTCGATCGCGTGTACCATCGCATCGATGCCGGTCGCGGCGGTGACGACCGGCGGCAGACCCAGGGTCAAGCTCGCGTCGAGCACGGCCAGGTCGGCGTACAACTGGGGCGCCACCACCCCGGTTTTAGTGGTGGCGCCGGTGGTGACGATCGCGATGTTGGTCACCTCGGATCCGGTGCCTGCCGTGGTCGGTACCTGCAGCAGCGGGAGCCGCCTGCCCTGGACCTTACCGATGCCGTAGATCTCGCCGATGGCCTGGCGCGAACCGGCCAGCACGGCGACCAGCTTGGCAACGTCCATCGAACTGCCGCCGCCGAAACCGATGACCAGGTCCGCCTCGTGCCGGCGTGCAGCCTCGACCGCATCGAGGATGACCGCTTCGGGCGGGTCGGCCAGGACGTCGGAAAACAGCGCCGGCGCCACGCCTTCCTGTTCCAGGCTCAGGCGTGGAAGCGAAAGCAACCCGGCGCGCAGGACGCCGGCATCGGTCACGATGAAAGGGCGGCGCGTGCCGGGGAAGCGTTCGGCGACGATGTCGCCCAGATGCCTGCTGGCGCCGGGCTCGGACAGGATGGTAGCGACGGTGCTGAAGGCGAAGGCGGTCATGGCTGTCTCCTGGTGTGGTGGCGCTAGCTTACCCCATCCCTGGCCGTCGCTGGACCTCGGGATGATGCCTGCAGGAAGGCGTACAATGCAGCCTCTGCATTCCCACTGTTTCCTTCCCATGATTGATTTTGCTTGGCTCGGCGCTGCTGCCTTCACCGCCGGCCTGGTCGATGCCGTTGTCGGCGGCGGCGGCCTGATCCAGATTCCCGCGATTTTTTCCGTGCTTCCGAAAGAGGTTCCTGCGACGCTGCTGGGAACGAACAAGTTTGCCAGCATCTTCGGCACCAGCGCCGCGGCGGTGAATTATGCGCGCCGGGTGCGGGTGGCGTGGAGCACGGCGGCGCCGGCGGCGCTTGCTGCCTTCGTGCTGTCCTTTGCCGGCGCCTGGACCGTCACCCGCGTGCCGGCCGACTTTGTACGTACGCTGCTGCCGATCATCCTGGTCGCGGTCGCCGTCTACACCTTCACCAAGAAAGACTTGGGTGCGGTCCATGCGCCGGTGCACAGCGGACTGGCCGAACGCTACTGGGCCATCGGCATCGGCGCCGCGATCGGTTTTTATGACGGTTTCTTTGGTCCAGGGACAGGCAGCTTCCTGATCTTCCTGTTCGTGCGTTTCTTCGGCTTCGATTTTCTGAGCGCGTCGGCAGCGGCCAAGATCGTCAACGTCGCCTGTAACTTCTCGGCCTTGCTATGGTTCGGCTACAGCGGGCACCTGCTGTGGCAACTGGGCCTGATGATGGCCGTCTGCCAGGTCGCCGGTTCGCTGGTTGGCACCAGGCTGGCGCTCAAGCACGGCAGCGCCTTCGTGCGCAAACTGTTCCTGGTGGTCGTGTCGATCCTGATCCTCAAGACGGCCTACGATGCCTTCACCAAGATCGGTTGGTGATTGTTCCACGTGAAACAGCAAAGCCGGGTTCGTCCGGCTTTTTGTTTTTTTGTTCCACGTGAAACATCATTGAGGACGAATGGCTGACTGTTCCACGTGAAACAAAATCTGTCGTTTTCAGGCCCCCAAAAGCTTCCGCAAGAAAAAAGAATCTATAATCGCGCATTAGACTCCTCGCCTCACTCTTCCATCATGCTATTTCCTACTGAATTCGACGTCATCGTCGTCGGCGGCGGCCATGCCGGTACCGAGGCCGCGCTCGCGTCGGCACGCACGGGACAGAAGACTCTGCTGCTGACCCATAACATCGAAACCCTGGGCGCCATGTCCTGCAACCCGTCGATCGGCGGCATCGGCAAGGGCCACCTCGTCAAGGAAGTCGACGCCCTCGGCGGCGCCATGGCGATTGCCACCGACGAGTCGGGTATCCAGTTCCGTATCCTGAACTCGTCCAAGGGCCCGGCCGTGCGCGCCACCCGCGCCCAGGCCGACCGCATGCTGTACAAGCAGGCGATCCGCTCGCGCCTCGAAAACCAGCCGAACCTGTGGCTGTTCCAGCAGGCCGTGGAAGACCTGATGCTGGAAGGCGAGCGCGTGGTCGGCGCCGTCACCCAGGTCGGACTGAAATTCCGTGCCCGCGCCGTGGTGCTGACCGCCGGTACTTTCCTGGACGGGAAGATCCACGTCGGCCTGCAGAACTACTCGGGTGGTCGCGCCGGCGATCCGCCGGCCGTCTCGCTGTCGAGCCGCCTGAAGGAACTCAAGCTGCCGCAGGGTCGCCTGAAGACCGGCACGCCGCCGCGCATCGACGGCCGCAGCATCGATTTCTCGGTGCTGTCCGAACAGCCGGGCGACCTCGATCCGGTCCCAGTGTTCTCGGTGATGGGTACTGCCGCCATGCACCCGCGCCAGGTGCCGTGCTGGGTCACGCATACCAACGAAAAGACTCACGAGATCATCCGCAACGGCCTCGACCGCAGCCCGATGTACACCGGCGTGATCGAAGGCGTCGGCCCGCGTTACTGCCCCTCGATCGAAGACAAGATCCACCGTTTCGCCTCGAAGGAATCGCACCAGATCTTCCTGGAACCGGAAGGCCTGACGACCAACGAGTTCTACCCGAACGGGATCTCCACCAGCCTGCCGTTCGACGTGCAGCTGGAACTGGTGCGCTCGATGCGCGGCATGGAGAATGCTTTCATCCTGCGCCCGGGCTATGCGATCGAATACGACTACTACGACCCGCGCGGCCTGAAAGCCTCGCTCGAGACCAAGGCCATCAAGGGCCTGTTCTTCGCCGGCCAGATCAACGGCACCACCGGCTACGAGGAAGCCGCAGCCCAGGGCCTGCTGGCCGGCCTGAACGCCGCGCTGCAGACCCAGGGCAAGGATGCCTGGACCCCGGGCCGCTCGGAAGCCTACCTCGGCGTGCTGGTCGACGACCTCACCACCCAGGGCGTGGCCGAGCCTTATCGCATGTTCACCAGCCGCGCCGAGTACCGCCTGTCGCTGCGCGAAGACAATGCCGACATGCGCCTGACCGAGATCGGCCGCAAGCTCGGCATCGTCGGCGACGCCCAATGGGCCGCCTTCGAGACCAAGCGCGAGTCGGTGGCACGCGAACTCGAGCGCCTGCGCTCGACCTGGGTCAACCCGCGCATCCTGGCAGCCAGCGAATCCGAACGCGTGGTGGGGCAGGCGATCGAGCGCGAGTACAACCTGGCCGACCTGCTGCGCCGCCCCGGCGTACAGTACGACACCCTGATGAGCATGACGGGCATCGAGGGCCAGCCATTGGCCGGGCCCGGCGTCGACGATCCGGCGGTCAAGGAGCAGATCGAGATCCAGCTGAAGTACGCCGGTTACATCGACCGCCAGGCGCGCGAAGTCGAGCGTCACGACCACTACGAGAACCTGAAGCTGCCGGAAAACCTGAATTACCTGGATATCCAGGCCCTGTCCTTCGAGGTGCGCCAGAAACTCGACAAGCAGCGTCCGGAAACCCTGGGCCAGGCTTCGCGCATCTCGGGCGTGACCCCGGCCGCGATCTCGCTGCTGCTGGTGCACCTGAAAAAGCGCGGCGCCAAGGGCTTTACCAATGCACCCGTGGAGCAGGCCGAATGAAGTATTTCGACCGCGCCGCGCTGGCGCAAGTGCTGGCCGACGGCATCACGGAGATGAAACTCGCCGTCACGCCGGCCCAGCAGGAACAGCTGCTGGACTACCTGGCCCTGATGAACAAGTGGAACAGCGTCTATAACCTGACGTCCCTGCGCGACCCGATGCAGATGGTGACCCACCACGTGCTCGATTCGCTGGCGGCGGTGCCGGCCTTTGCCGATGCGCGCAACGTGCTCGACGTCGGGGCAGGGGGCGGCCTGCCAGGCATCGTGCTGGCAATCTGCCGCCCGGACATGAAAGTGTCGATGATCGACACCGTGCACAAGAAAACCGCCTTCCTCAAGCAGGTAAAAGCGGAACTGGAACTGGCCAACGTCACCGTCTACACGATGAAGGTGCAGGACCTGGGAACCGTTACCCCTGTGAGCGACAAATTCGACGTGATCACCTCGCGCGCCTTTGCCGACCTGTCGGATTTCCTGGAGTGGTCGGGACACCTGCTGCAGGAGGGCGGCAAATTCATCGCGCTGAAAGGCACGGCGCCGGCCGAAGAGCAGGAGCGGGTGCCGGCCGAATGGAAAGTGACGGGTTTGCAGCCGCTGCAGGTGCCCAGGCTCGGAGCGGAACGTCACCTGGTGTTCGTCGAGAGATCGAACTAAACCAAATAAACCGTATAAACAATTTATATCGTTTATATAGTATAAATCGTTAATATGATTTGTATGGTATGAACGATATGGCTTCATGCACATCGGATTGCTCTCATTAAAGAAAGCGCGGACAAGGACAGATGGCAAAGATTTTTTGCGTAGCGAACCAGAAGGGCGGGGTCGGCAAGACCACCACCACCGTCAACCTCTCGGCAGGCCTGGCCAAGCTGAACCAGCGCGTGCTGCTGGTGGACCTTGACCCGCAGGGCAATGCCACCATGGGCGCGGGCATCAACAAGGCCGCCCTCGAGGGCTCGATCTACCAGGTGCTGCTGGGCGAGCTCGACGTGGCCGCCGCGCGCCAGCGCTCCGAGTCGGGCCGCTTCGACGTGCTGCCCGCCAACCGCGAGCTGGCCGGCGCCGAGGTCGAGATGGTCGCGCTGGAAAACCGCGAACGCCGCCTGAAGGACGCGCTGGCGGCGGTCGACCAGGACTACGACTTCATCCTGGTCGACTGCCCGCCGGCCCTGTCGCTGCTGACCCTGAATGGCCTGTGTGCCGCGCACGGGGTGATCATCCCGATGCAATGCGAGTACTACGCGCTGGAGGGCCTGTCCGACCTGGTCAACACGATCAAGAAGGTGCACGCCAACCTGAACACCGACCTGCGCATCATCGGCCTGCTGCGGGTGATGTTCGATCCGCGCATGACCTTGTCGCAGCAGGTGTCGAGCCAGCTCGAGCAGCACTTCGGCGACAAGGTGTTCAAGACCATCATCCCGCGCAACGTGCGCCTGGCCGAAGCGCCTTCGTACGGCATGCCGGGCGTGGTGTTCGATCCGTCCTCGAAGGGCGCGCAGGCGTACATCGCCTTCGGCGCGGAGATGGTCGAGCGTATCAAGACAATGTAATTACACAAGCTGACATAGATATGGCAACCAAAAAACTGAAAGGACTGGGACGCGGCCTCGACGCGCTGCTCGGCGGCGACAGCCAGCCGGCCCCGGTGAAAGCACCCTCGTCGCTGGCGGTCACCCAGATCCAGGCCGGCAAGTACCAGCCGCGCACCCGCATGGACGAAACCTCGCTCAGCGAGCTGGCCGCCTCGATCAAGACCCAGGGCATCATGCAGCCGGTGCTGGTGCGTCCGCTGGGGGAGGGCGCCGCCGTGCCCTACGAGATCATCGCCGGCGAGCGCCGCTTCCGCGCGGCCCAGATGGCGGGCCTGGACGAGATCCCGGTGCTGGTGCGCGAGGTGGACGACCAGTCGGCCGCCGCCATGGCCCTGATCGAGAACATCCAGCGCGAAGACCTGAACCCGCTCGAGGAAGCGCAGGGCATCCAGCGCCTGATCAACGATTTCCAGTTCACCCACGAGCAGGCCGCCGCCGCGGTCGGCCGTTCGCGCAGCGCGGTGTCGAACCTGCTGCGCCTGATCAACCTGGCCCAGCCGGTGCAGACCATGCTGATGGCCGGCGACATCGACATGGGCCACGCGCGCGCACTGCTGGCGGTGGACAGCGCGCACCAGATCACCCTGGCCAACCACGTGATCGCCAAGCGCCTGTCGGTGCGCGAGACCGAAAAGCTGGTCGCCCGCGCGCTCGAGGAACAGTCGAACCCGGCCGCGCCGGCGCGCGCCAAGGACAAGCCGGGCGACATCGTGCGCCTGGAAGAGGAACTGTCGGACAAGCTGGCCACGCCGGTGATGTTCAAGATGGGCGCGAAGGGCAAGGGGCAGCTGATCATCGACTTCGCCGACCTCGACATCCTGGACGGCGTGCTGGCCCGCCTGCGCGCCTGAAATGTGTCTTGATCGTAGGGTGTTCGGCTCCGCCGAACGCGCGTTCAACTGACGTATGCATGCCACGGTCGCTCACTGCGAAGACTGTTTGAACGCGCGGCCGGCACAGCCGGCCACCCTACATGGCTCATCAGTTAAGTGACTGAAAATATGGGGAAAACCGCCACCCCAATGTTGCTCCCATCACATCTTTACGCAGCAGTTATAAGCGCGGAATCGTTTGACTCGCGTCCGTATAACCACTTATAATCCCGCTGATTCATGTAATTACCACATCGTAACTGTCCGATCGCGCGGCGAGAAACCAGAACAATATGTTGCGCATCGTCTCCCTGCAATTGATTGCAACAGTAGTCGCAGGCCTGGTCGCCGCACTGCTGGGGGGATGGTCTGCGATGTTTTCGGCAGTACTGGGCGGTTTGTGTTGTGTTGTGCCCAACGGCATCATGGCAGTACGGCTGTTCGCCAACGCCCACCGGGCCGAGGGCGCCAGTCCCGCAACATTCTTCATTTGGGAATTTGTAAAGATTGCACTGACGGTCGCGCTTCTGTTCGCGACCGCCAAGCTGTACCACGATCTGAACTGGCTGGCGCTGGTCGGCGGTTTCATCGTGGCGCTGAAAAGTTACATCATCTTATTATTTAGGCACTGACATGACGAGTCCAACCGTAGAAGGCGCAGCAGCAGCAGGATCGCACGCGGCCCCGACCCCATCAGAGTACATCACCCACCACCTCGGGCACCTGACCAACAAACACCAGGATTTCGTGGTCGACTTCGGTGTCTTCAACTACGACACCATCTTCTGGTCGATCACCATGGGCGTGCTGGGCTGCCTGTTCATGTGGATGGCCGCCCGTAAGGCGACCTCCGGCGTGCCGGGCCGCTTCCAGGCTGCCGTCGAGATGCTGGTCGAGATGGTCGAAGACCAGTCGAAATCGATCGTGCACGGCGACCGCAGCTTCATCGCTCCGCTGGCACTGACCGTGTTCGTCTGGGTCGCCCTGATGAACTCGCTGGACTTCCTGCCGGTCGACATGTTCTCCGCGCTGTTCGGCCTGATCGGCCTGGAACACGTGATTCCTTACCACCGCGTGGTCCCGACCGCCGACCTGAACGGCACCCTGGGCATCTCCCTCGGCGTGCTGGCCCTGATGCTGTACTACAGCGTCAAGATCAAGGGCCTGGGCGGCTGGATCCACGAACTGTTCGCAGCCCCGTTCGGCATCTGGATGGCGCCGTTCAACCTGCTCCTGAACATCATCGAATATGCAGCAAAAACCGTGTCGCTCGGTATGCGACTGTTCGGCAACATGTACGCCGGTGAGCTGCTGTTCCTCTTGATTGCTCTGCTCGGCTCCATGGCCACCGCCTTTGGTGTGATCGGTCACATCATCGCGGGTTCGATCTGGGCGATCTTCCACATCCTGATCGTGTTCCTGCAGGCATTCATCTTCATGATGCTGACGCTGGTGTATATCGGTCAGGCCCATGAAGGCCACTGATCGGCGCCGCAAGCATCGAACAGATAGTGGTTGTAAAGAAGTTGTAGTTTTTAATCTAGTTTTTAAATTAACTTTTGGAGTTACACATGACTGACCTTTCTTTTGTTGCACTGGCTTGCGGTTTGATCATCGGCCTCGGCGCTATCGGTGCTTGCATCGGTATCGCAATCATGGGCGGTAAATACCTGGAAGCTTCTGCACGTCAGCCAGAACTGATGAACACCCTGCAGACCAAGATGTTCCTGCTGGCTGGTCTGATCGACGCGGCATTCCTGATCGGCGTCGGTATCGCCATGCTGTTCGTCTTCGCACGTCCGTTCAGCTAATCAAGCACGACCTTGATCTGAAGAGCCGAACCTCCCCTGGTTCGGCATCCGTTTTTGTGAGAAGGAATTTACCGTGAACTTGAACGCAACTTTGTTTGTCCAGTTCGCAGTCTTCTTCATCCTGGCGGGCTTCACGATGAAATTCGTGTGGCCGCCACTGATGAAAGCGCTCGACGAGCGCGCCGAGAGGATCGCGAATGGCCTGGCCGCCGCTGACCGTGGCAAGGCCGACCTGGCCGCCGCCGAAAAACGCGTGCAGAACGAACTGGCCGGTGCCCGTGACGAAGTCCAGAAGCGCATCGCCGACGCCGAAAAGCGCGCTGCCCAGATCATCGACGCAGCCAAGGCAACCGCTGCCGAAGAAGCCGCCCGTATCGTCGCTGCCGCCCAGGCCGACGCCGAGCAGCAAGTGACCCGCGCCCGCGAAGAACTGCGTGGCCAGGTTGCCGCGCTGGCAGTGCAGGGTGCAGAGCAGATCCTGAAGCGTGAAGTGAACCCAGCGGTCCACGCCGACCTGCTGTCGAAACTGTCGACCGAGCTCTGATCATGGCTGAACTCGCAACCGTCGCCCGCCCTTACGCCGAAGCGCTGTTCCGTGTCGCCCAATCCGGCGACATGGCCGCCTGGTCGGCCGTCACCGCCGAGCTGGGCCAGATCGGCGCCAATCCGGATGTGCAGGCTTTCGCCAGCAACCCGAAGGTCACCGCCGCTCAGCTGGCCGACACGATTGCGTCCCTGGTCAAGTCGCCGCTGAACGCTGAAGCGAAGAACTTTATCGCGATGCTGGCCGAAAACGGCCGCGTCAACCTGCTGCCCGAAATCGCCGCCCAGTTCGCGGCACTGAAGAACGCCAACGAAGGTGCCGCCGATGCGGACATTTTCAGCGCCTTCGAGATCTCGGGTGACCAGCTGGCCCAGCTGGTCGCCAAGCTGGAACAGAAATTTGGCCGCAAGCTCAACCCGACGGTGACCGTGGATCCTTCGCTGATCGGTGGTGTGCGCGTCGTGGTCGGCGACGAAGTGCTCGATACCTCGGTACGCGCCAAGCTGCAACAGATGCATGTTGCGCTGGCCTCGTAATCGTCTATCGTATTCACAGCACGCGCCGGCCCTAGCGCCCTTGCCCTACGCATCAAAAACATTTGGAGTTAGCACTCATGCAACTTAATTCTTCTGAAATCAGCGAACTGATCAAGAGCCGCATCCAGGGTCTGGAAGGTTCGGCTGAAGTTCGCAATCAAGGCACGGTGATCTCCGTCGCCGACGGTATCTGCCGCATCCATGGTCTGTCGGACGTGATGCAGGGCGAGATGCTGGAATTCCCTGGCAACACCTTCGGCCTGGCGATGAACCTCGAGCGCGACTCCGTCGGCGCCGTCATCCTGGGCGCCTACGAGCACATCTCGGAAGGCGACACCGTCAAGACCACCGGCCGCATCCTGGAAGTGCCGATCGGTCCGGAACTGCGTGGCCGCGTGGTCAACGCACTGGGCCAGCCGATCGACGGCAAGGGTCCGATCGCGACCAGCCTGACCGCCCCGATCGAAAAGATCGCACCTGGCGTCATCGCCCGTGAATCGGTCTCGCAGCCGATGCAGACCGGCATCAAGTCGATCGACGCGATGGTACCGATCGGCCGTGGCCAGCGTGAGCTGATCATCGGCGACCGCCAGACCGGTAAATCGGCTGTCGCTGTCGACGCGATCATCAACCAGAAGGGCCAGGGCGTCACCTGCGTGTACGTCGCTATCGGCCAGAAGGCATCGACCATCAAGAACATCGTCCGCTCGCTGGAACAGCACGGCGCGATGGAGTACACCATCGTGGTCGCCGCTTCCGCTTCGGAATCGGCTGCGATGCAGTACATCTCGGCCTACTCGGGCTGCGCCATGGGCGAATACTTCCGCGACCGCGGCGAAGACGCGCTGATCGTCTATGACGACCTGTCGAAGCAAGCTGTCGCTTACCGTCAAATCTCGCTGCTGCTGCGCCGTCCGCCGGGCCGCGAAGCCTACCCGGGCGACGTGTTCTACCTGCACAGCCGTCTGCTCGAGCGCGCAGCCCGCGTGAACGCTGACTACGTCGAGAAGTTCACCAACGGCGCCGTCACCGGCAAGACCGGTTCGCTGACCGCACTGCCGATCATCGAAACCCAGGCTGGCGACGTCTCGGCCTTCGTGCCGACCAACGTGATTTCGATTACCGACGGCCAGATCTTCCTGGAGACCTCGCTGTTCAACGCCGGTATCCGTCCTGCGATCAACGCCGGTATCTCGGTGTCGCGCGTCGGTGGCGCCGCCCAGACCAAGGTCATCAAGGGCCTGTCGGGCGGTATCCGTACCGACCTGGCGCAGTACCGTGAACTGGCTGCGTTCGCGCAGTTCGCATCGGACCTGGACGAGTCGACCCGCAAGCAGCTGGACCGCGGTGCGCGCGTGACCGAACTGCTGAAGCAGCCGCAGTTCTCGCCGCTGTCGACCTCGCTGATGGCCGCATCGCTGTTCGCCGTCAACAAAGGCTACCTGGACGACATCGAAGTCAAGAAAGTGCTCCCGTTCGAGCACGGTCTGCACAACTTCCTGAAGTCGAGCCACGCTGCCCTGCTGTCGAAGATCGACGAAACCAAGCAACTGGACAAGGACGGCGAAGCTGCGCTGGCCGCCGCCATTGCTGATTTCAAGAAATCCGGCGCATATTAATCGTCAAGCCGGCGTCGTGTGAGCACGGCGCCGGTGCGCGGAAGGAGTAAGGACTCATGGCAGTAGGCAAAGAGATTCGTGGCAAGATCAAGAGCGTAGAGAATACGAAGAAGATCACCAAGGCGATGGAAATGGTCGCCGCATCGAAAATGCGCAAGGCGCAGGATCGCATGCGCGCCGCCCGTCCCTACAGTGACAAGGTTCGTACCATCACCGCCAATCTGGCCGGCGCAAACCCGGAGTACACCCACCCGTTCATGGCGCAAGCCAAGGGCGTGAAGGCGAACGCCGTCGGTTTCATCGTCGTCACGACCGACAAGGGTCTGTGCGGCGGCATGAACACCAACGTGCTGCGCCAGGTGACCCAGAAGGCGCGCGACATGGAGCAGGCAGGTAATGCCGTCGAGGCGGTTGCCATCGGCAACAAGGGCCTGGGCTTCCTGAACCGCATGGGCATGAAAGTTGTTTCGCAAGCGACCCAGCTCGGCGATACCCCGCACCTGGACAAGCTGATCGGCCCTGTCAAAGTGATGCTGGACGCGTACCAGGAAGGCAAGCTCGACGCTGTCTACCTGTGCTACACCAAGTTCATCAACACGATGAAGCAGGAACCGATGGTCGAGCAGCTGCTCCCGCTGCCGGCCA
Organism: Massilia sp. X63; assembly: GCF_041023745.1. Classification (NCBI taxonomy): domain Bacteria; kingdom Pseudomonadati; phylum Pseudomonadota; class Betaproteobacteria; order Burkholderiales; family Oxalobacteraceae; genus Massilia; species Massilia sp. X63. The sequence goes on from NZ_JBFTEF010000003.1 coordinate 215,683, forward strand.
AGCACATGGAAGCGGAAGCAGGCGGACACAGCTGGGACTACATCTACGAACCGGAAGCGGCCGTCGTCATCGACGAACTGCTGGTGCGTTACGTGGAAGCGCTGGTGTACCAGGCAGTGGCGGAAAACCTGGCGTCCGAGCAATCGGCACGCATGGTCGCGATGAAGGCTGCGAGCGATAACGCCGGCAGCGTCATCAACGACCTGAAGCTGGTCTACAACAAGACCCGCCAGGCAGCGATTACCAAAGAACTCTCCGAAATCGTTTCCGGCGCAGCTGCCGTCTAACGATCAAAGCAAAAGAATTTAACTATATATCTGAAGGAACGAACATGGCTGATGGCAAAATCGTTCAGTGTATCGGCGCAGTGGTCGACGTGGAATTCCCGCGTAACGCCATGCCGAAAGTGTACGACGCACTGAAAATGGAAGGTTCGGAACTGACCCTGGAAGTCCAGCAGCAGCTGGGCGACGGCGTGGTCCGTACCATTGCACTGGGCAGCTCGGAAGGCCTGCGCCGCGGCATGATTATCCAGAACACCGGTAACCCGATCATGGTCCCGGTCGGCACCCCCACCCTGGGCCGCATCATGGACGTGCTGGGCAACCCGATCGACGAATGCGGTCCGGTCAGCCACGAACGCATGGCATCGATCCACCGCGATGCGCCGGCCTACGACGAGCTGTCGCCGTCGACCGACCTGCTGGAAACCGGCATCAAGGTGATCGACCTGGTTTGCCCGTTCGCCAAAGGCGGTAAAGTCGGCCTGTTCGGCGGCGCCGGCGTCGGCAAGACCGTCAACATGATGGAACTGATCAACAACATCGCGAAGGCGCACTCGGGTCTGTCCGTGTTCGCCGGCGTGGGTGAGCGTACCCGTGAAGGTAACGACTTCTACCACGAGATGGCGGACGCCAAGGTCGTCGACCTGGAAAACCCGACCAACTCGAAAGTGGCGATGGTCTACGGCCAGATGAACGAACCGCCGGGCAACCGTCTGCGCGTCGCGCTGACCGGCCTGACCATGGCGGAAGCCTTCCGTGACGAAGGTAAAGACGTTCTGTTCTTCGTCGACAACATCTACCGCTACACCCTGGCCGGTACCGAAGTGTCGGCACTGCTGGGCCGTATGCCGTCGGCAGTGGGTTACCAGCCGACCCTGGCCGAAGAAATGGGCCGCCTGCAAGAGCGTATTACCTCGACCAAGACCGGCTCGATCACCTCGATCCAGGCCGTGTACGTCCCTGCGGATGACTTGACCGACCCGTCGCCGGCAACCACCTTCGCCCACCTGGACTCGACCGTCGTTCTGTCGCGTGACATCGCTTCGCTGGGTATCTACCCGGCAGTGGACCCGCTGGACTCGACCTCGCGCCAGCTGGACCCGCTGGTCGTCGGTGAAGAGCACTACGCCACCGCGCGCGCCGTGCAGGGCACCCTGCAGCGCTACAAGGAACTGCGTGACATTATCGCGATTTTGGGCATGGACGAACTGGCGCCGGAAGACAAGCTGGTCGTCGCACGCGCTCGTAAGATGCAGCGTTTCCTGTCGCAGCCGTTCCACGTCGCCGAAGTGTTCACCGGCTCGCCGGGCAAGTACGTTTCGCTGAAAGACACGATCAAGGGCTTCAAGATGATCGCGTCGGGCGAACTGGACCACCTGCCGGAGCAGGCCTTCTACATGGTCGGCACCATCGAGGAAGCAATCGAGAAGGCCAAGAAGCTGGCTGCCTAAGCCAGATTCTTAACCCGAAGGACAGACATGGCAAACACCATTCAAGTGGACGTGGTCTCGGCCGAAGAGCAGATCTTCTCCGGCCTGGCTACCTTCGTCGCGCTGCCGGGTGAAGCGGGTGAGCTGGGTATCTACCCGAAGCACACCCCGCTGATCACGCGCATCAGGCCAGGTGCCGTCCGGATCCAGACGGCTGCCGGCGGCGAAGAGTTCGTCTTCGTCGCAGGCGGTATCCTCGAAGTGCAGCCGAACGGCGTGACCGTGCTGGCCGACACCGCAATCCGCGGTGGCGACCTGGACGAAGCGAAGGCACTGGAAGCAAAGAAGCAGGCCGAAGAGCTGATGCTGAACAAGGAATCGAAGATCGACTACGCGAAAGCCCAGGCCGAAATGGCCGCGGCGATCGCGCAGTTGGCGGCGATTCAGAAGCTGCGTTCGCGAGGACGCTAAGCATCCGCTTTCGCGGTACAAGGAGGCAGCCTGCGGGCTGCCTTTTTTATGGGGGGGAGGTCTGACATTTGGACACAAGCTCTGCCTTGGCACCTACTTGTTTCTTGCATTGCCGCTATGCTGGACAGACGCACGGTCGAGGTCGTGTCCGAATGTCAGACCTGACCCCGGGGATGACCCCGGGGAAGTTGACATTGTTTTTGCGCAAGTGCCTGTAATGACGATGGCGGCGCACGGTTAGCTGGCGCACGAGTGCGTGGGTGTTTTTGGCTTAGTATGGCCTCCTGTGTGTTGAGACAGCTCGAGCCGACCATGGCAAGCCCTCCAGACCATCGCGAACAGCAGCAAACCCTGCCGGCGGATGACCGCTTCGGCCAGACCCTGTACCGCTTCCTCTTTTTCGACTGGCTGTTCCGCGACGTGAGCAGGGCGCGCAATTTGTACGAGCGCCATGCCGCGCGCGAGCACAACCGGCGCATGAGCCGTTATTTACCGGTCTACATGCGGCGCTGGTCGGTGCTGGCCACCTTCGACTTCGCGCTCGGCTTCCTGTTCGAGCGCGTGCTGTCCGCTACCATGCTGTCGGCCCTGTTCTTCACCGGTACCTGCGTGACCATTACCGGCATCCTCGTGATGACCGTGATCTGGCTGTTCCTCGCCGCCCGCCTGCCGTGAGCCCTGCCGGGGCGGTCCCGTTCGCCCCCGGATAGCCACCACTCGACCCATCCGAACGACCGCTGATCGGCGCTCGATTGCGGCCGGCCAGACCCCGTACGTACAGTCACGGCACGCCAAAACAAAAAGGAATGCCGACCATGTTCATCCGTACCGCCATCTGCGCCGCGCTGCTCCTGTGGACGCCGCAGGCCGCCTTCGCTGCCGACGCCAGGCAGGACAAGCCGCTGAGCAAACGCGCCCTCGAGGACCTGTCCTTCCGCCTGCACGCCACCGTCGCTCCCTATTTCCCTGCCGAGGCGCCGGGCGGCGTCGTCCTGGTCGTCAAGGATGGCCAGACCGTCCTGCGCCGCGCCTATGGCATGGCCGATGCTACCCGCGGCGTGAAAATGGCGCCCGAGATGGCCATGCGCATCGGTTCGATGACCAAGCAGTTCACCGCCACCGCCATCCTGCTGTTGGCGGACGAAGGCAAGCTGTCGGTCGACGACGAGATCACCAGGTACCTGCCCGACTACCCGACCCAGGGCAAGAAGATCACCATCGAACACTTGCTGACCCACACCTCGGGCATCGTCAGCTATACCGGCAAGCCGGGCTTCCCGCAGCGGGCGCCGCAGGACATCACGGTGGCGGCCCAGATCGACTCGTTCAAGAACGACCCGCTGCAGTTCGAGCCGGGCAGCACCTGGCGCTACAACAATTCGGGCTACTACCTGCTCGGGGCCATCATCGAGAAGGCCTCCGGCCTGCCTTATCACCAGTTCCTGGAACAGCGCATCTTCGTGCCCCTCGGGATGGAACACACCGCCTACGAAGGCCACGCGCGCAGCGGGTGGCCGAGCGCCGCCGGCCATTCCCCGCTCGAAAAAGGGTTTGGTCCGGCCCGGCCGCTCGGCAAGAACCAGTCCTATGCCGCCGGCGAACTGGTGTCGACCGTGGACGACCTGGCGAAATGGGATGCGGCCGTCGGCAAGAAGCTGCTCAAGCCGGCCACCTGGCAGCGCGCCTTCACCTCCTATCGCCTGAAGGACGGCAAGGACAGCCACTACGGTTACGGCTGGGAGATGAGCCTGGTCCAGGGCGAGCCGGCCATCGGCCATAGCGGTTCGACCCGCGGCTTTCGCTCGTATGGCCTGCGCCTGCCTGCCAAGGGCGTCTACGTGGCGGTGCTGACCAACGGCGACGCCGGCATGGTGGTGCCGGACGTCGTGGCGCGCCGGGCGGCCGCCGTCGCCATCGGCAAGCCGCTCCCGGAATTCAGGGAGGTGGCGCTGGACGCGGCCGGCCTGGATGCGGTGGCGGGCGTGTACACCCTGGACAAGGACAGCCAGCGCGTGTTCCGCCGCGACGGCGAGTTCCTCTCCTTGCAGCGCCCGGGCCGCGGACCCTTGGTGCTGAAGGCGATGTCGGCCAACGAATTCTTCGTGCCCGATACGGCCGACTGGTTCGTGTTCCAGCGTGATAGCGCCGGCAAGGTGACGGGCGTGATCTACCACCAGGACGGCCGGGTGCTGGCGCATGCGCGCAGCGGCGAGGCGCCGCCGCCGCGGATCGTGGCCAGGATTGCCGATGCCGCCTTTGACGCCCACGTCGGCCGCTACGAGATGCAGCCGGGGATGGTGCTGGAAGTCCGCCGCGAAGGCAGCCGTTATGTCGTGCAGCCAACCGGCCAGCGCCAGGTCGAGATCTTCCCGCTGAGCGAGACCCATTTCTTCGCGCGCGATGTCGATGCCGAGATCAGCTTCGAGGGACCGGGCCTGCAGTTCAAGCAGGGGGGCCGCAGCTTTACTGCCCGCCGGATTTGAATCTGTACGCTGTAGGGTGGGCAGCTTTCTGCCCACGCGTTCAACAAGCGTATGTGGATCGAACCATGATCGCAGTGCGCAACTGTGATTTGAACGCGTGGGCGGCATAGCCGCCCACCCTACGAAAGCAAGACTGCTTCAGCGTTTCGCGGCCTGTTCCCCCGCCAGCCGCAGCGCCACCTTGTGGCGGAACCAGTCTTCCTTCACGTAGCGGTACAGGTTCGCGCCCGGGCACACGGTCTTGTCCGAGTGGTCGCGGTGGCTCTTGATATCGTCCAGCGAGACCCGGTACTTCGCCGCCAGCAGCGCCATCAGGTCGACCACGGCGTCCAGCTGCTGCTGGTTCGGTTCCACTTCCTCGAAATTGCCGACCACCTCGATCAGGGCGTGGCCGCTCGGGTCGTACTCGGTGTTGGTGTCGCCCGCGTAATCGATGTTGCGCGCTTCGTAGATACGGCCGTCGAGGTCGATGACGTAGTGGTAGGGGATGTCGAGCCAGCCCTTGCTGGCGCGCGACCACGACTGCAGGCGGCGCAGGTAGGCCTGCGGGTCGGTGCCCGGCTTGAACGGCTCGCCCTGGTGGTGCAGGGTGATCTGGCTGATGTGGTGGCGGCGCGCCTTGGCCGGGTCGGCCGGGGTGCCGCCCCAGGCGGCCACCGGGACGATGGCGCGCTCCACCGCGGCGAGCGGTTCGGCCGCATGGACGGGCAGGGACAGGGCGAGGAGGGTGAGGCAGGACAGGACAATGCGGCGCATGGAGGACTCGATCGGGAACGAGCCCGCATCTTTCCACGTTTGCGCTTCCAGCGCCAGCGCAGGCGCGCCGGGCGATGCAAACCTGATAAGCTAGCGGTCGACCCCTCAACCAATGAACCTACCATGAGAAGCATTGCCCAGATCCTCAGCGACAGCAAGACCATCGCCATCGTCGGCCTCTCGAACAAGCCCGACCGGGCCAGCCACGAAGTGGCCGCTTACTTGCAGGAACACGGCTACCGTATCGTGCCGGTCAACCCGAGCTACGCCGGCGAGACCATCCTGGGCGAGCAGGTCTACGCCACGCTGCAGGAAGCGGCCGATGCCCTGGCCGGCAGCGGCCAGTCGATCGACATCGTCGACTGCTTCCGCAAATCCGACGATATTCCGCCGATCGCGCGCGATGCGATCGCCGTGCGCGCCGGCTGCCTGTGGATGCAGCTCGACATCGAGAACCAGGCCGCCGCCGACCTCGCGCGCGCCGCCGGCCTCGACGTGGTCATGAACCACTGCATCAAGATCGAGCACCGCAGCCTGAATGGCTAATGAACGGCTGACGCAGGCCCGGCGCGGCGCGGCGGCGATGTTTACCCGGGTGGCTGCGTTACAATCGTGGCATTCCAACCCGAGGGAATTCCCCGCCATGTTCAAGACCACCGCCCTGCTGTTCGTCTCCCTTGCCGCAGCGAGTACAGCCCTTCCGGCCGCCGCACAGACCGCGGCCGCAGCCGGCGCACCGGCGGCTGCGCGCATGCCCGCCAGCTGCCCGGCCCTCCTCAAGCAGAACTTCAAGCGCCTGCAGGACGACGCGCCGCAGGACCTGTGCCAGTACGCCGGCAAGGTGGTGCTGGTGGTGAACACGGCCAGCTACTGCGGCTTCACCAAGCAGTACGAAGGACTGGAGAAGCTGTACGCGAAGTACGGTGGCCGCGGCCTGGTGGTGCTGGGCTTCCCGTCGAACGACTTCGGCAAGCAGGAACCGGGCAATGCGAAGGAGATCGCCGACTTCTGCTTCAACACCTACGGCGTCAAGTTCCCGATGTTCGCCAAGAGCGTGGTCACCGGCCCGGAAGCCAACCCGCTGCATGCCGCACTCACCAAGGCCACCGGCCAGGCGCCGAAGTGGAACTTCACCAAGTACCTGATCGGCCGCGACGGCAAGGTCATCGAGCATTTCCCGAGCAAGGTGACGCCGGAAGATCCGGCCCTGGTCGGCAAGATCGAGCAGGCGCTCGCCATGTGAGCCCCCGGATCGAATAACCTTTCCAGCATTGTGGTTATTTGATCCAGATCAACGATTTTTTTGCGCTGCATCAATATTCTTAGCTTCGTCAATGATGACATGACGAAAGGTAAGAAAAATGAAAACGATGTTGCAGCATGTGCTGGCAGTTACCCTTGCACTCGCCGGCAGCCAGGCCCTGGCGCAGGAAACCAACTGGATGGTGCGCGCGCGCGCCGTCCACATCGACCCGGCCAACGAGTCGGCGCCGCTGGCCGGCGTGGGCGCGGCGGACCGCATCCACGTCAGCAGCAAGACCATCCCCGAAATCGACATCTCCTATTTCTTCACGCCGAACCTGGCGGCGGAACTGATCCTGACCTATCCGCAGAAGCACGACGTCACCCTGGACGGCGCCCGTATCGGCAGCTTCCGCCACCTGCCGCCGACCCTGAGCGCCCAGTACCACTTCGCACCGCAGTCGATGCTCAATCCCTACCTGGGCGTGGGCGTCAACTACACCCGCCTCTCGCACGTGAAGCTCCTGAATGGCGCGGGCGACCTCGAGAGCGGCAGCTGGGGCATGGCGCTGCAGGCCGGCGTGGATTTCCGGCTCGACGCGCGCTGGTCGCTCAACCTCGACGTGAAGAAAGTGAACATCCGCAGCGACGTGATGGTGGGCGGCGCGAAAGCCAGTAGCGTGAAGGTGGATCCGGTGCTGTTCGGCGTCGGCGTCGGCTACCGCTTCTAAGCGCCGTTAGTCCTCTTGCGGGTCGGCCAGCAGGACCGCCCGCAATGGACCGCGCAGCGCATTGCAGACGACGATGTCGTCTGCCGCTGCCAGCATCTCCCGCGTGATCACGCGTTCGCTCGCGTTCCAGGCCGGCGCCTGCAGCAGGATGCCGCGCATCACGCCCGGCAGCAGGCCGCTGGAGAGCGGCGGCGTGAACCACTCGGTGCCGAAGCGCACAAACACATTGCAGCGTCCCCCTTCGGTCAGTTCCCCGCGCTCGTTGAAGAACAGGGCGTCGAAGGCGCCCAGCGCCTCGGCGGCGCGCCAGGCCGCGTCGTAGCGGCTGCGCACGCTCGTCTTGTGGCGCAGGAACAGGTCGCCGGACTGCGTCGTCTCGCTCTCCAGCAGCAACAGCACCGGTTCGCCCAGGGGGGCCAGCGGCGCCGCCTGCAGCGCCAGTTCGCCGTCGTGCCGCACCGACAGGCGCAACCGGTGCAGCTGTCCGGGAGGCAGGGCCAGGCAGGCCTCGTTCAGGGCCGCGCGCGCGGCGCCGACGTCGAACGGGTGCCCAAAATAGCGGCAGGACGCGGCCAGGCGGTCGAGGTGCTGCTCGATGTGGCGACAGCCGTCGTCCCAGCTTGCGCGCAGGGTCTCGAAGATCTCGCACTCGTTGGGCAGGCCGGTGAGGAAGCGCGCCTTGAGCCGGCATTCGGCGAATTCCGAGGCGGCGTCGCTGTCGTACACGATGCCGGCGCCGACGCCCAGTTCTCCCTGGCGGGTGCCGCCTTGCGCGGGGCCCAGCGCCAGCGTGCGGATCGGGACCGACAGGCAGAAATCTCCAAAACCCGCGCCGAAGGGGGTGCCGCTGCCCGCCTGCGGCGGATCGAACCAGCCGATCGCGCCGGTATAGATGCCGCGCGCGCTCGGTTCGAGTTCGTGGATGATCTCCATGCTGCGGCGCTTCGGCGCGCCGGTGATCGAGCCGCAGGGGTAGAGCGCGGCGAACACCTGTTCCAGATCCGCATCCGCGCGCAGGCGCGCCTGTACCGTGGAGGTCATCTGCAGCACGGCGCCGTAGCGGCGCACCTCGAACAGCGCCGGCACCTCGACGCTGCCGGTGCTTGCCACTCTTCCCAGGTCGTTGCGCAGCAGGTCGACGATCATCAGGTTCTCGGCGCGGTTCTTGGTGTCCGCCGCGAGCGCCTGCGCGCGTTCGTCGTCGACGGCGTCGTCGCCGCTGGCCGGCGCCGTGCCCTTCATCGGCCGCGCGGTCAGGAGGCCCGCATCGTGGCGCACGAACAGTTCGGGCGAGAAGGACAGCAGCGCGCTGCCGTCGGGCAGCGCCACCAGCGCGCCGTAGGGCACGCGCTGGCGCGCGCGCAGCCGCGCATACAGCGCCACCAGCGGGCCGTAGGCCTCGAAGCGCAGGCGGTAGGTGTAGTTGACCTGGTAGGTGTCGCCGGCGGCGATGTAGGCGCGGATGCGATCGATGGCGTCGGTGAACGCGGCTTCGTCGACGTTCGGCGTGATGCCGGCCACGCCCGCCGGCGCGCCGCTCGCTGTGCGGGTGGCGATCCAGGCCTCGACCTGGGCCGCTTCCAGGCGCTCGCACTGCTCGAACAGCAGCACCTGCGCCAGCGCGCCCGCCACCGGGTGGGCCGGTATGCCCTGCAGGTGCGCCCCCAGTTCATAGCTCAGCAGCGGCACCGCATACAGGCCGCGCCCCAGGGCCTCCTGCATGTCGCGCAGCAGTTGCGGCCAGTCGCTGGCGCCATCGCAGCGCAGCGTGCCCGCATGGCGGCTGTACAGGCGCGAGCGGGCTGCTCCGGGTGCGCCGGCGTCGTCCAACAGCGCGAAGACTTCCTGGGTGTCCATGGTGCTCGTAAGCTTCCTTATGCCGCCAGCAGCAGCGACAGCTGCAGCGCCGAGCCCTCGGCCGGATTGTGCCTGAAGCCGCTCTTGGCGAAGCGGTGCCAGCGCCCGGTCACGTAGCTCACCAGCAGGCTGGCGCGCGCCGCGACGTCGGTCTCCGCGCCATGGCCCTGGGTGACGGCGACCCGCAAGGCCTGCTTGAACGCCATCTCGACCTTGTCGTAGAACTGGTTCATGCGCAGCTGCAGGCGCTCGTCCTCGCCCACCAGGGCGTCGCCGATCAGGACCCGGGTCATGCCCGGGTTGTTGCTCGAGAAGGACAGCAGTATCTGCAGGATGGCGTGGGCCTGGGTCACGCCGTCTTCCTCGCGTTCGGCGATCTGGTTGATCAGGCCGAAGACGCTGGATTCGATGAAGTCGATCAGGCCCTCGTACATCTGCGCCTTGCTGGCGAAGTGGCGGTACAGCGCCGCCTCCGATACCGACAGGCGCGCCGCCAGCGCGGCCGTGGTGATCTTCTCGCCCTTCGGCTGCTCGAGCATCGAGGCCAGGGCCTGCAGGATTTGCAGCTTGCGCTGCCCCGGCTTGGTTGCCATGTGATCCCTAGTTGATGGGGGCCTCGAGAAACCTGCTGCGCGTTGTAATCTCGACCTGCGATGCTCGCTGTACCACCGTACAGCTGCGCTTCTCGGTCAAGCTTACTGCCGCTCGCGACGGTTTTCGAGGCCCTTTGTTTATTTATCATTGTTAGCGCAATCGGTGCAAACGCGCCGGAAGCTGCCGCACGGATTTTACTTTGACATCGACGTAACGGGGGCGTTTCAGGGTCCGCGGCAAGGGCGCTTTGCCGATCGGATCGCTCATGCGCAGGTATTGCGTCACCCACACGGTGCGCAGCCCGAGCCGGCTGGCGCTCTTCAGGTTGGCCAGGGTGTCTTCGACCAGGATGCAGCGGCGCGCCGCCACGCCGTGCTTGCGCAGCAGGCGGCGCAGCATCAGGCCGGACGGCTTGGGCCGCAGCTGGCGGTGCACGTGCATGTGTTCGATCGCGACGTGGTGTGCGAAATGCCGGCTCAGGCCCAGGTGGCGCATGACGTCGGTGGAGTAGCGCGTCGGCGCGTTGGTGAGCAGGATCTTGCGGCCCGGCAGGCGGCGCAGCAGCGTGGCGAGTCCCTTCTCGGCGCGCACCAGCTTGTCGAGCGCGCCGAGGTCGTGGGTCACGTGCAGGAAGTCGGCCGCCGACACCCCGTGATGGCGGATCATGCCGAGCAGGGTGGCGCCGTAGCGCTTCCAGTAGCCCAGGCGCGCGGCGTCCACCGCGGCCTGGCTGGCCGGCGTGACGCCGTCGCCCAGCACGCGCCCGATATAGGTGTTCATGTTGGCGCTGATGGCCGGGAAGATGGCGTGCGATGCATCGTGCAGGGTGTTGTCGAGATCGAACAGCCAGACGGGGGAGGGGAGGGTATGATTTGGCACGGTTTCGAACACAACAAGGGGTAATGAATGCGACGTCCGATTATAGTGGTCTTCTTCAGCCTGTTCCTGTTGGCGTTCCAGTCCGTGGCCGCGGAACTGGCGGCACAACGCGGCGCGCTGTTCCGCGTCAGCGGCGGCGGCCACGCCCTGTACCTGTACGGCACCATCCACGCCGGCCGTCCCGATTTCTACCCGCTCGAGCCGCGCATCCGCCAGGCCCTGGCGGCGGCGCCCACGCTGGCGCTCGAGATCGACGCCGGGCGCGACCCCGCGGCGATGGCGGCCGCCCTGCAGCAATACGGCATGTTCCCGGCCGGGCAGGCCGGATTGGCGGGACTGGCGCCGCAACGCCGCGCGCGCATCGAAGCCGCCCTGAAGGGGCAGGGCATCGACCCGGCCGCCGTGGCGCAACTGAAACCGTGGATGATCGTGATGACGCTGGTCGTGATCGATGCCGCCCGGATGGGCTACGACCCGCGCCTCGGCGTCGACGCCCACCTGGCGCAGCAGGCCCGCGCGAGCGGCGCCACCCGCATCGCCGAACTCGAATCGATCGGTTACCAGGCCGCGCTGCTGGATCGGCTCGGGATCGAGGACCAGTGGAAGCTGCTGGAAGAAACGCTGGAGAACGCGGCATCGGGCCGCCAGCTGCGCGAAGCGCGCGAACTGTTCGATGCCTACGAGCGCGCCGACGGGGCCGCGCTGGAACGCATCGCGCAGCGCATCGACGAAGACGACAGCTTGAGCGGCCGCTTCACGCGCGAACTCCTGATGGACGAGCGCAACGGGCCGATGGCGGACAAGGTGGCGGCGTTGCTGGCGCGCGAGGACAAGGCGGTGGTGGCGGTGGGCTTGCTGCACCTGGTGGGACAACGCGGCGTGCCCGAGCTGCTGCGCAAGCGCGGCATCAAGGTGGAGCGCATCTACTAGGGAAATACTGCGGGGAGGTACTGCGGATACTGCAGGAGGGAAGTGGTGCCCTTGACGTGGATTGAACACGTGGCCTCTCCCTTACCAAGGGAGTGCTCTACCACTGAGCTACAAGGGCGGGTAGATCGTTTTCTGTGGCGGAGATTTCCGCCACAAAAAATTTAGTGAGACCGGATCATAGTGCCAAATGCCTGTTCGGTCAAGACTTCCAGCAACAAAGAGTGCTCGATGCGGCCGTCGATGATGTGCACGGTATTGACGCCCGACTTGGCGGCGTCCAGCGCCGACGAGATTTTCGGCAGCATGCCACCCGAAATCGTGCCGTCTTCGAACATCTCGTCGATCTCGCGCGCCGACAGGTCGGTGACCAGGTTACCCGCCTTGTCCTGCACGCCGGCGATATTGGTCATCATGATGAGCTTTTCGGCCTTCAGGATCTCGGCGATCTTGCCGGCGACGACGTCGGCATTGATGTTGTAGGCCTGGCCGTCCTGGCCGAAGCCGATCGGCGAGATGATCGGGATGAAGGCGTCGTCCTGCAGTGCCTTGACCACGGCCGGGTTGATCGCCTCGATCTCGCCGACGAAGCCGATGTCGAGGAATTCGCCCGGCTTTTCCTTGTCTGGCATGCTCATGCGGCGTGCGCGGATCAGGCCGCCGTCCTTGCCGGTCAGGCCCACGGCCTGGCCGCCGTAGTGGTTGATCAGCATGACGATGTCCTGCTGGACCTCGCCGCCCAGCACCCACTCGACCACTTCCATGGTTTCTTCGTCGGTAATGCGCATGCCCTGCACGAAGGTGCCCTGCTTGCCGATCTTCTTCAGCGCGTTGTCGATCTGCGGACCGCCGCCATGCACCACGACCGGATTCATGCCCACCAGCTTGAGCAGGATGACGTCGCGCGCGAAGCCGTGCTTCAGGCGTTCGTCGGTCATGGCGTTGCCGCCGTATTTGATGACGATGGTCTTGCCGTGGAAATTACGGATGTAGGGAAGCGCCTCGGCCAGGATCTGCGCCTTGATCTGCGGCGATACTTTCGTCAGATCGTTGGGCTGGTCGTCGGTGTTCAGGCTGGTCAGAGTAGCGTTCATGGAGGGTCCAAAATAAATGTCGCAAGATTTTAAGGCAACAGGGTAGTACTTGTGCTGATTATATGGCGTCTTGTTGTATTTTATGGGCTGAATCGCCACCGTACAGAACCATGCAATTCATTCAACACAGGAGCGCGCCGTGAGCACATGCACCCGTTGCGGCGCCGAATTCGGCTGCGCCATGGCAGATGGCAGCCTGGAACCGTGCTGGTGCACGGCCTTGCCGCCGGCCGTGCCGGTGCCGCAGGAAGCGGCCGGCTGCTGGTGCCCGGCCTGCCTGCGCGCCCATATCGACGCCGAACTGGCGCAAGGCCCGGTGTCGTAGCTCAGCGCTGCGTGCGGAAGAAACGCATCATCTCCCGGCTCGCATCCGGCCCCTTGTCGTCGGTATAGCTGCCGCGCGCACTGCCGCCCGACCAGGCGTGGCCGGCGCCGTGGATCAGCCAGTGTTCCGCGTGGACGCTGCCGTCGTCGTGGTGGTGTACCGTGCGCGTATAGGCGTGGCCGTTCGGCACCTGGCCCGGTTCCGCCGTGCGGCGCGCATTGCGGGCGCGGCCCTGGGCCACCAGTTCGTCGCCGTTGGCCGGGTGGACGGTGGTGTCGCGGTCGCCGTGGAACACGATGATCGGCACGGTGCGTCCCGGCGCCTGGCTGCGCCGGAAGTCGCCCTTCATGGCCGCCAGCGCCGACGGCAGGTCCTTGGCCGCGGCGAAGGGCAGGCCCGAATGCACGCCGACGGCGGCGTACAGGTCCGGATACAGCGTGCCCATGATGGTGGCCATGGCGCCGCCGGCCGACAGGCCGGCCACGAACACCTGGTCCGCATCGACCGGGTGGCGCGCCATCACGTCGCGGGTGATGCCGGCAATGATCGAAGGCTCGCCGCGCTCGCGCTGCTGGTCGGTTTCGTTGAACCAGTTCCAGCAGCGCGAAGGATTGGCCGCCTGCGACTGGGCCGGATAGACCACCAGGCAGCCCAGCTCCTCGGCCAGCGCGTTCATCCCCGTGCCGTGCGCGAAATCGTCGGGATTCTGGGTGCAGCCGTGCAGCATCACCACCAGCGCGGCGGGCGCATCGGTCAGGGTGCTCGGCACATACAGCTTGTAGTCGCGGGTGCCGGCCTCGTTGGTGAAGCTGCCGCTGCTGAAGGTGCCGGGCCAGGTGGCTTCCTGGCCGGCCCCTGCGCCCAGGCCGCCCGTGCCCAGGCCGCCGAACTGTTCGCGCACCGACTCCATGGTGCGCTGCAGGTTGGCCAGCATGTCGGGCACGACATTCGCTGCCGTGGTGTGCGGCGCTGCCGGTTCGCGCGCCGATGGCGCCTCGGCCTCGTGGGCGGCGCTGCCGCCCGGCGGCGGGTTGATGTCGCGCATCGGCGGCGGCGCAGCGGGAGCGGCGGGGCGCTGGAAGGCCGTGGCGTGCTTCATCGCTTCCTGAACGATGGCCGTGGTGTCCACCGGTCCCTTCTTGATCAGGGCGCTGGTGGCCTTGCGCATCTGCGCAAGCAAGTGCATGTTCAGTTTCATGGTGTTTCCTCCGCCGGCGCGATCACTGGATGCGCCCGGCAAGTGCCGTCTTGACCGCGCTGCTGGCGTGCAGCGCGCCGAGGACGACGATGGATTCGATGGTGTCCAGCGCCAGTTCGGGCGGGACGTCGTGGGCGATGCTGGCCAGGCCGAGCACCTGGATCTGCAGGCGCTCGCCGGCGTCGCGGGCACGCTCGAGGTCGGCCCGCGTGTAATGGTGCATGCCGAGCACGAGACTGCGCCGCGCCACGGTCTGGCGCACCACGTCGGCGTGCGCCTGCAGCTGGTTGCGGATGGCGGTGCGGATCAGGTCGGAACGGTTCGCATAGAAGCCTTCGCTCACCAAGAGGTCGATCTGCCCGAGGTCGATCGGTCCCAGGTTGATCGTGATCTTTTCCGAGTCCGCCGGCCTGGCGGTGTCCCTTGCCGCTTCCCTGGCTGCTGTTTTCGCTACTTCTCTGCTCATGATGCCTTCCGCTTCCTTACGCCACGCTTGCACCATCCAGCTGGATGGTCTGGGGAGTGTACGCCTGTGGTGTGCTGCGTCAAGGCCGGACGTATGCAAATGTCCTGAGCTGCGTTAATCTGCGCACATGCGTGCAGAAATACAACTCGGCCATTGTTTCGAATGGCAATACACCATCCCCGCGCGGGCCGCCGTGCCCGCGCTCTACCACGACACGCCGTTCTGCCGCGACATGCCGGAGGTACTGGCGACCGGCTACCTGGTCGGGATGATGGAACTGGCCTGCCTGCACGGCCTGATGCCCTTCATGGACTGGCCGCACGAGCAGAGCCTGGGCACCATGGTCAGTTTCCAGCACCTGGCGCCGACCCCGCCGGGCATGCGCTTGCACATCCGCGGCGAGGTGCTGGAAGTCGAGGGCCGGCGCGTGCGTTTCCGCGTGGAAGCTTGGGATGAGCTTGAAAAAGTGTGCGAAGGAATTCACGAGCGCCACCTGATCGATCCGGTGCGCTTTCGCGAGCGGGTTGCGCGCAAGCTGGCGCACTGGCACTCCGGCCGGGCTACGCCCGATGAGGGGGGAACGGCGCCCCGCGATGAGCGATAATGCGCGATGGTGCTTATTGATAGTGAACTGAATGTTAATCAACTCGGCTGACATTTCCATGCTCGATTCCCGACAGGCACAGCGACCGTCCGCATCCATTCCGCTGGTCGTGGACCTGGACGGCACCCTGACGCCGACCGATACCCTGGTCGAGTCGGTGCTCCTGCTGGCGAAGCAATCCCCGTTCGACCTGCTCAGGCTCCCCCTGTGGCTGGCGCGCGGACGCGAAGTCATGAAGGCCGAGGTCGCCGCCCGGGTCAGCCTGGCGCCGGAACAGCTGCCCTACCGCCAGGACCTGCTCGATTACCTGCGCCAGGAGAAGGCCGGCGGGCGCCAGATCGTGCTGGCCACCGCCGCCCACCGCGCGATCGCCGACGGCGTCGCCGGACACCTGGGCCTGTTCGACCGCGTGCTGGCCAGCGACGGCAGCCGCAACCTCAAGGGCAGCAACAAGCTGGCCGCCATCCGCGCCGAGGTCGGGCCGGACTTCGCCTATGCCGGCGACAGCGCCGCCGACCTGGCGGTGTGGGAAGGCGCGCAGGCGGCCGTGCTGGTGGGCGCCTCCCGGGCAGTGAGCAGCGCCGTGCGCCGCAGGCATCCGGTCGAGAAGGAATTCTCCCGGCCCGCCGCCGGACCGGCGACCTGGCGCAAGGCCTTGCGCATGCACCAGTGGGCCAAGAACCTGCTGTTGTTCGTGCCGCTGCTGACCGCGTTCTCGTTCTACCCGGAGGACCTGGCCACCATGCTGCTGGCCTTCCTGTGCTTTTCGGGCGCGGCATCCGCCACTTATATCGCCAACGATTTGTGGGACCTCGGCAACGACCGCCGTCATCCGCGCAAGAAGCTGCGGCCCTTCGCCAGCGGCGCCCTGCCGATCACCTCGGGCGTGGCCGCGGCGACGCTGCTGCTGGCGGGCGCCTTCGGGCTTGCCTTTGCCATCAATACCGGCTTCGCCGCGATGCTGCTGGCCTACGTGGTCCTGACCACGGCCTACAGCTGGTGGCTCAAGGAGCGCGTGCTGATCGACGTGCTGGTGCTGTCGATGCTGTACACGATGCGCATCGTCACCGGCTCGGTGGCGGTGGGCATCCATACCAGCGCGTGGCTGCTGGCCTTTTCCCTGTTCGTGTTCCTCAGCCTGGCGCTGGTGAAGCGCTGCTCGGAACTGCAGCTGATGCAGCAGCGCGGCCAGGCCGGCGCGCACGGGCGCGACTACCGCGTGGTCGACCTGGCCGTGCTGTGGCCGATGGGACTGGCCTCGGCGCTGGCCGCGGTGGTAGTGCTGGGCCTGTTCATCAACGCGCCCGAAACCGAGCAGCGCTATGCCAGCCCGGTGCTGCTGTGGGGCCTGGCGGGCCTCATGATCTACTGGCTGGGCCGCCTGTGGATCAAGACCGCGCGCGGCGAGATGGACGACGATCCGGTGCTGTATGCGCTCAAGGACCGCGGCAGCCGGATGGCCGTCGGCTTGATGGCGGTGATCGCCGTCTGCGCCCGTTCCTTCGATATCACGAATTTGCTGCCATGACCCCGGAACTGCACAGCCCCGTCCCCTCGCCCTGCATCAACGTCTGCCAGATGGACCCGGCCACCGGCCTGTGCCGCGGCTGCCTGCGCACCATCGACGAGATCGTCGCCTGGGGCAGCGCCGGCGACGACTACAAGCGCGCCGTTTGGGTCGAGATCCGCCGCCGCGAAACCGACATCGACTGGGGCTGAGATGGACCTGCGCTTGCCGGGGTCGATGCAGGTCTTCGAGCGCGGCTGGCTCTCGTCCAACAATATCCTGTTCACCGGCGCCCGGACCGCGCTGGTCGACAGCGGCTACCTGAGCCATGCGCCGCAGACGCTGGCGCTGCTGCGCCATGCCTTGCAGGGACGGCCGCTCGAGCGCCTGCTGAATACCCACCTGCACTCGGACCACTGCGGCGGCAATGCGCTGCTGCAGCACGCCTATGGCTGCGCCATCGCGATTCCGGCAGCGGAGGCGGCCAAGGTCGCCGCCTGGGACGAGGAGGCGCTGAGCTACCGCGCCACCGGCCAGCAGTGCGCACGCTTCACTTTTGATGCCACGCTGGCGCCGGGCGAGCGGCTGGTGCTGGGCGACCTGGCATGGACGGTGCTGGCGGCGCCCGGCCACGACCCGCATGCGCTGCTGTTCTTCTGCGAAGCCGAAGGCGTGCTCATTTCCGGCGACGCCTTGTGGGAAAACGGCTTCGGGGTGATCTTTCCGGAGCTGGCGGGCGAACCGGGCTTCGCGGAAGTCGGCGCCACCCTCGACCTGATCGCCAGTCTGGATGCGCGGGTGGTCGTGCCCGGCCATGGCGCCGTGTTCGGCGCGGTGCCGGCGGCCTTGCAGCGGGCGCGGGCGCGCCTGGACTACCTGAGCGCCGACCCGGCGCGCAATGCCCGGAACGCGGTCAAGGTGCTGTTGAAATTCCTGCTGCTGGAGCGGCGCGCGCTGGCGCTGGATGCGCTGCCCGGGCTGCTGGCGTCGATCCCGCTGGTGGAGCGGGTGCGCACCGGGGTGCTGGCGATGGGGGCGGACGACATGGCGCGCTGGGCCGCCGCCGCGCTGGTCAAGGCCGGCGCCGCCCGCATCGAGGGGCGGGTGCTGGCAGACGTTTAGAGGTGAAAATCTAGCACGATCGTTCTTTTTTCAGGGCTATAATGCCCGGAGACTTTTGATCAACCTGAACAGCGAAAGCCTTCCATGACCTTGCCACCCGTGCTGCAAGACCTGTCCCTTCCCGTCATCGCTTCCCCGATGTTCATCGCCAGCGGTCCCGCGCTGGTGGCGGCCCAGTGCAAGGCCGGCATCGTCGGTTCCTTCCCGGCCTTGAACGCGCGCCCGGCCGAGCTGCTCGACACCTGGCTCACCGACCTGCAGCGCGAGCTGGCCGACTACCAGCAGGCCAACCCGGGCGCGAAAGTCGGCCCGATCGCGGTCAACCAGATCGTGCACCAGTCGAACGACCGCCTGGCGCACGACGTCGAGGTCTGCGTGAAGCACCAGGTGCCGATCATCATTTCCTCGTTGCGCGCGCCGCCCAAGGAAATGCTGGACGCCGTGCACGCCTACGGCGGCATCGTGCTGCACGACGTGGTCTCGATCCGCCATGCCGAAAAGGCGCTGGAAGCGGGCGTGGACGGCCTGATCCTGGTCGCGGCCGGCGCCGGCGGCCATGCGGGCGCGCTGTCGCCGTTCGCGCTGGTGGGCGAGGTGCGCAAGTTCTTCAAGGGCCCGGTGGCGCTGTCCGGTTCGATCGCCACCGGCGACGCGATCCTCGCGGCCCAGGCCATGGGCGCCGACTTCGCCTACATCGGCTCGCGCTGGCTGGCGACCAAGGAATCGAACGTCACCGACGCCTACCGCGACGCCATCGTGGAATCGAGCGCCGCCGACGTGGTGTACACCAACCTGTTTACGGGCGTGCACGGCAACTACCTCAAGAAGTCGATCGTGGCGGCCGGGCTGGATCCGGACAACCTGCCGGAATCGGACAAGAGCAAGATGAGCTTCGGCTCGGCCAGCGCCAAGGCCTGGCGCGATATCTGGGGCGCCGGCCAGGGCGTGGGCCTGATGGACGACGTGCCGACGGTGGCCGAGATGGTCGAGCGGCTGAAGGCGGAATACGCGGCGGCGCGGGCGCGCCTGGCGCTGGGCTGATGCCGTGGTGGCCGGCGCTGCCGGCCACCACGAACGATCAATCGAGGCGCTTGGCGTCCGGGGTCGGGAACGGCGGCGGCGGCTCGGCCGCGCTCAGGTCGTCCGGGTTGATCGACCACAGCCCCGGCAGGTTGCGCCAGTAGTTATAGACGTCCATGCCGAAGCCGACCACGAATTCGTTCGGCAGCGTCAGGCCGACCAGGTCGGCCTTGATCGGCTTGGCGCGCTTGATGTCCTTGTCCGCGAACACGGCGACGATGACTTCGGCCGCGCCCATGTCGAGCAGGCGCTGCTTGACGTGGGCCAGCGTTTCGCCTTCGTCGAGGATGTCGTCGACCACCACGATGGTGCGTCCGGCGACGTCCTGGCGCGGGATCACCTTCCAGACGATCTGGCCGCCGCGGTCGGCGTCGCCGTAGCGGCTGACGTGGATGTAGTCGAATTCGAGCGGGAAGTCGAGCTGCGGCAGCAGGTGGCCGGTGAACACGACGGCGCCGCCCATCACGCCCAGCACCAGCGGGAAGGCCTTGTCGTCGGGATTGCCGAAGCGCGCGTTCAACTGGTCGGCGACGCGGGCCACCGCGGCCTGGACTTCCTCGGGCGTGACGATTTGCGTGGCGTTGGCGAGGAGCGCGCGGGCGCGGTCATGGTGGTAATCTTGCATGGTCGTTCTGTCTTCTAATGGAAAGATGGCGGTCCGCTTGTGTGCCCGATTATGCGTCATTCGGGTGCACGGGCGCGTTCCTGTTGGAATCGGCGGGATGTTCGGTATCCATCGCGCAGTGACTCACGCCTTGCCTGCGCCGTCGCCGGCAATCTCGCGCTGCAGCTTGCGGGTCAGCTTGGCGAACACCAGTTCGTAGGAGCGGCGCAGCAGCGCGGCGAACTCGGCGTCGTCGAGCTGCGCCGCAGGCGTCACGAACACCCACTTGGCGCGCGCCAGGTAAGGCGCCGGCACGATGCCGGGGCGGTCGGTCAATTCCAGGAAGCGGTCGTCCTCGGCCTTCAGGCTGAAGCCGGTCGACGGGCCGTCCTTGTTGGTCACCGCGAACATCTTGGCGCCGACCGAAAACACGGTGTCGTTGTCCCACTTGGTGTCCTCGGTGCAGCCGGGGAAGCTGCGGCAGAGGGCCTTGGCCGCGTCGAGATCCATGTTGTCTCCTGTGCCGGCTGCAGCCGGTCGAGTCCTTGATGCGGGCATTGTAGCGGATGATGTCGTAGTGCAATAACCAGAAGCGCCACGGCGCAGCATTGCGGCGTATCATACGTGGCTTGGAAAACAAAGAACGAACAAGCCATGTCCACCCCAGAATTCGAACAAGTCCGCAGCAATCGCCTGGCCCAACTGCGTAGCGCGATGGCGCGCGCCGGCATCGATGCCTACGTCGTGCCGTCGAGCGACCCGCACCTGTCGGAATACCTGCCCGGCCACTGGAAGGGCAGGGAATGGCTGTCCGGCTTCACCGGCTCGGTCGGCACCTTCATCGCCACCGCCGGCTTCGCCGGCGTCTGGACCGACGGCCGCTACTGGACCCAGGCCGAGACCGAACTGGCCGGCAGCGAGATCGCGCTGATGAAGATCCCGGGCGCGGCGAGCCAAATGCACGTCGACTGGCTGGCGGCGAACCTGGCGGCCGGCCAGACGGTGGCCGTGGATGCGCGCGTGCTCGGCCTGGCCGGCGCGCGCCTGCTGTCGGATGCCCTGGCCGCCAAAGGCATCACGCTGCGTACCGACGTCGACCTGCTCGACGAGGTCTGGCAGGAACGTCCGGCGCTGCCGGCCGACCCGGTATTCGAGCACCTGCCGCCGTATGCGACCATCAGCCGCCTCGAGAAGCTGGCCGCGACCCGCGCCGCGATGGAGCAGCACGGCGCCGGTTTCCACTTCATCTCGACGCTCGACGACATCGCCTACCTGTTCAACCTGCGCGGCGCCGACGTCAGCTTCAACCCGGTGTTCCTGGCGCACGCGCTGATCGGCCGCGCCGACGCCACCCTGTTCGTCGGCGAGGGCAAGGTGCCGCCGGAGCTGCGTGCCCGTCTCGAACACGACGGCGTGCACCTGGCTCCCTACGCCAACGCCGCCACCGCCTTGAGCGCGCTGCCGGACGGCGCCACCTTGCTGCTCGATCCGCGCCGCGTGACCGCCGGCATGCGCGCCGCCGTCAACCCGGGCGCCAAGGTGGTCGAAGCGATCAACCCGACCACCTTCGCCAAGTCGCGCAAGCTGGACAGCGAGGCCGTCAACGTGCGCGCCGCGATGGAGCAGGACGGCGCCGCGCTGTGCGAATTCTTCTGCTGGCTGGAAGCCGAGCTGGCCAACCCGGGCCGTGCTCCGCTCGACGAGGTCGCGATCGACACTCACATCACGGCTGCGAGAGCCCGCCGCCCGAACTTCATCAGCCCGAGCTTCTCGACCATCGCCGGCTTCAACGCCAACGGCGCGATCATGCACTACCGCGCCGCGCAAGCCACTTGCGCGACCATCGAGGGCGACGGCCTGCTGCTGGTCGACTCGGGCGGGCAGTACCTGGGCGGCACCACCGACATCACCCGCGTGATCCCGGTCGGCACGCCCTCGGATGCGCAGCGGCGCGACTACACCCTGGTGCTGAAGGGCCTGATCAACCTGTCGGCGACGCGCTTCCCGCGCGGAACCCGCGCGCCGCTGCTGGACGCGATCGCGCGTGCGCCGATCTGGGCCGCCGGCATCGACTACGGCCACGGCACCGGCCATGGCGTCGGCTACTTCCTGAATGTGCACGAAGGCCCGCAGACGATCTCCCCGGCGGTGCCGCCGGACCCGCACACCGCGATGGAGCCGGGCATGATCACCTCGATCGAGCCGGGCATCTACCGGCCCGGCCGCTGGGGCATCCGCATCGAGAACCTGGTGCTGAACGGGGTGGTCGACAGCACCGAGTTCGGCGAATATCTCGGCTTCGAGACGCTCACCCTGTGCCCGATCGACACCCGCCCGCTGGAGCGATCGCTGCTGCGCGAGGACGAGATCGCGTGGCTGAACGCCTACCACGCCACCGTGCGCGCGCGCCTGGAGCCGGTTGTTTCCGGCGCGGCGCGCGACTGGCTGATCGCGCGCACGGAGGCATTCTAGTGGCCGGCGCCCGTTCCACCCGCGCCAGTGCGGCGGTCGAGCGCCTCAAGAAGCGCACCGGGAACACTGCGTACTCGATGGCGCGCACCGGCGACGGACTGTTTTACCTGTCCGAGGCGCCCGGCGCGCCGGCGCTCAACGCGCCGCTCGAGCTGGACGACTTCGTCGCCTACGTGAACGGCCTCGGTCCGCAGGAGGTCAAGCGGATCAGCAAGCATGACGAGGCTTTCGAAAAGCAGCTGGTGCGCAAGAAGCCGGGAGCGTAACGACCCGCCATGCCTTCGCATTCCCTGCTGGCCACTTACTGGTCCGAATCCAGCATCGTCACCAATGGCCTGATCCTGCTGCACCTGGCCGGCGCGCTGGCGCTCGGCCTGCTGGTCGGCTACGAACGCGCCTACCACGGCCGCGCCGCCGGCATGCGCACCTACGGCCTGGTGTGCATGGCCTCGGCGGCGCTGACCATCCTGGCCGGCTATCCGGACTTCTGGTACGGCGGCCATGGCGGCGTGCTGGCCCCGGTCGACCCGACCCGCATCATCCAGGGTGTGGTGACCGGCATCGGCTTCCTCGGCGCCGGCGTGATCATGCGCGAAGGCTTCAACATCAGCGGCCTGACCACGGCGGCCTCGATCTGGGCCTCGTCGGCGATCGGCATCCTGGTCGGCGTCGGCTTCTACCTGGCGGCGATGGGCCTGGCCTTCTTCTCCGGGATGATCATGATCTACCTGAACCGCCTCGAGACCATCCTGCCCTCGCGCCACGCGGTGGCGGTACGCATGCGCTTCAAGCCGCAGGTCTTGCCGCGCGAAGAGGTGCTGCGCCAAGCCGCGCTCGAGCGCGGCTACGAGATCGCGGGCAGCTCGCTCACGATCAGCAGCGACGAGGGACGCCAGGAGTGGCGCTTCGTGGCGCTGGCGCTGTCGAATCGCAGCGGCGCGCCGCTGTCGGAGCTCGCCGCCGAGCTGGCCGCGTTCGAGGGCCTGGAAGCCTTCCAGCTTTCGCACGCCCGCAATTAAGAAAAAATCTACAACAATAAGTGGTGTTATTCATTACTGGGGTTCATCAATGCAAGCACAAGACGTTCTCGATTTCTGGTTCCTGCCGGCCGACGCCGAGGGCCATGGACAGCAGCGCATCGAATGGTTCCGCAAGGACGAAGCCTTCGATACCGCCTTGCGCGAGCGCTTCGCGACCCTGATCAACCAGGCGGTGGCCGGCGGCCTGCGCGAATGGGACGAGATCGGGCCGCGCGGCACCCTGGCGCGCATCCTGGTGCTCGACCAGTTCACCCGCAACGCCTTCCGCGGCAAGCCGGAATCCTTCAGCGGCGACATCCTGGCACTGGCCAGCGCGCGCCAGCTGGTGGAGTCGGGCGCGCACCTGGGCCTGTCGCCGGTCGAGCGCCAGTTCGTCTACATGCCCTTCGAGCATGCCGAGGACGCGCGCATGCAGGAGCAGGCCGTGACCCTGTTTACCGAACTGGCCGCGCAGCACGAAGGCTTCGGCGAGGCGCTCGACTATGCGCACCGCCACCGCGGCGTGATCGCCCGCTTCGGCCGCTTCCCGCACCGTAACCCGATCCTCGGGCGCGCCTCGACCCCGGAAGAGCTGGCCTACCTGGCGCTGCCCGGCTCCGGTTTCTGAGGTGGCGACGCTGAACCTGGTCGGCGCCGGCCATGTCGGCCGTGCGCTGGGGCGCCTGTTTGCGGCGCACGGCGCCTTCGCCGTGCAGGACGTGCTGACCACCAGCGAGGCCAGCGCGCAGGCGGCGGTGGACTTCATCGGCGCCGGCCGCGCCTGCAAGGGCAGCGCCGACGACCCGCGTCCAGCCCAGGTCTGGATGCTGGCGGTGCGCGACGACCAGATCCGGCCCGCCTGCAGCATGCTGGCGGCCGTGCAGCCGCTGGCAGGGGCGGTCGTGTTCCACTGCAGCGGCGCCAAGGCCTCCGATGAACTGCGGGCCGCGCGCGAAGCGGGCGCTTACGTCGCCAGCGTGCATCCGGTGCGCAGCTTTGCCGATCCGGGCGCGGTGGCCGCCGGTTTCATGGGCACCTTCTGCGGTATCGAAGGCGATCCCGAGGCGCTGGCCGTGCTGGAACCGGCGTTCGCGGCGATCGGCGCGCGCCTGGTGCGCATCGACCCGAGCGCCAAGACCGTCTACCATGCCGCCGCCGTGTTCGCGTCGAACTACCTGGTGACCGTGGTCGACGCCGCGCTGCGCGCCTACGAGGCGGCCGGGGTGCCGGCGCAGGTCGCGCGCGAACTGGCGCAGCCGCTGGCGACCGAGGCGCTGGCCAACGTGTTCCGCCTCGGACCCGAAGCCGCGCTCAGCGGCCCGGTGGCGCGCGGCGACTTCGCCACCGTGGCGCGCCAGCAGGACGCCGTCACGCGCTGGGACGCCGCCACCGGCCGCCTGTACGAGGCGCTGGTGCCGCCGACTGCCGCGCTGGCGCGGCGCAAGCGCGGCGAGGCCTGAACTTATCCCGGGTTTATACAGCACTTACCCAGCGTTTATCCAAGGCTTGTTCCTCCCCTTATCCAGCACTTATCCCAACCCTTTTCCACGGCTTTTCAGACACTTTTCCATGCCCTTATCCCAAGCCTTATCCACAGGAGTCCCAATGTTCTTCACCGCCTGGGCCACCCTGGCCGCGCTCGGCGTGTATTTCTGGACCGGCGTGAACGCCGGCCGCGCGCGCATCCGCCATGACGTCCCGGCGCCCTCGATGGATGGTCCGGAAGCGTTCCTGCGCTGCCAGCGGGTGCAGGCCAACACGCTCGAGCAGCTGCCGCTGCTGCTGGTGCCGCTGTGGCTGTGCGCCTTTTATTTGGGCGACCTGTGGGCGGCGGCCGGCGGCCTGCTGTGGTGCCTGGGCCGCATCGCCTATGCGCTCGGCTATTACCGCGACCCGGCGCGCCGCGAATTCGGCTTTATTACCGGCATGGTGGCTTGTGCGTTGTTAATCGGCGGCACAGTCTGGGGCTTATTGCTGCGCTAAAACGAAAAATGTGCAGACAGTGATCGACAAAGTTCCCGGAGAGCAATAAGCTAGAACGCTGAGAATACAAAAATGATCGCCCGCCATGCCTGTCTTGCGGGCCACAGGAGAAGGAGTGACACCATGCTGTTCCTGAAGAGCACTAGCGTTACCAAGGCCCCGGGTATCTACGAAGTGGACGTTGCCGCCAAACCGCCTGGCAAGACCTTTGGCGTCTTCCTCGCCACCGATCCGGACAATCCGCCGCAGACCGTGCTGGCGGGCTTGGCCGAACTCGGCTTCAAGAACACCCACCAGCAGAGCTATGTGCACAAGGACAAGGGCAAGGTGCTGGACCTGCATTTCCAGAAGGACGGCACCGACCTGTTCAACGGCTGGAAGGCCGAGGAATGCAAGGCTAATCTGGCCGCGATCGAAGCCCTGTTCGGCAATGTCGGCATCGACGTGACGCCGCGCGTCATGAGCCTGGCCGAAGCCTACGCCTGAGAGCGTTTAACAATTCCCCCGATGGCTCGGGGTTTCGTTCGACGCGCTACATTTGAACCTCGATGTGGTACAGCGCCCACGGGCATGCCCCAAAGCGCTCGTTGACCGGCCGCGCCGCCATCTCCGGCACGCGGTCGGCGTCGTACACCGCCCACAAGGGTCCCAGGCCGCCGAGCGCCATCGGCCGGCCGTCGAGCTGCGTCGCCACGATGAAGCCCCAGGCGCGCAATTGCGCCATCGGGACCGCGGCGGCATAGCGGTCCACCGCCCGCAACAGCAGCTTGCCCGCAGCGCCGGGCTGCACGCCGGCCAGCGCCAGCACATCGCGCAGCAGCGGTCCGCGCAGCGTATGCGGCTTGCCGTCGTACTCCAGCGTCGGCCGGATGCTGTGCTGGGGCAAGGCCGCGATGGCGGCGAAATCCAGCGCGCATGCCTTCGTAAACGCCAGCTTCTGCTTGAACATCATCTGGTCGCGTACCGGGTCGAGGGCGCCGCGGTTGCTGCGCTGGATGTCCCCGGTGATCGTGAGCAGGATGGGGCCGCCTGTGCCGGCCGGCCTCGCCGCAGCGCTGGCGGGCAGGGCGCCGGTGGCGAGCGCCGCGCCCAGGAAGTGACGTTTGTCCATGCGAAAATGCCGTGGTGACCGAAACCCTCATCATAGCGATGAAACTTGCGCAATGGATTTATTTGCCTCAGCCCCGGCCCTGATGCCGATCCCCATCCGCGACGGCGAACTGGCTTTCCTCGCCCAGCTGCCGCTGCCGTGGCCAAACGCGCTAGTGCTGGCGCGCCTGATTGCCGAGACCGACTGGCGCGAGGAGACCGTGCTCGTGTACGGCAAGCGCCACCTGCAGCCGCGCCTCTCGGCCTGGCACGGCGACAAGGCCTATCGTTATTCCGGCCTGCGCCTGGCCCCGGCGCCGTTTACCCCGCTGCTCGACGTCATTCGCCAGGCGGCCGAGCAAGCCACCGGGCGGCGCTACAACAGCGTGCTGCTGAATTACTACCGCGATGGCCGCGACAGCATGGGCATGCACAGCGACGACGAGCCCGAACTCGGCCCCGAGCCGGCCATCGCCTCGGTCAGCTTCGGCGCCACACGGCCCTTCATCCTGCGCCACAAGGCTAGCAAGGAGACCCTGAAGCTGCCGTTGACGGATGGCAGTCTGCTGTTCATGGCAGGAAAGCTACAGGCCAACTGGATGCACGGAATCAACAAAACCACCAGGCCGCTCGGTGCGCGAATCAATCTAACTTTCCGTAACATCGACTAAACAGCAGGCTTTTTTCAATATCTTCTGTGGTAAATATCTAACTGATCGGTCAGTTATTTACATTTCCTTACAGTTTTTACGGCCTTGGGACTTTAATTAAGCAACTTCGCTGCTATCTTGGCTACATCGCGATTCACTGGGAATCGCGAACCAGACGAGTCAACAAGGATTCACAATGAAAAAGCTCATCGTTGCACTGATCGCATCCGCAGCCGCCATGTCGGCGGCCCAGGCCCAGACCACCACCGCGCCGCGCGCCTATCTCGGCGCCGGTATCGCCAGCGCCGACCATGATTTCAAGATGTCGGGTGCCACCAACGTCGACACCGAAGGCTACAAGGCTTCCGGCAAGATCTTCGGCGGGTACGAGTTCGACCAGACCTGGGGTGTCGAGGCGGGCTACACCGACTTCCGCAAGTCGGACGTCAACTATTCGATCGGCGGCGTGAACAACCGTGGCGAAACCAAGGGCCACGCGTACTACCTGGCCGCCAAGGCAACGCTCCCGGTCAACGAGCAGTTCTCGGTCTACGGCAAGCTGGGCGCGACGCGCGTGAAAAGTGAGCTGGAAACCCTGAATGCCGCGCAAAACATGAGCCGCAGCAAGACCGGAGCCTACGGCGCGCTCGGCGCGGAGTACAAGCTGAACCAAAACGTCTCGCTGATCGGCGAGTACGAGCGCTATGGCAAGAGCAAGGATTTCGGCGCCAAGGCCGACGTCTTCACCATCGGCGCGAAGTACGCTTTCTAAGCCTTCGCTTCACCCACGCAAAAAGGCCCTGCGGGGCCTTTTTGCGTTTCTGTTTGCGTTGCTGGCCAGTCTTCATGCCCGGGTGAGCGGAACCGCGTCGGCGACAGGGACCGCGGGCCCACGCAGGGGCGCGATCGCGCGGCGCAGGACCTGGGCCATCATGTTCGACAGCCGTTGCTCCAGGTAATGATGGACCATGGCCGCCACGCTCACCGCGAGGGCCGT
Source organism: Massilia sp. X63 (assembly GCF_041023745.1). NCBI lineage: Bacteria > Pseudomonadati > Pseudomonadota > Betaproteobacteria > Burkholderiales > Oxalobacteraceae > Massilia > Massilia sp. X63. The sequence goes on from NZ_JBFTEF010000003.1 coordinate 243,547, forward strand.
GCTCAGGAGCACATGGCTCCAGCCGTGGACATCGCCGCCAATGGATTGTACGCCGCGCGTGACCAGCAACTGGAGCGTGGTGTGGGTGAGATAGAGCGAGAAAGAAATCGTCCCCAGCCATACGAGGACCGGCGGCGGCGCCAGTTCGATGGTCTTGCCGGCCAAGGCTAGTGCCAGCACCATCAGCGCAGCGGCCGCTCCCCATTGGGTGGGACCGTGGAAAGTGCCCAGCCCGCTCCAGCCATACCAGACCGTGCCGCACAGGGCCAGCAACACCAGGTGCCGCGCCACGCCACGCGAGCGCAGCCTGAACCAGTCCTGCAGGTAGAGCCAGCCGATGGCGACGCCGGCCAGGAACTCGAGAATGATCGGATTGGTCACCAGGTTCAGGTAGGCGAACGAGAAGCGGAAGTTGGTCAGTACGTCCAGTGTCAGGTCGCGCTTGTAGGCAGGCAGCAGCAGCACCGTGATGGCGATCCAGCCGACCAGGGCCAACCAGCGCCAGCGCCGCAGCAGCAGGCACAGGCCGAACAGCAGGTAGAAATACATCTCGAAATTCAGCGTCCAGCCCAGCGGCAGGGACAGGCTGAAGTACAGTGGGTTGTCCGGATCGACCGGCTGGAAACTCAAGCTCAGCAGCAGGGCGCGAAACTGAGGCCAGTGCGTCAGCCAGCCGAATCCCTGATGGTTGACCGTCAGCCAGGCGCATGTGGCCAATGCGTACAGCGGCCAGATGCGGGCGCAGCGGCGCACCAGGAAATCGGCGGCCTCATACGGGCTACCAATGGTGTTGCGGGTCGTATAGACCATGATGAAACCGCTGATGACGAAGAACAGGTCGACGCCCATCGCGCCCGGGCGCAGCAGCTCGTCGGCAAGTTTCCAGCCCGGGGTGTCCAGGAAGGCATAGCGCGCATGGGTCAGGACGACGAGCAGCACGGCAATGCCGCGCAGTGCCTGGATCCAGGCCAGTTTAGGGCGGGAATCGGTCGGTAAGGCCATGGTGGGAGCCCGCTGGTGAAGGAGTCAGCATCATAGGCAGCGGATGGGCGCGAATACACGCGAATTCTCACCAAAGCCATGCAAGCCGCATGAACTGTGCAGCGGACCGCATCGATCCATTCACAGCCGGGCAAAGCCGTTGGGCTGCGGTCGGTGCACCCAGGGCGGCACGATCAGTGCCGGTTGCGGTGTCGGCGCCGGATGGCCGGCAAGCAGGAAGCGGTGCAGCGAGGACCAGGGCCATTCGCGCGGGTGGCTGCAGAAGCCGTGCCGTACCGCTTCGAGGTGGGTATAGTCGACCAGCGCCGCGTACTCATGGTCGTCGCCGACCCGGTAGTGCTGGTAATGGCGTTCCCAGATGGCGCCGTCGCCCACCCCCGGCATCGACTTGCGCAGCGCCTTGGAAAAGGCGATCTTGACCGCGCGCCAGCGGCTCGAACAGTCGTGGTCGCCCGGCGGCAGGGTCCACATCGCGTGTGCATGGTCCGGCAAGACCACCCAGGCGTCGACGTGGAAGGGCTTGCGCACGCGCGCCAGGCGCATCGCTTCGCCAAAGGCGGAAATATGGTCTGTCAGCAGGGTGCTGCCGCGTTCGAGCAGGCGCACCGTGAAAAAAAACGTCCCACCCGGGACGCGGTTGTCGCGGTAATCACTCATAGGCTCCGTCAGTCCGTTCCTTGCAAAGGCAGCGGACAGTCATGGCCAAAGGCCTCATCGACGAAGATTCTACACACCGCCTTGGGTACGCCGCGTTCGTTTCCGGGAATAAAAAGCCCCGCGCAATGCGGGGCTTTCATTACGAAACAAACACTTACCGATGCGCGCAAGTGGACAGCGACTGGTTCTGTGCTCCAGAAAAGGCGTCAGCGCAGCACGCGCAGGTCGCGGTGCGCGCCGAGCGTGCCGAGGTAGCGCCCTGTCCGGCTAGCCACCAGCCAGCCGGCACGCTGCCAGCCCAGGCTCAGGAAGGTGTTTACGGAACGCAAGTTGGTCGCCTGCACGTGCGACAGGCAGACCTGCAGCCCTTCCTGCGCCATGCTGGATGCGGTGGCGACCAGCAGCTTCTTGGCCCAGCCGCCGCGCCGGCTTGCGGGGTGCGTGTACAGGAAGCTCAGGAACGCATTATGCGGCCCCACTTCGAAGGTGAGGGGGCATGGTGTATCGGTGCGAGCGGCGCCGATGTCGATGCGGGTCTGCGAGCGCACGGCGCCATCTTCGACCAACGCGTAGATTCGACCTCCTTGTGCGAGCACGTTGCGTACTCCTGCTCCGGTATGGGGGCCGATTTGCTCGAGTAGGCTGCCGGGACAACGCACCAGGTCGTCCTCGGAGGCCAGCCGCAGCAGTGTACAGCCTGGCGGGCACGACGCGCCCATGTCTCGCAGCGGCAGCGCAAACAGCGTGTATATATCGAGTGCCAAGGTCTTGCGTAGCAGCCAGAAGCCGAGGCTGCGCGGACCGCCGCGTTCCCGCAGCAGCACCATCCGCTCGTGGTTCCACAGTGCGCGCACTACAGGGGCTCCCAACCGGACAAGGCCATTTTCAACATCCGGTACCCAAGCGCGCCGACCAGTCCCGGCCGGAAGAGGATCAGGTCCAGCATCCGCGCGCCAGGCTGCGCACCCCAGCGCTGTTTGTACCCGGAATCGCCCTGGCCCCAGTCGACCAGGCGCACGCCGCGCCCGATCGCATCGCGGAAAATGTCGACCGAGAGCACCGAGCCTGGACTGGACGCCTTCCACGCCTCGTCATAGCCGTTCGCCACGATGCACATCGTCTGCCCATGTTCGAGGTGGAGCGAAAATGCGATGTCGCGGTCGCCGCACGACAGCAGCCACAGCACGACCGCCGGACCGTCGCGTTGCTGCGCGAGCCGCGACCAGTAGTCCTGATTCTGCGCACCCACCAGCTTGACTTCCCCGCCTTGCTGGGCCACCCAGGAGGCCTGCTCGACCAAGGCTGCGCGCTGCAGCAGCGGCAGGGCCTGCTCCGCGGTGAGCTGGTGCCGTTCGGCGCTCACCGCGGCCTGTTTGTCGAGGCGGCGGCGCTGGTACGCGATGTTCTTCCAGAGCGACCCGCTGACCTGGGCCTGCATTGCCTCCATCGAGGCGGGCAGGGACAGTTCGAACACCTGTCCGGTTTCCTGTTTCAGGCCGCGCCAGCCGTGCGTGCGCAGCAGGCTGACGAAGCGCTGGGTATCGGTGTCGCCGTCGATGATCGGTCCCATGCGCAGCAGGGGGCCACACGGCCGGCGCGTCAACTCGGCGGCGAGCCCGGACAGTGCTTGTTCGCCAGCGCCTGGCTCTACGGCGACGCCGCGCCATGGCCAGTAATAGCCGCCGAGCGCCCACACATCGAGCTTGCCCGCGCGTTTGCGGGCGAATGCGATCTCGGCGCCTGCAACGCGGCTTACCGCCAGCGGTCCACGCCAGCCATTGCTAGGCAAGTAGGCCTGTTCCCAGGCAGCAGAGGTATGCGCGCGCACGAAACCGCGCCGCGCCACCGTACCGGGCGATATGTCGCGCACCTCAGCCATGTCCACGGATCAACCTCCTTACTTTTGCCTTGACGCCGTAACGGTCCAGCAATTCGCCTGCCCAGACGGAAAAACTGTCCATCAATGCATGTCCACGGATGAGGGCGGCATTGCGCAGCGTGGGACGCACCAGGAACACGTGGGCGCACTGGCGCTGGTGGGTGGCAAACAAGCGCTTGTGATCGGACTGGCCTTCGGTAAAATCGAAGTAGCGCAGGCCGCCTTCATTGAACATTTCTTCCAGCGCCAGCCACTGCAGCACGGTACCGACCGACAAATGCATGTAGGCCGGGTCGTAACCCAGGTAGGCGTAGATCGCGACCTCGCCCTCAACCGGGCAATACAGGTAGGAGACCGGCCGTTCGCCGTCGAACAAGATATAGGCGCGCAAGTGCCCTTTGGCGGCCAATGCGCGGGCATGTTCCATGAACTCGGGCGTATCGGGCAGCCCCGCGTCCAGCAGCTTTTCCTGGTAGGTCAGCTTCGACACCGAGCGCGCCAGCGCGAAGAAGGCCGGCACCTCGTCCGGGCTGCGGTACGAATGCCACTTGAGGGTGCCGCCGCAGTGCTCGGTGTACTTGCGGATCTTGCGGTTGATGGTCGAGCGCGTCTTGGAAGAGAATTTCTTCTGGTACTCCTCGAACGAGCTGTTCAGATCGATGTAGCAGTGCTGGTACTGCAAGGGAACATAGCGCAGGAACGGGCCGGATCGCGCCAGTCGCGGCAGCGCTTCGTCCACCGGCATGCGCCGCAGGGCGAAGCCTTGGCTGCCCGGGGCCAGCTGATCCTTGCCGGGCATGGCGATGGCCGCCGGATTTCCCGCCTCGGCCAGCCCAATCGAGCGAAGTTGCAGGCGCAGCGACGCCTGCAACAAGGTCCAGTCGCTCAACTGGAACTTGAACGGCACGTCACGTACTTGCCAGAGACTCATCATTGCCCTTTCTTAATGCATCAGCCTGCGCGCCGCCTGGGCAACATAACGTTGCCCGGTGGCCAGTGGTGAGACCTGCGGCAGCTCCCAGGCCGGCGGCACCGCCGGGACCACGGACGGATCGAACGACGCGGTCGGGAACTGTGCCGCGTTGCGGCCAAGCCACTCGCACAGGCCGGCGAAGCGCCGCGTAACGATCCGGTCTTCGCTGCGGCGGTCTGCGCTCAGGAGCTCGAAGTTGTGCGAGACGAGCGTCGCCGCCGGCAAGCCCTGGTCACGCGCTTGCGTCAGGCCCTGCACCAGCTCGGAGAGCGAACAGGCGGTGATCTGCATAGGGCGCACGCGTCCGAATCCGTCGCGGAACAGCGTCACCGGGTACTCGGCGATGCCCTCGATCCGCGAGGGATGCAGCAGGCGCGCGCTGCCCTTGTCAGGATAGGGGAAATCGAAACAGGCATTGAAACTGGAATCGACCTTGACGCCGATGCGTGCCAGCGCACGCAGGGTATCGGCGTTGGCCGAGTAGTTCCCACTGCGAAATGCGGTCGGGCGCAGCGCTCCTGCCTCCACCAGACGGCCGGCGGCGGCGTCCAGCATCGCTACCTGCTCGTCCAGCGAAAACCTGTGCAGCATCGCCGTCTTCTGGCGACGCGGGACGATCTCGTTCGGCAATTCATCCAGCCATTCGGGATGGATGTGCATCTGCACGTCCTGGCCCGCCTCCATGATCAGGCCCACCAGCTCTTGCAAGGCGTCGAGTCCGTAGTAATAGGAAAACAGCGGCTCGACGAAGAACACCGCCCGTAGGCCGTTGTCACGCAGGATCTGCAGGTTGATCGGCAGGGCGCCGCGCTCCTGCGGCGGCGGTCCGTACGTGAGGCGGCGGAACGCCGCCGGCAGGCGTGTCCCCATGTCGGTCCAGCCATCCGCCCAGATCTCGACATCGTACGTTAAGTGAACTTGCATGAATGCCGACAGTCGAATAATTGATAATTGGGAATTATCTTATAATTTTGCAATTACCCTCAACACTTTTCGTCTCCCGTGTGCCCTTATGCCGCGGGTGGCGCTGGCGCCCGACCCGGCTAAAGAAAAACCCACGCTGTGCGAGGGCTTTTCTTGTAAAACAAGCACTTACCGATGCGCTCAGGTCGTCAGTGGCTTGTAACGGATCCGCTTCGGCTTGGCGCCTTCTTCGCCCAGGCGCTTCTTCTTGTCGGCTTCGTATTCCTGATAGTTACCGTCGAAGAAGGTCACCTGCGAATTGCCTTCGAAGGCCAGGATGTGGGTCGCGATACGGTCCAGGAACCAGCGATCGTGCGAGATCACCATCACGCTGCCGGCGAACTCGAGCAGGGCGTCTTCCAGTGCGCGCAGGGTTTCCACGTCGAGGTCGTTCGACGGTTCGTCCAGCAGCAGCACGTTGCCGCCTTGCAGCAGGGTCTTGGCCAGGTGCAGGCGGCCGCGTTCGCCGCCCGACAGGTTGCCCACGACCTTCTGCTGGTCCGAGCCCTTGAAGTTGAAGCGGCCGAGATAGGCGCGCGACGGCATCTCGAAGCGGCCCACGCTCAGCAGGTCGGCGCCGCCGGTGACGTCTTCGAACACGGTCTTGTTGTTGGCCAGTTCGTCGCGGCTCTGGTCCACCAGCGAGACCTTGGCGGTCTTGCCGATCACGACTTCGCCGCTGTCCGGCTGTTCCTTGCCGGCGATCATCTTGAACAGGGTCGACTTACCGGCGCCGTTCGGGCCGATGATGCCGACGATCGCGCCCGGCGGCACGGTGAAGGACAGGTTGTCGATCAGGAGGCGGTCGCCGAAGGCCTTCGAGACGTTCTTGAACTCGATGACTTCGTTGCCCAGGCGCTCGGCCACGGGGATGAAGATCTCCTGGGTCTCGTTGCGCTTCTGGTATTCGAATTCGCTCAGCTCGTTGAAGCGGGCCAGGCGCGCCTTGGACTTGGCCTGGCGTGCCTTCGGGTTCTGGCGCGCCCATTCGAGTTCCTTGGCCAGCGCCTTCTGGCGCGCCGATTCGGTGGCTTCTTCCTGCTTCAGGCGGGCCTGCTTCTGGTCCAGCCAGGACGAATAGTTGCCCTTCCATGGGATGCCCGAACCGCGGTCCAGCTCCAGGATCCACTCGGCAGCGTTGTCGAGGAAGTAGCGGTCGTGGGTGATGCCGACCACGGTGCCCGGGAAGCGCAGCAGGAACTGCTCCAGCCACTCGACCGACTCGGCGTCCAGGTGGTTGGTCGGCTCGTCCAGCAGCAGCATGTCGGGCTTGGAGAGCAGCAGCTTGCACAGCGCCACGCGGCGCTTCTCGCCGCCCGACAGCACGCCGATCTTCTGGTCCCACGGCGGCAGGCGCAGCGCGTCGGCGGCCATTTCCATCTGCAGGTTCAGGTTGCCGCCGTCGGCCGCGGCGATGATCGATTCGAGGCGCTCCTGCTCCTTGGCGAGGGCGTCGAAGTCCGCGTCTTCTTCCGCATAGGCGGCGTACACGGCTTCCAGCTTGGCCTGGGCCTCGAAGGCTTCGCCCAGGCCGCTTTCCACTTCCTGGCGCACGGTCTTTTCCGGATCGAGCTGCGGTTCCTGCGGCAGGTAGCCGATGTTCAGGCCCGGCATCGGGCGCGCTTCGCCCTGGATGTCGGTGTCGATGCCGGCCATGATCTTCAGCAGGGTCGACTTGCCCGAGCCGTTCAGGCCCAGCACGCCGATCTTCGCGCCCGGGAAGAAGGACAGGGAAATATCTTTCAGGATCTGGCGTTTTGGCGGGACGATTTTGCCCACGCGATTCATGGTATAGACGTAATTGGCCATGCTTTAACTCTGGTGTTGATTAAGGTGCAGAGGATACGACAGAACCCGCGCCCGAGATAGGACTTTAGGACTTTTGTTTGCCCGGGCGCGGGACGGATCAGCTTGCCCGGGCCGGGCGGCTTGCCGCGCTCCGGCTGCGCCACAGCCCTTCGCCGGCAAACAGCGCCAGCGCGGCCCAGATCATCAGGAAGCCCACCAGGCGGTCGCTGCTGAAGGCTTCGTGGAACAGCCACACGCCCAGCAGGAACTGGATGGTCGGCGACAGGTACTGCAGCAGGCCCAGGATCGACAGCGGGATCTGGCGCGCGCCGGTGGCGAACAGCAGCAGCGGGATCGCCGTGATCGGCCCGGCCATGATCAGGAGGATGCGGGTCGAATCCAGCGGCGCATTCAGGAAGGCGTTGGCGCCGTTCAGGGTCAGCCAGCCCACGTAGGCGGCCGCGAACGGGAACAGCACCATGGTCTCGAACGACAGGCCTTCCAGCGCGCCCAGCGCCGCGGTCTTGCGCAGCAGGCCGTAGCCGCCGAAGGAGGCGGCCAGGAACAGGGCGATCCAGGGCACCGTGCCCGACTGCCAGGTGAGCCAGCCGACGCCGAGCGCGGCGAGCGCGATCGCCGCCCATTGCGCCGGGCGCATGCGTTCCTTCAGCAGCAGGTAGCCGAACATGATGTTCACCAGCGGGTTGATGAAATAACCCAGGCTGGCCTCGATCACGTGGCCGTTCTTGACGGCCCAGATGTACACCAGCCAGTTGGCCGAGAGCAGCAGCGCGGAAGCGGCGAAGCTCCAGAACACGCGCGGCTGGCGCACGATGGCCAGCCATTTCCATTGGCGCCGGAAGCCCAGCACAAGCAGAAGAAAAGCGAGCGACCACAGCACCCGGTGCGCCAGGATCTGCACCGGCGGCACGTCGCCGAGGGCGTGGAAATAAATAGGGAACAGGCCCCAGCACAGGAAGGCAAGGGCGGCGGACAGGATACCGGAACGCATGGGCGAGGGAGGGCGATTGCTGGGGTGACATTATCCCTGATGCGCAATTTCTCTGCTGGCGCAGCCGGTTTTCCGACAGGTGTAGTATGTCCTTACGAAATGTTCTTGCAATTTTCTTGTCGTTATTTTATGGTGCGCTGCACCAAGAACAGAACAATGGTGCAACCTTGAGTTCACAAAACAAGAAGAGCAGCGTCGCGGCGCTGACCCTGGCCGCCGTCGGCATCGTCTACGGCGACATCGGCACCAGCCCCCTGTATACCTTGCGGGCTATCTTCGACGCGGAGCATGGCCTGCCCCTGACCACCCCCAACATCCTCGGCATCGTGTCGCTGATCTTCTGGAGCCTGACGATCATTGTCTCGCTCAAGTACGTGACCCTGGTGCTGCGCGCCGACAACCGCGGCGAGGGCGGCATCATGGCGCTGATGGCGCTGGCCACCAATTCGGTCACCAAGACCTCGAGCTGGTATTTCCCCCTGATGGTCATCGGTGTGCTGGGCGCCACCATGTTCTATGGCGACAGCGTGATCACCCCGGCGATTTCGGTGCTGGGCGCGATCGAAGGCCTGGAAGTGGCGGCGCCCGGCATGGCGCATTACGTGGTGCCGCTGGCGGTGGTGGTGCTGGTGTTGCTGTACAGCGTGCAGCGCCACGGCACCGCCGGCATCGGCCGCTTCTTCGGTCCGGTCATGCTGGTGTGGTTCCTTACGCTGGCCGTCATGGGCGTGATCAACATCATCGAAGCGCCGGTGATCCTGAACGCGCTCAATCCCTGGCACGCCTTCCACTTCATGCTGGAAAACCGCCTGCTGGCCTTCGTTGCGCTGGGCGCGGTGGTGCTGGCGATGACCGGCGCCGAGGCCCTGTACGCCGACATGGGCCACTTCGGCCGCAAGCCGATCCGCCTGGCCTGGTTCTCGATCTGCTTCCCGGCGCTGGCCCTAAACTACCTCGGCCAGGGCGGCCTGTTGATCATGCAGCCGGACGCGGTCGAGAATCCCTTCTTCCACCAGCTCGGCACCTGGAGCGTGATCCCGCTGGTGATCCTGTCGACCATGGCGGCCGTGATCGCCTCGCAGGCCACCATTTCCGGCACCTATTCGATGACCAAGCAGGCCATCGCGCTCGGCCTGCTGCCGCGCATGCGCATCCTGCACACCTCGGAAAGCGAGATCGGCCAGATCTACATCCCGGCCGTGAACTGGCTGCAGCTGGCGGTGGTGCTCATCGCCGTGATCGGCTTCGGTTCCTCGGACAACCTGGCCGGCGCCTACGGCATCGCGGTGACCGCCACCATGATGGCGACCACCATCCTGACCTTCTTCGTCACGCGCTACCGCTGGCACCTGCCGCTGGCCGTGTGCCTGGGCGCGACCGGCTTCTTCCTGGTGATCGACATCATGCTGTTCTCGTCGACCACCCTGAAGCTGTTCCACGGCGGCTGGTTCCCGCTGCTGCTCGGCACCATCCTGCTGACCCTGATGCTGACCTGGAAGCGCGGCCGCGAGCTGGTGTTCGAGAACCTGGAAAAGCATGCGATCCCGCTGGAAGCCTTCATGGAGTCGCTGTTCGTGGCGCCGCCGGCGCGCGTGCCGGGCACCGCGCTGTTCATGCGCGGCGAAAGCGACGGCGTGCCGCACGCCCTGCTGCACAACCTGTCGCACAACAAGGTGCTGCACGAGCGCGTCGTCTTCCTCACCGTGCACATCCGCGAAGTGCCGTGGGTGCCGGCGGAAGAACAGGTCGAGGTGGTGGAGCTCGGCCACAACTGCTTCCAGCTCAACGTCGAGTACGGCTTCAAGGACGAGCCGGACATTCCCGGCATCCTGCGCCAGTGTTCCGGCCTCGGCCTGCATTTCGAGATGATGGAGACCTCGTTCTTCATCGCACGCCAGACCGTGATCTCGGCCCCGGGCGGCGGCATGGCGCCGTGGCGCGAGCACCTGTACGTGATGATGTCGCGGAATGCGCGCGCCGCCGCCGACTACTACCAGATCCCGCCGAACCGGGTCATCGAGCTCGGCACCCAGGTCGAGATCTGATTACAAAGGAACACAGAAAAATACAAAAGGCGGACAGTCGGGGGACAGACGCTCCTGCAAGGCTCGGGTAAGGTTCAGGGTTTCGCTGCATAAACTTTCCGCACCCCACCCGTACCTTAAGGAACTCCCATGAAGCTGAAGTTTCCCCTGATCGCCGCCTTTGTCGCCATCCTCAGCCTGACCGCCTGCGGCGGCGGCGGGGACGATTCCGGCGCCGCGGTCGTCAACCCGAACAACCCGACCGCCCTGGTCAAGACCGACGACGTGCTCGGCACCGGCGCCGAGGCCGTTTCCGGCAAGACCGCCACCGTCACCTATACCCTGTGGCTGTACAGCGCCTCGGCCGCCAACCACAAGGGCGCCCAGCTGGAGTCGAATTCCTTCCCGTTCAAGCTCGGCACCAATGCCGTGATCGCGGGCTTCGAACAGGGCGTGACCGGCATGAAGGTGGGCGGCAAGCGCACCATCGAGGTGCCGGCCAGCCTGGGCTACGGTGCGCGCGGCTCCAGCGGCATTCCGCCCAACAATGGCCTGGTGTTCGAAATCATCCTGACCAAGGTGGAGTAACACCGCGGTTTGCGAAAGACCGGGGCGCTGCCCCGGTTAATGAGATGGTCACCCTCCACCCTACAAGTTACTAAACTTGTAAGGTGTTGTTCTTTTTTGCGCGCACGCCTGCGCTGGCGCACAGGCCGCGGCCGCCACATGCCGGATGCTGCTGTTCCCGATGACCCTGCCTGTGCGCCCATGTCTTTCCTTCCTGACCTGCTGGCCTTCCTTGCCGTGCCCGCCGTCCCCGCAGCGGCCGCCGCTCCCGTGGCACATGCCGCCGCCTGCCTGCCGCAGCAAGCCGTGCACGCCGAGCCGGACGGTTGGTTATTGCTCGCCGCACTGGTCGTGTGCATGGCCGGCCGGCTGGCGGCGCAGCCGCGCCGATAAATACCGAACGTCCAGATGAGATTTTGGACATTGAGATTTATCAAACCCGCTGGGTCGGCTATCCGAGATGCTGCAAGTTCCCTTCACTCAAGCATCAAGGTAAGTCATGCGCCACTCTCTGCTGCCCCTCCTGCTGTCTTCCTCGCTCCTCGCCCCGCTCGCCGCACATGGCCAGCCCATCTACAAAATGACTTTCCTGCCGTCCAACACCACGCCGCATGCCATCGACGCCAGCGGGCGCATCGTCGGCGTCGGGACCGATGGACGGGGTTTCCTGTGGTCGCGCGGGACCATGACGAGCCTGGGCACGCTCGGCGGCAATTCCAGCGTCGCCGCAGCCATCAGCCCGGCCAGCCAGGTGACCGGCTTCTCGGATACGAAGGGAGGGGTGTCGCATGCGTTCATGTACAGCGGCAGCGCGCTGCGCGACCTCGGCACCCTGAACGGCCGGCCGACCTTCGGCACCGCCATCAACGCGGCCGGCCAGGTGGCCGGATACGCGCTGGACCGCAAGGGCAACGACCTTGCCTTCCTGTATTCGGGCGGCAAGATGACCGCGATCGGCAGCCTCGGCAGCGGAGTAGCGCGCGCGACCGGGATCAACAAGACCGGCGCGGTGGTGGGCGTGTCCTTCCTGCGCAATTTCACGGCCCAGCGCGCCTTCCTGTACACGCAGGGCGTGATGAAGGACCTCGGCACGCTCGGCGGCCCGTCGAGCGCGGCTGCGGCGATCAACGAGCGCGGCGAGGTGGCCGGCATGAGCTTCGTGAACGCCGACATCCAGCACGCCTTCCTGTACCGCGGCGGCGCAATGATCGACATCGGCTCGCTCGGCGGCGCCTCCACCGAAGCGCGCGCCCTGAACAATGCCGGGATGGTGGTCGGCTACTCGACCCGCGCCGGCGACGTTCCGGGCGACAGCTTCGCGCACGCCTTCCTCTACCGCGACGGCGTGATGGCCGACCTGAACGACCTGGTCGCCAAGCGCGGCATCTGGACGGTGCTCGATGCGGTCGGCATCAACGACGCCCAGCAGATCGCCGCCTACGCCTGCACCGAGTACGGCGACTGCCGTGCGGGCCTGCTGGAGCAGTAGCAGCCTGTTCTGGCCGGCAACCGGGGACTGCCATCGGCACTCCCCGGTTTTCCTTGATCAAGCGGTGAACCCTGTGCCCGCCTGAGTTATCGCAGAGCGCCCGTCGAAGCATGCAGCATCCTTGTGATTCCGATAACTCGCAGAGGCGATCATGGCATCAAGAAAAATCACGCTCGCGTCACTGCTGGCGCTGCTGTCCTGCCCGCTCGTGGCACTGGCCGAACCGATCTATACGATGTCCTTCCTGCCTGCCGGCTTCGATGCGACGGCCATGAACGGTGCCGGCCGTATCGTCGGCAATACCAGCACGGGCGTGAGCATCTGGGATGGCGCCGCGCTCATCGATCTGGGGCTCGGCGCGGACAGCTACGGCTACGCGATCAATGGCCGCGGCGACGTCGCCGGCGCGCTGAACGGGAGCTACGGCCAGCCCTTCCTGTACGCATCCGGCACGCTGCGGCACGCCGGCCCGGCGCTCGACGAATTCCAGAGCGGCCGCGCCAACGGCCTGAACGACCTGGGCCACGTGGCCGGCGAGTACGCCACCTTCGGGGGCGACCAGCACGCCTGGATGGACGCCAACGGCGCCGTCCACATGCTCGGCACCCTGCGCGACTGGACCACCTGGTCGGTCGCCACCGCGATCAACAACCGCGGCCAGGTCGTGGGCAACTCGACCTACGAGGGAGCCGATTCGCCCTGGACCGGGCACGCCTTCCTGTACCAGGACGGCAGCATGCACGACCTGGGCAGCCTCGGCGGCTGGAACAGCGCCGCCAACGACATCAACGACCTGGGCCAGGTGGTCGGGTGGTCCGACGACGAAACCGGCGACATGGTGCCCTTCATCTACGCCGGCGCTGCGATGCGCTCCCTGGGGCCGCTCGAGGGCTACGACTATGTGCCGGGCGAGGCCAGGGCCATCAACAATCTCGGGATGGTGGTAGGCTGGTCCCAGTACTGGGAAGACCAGCGTACGGCCTTCCTGTACCTGGACGGGAAGATGCGCGACCTGAACCGGTTCGTCGAGGGCGCCGACGGCTGGCAACTGGTGGAAGCCTACGACATCAACGACGCCCGGCAGATCCTCGGCAGGGCCTGCCGTGGCGACGAATGCCTGTCGGTGCGGCTCGACCTGGTCGCGGCGGTGCCCGAACCGCGCGGTTATGCGCCGCTGGCTGCCGGACTGGTCCTGCTGGTGGGGCGGCGCTGGTCGGGCAAGCAGGACCAGCTGCGCTTTTCCTAGCGCAGCATATCGACGTGCATGATGCCGTCTTCGTCGTAGGGGGCGGAGACGGTCGCGAAGCCGAAGCCCTGGTAAAACTTTTCCAGGTATTGCTGGGCGCCGATGCGGATGCGGTGGCCCGGATACAGCGCCTCCGCGCGTGCGATGCCTTCCTCCAGCAGGGCGCGGCCGGCCCCGCTGCCGCGCGCGGCCTTGGTCGTGATGACGCGGCCGAGCGACATCTCGTCATACTTCACGCCCGGGCCCAGCACCCGCAGGTAGGCCGCCAGTTGGCGTTTGCCGTCGACCTTGCGCCAGCCGAGCAAATGGTGGGCCTGCGGGTCGAGCCCGTCGATGTCGGGATACAGGCAGGTCTGCTCGAGGATGAACACGTCCTGGCGCTGGGCCAGCACTTGGTACAGGTCGGCCGGGGTGAGGTCGTTGAAATGGGTGAACTGCCAGTCGATCATGGGAATAGCCGGGGTGGTATGGGGCCGCGCAAGCATGGTTTCGAGGCGTGCTCACGCAGCGGTTTCGAAGCCTTCGAGGACGTTGATTGTAGTCGTTCCGGGGTCCGGCGTGCCACTGCCCTGGGCGCCCTCGAAGATGAAGGCGGTGGGCAGGCCGAGGTGGGCAATGCGTTCGCCGATGCGCAGGAAGTCGCCGCCCTGCAGCCCGAAGGCCGACGCCAGGCCCGCGCCCAGCGAAACCACCAGGGCCTCGGGCCGGCACATGGCCAGCTTGACGCAGGCCGTCTCCAGCGCGGCGAACCATTGCGCGCCGCCGCAATCCGGCGCCAGCGGCAGGTTCATGTTGTATCCCAGTCCCGCGCCTTGTCCCTGTTCGGCCGCGTGGCCGGCGTAGAACGGATAGGCATGGCGCGGGTCGAGGTGGATCGACACATGGAGCACGTCGCCACGCGCATAAAAGATGTCCTGGGTGCCGTGGCCATGGTGGCGCGCGATGTCGAGGATGGCCACGCGTTGCAGGCCGTCGTCCAGCAGGTGCTGGGCCGCCAGCGCCGCATTGTTCAGGAAGCAGCCGCCGCCGAAGCCCGCGGCGCGCGCATGCTGGCCGGGCGGATGGGTCAGGGCGAAGCTGCCGCGTTCGCCCAGGCGCAGCGCGTGCGCGGCGTTGATGGCGCAGTCGGCGCCGGTCCGGGCCGCGCTCCAGCTGCCCGCCACGATGGGCGTGCGCAGGTCGGCGGCGAACAGGCCGAGGCGCGCCAGCAAATCGTCCGGATCCGCTTCGGTCGGGACGCCGTGCGGCGGCCAGAAAACGGGCAGCAGATCCTTGCCGGCGTTGGCCGGATCGCGCGCAGCCCAGGCGCTCCAGGCCGTGCGCAGGAAGTGCAGGTAGCGCGGCGTGTGCACGCGCTCGAGCGAGACCAGCGGCACGCCCTGCGGGGTGACGATGCGCCCCAGGCCGCGCCGCTCGCACTCGGCCAGGGTCAGGGCCAGCGCGCCGGGCTGCCCCTCCCACGGCGCATCGAGGCAGGCGGCCTGCTGGGCGTGGTGTTCGTTGTAGAACGTGAGCATGCGCAGGCCGGCAGCGGGCTTACTGGTTCTCGCACAGCTTGCTGCAGTTGTAGGCGGCGACGAAGTCGTCGAAGCTGACGGTGTCGGCCTGCTCGATCGCCACCTGTTCGGCCAGCGATTTTTCGGCCATCTCTTCGAACAGCGCCTGCTCGGCCGGCATCAGCGGGCTGTCGCGGAAGCTGGCCGCGTGCAGCGCGCTCTGGCGCAGGCCGAAGGCGGCGGCCGAACCGAGGCCGCGGATTTCTTCCAGCACCCGCGCCGACGGGGTCAGCGCCGGGTTGATGATCTTGGCCTTCTGCAGGTTGAGCGAGGATTCGTGTACGTTCCCTTCGTTGTGCTGGTCGTCCAGCAGCTGCGCCACCGTGCGGATGCGCTCGACCAGTTCCAGCGCCCAGTCCTTCAGCGGCACTTCGAGGCCGTCGCGCGTCAGGGTGAGGGCCGGGTCGCGCCCTTCCTTCACGGTGCGGGCGAAGTTGCGCGCGTGGACCTGGCTTTCGTGGGCGCTGATCAGCGGGCTTTCCTCGAAGGCGCAGAACAGCAGGAAGGCGTCCAGGAAGCGGCCGGTCTCGAGGCTGATGCCGACCGGCTCGAACGGATCGACGTCGAGGCAGCGCACCTCGATGTACTGCACGCCGCGGTTGCACAGGGCCTGCACCGGACGCTCGCCGGTGCGGATCACGCGCTTCGGCCGGATCGTCGAGTAGTACTCGTTCTCGATCTGCAGCACGTTGGTCGACAGCTGGATCCACTCGCCGTCGCGCTTGGTGCCGAGCGCCGCATACGGCTCATACGGCGTGTTCACCGCCGCCATCAGGCTGGTGACGTAGCTTTCCAGGCTGTTCTCGTGCGGGCGCAGGCCGGACTGGGCGTCGTTCTGGTAACCCAGGTCGCTCATGCGCAGGCTGGTGGCGTAGGGCAGGTAGAGGGTGTCGTTCGATAAGGTCTCGAGCTTGTGCGGACGGCCGCGCAGGAAGCTGGTGGTCAGGGCCGGGGTGGCGCCGAACAGGTACATCAGCAGCCAGCTGTAGCGGCGGAAATTGCGGATCATCGCAATGTAGCTCTCGGACTGGAAGTCGCGCAGCGCATGGCGGCGTTCTTCCACGATGCCCTCGCTGGCGGCCACCAGCTGCCACAGCTTTTCGGGCAGCGAGTAGTTGTAGTGGATGCCGGCGATGCACTGCATCGCCTTCCCGTAGCGCAGCGCCAGGCCGCGGCGGTAGACGTGCTTGAGCATGCCGAGGTTGGAGCTGCCGTACCAGGCGATCTCGATGTCTTCCTCGGGCGGCAGTTCGCCCGGCATCGATACGCTCCACAGCATCTCGCCGTCCAGGCGGGCGTGGGCGAAGCGGTGGATCGCGTCGAGGTGGTTCAGGACGGTCGAGATGTCGTGCTCGGCCGGGGTGATGAATTCCAGCAGGGCTTCGGCGTAATCGGTGGTGATCTGCGGATGGGTCAATGCCGAACCGAGCGTGATCGGGTGCGGCGTGCGCGCCAGCTGGCCGTGCCGGTCCACGCGCAGGGTTTCGCGTTCGATGCCGCGCAGGCCCTGGCCGAGCAGGGCGCGATGCTCGTCGTCGTCGAGCAGGGCCAGGCGGCGCTGCAGTTGGTTCGACACTGGTTGCTTGGACACGGATGTTTCCTTTCTTGTACTGCCAAATTCGATTGGAGCAGAGAGTACCCGAAAAATGCCAAGCGCGCCGGGAGGCCCCTCATTCCCAACCGGTGGCAGCGGCAGCTCCCTCGGGAGCAGGGGGCGCGGCGCTGGAAGCAGGGGGTGGGGCAGGCGTTTTGGCTGCCTCTTTTTCGGCCAGCACCCAGCGCTCCACCTGGCGCTGGAGCAGGTCCAGCGGCAGCGCGCCGTTCTTCAGCACCGCATCGTGGAAGCGGGGCAGGTCGAAGCGTGCGCCCAGCGCGCTGCGCGCGCCGTCGCGCAGTGCGGCAATGCGCATCTGGCCGACCTTGTAGGCGAGCGCCTGGGCCGGCCGCGCGATGTAGCGGTCCACTTCCAGCTCGTTGTCCTGCGGCGGATTGGCGGTGTGCGTGTTCAGGTAGTCGAGCGCCTGCTTGCGCGACCACCCCATCGTGTGGATGCCGGTGTCCACCACCAGCCGCGCGGCGCGCAGCATCTCTTCGTTGAGCTGGCCGAAGCGCGAGAACGGGTCGTCGAAGAAGCCCAGCAGGGGGCCGAGGCCCTCGGCATAGGTGGCCCAGCCTTCGCCGAAGGCCTCGTACCAGCCGTGGCGCCGGAACGCGGGCAGGTCGAGCGCCTGGGCGCGCGCCACCTGCAGGTGGTGGCCGGGCATGCCTTCGTGCAGCGCCACGCTGTCCACCTGCCAGATCGGGCGCAGGTCCAGTTGCGCGACGTCGACCACCAGCGCCGCGCTGCGGCCTTCGCTGCCGGCCTCGTAGTAGGCCACCGGCTGGCCGTTTGGTCCCGGAAGATCCTGCATCGGCTTGACCGCAAGGCCGGCGTTCGGCACCGTGGCCACGACCTTCGGCAGCTTGGCCTGGGCCCGCGCCAGCGCCTTGCGGTAGCGCCCCAGCAGGGCCTCGGGCTGCGTGAAGAACAGGCGGCGGTCGGTGCGTGCGAAGACCAGGAAACGCTCGAGGCTGCCACGGAAACCGGTGCGCGGGACCAGCGCCGCCATCTCGGCGCGGATGCGCGCGACTTCCTTCAGGCCGATCGCATGCGCCTCGGCCGGCGTGAGGCTGGTGGTGGTGGCGCTGCGCACCAGGAAGGCGTACCAGGCCGCGCCGCCGGGCAGGCTGGCGGCGCCGATGGTCTCGCGCGCGGCCGGCAGGTATTCGCTGCGCAGGAAGTCTTCCAGCCGATACAGGGCCACGGCGGCATTCGCCAGCGCCGCGATGCCGTCGTCGACCAGGTCCTCGCGCAGCTCGGGCTCGATGGTGGCGGGAATGCGCTGCAGCGGCGCATACAGCGGGCCGGCGGCCATGTCTTCGCGCAGGCGGCGCAGCGCTTCCGGCACCAGCGCGATCGCCACCTTCGGCACGGTCCAGCCGGCGCGCATGCCCGCGCGCATCTGCTCGATCAGGCCGTCGACATGGGCCGGCAGGGCATCCAGGCGGGAGGCATAGTTGCGGTAGTCCTGCTCGGTGAGGAAAGGCATCTGCGCGACCAGGCGCGGCAGGCGCAGGTGCAGGCCGTCCCAGTTGCTGAGCGGCTGCGGGTCGAAGCTGGTGAAAGCGGCCGCCGCCAGACTGCGCTCGCGCGCGGCCACGAACAGGTCCCAGGACAGGCGGTCCTGGCCCGCCAGTCCGCTGCGGTCGATCTGGCGCGCCTCGTCGAGCACCTGGCGCGTGTGCTCGACGGCGGCGGCGCGCGCCTCCAGCGAGGTATCGCTCAGCAGGGCGTCGTAACGGTGCTCGCCGATGCCGGTGGCGTATTCGGGCTGCTGGCGCAGCTGCCATTGCCATTCGCGTTCGAACAGCTGGCGCGCACGCTCGGCGCCGGCGCCCGCTGCCGTATCCGCGGCGGCGCAGACGAATGGAAGGAGCAGGATGATCGAGGCGAACAGTTTGCGCATGCGGTGCCCATCCAGGGCCGGTATCCAGGAACTGGCCATTGTAGCAACGGCGGTGGGGGCGCCGCGCAAGCTAGGGCAGGCGCCCGCCGCTGACGCGCTCGATGCCGGCCAGGTCGCGCCAGCTTTGCACCTCGACGAAGCCGCGTGCCGCCAGCAGGGCGCGCACGGCCTCGGCCTGGTCGTAGCCATGCTCGAGCAGCAGCCAGCCGCCAGGTTCCAGGTGGGCGGGCGCGCCGTCGACGATGATGCGCAGGGCCGACAGGCCATCGGCATGGTCGGTCAGGGCGCCGCTTGGCTCGAAGCGCAGGTCGCCCTGCGTCAGGTGCGGGTCGCCCGCCGCGATGTAGGGCGGGTTCGAGGCGATGATCTCGAAGCGCTGCGCGCCGAGTGCCGCGAACCAGTCGCTGCGCATGAAAGCTACCCGCGCGCCGTTGGCCGCGGCGTTGGCGCGCGCGATCGCCAGGGCATTCTCGCTCACGTCCAGCGCGGTCACGGCGGCGTCCTCGCGGCTGTGGGCGCAGGCCACGGCGATGGCGCCGCTGCCGGTGCCCATGTCGAGCAGGCGGCCGCGCGGCGGCAGGCGCTCCAGGGCCAGTTCGACGATCAGTTCGGTGTCGGGACGGGGGATCAGCACGCCGGGGCCGACCTTGAACGGCAGGCCGAAGAATTCGCGTTCGCCGACGATGTAGGCGATCGGCTCGCCCTGCAGGCGGCGCTGCACCAGGGCGTCGAGGCGCGCGGCTTCGTCCGCGCTGAGCGCGCGCTCGGATTGCGTGATCAGGGCGACCCGCGCCAGGCCCAGTGCGTGGCACAGCAGGATGCGGTTTTCCAGCGGGTCGAGCGGCAGCGCCGCCTGTAGCCGGCCGATCGTCGCGCCGGCTTGTACCGTAGGGGTCATACGCGCTTCTTGCGCAGCAGGACGAAGGCCAGCAGCACGGTGAGCACCGCGAACCAGATCGCCGACCACTGCGGGATCGCCAGGCCCATCAGCGAATCGGTGGCGCCTTCGCACAGGCCGTCGGCGCGGAACACCCAGGGCAGGTATTCGGCGGTAGGGATCTTGTTGAGGAAGGTTTCCATCGGATCGATGCCGCAGCTGAAGCCGGGGTGAGCGATCACGTACAGGTGCTTGCCGACCGCGACCAGGCCGCCCAGGGCCGCCAGCAGGGCCAGCGCCGTGCCTTCGCGGACCTTGCCGCTGATGGCCGACACCAGGCTCGCAATGCCGATCGCCAGGAACATGTAGCGCTGGATCACGCACAAGGGGCAGGGCAGCATCTCCAGGATGTGCTGCAGGTAGAGGGCGACCGCGATCAGCGCGAAGCAGATCGACGAGATGGCGAACAGGATCTGGCGGTTGGAGGGCAGCATCGGTGGTGTTGTATCAGGTGTTGTTCGGACGGGGGCCATTCTCGCATGAAGCCCCTCGCTCTACTTAATCTTTGCTTAACGTAGGGTGGGCGGGTCTCCTGCCCACGCGTTCAAATCCCGGTTGAGCAGACGCGACGACTATTCATCGGCTGGTTGAACGCGTGGGCGGCAAAGCCGCCCACCCTACAAAACCCGTTCGCCAGATCAATCCCCGAGCGCCGCCAGCAGTTCCGCCTGGTGTTCGGCCGCCAGCGCATTGGTCAGCTCCGCCAGGTCGCCGTCCATGATGAAGTCCAGCTTGTACAGTGTCAGGTTGATGCGGTGGTCGGTCAGGCGGCCCTGCGGGAAGTTGTAGGTGCGGATCCGTTCGCTGCGGTCGCCCGAGCCGATCAGGCTCTTGCGGGTAGCCGCTTCCTTCGACTGCTGCTCGCGCAGCTGCACATCCTTGATGCGCGCCGCCAGCACCTTCAGTGCCTGGGCCTTGTTCTTGTGCTGGCTGCGGTCGTCCTGGCATTCCACCACGATGCCGGTCGGCAGGTGGGTAATGCGCACCGCCGAATCGGTCTTGTTGATGTGCTGGCCGCCGGCGCCGGAGGCGCGGTAGGTATCGATGCGCAGGTCGGCCGGGTTGATGTTCACGTCCTCGACCTCGTCGGCTTCCGGCATCACGGCGACGGTACAGGCCGAGGTGTGGATGCGGCCCTGGGTCTCGGTGGCGGGCACCCGCTGCACGCGGTGGCCGCCGGATTCGAACTTGAGTTTCGAATATACGCCGTTGCCGATGATGCGCACGATGATTTCGCGGTAGCCGCCCAGGTCGGACGGCGACTCGGACACCACTTCCACCTGCCAGCGGTTGCGTTCGGCGAAGCGGGTGTACATGCGCAGCAGGTCGCCGGCGAACAGCGCCGATTCGTCGCCGCCGGTGCCGGCGCGGATCTCGAGGAAGATGTTGCGCTCGTCGTTTTCATCCTTCGGCAGCAGCATTTTTTGAAGATCGAGCTCCAGGGCGGCCAGGCGGGCTTTCGCGGCCTCGATTTCTTCCTGCGCAAAATCCTTCATCTCGGGATCCTGCGCCATCTCCTGGGCCGCGGCGATGTCGTCCTGGGCCGCGCCGTACTGGCGGTACAGGGCCACCAGCGGCGACAGCTCGGCGTGCTCGCGGGTCATCTTGCGGTAGCTGTCCATGTTGGCGGTGGCGCCTTCGGACATGAGCAGTTCGTCCAGTTCGACGAGTCGGTTGGCCAGTTGGTCCAGCTTGGCCAGCATGGATGGTTTCATAGGCGTGTTCGGTAAGGTTCGGGAAGCCGCACGGGGACGGCCGGATGCGTCCCTGGAGGACGCGGACAGGCGGGGAAGGGCCGCTAACGGCGGCCGCGGAACAGCTGGGGCAGCAGGCTGGCGAGGCGGGCGCGCTCGTCGCCCTGGGCGTGGTGCAGCGCCTGCTGCGGGCCGTGCAGGAACTTGGCGGCCAGGCCTTTCGACAGCGCTTCGAGCACGGCTTCGGGATCGTCGCCGCGCGCCAGCAGCTTGCGCGCGCGTTCGAGTTCGGCCAGGCGCAGCGCCTCGCTCGACTCGTGCAGGTCGCGGATGACCGGCACCATGGCGCGGTCGCCGACCCAGTGCATGAAGGACTGCACGCGCGTCTCGATGATGGCTTCGGCCTGGGCCACCGCGGCCTGGCGGCTCTCGATGCCGGTTTGTACCACCTGCGCGAGGTCGTCCACGGTGTACAGGAACACGTCGTCGAGGCGCGCCACTTCGGGTTCGATATCGCGCGGCACCGCCAGGTCGACCATGAACACCGGGCGGTGGCGGCGCGCCTTGACCGCGCGCTCGACCATGCCGAGGCCGATCAGGGGCAGCGTCGAGGCGGTGCACGAGATCACGATGTCGAAATGATGCAGGCGCTCGGGCAGGTCGGCCAGGCGCACCGCCTCGCCGTTGTAGCGCGTGGCGAGCAGCTGGCCGCGTTCCATGCTGCGGTTGGCGATGGTGACGGACTTCGGGTTCTGGGCCCCGAAGTGGGCGGCGCACAGTTCGATCATTTCGCCGGCGCCGATGAACAGCACGTGCTGGTCGGCGATGCTGTCGAAGATGCGCTGCGACAGGCGCACCGCGGCTGCGGCCATCGAGACGCTGTGGGCGCCGATCTCGGTGGTGCTGCGCACCTCCTTGGCCACCGCGAAGCTGCGCTGGAACAGCTGGTGCAGGTAGGTGCCCAGGCCGCCGGCTTCCTCGGCGGTGCGCACCGCGTCCTTCATCTGGCCCAGGATCTGCGGCTCGCCCAGTACCATCGAATCGAGCCCGGAGGCGACGCGGAAGGCGTGGCGCACCGCGCTGTCATGCGGCAGCATGTACAGGTGGGGGCGCAGCTCGGCGAAATTCAGCGCGTGGTAGTGGGCCAGGAACTGGGCCGAGGCGTCGAGCGGATTGGCGATGTCGCTGGCCGCATACATCTCGGTGCGGTTGCAGGTCGAGAGGATGGCCGCTTCATTGCCGAGGCCAGTGTTACCCGAGGCCCCGCCATGCGAGCCCTGGCGCGCGAACCAGCTGCGCGCCGCCTGCACCGCCTTGCCGAGCTGGTCGGGCGCGAGCGCCAGCTGCTCGCGCAGCGAGACCGGAGCGGTGGTGTGGTTCAGGCCAACGGCAAGCAGTTGCATGGTGGGACGGGGTCGACGGGTATGCACCCATTATACCCTTGTGCGAGAAGGGTTTCAGCGGTCGGCCGGGGCCGGCCGCCGGCTTGGCGCAATGCCAATGCTCGATCAGGCGCCCAGCTTTTCCAGGCGGTAGCCGTAGCTGTAGACCGGCACCAGGCGGAAGCCGTTCTCCGGGCGCAGGCTGAGCTTGTTGCGCACGCGCGAGACGTGGGTGTCCATGGTGCGCGAAGGCACGTCGGTATCGCGCACCCAGACCGATTCGTGGATGTAGGCGCGCGACAGCGGACGACCGATGTTACGGAAGAACAGCAGCGCCAGCGAGAATTCCTTCTGGGTGACGTCGATGATCGAGCCATCCTTGAGCAGGCGTCCCGGACGCGTTTCGAAGGTGAAGGGGCCGAACTGCAGCTGCTCGGCGCTGTTCTGCGACGGATAGGCGCGGCGCAGCAGGGCCGAGACGCGCGCCACCAGCTCGCCGCGGCGCAGCGGCTTGACCAGGTAGTCGTCGGCGCCCGCGGTGACGCCGGCGATGATGTCGTCCTCGGCGTTGTTACCCACCAGGAAGATCATCGGCGCATTCGACGCCATCTTTTCCTTGGCACGGCGCAGGATTTCCGCGCCTTCCATGTCAGGAACGTTCCAATCCATGACCAGCATGTCGGCATTTTCCTTACGCAATTGCGCAAGGCATTCCTTGGCGCTGTCAAACGGCTGGCACGTGTGCCCCGCCGCGGTCAGCACCTGGCAAATGAGTTCAGCCTGGCTGCGGTCTTGTTCAAGAACGGCGATCTTCATATCACATCTACTGGTAGGGTTAGCCTTGTAGGAAGGCTCCTACAAGGGTTAAACCGAATATATCAGACTTTTACAAAATAGCGCTACAGCAAAATAACGAATTTGCGTTCCGGAATTTAGATCTGTTGTGTTAACGAGAAATGCCAGAGAGCGTTACACTTGTTCCTACACGTGCACGGGAGGCGATATGTTGTTTAGACGCAAAAAAAAGGAGGTGGTCGCAGCCGAGCCGACCCTGGAGCCGGTGAGCGGCGCCGAAATCGACGTCGTGCGCGAGCGCTGCCGCGACATGGTGCGCAAGCGGGCGCTGGTATCGGCCGGGGTGGCGGCGGTGCCGCTGCCGGGCGTGGACATCCTGTCCGACCTGACCACGTTTACGGTGCTGGTCGAGGAGGTCAACAAGGAGTTCGGCCTGAGCCAGCAGCAGATCGAGCGCCTGCATCCGCGCCTGCGGGTGCTGGCCTACCAGGCGGCGGCCTCGGTGGGCGGCATGCTGGTCGGGAAATTGGTGACGCAGCGGCTGGTGCTGCAGCTGTTCAAGCGCGCCGGCCTGAAGATCGCGGCCAAGACGGTGACCAAAGTGGTGCCGGTGGCCGGACAGATCGCCTCGGCGGCGATCGGCTTCGCGCTGTTCCGCAAGATGGGCTACCAGCACGTGGAAGCCTGCGCGCAGGTAGCGCGCGAGCTGCAGAAGGCGCGGGTGATCGATATGGGGACGGCGCCGGTGTAGCGCACGCCACCTAAACAAATGCCCGCATCAAGCGGGCATTTGTTTATAACATCGCCGGAATCAAGTGTCCGGCAGCACCACGTTCACGTCGAGCACTTCCAGGTTGCCCTGGCGGTCGAGCGAGATCTTGATGTCGTCGGCACTGACCTTGGTGTATTTCGAGATGACCTCGATCAGCTCGCGGTGCAGGGCCGGCAGGAAGTCCGGACCGGTGACGCTGCTGCGCTCGCGCGCGATGATGATCTGCAGGCGTTCCTTGGCGGCTGACGCGCTCTTCTTTTTCTCCGGGAACAGGAAGTTGAGAAGTGCCATATCACTTGGCTCCAAAGATGCGCTGGAACAGGCCCGGCTTTTCGTAGGTGGTGAAACGCAGCGGACGGTCTTCGCCCAGGAAGCGGGCGATCACGTCCTCGTAGGCCTCGGCCACGTCGGTGCCCTTGAAATGGATCGCCGGGTTGCCCTGGTTCGAGGCGTGCAGCACCGATTCCGATTCCGGGATGATGCCGATCAGTGGAATGCGCAGGATTTCCTGCACGTCCTGGTAGGACAGCATTTCGTCGGCTTCGACGCGTTTCGGCGAGTAGCGGGTGATCAGGAGGTGTTCCTTGACCGGCTCCGAACCGCTCTGGGCGCGGCGCGACTTGGCCTGCAGGATGCCGAGGATGCGGTCCGAGTCGCGCACCGAGGACACTTCCGGGTTGGTGACGATGATCGCCTCGTCGGCGAAGGTCAGGGCCATCAGCGCGCCGTGCTCGATGCCGGCCGGCGAATCGCAGATGATGAACTCGAAGCCCATCTGGACCAGGTCGTTCAGCACGCGCTCGACGCCTTCTTCGCTCAGCGCTTCCTTGTCGCGCGTCTGCGAGGCCGGCAGGATGAACAGGTTCTCGGTGTGCTTGTCCTTGATCAGCGCCTGGTTCAGGGTCGCTTCGCCGTTGATCACGTTGATCAGGTCATATACCACGCGGCGTTCGCAGCCCATGATCAGGTCGAGGTTGCGCAGGCCGACGTCGAAGTCGATGACCGCGGTCTTGTGGCCGCGCAGGGCCAGGCCGCTGGAGAAGCTTGCGCTCGAAGTGGTTTTGCCCACACCGCCCTTGCCGGACGTCACAACAATAATTCGTGCCACAAAAAGGTCCTTTACAGTTCTAGCAGTATCTGCGGGTCAAATGCTTATGTACGCAGGCTCAGGTGCGAGACGCCGGCGCCAGCGATGAAATATCGAGCCGGTCGCCGACCAGCCGGATCTGGGCCGGCTGACGGCTCAGGTCGTTCGGGAAACCGTCGTCGAAGGTGCGGTACACGCCGGCGATCGACACCAGCTCCGGCTCCATCGACAGGGCGAAAATGCGCGCCTCCGGATTGCCGGAGGCACCCGCCAGGGCCCGGCCGTTCAGCTGCGCATACACGTGGATGCTGCCGTCGGCGATGATTTCCGCGCCATTGTTCACCACGGCGGTAACGATCAGGTCGCTGCCGCGCGCGTACACGCGCTGGCCGGCGCGCACCGGGGTGTCGATGATCATGGCCGCCACCGGCGCCGGCTGTACCGGGGCCGGGGCCGCAACCGGAGCCGCTTCCGGCGCCGGCGTCGGGGCGGGCTCGGCGGCCGCTTCCTTGCTGTCGGGCGCACGCACGCCGCTGCTGCCGTCGTCCAGCGACAGGCCGTGGGCGCGGATCGCATCGCCCATCTCCGGGCCGGCGCCGCGCACGGCCACGGCATTGAGCCGGTATTTCTTCAGCAGCGCCACCAGGGCCGGCCAGTCGATCGCCGGGGACTCGTGGGCGATGGCGGCGATGTCGATCACCGCGAACTCGTCCTCGAAAAAGTCCGAGACCCCGCCGGTCATCTGGTGTAGTGCCGCATCGATCGTGGCCGGGTCGGCCGAGTGCAGGATCGTCGAAATGGCGACGACCGTGGAAATCTTGATTTCGATGGGCAGCGAGCTTGGGGTTTTGGGCATAAAACAGTCTGGTTGGCGTTGCGCTCGTGCATTCTACTGTGAAATTTGACCGAAAGGACAGTTGCGCACGCATGATTCCTAGTAGAAATGACTGTTGTCGCGGACCGTCGATGCCTGTTCAAATAGTGCGCAACATCCTGAGCGGCAGGGCATATCGCGGTTGTAATTGGTGAATAAGCTGATAAGATTGATTTCGCTTAAATATGGGCTTTGTGCTAACCGTAAGATGCATGGTTTTACGGCCCTGCCGTCTTAACAATCCCCGGCCAGACCGGGACTAGGGAGAGCAACATGGAAGATGTCGTCATCGTGGCCGCCGGCCGCACTCCAGTGGGTAAATTCGGCGGCACGCTGGCCAAGATACCTGCCGCCGAGCTCGGCGCGCACGTGATCCGCCAGCTGCTGGCCAAAACCGGCATCGATCCCGCCTCCGTGAGCGAGGTCATCATGGGCCAGGTCCTCACCGCCGGCGCCGGCCAGAACCCGGCCCGCCAGGCCGTCATCAAGGGCGGACTGCCCGACATGGTGCCGGCGCAAACCATCAACATGGTCTGCGGCAGCGGCCTCAAGGCCACCCACCTGGCGGCCCAGGCCATCAAGTGCGGCGACGCCCAGATCGTCATCGCCGGCGGCCAGGAAAACATGAGCGCCTCGCCGCACGTCCTGAACGGCTCGCGCGACGGTTTCCGCATGGGCGACGCCAAGCTGGTCGACACCATGATCGTCGACGGCCTGTGGGACGTCTACAACCAGTACCACATGGGTGTCACCGCCGAGAACGTCGCACGCAAATACGAGGTCTCGCGCGCCGAGCAGGATGAATTCGCGCTGCAGTCGCAGCTCAAGGCCGAGGCTGCCCAAAAAGCAGGCAAGTTCAAGGACGAGATCATCCCGGTCGAGATTCCATCGAAGAAGGGCCCGACCGTCTTCGACACCGACGAATACCCGAAGCACGGCTCGACCCTGGAGGCTTTATCGAGCCTGCGTCCTGCCTTCAACAAGGAAGGCACGGTTACCGCCGGTAACGCCTCCGGCATCAACGACGGCGCCGCCGCCGTCATCATGATGAGCGCCTCGAAAGCGAAAGAGCTGGGCCTGACCCCGCTGGCACGCATCAAGGCCTACGCTTCGGCCGGCCTGGACCCGTCGATCATGGGCATGGGCCCGGTCTCGGCGACCAAGCTGTGCCTGCAGAAGGCCGGCTGGACCCACGAAGACATCGACCTCATGGAAATCAACGAGGCGTTTGCCGCCCAGGCCATTGCAGTCAACAAGGAAATGGGCTGGGACACCTCGAAGATCAACGTGAACGGCGGCGCGATCGCCCTGGGCCACCCGATCGGCGCCTCCGGCTGCCGCGTGCTGGTCTCCCTGCTGCATGAGATGGTGCGCCGCGACGCCAAGCGCGGACTGGCCAGCCTGTGCATCGGCGGCGGCATGGGCGTGGCGCTGGCGGTCGAGCGCGACTGAGCGCATGAACTGACGCAACGCGGGGGCGGCCTGGCGGCTGCCCTTGCCCGTAGAAGTGATTGACACGATAAAACTGGAGAAGACGATGGCTAGAGTAGCATTAGTGACGGGCGGCATGGGCGGTCTGGGCGAAGCGGTGTGCATCAAGCTGGCCGCCTTGGGTTATAAGGTCGTCACTACTTATTCGCCGGGCAACAAGAAAGCGGATGCCTGGCTGGCGCAGATGAAGGAGCAGGGCTACGACTTCCGGGCCTACCCGTGCGACGTGTCCGACTACGACTCGGCCCAGGCCTGCGTGCGCCAGGTCGAGCAGGAAGTCGGTCCGGTTGACGTGCTGGTGAACAACGCCGGCATCACCCGCGACATGACCTTCAAGAAGATGGACAAGCCGAACTGGGACGCGGTCATGAAGACCAACCTGGATTCCGTGTTCAACATGACCAAGCCGGTCTGCGACGGCATGGTCGAACGCGGCTGGGGCCGCATCATCAACATCTCGTCGGTCAACGGCCAGAAGGGCGCCTTCGGCCAGACCAACTATTCGGCCGCCAAGGCCGGCATGCACGGCTTTACCAAAGCCCTGGCCCTGGAAGTGGCGCGCAAGGGCGTGACCGTCAACACCATCTCGCCGGGCTACATCGGCACCAAGATGGTCATGGACATCCCGAGCGAAGTGCTGGAATCGAAAATCATCCCGCAAATCCCGATGGGCCGCCTGGGCAAGCCGGAAGAAGTCGCCGGCCTGGTCGCCTACCTGTCGTCGGAAGAAGCGGCCTTCGTCACCGGCGCCAACATCGCGATCAACGGCGGCCAGCACATGCAGTGATTGTTGGCAGAGGGTGCTAACTAGGCGCTTGAGCTGAAAAGAACAACCCGGACGAGCAATTGTCCGGGCTGTTCTTTAGGAGACTACCGTCGTCACGCGGCCTGCTTGTCTTCAGGAACCGGCTTCATGACATCCTGGGCGACTTGGCCATTATGCAGAACGATTACGCGCTCTGCCATCTGGATGGTTTCCGGACGGTGGGCGACGATGATGCGGGTGAGCGGAATCTGCTGGATGGCCTGGTTGACGGCCTGCTCATTCCACACGTCTAGGTGGCTGGTTGCTTCGTCCAGAACCAGGATTTTCGGGTTCTTGTACAGTGCCCGTGCCAGCAGGATGCGCTGCTTCTGGCCGCCCGACAAGCCAGTGCCGATATCGCCGATCAGCGTATTAAAGGCCATCGGCATGGCGGCGATTTCGGCTGCGATGGCGGCGAGCTCAGCGCATTGATAGACTCGCTGCATGTCGACCATAGGATCGAAGAAACTGATGTTGTCCGAGATCGACCCTGCAAACAGGGTATCGTCCTGCATGACTGTGCCCAACATATGGCGGTAGTTCGACAGGCCGAGCGTGATTAGGGGTATCCCACCAACACGGATTTCGCCTCCGGTCGGCGTTAGCAGACCAAGTAGCAGCTTCATTAGGGTCGTCTTGCCGCAACCCGACGGTCCTGTGATCGCTACGCATTGGCCGGCGGGGATACTCAGGTTGAGCTCACGGATGACTTCGGGTTCGCTGTCCGAATAACGGAAACTCAGGTTTTTGATTTCAATCGAGGGAATGATATCGCTTGCGTCGATCTCGGCTGCATCATCATCCCGTTCCGCTTCCGCCAACACGATGTCGGCCACGCGCTCGCCATGTAAGCGCATCATTCGCAGTTCGAACAGCTTGTCGATCAGACTGGCCATGCGCTGGCTGAACTGGTCCTTATAACTGATGAAGGCGAACACCATCCCGACCGAGAATTCATTGCTGAGCACGGCGAGGGCTGCAAGCCAGATCACGATCACGCGCTCCCCGCTAAATAGTAGAGTATTCGCCGTCTGATATGAGACGCTCAGCCTGGCAATACGCAACTCAGCGTTGAACTCGTCGGCCAGCGAGTTCATCCAACTCGAACGGCGCTCTTCGCTACGTCCAAATATGCGGATGCTCTGCATGCCGCGCACTGTTTCTATGAAATGACTCTGTTGCTTCGCGGCGTGGATGATTTGTTCGGAATTGGCATCGCGCATTGGGCGGAATATTGCCCAGCGTAATAGCGCATAGAGCAGCACGGCAACGCAGGCGACGGCGGCTAGCTTAGTGTTATATAACAGCATCATGGCTAAGGTACCTAGCACCAGCATACCATCGATGATCCCTTCAACGAACTGGGTCGTGAGACTAGTCTGGATCTGCCGGATCGAACCGAAACGCGAGACAACGTCGCCGGTGTGGCGCTTCTCGAAGTAGGGGAGAGGCAGTTTCAGAAGGTGACCGAAGGCGTTGCCCAGCCATTGCAGGTTTAGGCTGGTAGACAGCACGGTAGTGACCCATGAGCGTACGCCGCCGATTGCAGTCTGTAGCAGCACAAGTACCAAGAAGCCGCAACCCAGCACCGTAATTAGGTCGCGATCTGATGCCAGCAGGGCTTCGTCTACGATCCATTGCATGTAAAAGGGCGCGATGAGGGCACAGACTTGCAGCGCCAGACCGAGTGCGAGGACTTGGGTAAGGCTGCGGCGTAGGCCGACCACGCGTCCCATCAGCGAGAACAAGGAAAATTGTTGGCGCTCTTCCTTGGCCGCGAAATTTGCGGTCGGCGTCAGTTCCAGTGAGATGCCTGTGAAGTGCTTGGCGAACTCGTCCATTGGCATGCATCGTTCGCCGACGGCCGGATCATGCACAACGGCATGCTTAGCCGATATTGACTTCAGCACGACAAAGTGGTTCAGGTCCCAATGCAGAATGCAGGGTAACTTCAGTTCAGGCAAATGCTGGAGGTCTAGCTTGAGCGGACGCGTCTGCAAGGACAAGCCGTCCGCCATCGCCATCAGACCCTTTAAATTCACCCCTTTCATAGATACCGAAAAGCGATGACGCATGCTCGGAATATCGATCCGGTGGCCCCAGTAGCTAGTAACCATCGCTACGCATGCAAGTCCACATTCGGATCCTTCCGTCTGCAACAGAACGGGTAGCCGGCGGCTGTTCCAGAAAGCTAATTGGGGAAGAATAGAAAGTTGCATATCAGGTGCAATCACAAGGTAGGAGCGCTCACATGAACGAAAACTGCACGCAGAAAAATGTGGGAAGCCTCACCCGCTCACATGCGGCCCGAAATGCTGAACACCGGTTCCAGGACCCATTCATAGAGCTTGCGTCTATCGAGCATAACGCTGGCTTCCACCAACATTCCCGAGCGTAGCGGCATCGCTGCGCCGTATGTACGAACACTTTGTTGGTCGAGCTCAAGCCGGATGCGGTAAACCGGTTCCGACTGGGCCGCTCCAGGCATTGCTGCTGCGGAGGTGGGCAGTTCCTCGGGGCGCACTGAGGTAGTGGCAACCTCGCGCACGCGGGCAGGGTGTTGGCCAAACTTCTGGTATGGAAATGCCTGGTAGCGCACCAAGGCCATCATGCCGGGCTTAATAAAACCGACCGTTCGGGACGGCACATACATTTCAGCCTCGAGCTTGTTCCCTTCCGGCAGGATCGATGCCAAGGAGGTTCCGGTACTGACGGTCTGGCCAATGTTCGCGGCAATCACTGTAATCGTGCCCCTCTTGCGCGCCCGTACAAGAACTTCGCGTCGCGCCTCGTTCTCGGTTAAGTCCTGTTCGATGGTCGAGGCATTGCGACGCAAGGCGTTTTCGTCGCGCTGGGCTTGCACTGCAATATTCTGTTCCTCCGCTCGGGTGCTGGTTAAGTCCCGGTTGGTCACGGACCGGATACGTTCAATTTCGAGCAGGCGCTGCTGTTGGTCGAGCAGCTCGGCTTCACGTTCCTGCAGTTGCGCCGTCGAGATGTAATTGGTTGCCTCCAACTGCGCGAAACGTGCCACGGTCTGTTCTGACAAGGCAATACGCTGTTTCTGCATGAGCGCTTGATAATTTAGTCGCTCAATTTCCCAAAGCAGACCCTGTGCACGCTGCTGCAGCGCTGCGCGGTGCTGTATGGCCTGCGTCCTAGCTTGGTGCAATTCATTATGAAAGCTGGCGCGCCGCTGTTCCAATAATTCGGAAATCACGGCCTCTGTGGAACGCGGGTCGGAGGTACTTCGCTCACTCGAAACAACAAACAAAATATCTCCTTCGCGTACAAACTGGCCTTCCTTAATACTGACTTCTTTAATCACACCGACTTGATTGGAAAAAACTCGGATCACGCCAGAAGTGGGAACCAACATGCCTTGGATGGTGGCCTTTCGAGTCGTCTCGAAAAAAGCGAAAAACGCAATGAGCAGCAATGCCAACGCTGCGAAAACGCAGGTGAGAACCACATGACTAACAGGACGAGTCAGCATGACGGTGCCATACTGATGAACAGTTGCATACTCGACAGCTTGATGACGAAATAACTTGCTAAGCGGAGGTGCGGGAAAACGTTCAGAAGGCATGTTTTCTGAATCCTTGTCTGAAGTAGTAACGGCGTCGCGCAAGATAGTTTTCCTAAAAATGCATTATAATATCTGGCTTTATTCAATCATCAACGCGAAATTCGGTTATTCGTCGACAACGTATTAATAGGCGTGATTTATATAACAGGAGAATATAGTGTGCACAAGCATTAATGTGGTTTATGATAATTATCAGTAACTTATAGTTGTTTGCTCTCAGTTGTTACATCTGATATGAATACGCTTTCCTATCGATAAAATTATGAAAACGGTTTGTGAAAGATAAATTTATGAAGCCTACTGATTGTTTATTTTAAGGGGCTGATAATTCGAACTGGCGTCAATCATTGTTAATGAGCATGAACTTGAATACGGTATTATTGTGAAAATTAAAGAAATCACTACTTCATATCGCTATGTCGAGCGTGCAATAACATTAAGCGCGAGAGCAAACAATATCCGAATTTTCTCTGAGCCATAAGCAATAGGAGCGATTTGTTTCATATTTTTTGATTGAAATAGCAAGGCAAATGGTGTCCCTTCAGCATTTACGTTTAAAATTAAATTTTTGTTAGGATCGTGTAAAACGAGCGATTTGCCTAAATCTGAAACGTTGGGTTCTTCTTCGAAGACCACAACTGTAGTTAAGCGCTCGCCAAAGCATTGTGAGAATCTCGTGATGTCAGGAAGTAGCTGTTTGCAGTGAGAGCACTGTGTTGATACAACTATCACTAACGCCAAAGGTGAATATTGCTTTAAGTCTGACAAAAGAAATTGCTGATTATTTGAATCTAATCCTATAAGCTGCGCAGGAGGCCATACGCTTCCTACTTTGCTCAAAGAGTCATGTATGTTTTGTGGGGAATCTATACTTTGAGTTTTAGATTTAACGTGTCTGTAAAAAAAGACGATTGCACAAAGGGCTGCGAAGACATTAATCCACCAGTATTGACGAGTATCAGATACTTTTTCATTCGCAATTGCTGCAGTTATTATTAGGGCAGAGGCAATGCTAAACAATTTTAAAATTAGATTGACCGTTTTTCCATTTACAGCGGAGCCGAAGCAATTGCATGCTTGTTGAGGATTTTTATACTCGATATAAAGCCCGGCGATAACTATTGTCCCGGTGAATACGGATATGCTAACAAGCAAAGTATTGTTTGATGAAGCTAGTAATATAACGCCAAAGGTTACATTAACTAACGAAAAAGAAGGGTTTTTCGCTAATTTCACGAGCAAATCACTATTGAAAATTATTTTTCCAGTCGGCAATTCTAAATTTCGTAAGCCGCTTAAAAATAAAATAATTGCTAAATAAGACAGGGAAATTGTGCAGATCAATGTTAACATTTTCAGGATTCCCCGTTTTTGTTGAACTCTGCATCAAACGAGCTGTCTAATTTTTTCCATAATTGTTTCAGATAGTAAATTCCAAAACCAAATAGCCACGTAATGGCCGCAGATATAGCTATCAAGTGTGGCAAGGGGGTAATAGCATCCTCAGCAAAGAAGGTAAATGTCTTTTCTGGGAATATATATAACGCTACAATTGTAAAGTTAGTGGTGGCATGGGCAAGAACGCAATAAGCTAAACGCCCGGTATAAAGGTAGATACTACCAAACACAATGCCTCCCAGGAAGGCCGCAAAAGAATTCCCATGGGGGATAGCAAATATTGCTGAGGTCAAAACAAGTGCGACTAATGCTTTCTGACGCCTCAGAAAATAGTTAAATAGAATCCCACGATAAATTATTTCTTCAACGAGTGGCACAATAGTTATCTGTGCTAGTACTTTACCTTCGACTAGCAGTCGGAACAGCTTAGCGATACCTTCGTCGTTGGAAGACATACGTATATCATCAATTGCTTGCGGATCCAAAACTGACGTAATGCCAATAGTTATTATTTCGATAAAATATCGAGAAATTGCAGAAAACACGAAGATGAGAAAGATTGTTTTCCACATATCGTGCTTTTCGCCATTGCATCTATTGCGAACTAATATAGGACTTAGCCAAACTTGGATAGGCTTGTAAAATTCCGATATTAACCATAAAAAGATGATTAGCTCTATTAATCTCGAAGTAAATGTTGAAATTCCTACATTCAAGGTAGTATTATTTTTTAAATAGAGAAGCGCGAACAATGCAAACATTTTTGCGAGCAGCACCGCGACCAAAATATTCCAAATTGAAATATTCTTTTCAATTATTTCTTTTTTCATAATTTGAAGGTATCTTGGTTTTTTGGTATTTGAAGACGCGGTTGCCCGCGTCTTCATTAACTAGATTAGCACTTGCCAGTAAAGCGGCACATCATATTAGTAGTCGTCTTAATTGCCTTATCATATAGCCGATCAGCACGCTCAACGACATATTCGAGGTCGTCGAAGACTTCTGCGATCTTGCCCGCGCCAGAAATGATTTCCAGTTCCTCATTAGTAAGTTCGTTCATTTTTCTCTCCTAGTTGCGACAACCAACATTAGTTGCCTAAAGACATCTTCTCATGTGGAAATATATTTTATATTGATTGGCATCTAACTTTAACGTATATGGAAAAGAAAATTAGGAACAGAGTTCGAAATATTTTTGCAGAGTATTAACTGAACGAAATGTCGGTAGTTAATCAACGCCAGTTGCACTCGATGTAGAAGCCTTGAGATTTTTTCTTTGAGGAACTAGCCGAATATTTCTGCGAAAGTTCTGACGTAGTTTTGGGTTAGTTTGAATTAGCGCTGATCTAGCTTAATTACGCGCTATCTTTCTTTGTTGGTGAGCCACACACCTTGATATACTAAGCTTAATTTTTTACCGCGTAGATGCAACATCTCATTGCATCACTGTCCTGTCAGACGTTTCCGGCTAAAGTTCTAGACCCTATACTGGCTAGTCTCATGTACTTGATAACGCTCAAAGGTTTATGCACACCTTGCCCCGCGACGGCCTCGCCCTGTCCAGCCTCGACGAACAAACCCTGCTGCCCGGTACCAAGGGCCTGCCCCTGACGGAGCCGCTGCGCCAGGGCGCCATCGGCGTGCAGGGTTGGAACGTGCTGCGCGGCGACACCTCCTTCCCGGTCGCCGTGCTCAAGGCCTCGGCGCTTGCCCACAACCTGGCCTGGATGAAGGCCTTCTGCGCGCGCCACGGCGCCACCCTGGCCCCGCACGGCAAGACCACCATGAGCCCGCAGCTCTTTGCCGCCCAGCTGGCCAACGGCGCCTGGGGCATCACCCTCGCCAGCGCCACGCAAGTGCAGGTGGCGCACCGCTTCAACGTGCGCCGCGTGCTGCTGGCCAACCAGCTGGTGGCGCGCGCCGACATCGAAGCGGTGCTGGCGCTGCTGCATGAGGATCCGGATTTCGAATGTTTTGTCCTGGCCGATTCGCTCGATGGCGTGGCGTGCCTATCGCAGGCGGTCACCGCGCGCAGCCTGGCGCGTCCGCTGCCGGTGCTGGTCGAACTCGGCCTGGCCGGCAAGCGCGCCGGCTGCCGGAGCGGCGAAGAAGCGATGACGGTGGCGCGCGCCATTGCCGCTGCCGACGGCCTGCGCCTTGCAGGTTTCGAAGGCTACGAAGGCCTGTTGGTGACGCACGACCGCGAGGCCGACATCCGCGCCGTCAACGCCTTCCTGGCCCAGCTGGTGGAGCTGGTCAAACAGGCCGACCAGGACGGCCTGTTCGGCGGCGCCGAGATCCTGTTGTCGGCCGGCGGCTCGTCCTATTTCGACCTGGTCGCGCGCGGTTTCCATGGCGTGGCCGGCCTGTCGCGTCCCGTGCGCGCCGTGCTGCGCAGCGGCTGTTATCTCACCAGCGACCACGGTTCCTACAAGCGTCTGCTGGCCCAGCTCGACGCGCGCGAAGCGCACGGCGAAGGCCTGCGGCCGGCGCTGGAAGTCTGGAGCATGGTGCAGTCGCGCCCGGAGCCCGGTCTTGCCATCCTCACGATGGGCAAGCGCGACGCTTCCTATGACGAGGCGCTGCCGACGCCGCTGGTCACGCACCGCCCCGGCAGCGCAGCAGCGGCGCCGGCCGCACTGCCGCCCGGCTGCGAGATCGTCAAGATGAACGACCAGCACGCCTACCTGTCGCTGCCGGAGGGCGAGATCCGCGACAGCCTGCGCGTGGGCGACCTGGTCGGCTGCGGCATTTCGCACCCCTGCACGACCTTCGACAAGTGGCAAGTCTTGCTGACGGTGGACGACGCCTACGACGTGCTCGAAGCGCTGAACACCTTCTTCTGACGCAGACCGGTAGGCTACAATCGGCCATCCCCTGCCGAGAGAGTAGCGCCATGCCTGCCACACCGCCGTCCCTGTTCCCGCCGATCCAGCCGATCCGCCACGGCATGCTCGCCGTCGACGAGCTGCACACGATCTACTGGGAAGAAGTCGGCAACCCCAATGGCATCCCGGTGCTGTTCCTGCATGGCGGGCCGGGCGCCGGGCTGTCGCCGCAGCACCGGCGCTTCTTCGACCCGAACGCCTACCGCGTGATCCTGTTCGACCAGCGTGGGGCCGGCAAGTCGACCCCGCTGGGCGAATGGCGCAACAACACGACCCAGCTCCTGATCGACGACATCGAGCGCCTGCGCGCCATGTTCGGCATTTCGCAATGGCTGGTGTTCGGCGGCTCCTGGGGCTCGACGCTGGCGCTGGCCTACGGCCAGGCGCATCCCGAGCGCTGCCTCGGTTTCGTGCTGCGCGGGATCTTCCTGTGCACGAAGGCAGAGGTCGACTGGTTCATCAACGGCGTCAAGTGGTTCTATCCGGAGCTGTACGAGGAATTCGTGGCGCCCATCCCGGCGGCCGAGCGCGGCGACCTGCTCAAGGCCTATGCCGAGCGCCTGCTGTGCGACGATCCCGCCGTATACTGGCCGGCCGCGCGCGCCTGGAGCCGCTTCGAGGGCCGCCGCGTGTTCCTGCTGCCGCAGCCCGAGGAAGCCTCGTCCGACGCGCTCGACCTCGGCGTGGGCCGCCTCGAGTCGCACTACATGCTGCACGGCGCCTTCCTCGACGAAGACCAGCTGGTGCGCGACATCGGCCGCATCGCCCACCTGCCGGCCACCATCGTGCAGGGCCGCTACGACGTGATCTGCCCGCCGCTGTCGGCCTGGCGCTTGCACCAGGCCTGGCCGGGCGCGAAGCTGCACATGATTCCGGACGGCGGCCACGGCGCCCTCGAGACCGGCATCGCCCGCGCACTGGTGAGTGCAACCGAGCAGTTCAAGCGCCACGGCCGCTTTGATTGAAGCCCCCGGGGTGCCGGGACCGGGTTCCGGCTGCTACACTACAAACAAACCTACAACAACATTTCTGTTTTCATGAACATCCAGATCAGCGACATCGGCCACGTCATCCAGCTGGCGATCGCCCCGGTATTCCTGCTGACTGGCGTGGCGACCAAGCTGAGCGTGCTGACCAACCGGCTGGCGCGCATCATCGACCGTACCCGCGTGCTCGAAGACCGGCTCAAGGACGGCCCGAATGCCGAATACTCGTCCGAACTCGAGACGCTCTACGTCCGCTCGCACCTGATCAACACCGCGATCGCCTCCAGCACCGGCTGCGGCCTGATGGTCTGCCTGGTGATCGGACTGCTGTTCCTGGGCGATACCACCAACCTGCCGCTGGACCAGTACATCGCCGGACTGTTCGTGGTCGCGATGGTCGGACTGATCAGCAGCTTCGTCTACTTCCTGCGCGAGATCTTCATTGCCTCGCGCTTCATGCGCATGCAGCACATGCTGTCGCTCCAGCATCCCCGTCCGCCCGCGCCCAACGAATGATCGAGTAAAGAATGCACGACTACCAACGCCCCCCCACCCTGTACCGCTACGGTCCGCAAGACGAACTCGAAGCCGCGCTGCGCGGCCAGTTCCGCCTCCTGCCCGACGGCGGCTTCCTGGCCCTGTCCTTTTCCACCGCCTGGGACAAGAGCCTGTTCGACGTGTTCAGCCGCGCCGAGCGCTGCCTGGTCATCCACAACACCGAAGAATTCGGCGAGCGCCTGCACCGCGCGGTACAGCGCACCTTGCCCAACTGGGCCGGCATCGACGGCCAGGTCGAATACGGCGTCCGCTCGCCGCTGGGCGCCGCGTTCTCCAAGAGCCTGGGGCTGTCCAGGGAAAAGGAATGGCAGTTTGCCTGGCGCTCGATGTCGCCGAACGCGAGCCTGAATCCGGTTGTCATCAATATCGGCAGCATCGAAGCATTCGCCGAGCTGCGCGAGCGCGAATTCCACGTTTCCTGAAGGCGCGGCAGCAGTGGCGTCGTAAAAACTTTAGTAACAACGCTCCACGAAATCCCGGTGTAATGCCGGGATGACGCATTCCACCTATCCTCATCTCCTCGCGCCGCTCGATCTCGGTTTCACGACCCTGAAGAACCGCGTGATCATGGGCTCGATGCACACCGGGCTCGAAGACCGTTTTTATAACTACGGCAAGCTGGCCGCGTTCTACCGCGAACGCGCGCGCGGCGGCGCCGGCCTGATCGTCACCGGCGGCATCTCGCCGAACCGCCAGGGCTGGCTGCTGCCCTTTGGCGGCACCCTGAATTTCATCGGTGACGTGCCGAATCACCGGCGCGTCACGCGCGCCGTGCACGAGGAGGGCGGCAAGATCGTGCTGCAGATCCTGCACGCGGGCCGCTACGGCTACCAGCCCTTCGTGGTGTCGGCGTCCAGCGTCAAGTCGCCGATCTCGAAGTTCAAGCCGAAGGCGCTCGACGCCGGCGGCATCGAGGCCACTATCGCCGCCTACGCGCGCTGCGCCAGGCTGGCGCAGATGGCCGGCTACGACGGCGTCGAGGTGATGGGCAGCGAGGGTTACCTGCTGAACCAGTTCCTGTGCGCGCGCACCAACAAGCGTACGGACGAATGGGGTGGCAGCATCGAGAACCGCATGCGCCTCGCCGTCGAGGTGGTGCGCCGCATCCGCGCCACGGTCGGTCCCGACTTCATCCTGATGTACCGCCACTCGGTGCTCGACCTGGTCGAAGGCGGCAATACCTGGGACGAAGTAGTGGCGGTGGCGCAGGCCCTGGAAGCGGCCGGCGTCACGATCCTGAACACCGGCTACGGCTGGCACGAGGCGCGCGTTCCCACCATCGTGACCTCGGTGCCGCGCGCCGTTTTCGCCGAGGTGGCGGGACGCTTGCGAAGCGAGGTCAGGATTCCGGTGGTGGCGTCGAACCGCATCAACATGCCGATCGATGCCGAAGCCCTGCTGGCGCAGGGCAGTGCCGACATGGTGTCGATGGCGCGGCCCTTCCTGGCCGACCCGGATTGGGTCGCCAAGGCGGCTAGCGGGCGCAGCGACGAGATCAACACCTGCATCGCCTGTAACCAGGCCTGCCTGGATCACACCTTCTCGAACAAGCGCGCCAGCTGCCTGGTAAATCCGCGCGCCTGCCACGAGACCGAGCTGGTGTTTCGCAAGACTGCGCGCCCGCGCCGCATCGCCGTGGTCGGCGCCGGCCCGGCCGGCCTGTCGGCGGCCACCGTGGCGGCCGAGCGCGGGCACCAGGTCACCCTGTTCGATGCGCTGGACCGCATCGGCGGCCAGTTCAACGTCGCCATGCGCGTGCCGGGCAAGGAGGAATTCGCCGAGACCATCCGCTACTTCGGGCGCAAGCTGGAACTCACGGGCGTGGACGTGCAGCTGAACCGGCGCGTCAGCCGCGACGAGCTGCTGGCGGCAGGCTATGACGACGTGATCGTTGCCACCGGCATCACCACCCGCAAGCCGGCGATTCCCGGCATCGAGCACCCGAAGGTGCTGAGCTACCTCGACGTGCTGCGCGAAGGGAAGCCGGTGGGCCGGCGCGTGGCCATCGTCGGCGCGGGCGGCATCGGTTTCGACATGGGCGAGTTCCTGGTGCACGATCCCGACGTGCCGCTGCCGGTGCCGAAGGCGCACTGGATGGGCGAGTGGGGCGTCGATCCCTTCTCCGCCACGGCGGGCGGCTTGACCCGGCCTGTGAAACCGCAGCCGCCGCGCCAGGTCTGGCTCCTGCAGCGCAAGAGCACCCGTCCCGGCGCAGGCCTGGGCAAGACCTCGGGCTGGGTGCACCGCGCCACCCTGGTGCGTAACGGCGTGCAGATGCTGGCGGGAGTGCAGTACGAACGCATCGACGACGCCGGCCTGCACATCACGGTCGGGGGCGAATCGCGCCTGCTGGACGTGGACAACGTGGTGATCTGCGCCGGGCAGGAGAGCCTGGCGGAGCTGATGCCGGCCGACGGGGACAAGGGCGGGCCGCGCTTTTACAAGATCGGCGGAGCCGCGCTGGCGGCGGAGCTGGATGCGAAGCGGGCGATCCGGGAGGGGGCTGAACTGGCCGCACGGTTGTGAACGGGGCAAGTGTAGGGTGGGCGGGTCTCCCGCCCACGCGTTCAAATCACGCTGGATCAGCCTGCGCGGCAATTTGAACGTTGACTATCACCGCGTGGGCGGCAAAGCCGCCCACGCGGTGATAGGCGATTACTTCTTGCGAACGACCACGCAGCCGATCGAGTAACCGGCGCCGAACGAGCAGATGACGCCGTTCGCGCCGCTCGGCAGGTCGTCCTGGTACTTGTGGAACGCAATGATCGACCCGGCCGACGAGGTGTTGGCATAGGTGTCGAGGATCACCGGCGCTTCGTTCGGCTCCGCATCGCGGCCCAGCAGGGTGCGGGTGATCAGCAGGTTCATGTTCAGGTTGGCCTGGTGCAGCCAGTAGCGCGACACGTCCTCGATCTTCAGGCCCGCATTCCTGACCGTGTCGGCGATCGTTTCGGCGGCCATCGGGCAGACTTCCTTGAACACCTTGCGGCCCTGCTGGCGGAACAGCTTGTCCGGCGCGCCGA
Source organism: Massilia sp. X63 (assembly GCF_041023745.1). Taxonomy (NCBI): domain Bacteria; kingdom Pseudomonadati; phylum Pseudomonadota; class Betaproteobacteria; order Burkholderiales; family Oxalobacteraceae; genus Massilia; species Massilia sp. X63. The sequence continues at coordinate 284,488 of NZ_JBFTEF010000003.1, forward strand.
TGCCGGCTTCGTCGAAGCGGTTCATGAAGCCGAAGTTGTTGCGGATGTTGTTCGAGAACTTGGTCTTCAGCTTGCTGTCCAGGATCTCCCACTGGTGCGTGCTGGTCGCAGTATCCGCCGCTTCCAGGATCACTGCCGTGCAGGCATCGCCGAAGATGAAGTGGCTGTCGCGGTCGCGGAAGTTCAGGTGGCCGCTGGTGATTTCCGGGTTCAGCATCAGGACGGCGCGCGCACGGCCGCTGCGCACCGCGTCGACCGCGGTCTGGATGCCGAAGGTGGCCGAGGAGCAGGCCACGTTCATGTCGAAGCCGAAGCCCTCGATGCCGAGCGCGTCCTGCACCTCGACCGCCATGGCCGGGTAGGGGCGCTGCATGTTCGAGCAGGCCACCAGCACCATGTCGATGTCGGACGCCTGCTTGCCGGCCCGGTCCAGGGCTTCGCGCGCGGCGGCCACGCACATCTCGGCCTGCAGCGACACCTGCTCGTCGGCGCGCTCCGGGATGCGGGCGGTCATGTGGGCCGGGTCGAGGATGCCTTCCTTTTCCATCACGTAGCGCGACTTGATGCCGGAGGCTTTCTCGATGAAGGCGCTGCTCGACGGTTCCAGCGCGGCGGTCTCGCCGGCCGCGATCGCGGCGGCGTGTTCCTGGTTGTACAGCTCGACGTAGGCGTTGTACGCCGTTACCAGCTCGTCGTTGGAGATGGAATACGGCGGCGTAAACAGGCCGGTGCCGCTGATCACGACAGGTTTCATGTTAAGACTTTCAAAGGAAATAACGGGAGTTGCCCGCAAGATGCGCCGATTCTACACCCTCGGACCGGACCTGGGAATTGTCGGAACCGGCACTTTAGAGCGGAAAACCTAGGCTTCAGCGTGCGTGCTGCGCCAGCGTGGTACCGGTCGAACCGGCACGCTTGGACAGCTGCACCTTTTCTCCCTTGAGGTGGCGCAGCGCCTGGGCCAGCTGGAAGTCGTCGGCGCTGCCGTAGTCGACCGGCTTGCGCGCGCGCGCATCGGCCCACAGGCGCATCTGCTCTTCGATGTCCTGCTGGCGGGTGGCGGCTTCTTTCTCGCGGTCGTTCGACAGGTGCCGTTCAAGGTCGGCCTCGCGCATGCGCAGGGCGTTCAGGCCGTCGCCATCGAGCGTTTCGTCGACCGGCACGTCGGGCACGATGCCGCGCGCCTGGATCGAGCGCCCGGCCGGGGTGTAGTAGCGCGCCGTCGTCAGCTTGACGGCGGCGTCGTGGCCGATCGGGCGGATGGTCTGCACCGAGCCCTTGCCGAAGGTCTGGCTGCCCAGGATGGTGGCGCGTTTGTAGTCCTGCAGCGCGCCGGCCACGATCTCGGAGGCCGAGGCCGAGCCGGTGTTCACCAGCACCACCATCGGCAGTTTCTTGATGGCCGGCGGCAGGCTGGCCAGCGGATCGGCGCCGCTGCGCAGCATGTAGAACTCGGGGCGGCCGTAGAAGCGCTGGCGCGAATCGGCCAATTGGCCATTGGTGGAGACGATTTCGGCGTCCTTGGGCAGGAAGGCCGCAGCGACGCCGATCGCGCCCTGCAGCAGACCGCCCGGATCGTTGCGCAGGTCGAGCACCAGGCCCTTCATGTCGGGATTGTCGCGGTACAGGGCCTGCAGCTTTGCCGCCATGTCGTCCACGGTCGGTTCCTGGAACTGCGCGATGCGCAGCCAGGCATAGCCCGGCGCCACCATCTTCGCCTTGACGCTCTTCTGGACGATTTCACCGCGCGCGATGGTGAAGCGCAGCGGGGCGGGACTGTCCTTGCGCGCGATCGTCAGCGTGACCCTGGTGCCCGGCTCGCCGCGCATGCGCTTGATCGCCTCGTCGATCGGCAGGCCCTGCACCGGATGGCCGTCGATCTGGGTGATCAGGTCGCCCTCCTTGATGCCGGCATGCCAGGCGGGCGAATCCTCGATGGGGGCGACGATTTCCACGTAACCGTCCTCGCTCTCGGAAATCTCGATCCCCAGGCCGACGAAGCGCCCTTCGGTGCCTTCACGCAGCTCGCGGTAGGCGCGCGGGTCGAGGTAGGCAGAGTGCGGGTCGAGCGAGGCCACCATGCCGGAAATCGCCTGCGACAGCAGCGCCTTGTCTTCGACCGGCTCGACGTAGGTGGACTTGATGACGCCGTAGACGTCCGCCAGCTGGCGCAGCTCGGCCATCGGCATGCCGGCCTCGACCGGTTTCTGGGCCAGCGCCGAAAACTGCATGGTGACCGCGACCCCGGCAATGGCGCCCAGGCCGACGAGACAGGAATTCTTGAAAGTGGAGCCCATGGTTCACCCAATGTGAGCGCTGACTTCGCTGCTTGCGTCGCTAAGAAGCATGAGTTAGCGCAAGTCCAGTATAAACCCGAACGCCGGGCACTGCTCCGAAGCAGGCCAAACCCAGGCGCGGCCCCGATAAATCGTGGGAACAATGCGCACAGCTGTTACGGATTGTCCAGCTTGGTAAGCAATTGTAAGAGTCGAAGCGAACGCGGGGGCAGGGACCTATATTCAATCTCAGTTTTTCTCTCTCTCCACTTTTGAAGTGGTCTTTGCCCGCGGCCCCCTCCGCGGGCTTTTTTATGCCCGCGCGTGCTCCGGATTCTACATTCCGTGCAGCAACGCACTGGTGCGTATGACCCGTTGTTGTGACGTACCAACACATGCATATGCGAGATGGCCCCGATTGCATGTATCGAAAAGTAAAAAAGCCCGCCGGGCCGTTGCCGCCCCTTGCGCACCCGCTAGAATGGCCGGAGCCCCTGCCGTCGAGGACGGTGGGCGGGATGTCAAAAAATATTATAAGAATGAAGAAAATCGTATCGATCGCCTGCGTGGCGATGCTCGGCTCGGGGCTGGCCCAGGCCGCAGGCCAGTCGACGGAAGCTGGCCAGATCACGCCGGCACAGCAGGGGAAGGTCGCCGGGACCGTCCCGGGGCAGGGCCAGGCGGCACGACAGCCGGCCGCCGAAGAAAAAATGCAGCAGGTAACCGTCAGCGGCAGCCGTGCCAACGACACCGACCAGCGCCGCCTGTCCACGGCCGGCAAGATGGTGTTCGGCCGTGAAGAACTGGACCGCAACGGCGACAGCAACGTCGGCGACATCCTCAAGCGCCTGCCGGGCGTGACCATGGGTGGCGCACCGGGCGGCCGCGGCGGCGGCGGCGTGCGCATGCGCGGCATGGGCAACGGTTATACCCAGATGCTGGTCAACGGCGAGCGTCCGCCGCCGGGCTTCTCGCTCGAGTCGCTGCCGCCCGACCAGGTCGAGCGCATCGAAGTGATGCGCGGCCCGGTCGCGGAGCACAGCACCCAAGCCATCGCCGGCACCATCAACATCATCCTGCGCGAAGGCTACCAGCAGAAGGACCGGCAGGTGCGCCTGAGCGACAGCGTGACGCGCGGCCAGCATTCGCCTAACGTGTCGGTGGCCGTCCCCGGCAAGTCGGGCAAGCTGTCCTGGCTGACCAATGTGATGGTGAGCCAGAACCGCAGCGAGAACGAGAGCGAGACCTACGACCGGATCGAGCGCCGCGACGGCACGCTGGACAGCGAGCAGCAGCTAGCAGGCCGCAGCGACGCCCACTCGACCGGCCTGCATGCGACCCCGCGCTTCACCTACACCTTCGACAACAAGGATACGCTGACGGTCCAGCCTTTCATCGGCGTCAACCGCAGCAACAGCCGCCTGAACAACGAGGTCGACCGCCTGGGCGGCACGCCGGTGTATGCGCGCCTGGCGCAGGAATCCGAGTCGGATGCCGCCTTCGTGCGCGTGATGACGAACTGGCTGCACCGGATGGAAGGCGGCGCCAAGCTGGACTTCAAGCTCAGCGGCGGCGGCATGAACAACGACAGCAGCAGCCTGCGCCGCACCTTCGGTTTCGATGGGAAGCCGCTGCGCGTCTACAACGACCAGGGCGATACGCGCTACCGCGGCCTGCAGAACTCCGGCAAGTACACCAGGCCGGTCGGCAAGGGCCACTTGCTGGCGGTGGGCTGGGACCTGGAAGGCACGCGCCTGGAGCAGACCCAGGTCTCGGAGGACGACGGCGGCCCGCTGTACGAGGAATCCGGCGCCAACCTGACGGCGGAACAGCGCCGCGTGGCCCTGTTCGTGCAGGACGAATGGGACATCACCGAGCGCTGGTCGGCGTATCTCGGCCTGCGCTGGGAAGGCATCCGCACTACCAGTAAGGGCCGTGCGAACGACGTGAACAACACCAGCCGCGTGTGGTCGCCGGTGCTGCACACCGTCTGGCGCCTGCCCGGCACCGAGAAGGACCAGCTGCGCGCCAGCGTCACGCGCAGCTACCGCGGCGCGCCGCTGAACGACATGATCGCCGCGCCGACCGTTTCGGCCGACAATTCCTTCGTGCGCCCGGACCGCAGCGGCAATCCGGCCCTGAAGCCGGAGCTTGCGACCGGCCTCGACATCGCCTACGAACATTACATCGGCAAGACCGGCATCGTCTCGGCCAGCGGTTTCGTCCGCAACGTGGATGACCTGATCCGCCGCGTGGTGCTGGAAGTGCCGACCGCGCAGGGCGCACGCTGGATCTCGCGTCCGGTCAACGTCGGCAAGGCGAAAACCAGCGGCATCGAGCTGGAGGCCAAGCTCACGCTCGCCGACCTGATGCAGGACGCGCCGAACGTCGACCTGCGCGCCAACTACAGCCGCTTCTGGTCGGATGTCGAAGGCATCCGCGGCCCGTACAACCGCCTCGACGGCCAGGCCGGGCAGACCGGCAACCTGGGCGCCGACTGGCGCCTGAAGTCGATGCCGCTGACCCTGGGTGCGAGCCTGAACTGGACCCCGGAGGTGCTGGTGCAGCTGAGCGACGAAGAGCTGTCGCGTGCCGGCTCCAAGCGCCAGCTCGACCTGTATGGCCTCTGGCGTTTTTCCGCGAACACGCAGCTGCGCGTGTTCGGCAACAATCTGCTGGCGCAGAACTACGACACGGCGCGTTTCGTCACCGTGCCTGAGGTCTACACGGCAACCCAGGCGCGTACCTACGCGACTGTCGGCGTGCGCCTGGAGCTCAAGCTCTGATGACGCACATCCTGAAGACCGGCCACAAGCCGGCCGCTTTTTTCCACTCCAAGCAATCAAGCAACTGAGGACCCATCCGTGAAGCGAATCCTTTTGAGCACCCTGACGCTGGCCCTGGCGGCAGCTTTTGCCAACGCGGCGGACAATTCGACCAGCGCAGCAGCCGCAGCCAGCGCCAAGCCGGTTGCCGCACCGATTTCGGGCGTCGACACCCAGTACATCGATACCAGCGTGCGTCCGCAGGACGACTTCTTCACCTACCTGAACGGCAAGTGGCTGAAGGAGACCGAGATCCCGAGCGACAAGGCGAGCTGGGGCACCTTCATGAAACTGCGCGACGACACCACGCCGCAGATCAAGTCCATCATCGAGGCGGCCCAGGCCGACAAGTCGGCCAAGACCGGGTCGGAAACCCAGAAGATCGGCGACCTGTACGCCAGCTACATGGATGAAGCGCGCCGCGAAGCCCTGGGCACCAAGCCGCTCGCCGGCGAACTGCAGAAGATCCGTACCCTGAAGGACAAGAAGGGCCTGCCGAACCTGGTCGCACGCCTGTCGAAGATCGGCGTCTCGACCCCGTACGGCATCTACGTCAGCCAGGACATGCGCAACTCGACCGAGCACGTCGTGTACATCTCGCAGAGCGGCCTGGGTATGCCGGACCGCGACTACTACCTGAAGCAGGACGACGCCAAGCTGGCCGAAGTGCGCACCAAGTACCTGGCGCACGTCGAGAAGACCCTGGCGCTGGCCGGCGAGAAGGATGCCGCGGCCCAGGCCAAGGCCATCGTCGACTTCGAGACCGAACTGGCCAAGGTGCAGTGGACCCGCGTCGAGAACCGCGATCCGGTCAAGCGCTACAACAAGATGAGCGTGGCCGAGCTGGGCAAGCTGGCTCCGGGCTACGACTGGAAGGCGGCGCTGGGCGCTTCCGGCATCGGCAACAAGGTCGACACCATCATCGTCAACCAGCCGAGCTACTTCCAGGGCCTGAACGAGGTGCTGGCCAAGACCGAGCTGTCGACCCTGAAGTCCTACTTCGAATGGCAGCTGCTGCGTGAATTCTCGCCGCTGCTCTCGAAAGCCTTCGTGGAGCAGAGCTTCTCGTTCTACGGCACCGCCCTGAGCGGCGTGGCCGAGCAGGCACCGCTGTGGAAGCGCGGCGTCGGCGCGGTCGAGAGCGCGCTGGGCGAAGCGGTCGGCAAGCTGTACGTGAAGGAGCACTTCCCGGCCGAGCGCAAGGCGCGCATGGAAGAGCTGGTGAAGAACCTGATCGTCGCCTACGGCCAGTCGATCGACAACCTGGAGTGGATGAGCCCGGAGACCAAGAAGGAAGCCCGCGCCAAGCTGGCCAAGTTCACCCCGAAGATCGGCTACCCGGACAAGTGGCGCGACTACTCGAAGCTGAGCATCAAGCGTGACGACCTGATCGGCAACGCGATGCGCACCGCGACCTTCCGCTACAACTACCAGCTGAACAAGCTGGGCAAGCCGGTCGACCGCACCGAATGGGGCATGACCCCGCAGACCGTGAACGCCTACTACCGCAGCACGACCAACGAGATCGTGTTCCCGGCCGCGATCCTGCAGCCGCCGTTCTTCGACATGCGCGCCGACGACGCGGTCAACTACGGCGCGATCGGCGCCGTGATCGGCCACGAGATCGGCCACGGCTTCGACGACAAGGGCAGCCAGTCGGACGGCGACGGCAACCTGCGCAACTGGTGGACCGAGTCGGACAAGGCCGCCTTCAAGGCCCGCACCGACAAGCTGGTCAAGCAGTTCAACGGTTTCAGCCCGCTGCCGGGCTATAACGTGAACGGCGAGCTGACCCTGGGCGAGAACATCGGCGACAACGCCGGCCTGTCGATCGCGTACAAGGCCTATAAACTGTCGCTGAACGGCAAACCGGCGCCGGTGATCGACGGCCTGACCGGCGACCAGCGCTTCTTCATGGGCTTCGGCCAGGTGTGGCGTTCGAAGATGCGCGAAGCGCAGCAGATCAACCAGGTCAAGACCGACCCGCACTCGCCCGGCCAGTTCCGCGCCAACGGCACCGTGATGAACATGCCTGAGTTCTACGAGGCCTTCAACGTCAAGCCGGGCGACAAGATGTACCTGGCGCCGCAGGACCGCGTCATCATCTGGTAAGCAGGTAAGCCCGACGGGCCGGCAGCGCAAGCTTCCGGCCCGTTTCACCATGACGCGCACAAGACATCGATAGAGAGATCCGCATGAAACGACATTTGCTGAGCGCCGCGGCGCTCGTGCTGGTGGCCTCGATGGCCCAGGCAGAATCCGCGAAGACCACCACCGGCGCCAAGGCCGTGCCGAAGCTGTCGGCCGGCATCGCGCTCGAATACGTCGAGCCGAGCGTCCGCCCGCAGGACGACTTCTTCCAGCACCTGAACGGCAAGTGGCTCAAGACCGTCGAGATCCCGGCCGACAAGTCGAGCTGGGGCGCCTTCCACAAGCTGCACGACGACACCCAGCCGCAGCTGCGCGCCATCATCGAGCGCTCGGCCGCCACCAAAAACCCGCGCGCCGGCTCGGAAGAGCAGCTGATCGGCGACTTCTTCGCCAGCTACATGGACGAAGCGCGCCTCGAGAAGCTGGGCATCGCTCCGCTCAAGGGCGAACTGGCGAAAATCGCGGCCATCAAGGACAAGGCCGAACTGCCGGCCACCTTCGCGCGCCTGGGTCGCATCGGCGTCACCACCCCGTTCGGCTTCTATATCCACCAGGATGCCAAGGATTCGACCAAGTACGTGGCCGACCTGTACCAGGGCGGCCTGGGCATGCCGGACCGCGACTACTACCTGAAGCTCGATGACGCCAAGCTGGCCGACACCCGCGCCAAGTACCAGCAGCACGTGGAAAAGATGCTGGCGCTGTCGGGCGACAAGAATGCCGCCGCGAATGCCAAGGCCGTGGTCGACCTGGAAACCGAACTGGCGCGCGTCCAGTGGACCAAGGTCGAGAACCGCGACCCGATCAAGGCCTACAACAAGGTCGAGCTGAGCAAGCTGGCCGAGATGGCGCCGGGCTACGACTGGAACGCCTGGCTGCAGGAAGCGGGCATCCAGGGCAAGGCCGACTACGTGATCGTCAGCCAGCCGAGCTACCTGAAGGGGATGGCCGAGATCCTGAACCGCGTGCCGCTCGAGACCTGGAAGGTCTACCTGCAGCTGCACACCGTGAACGGCTACGCGAACTACCTGTCGAAGGCCTTCGTCGACCAGCGCTTCGCCTTCCACGGCACCACGCTGTCGGGCGCGCCGAAGCTGGAACCGCGCTGGAAGCGCGGCGTGTCGACCATCGAAGGCGCGCTGGGCGACGCGGTGGGCAAGCTGTACGTGAAGGAGCACTTCCCGGCCGAGCGCAAGGCGCGCATGGAAGTGCTGGTGAAGAACCTGCTCGAAGCCTACCGCTCGTCGATCGACACCCTGGACTGGATGAGCCCCGCCACCAAGAAGGAAGCGCAGGCCAAGCTGGCCAAGTTCACCCCGAAGATCGGCTACCCGAACAAGTGGAAGGATTACTCGTCGCTGAACGTCAAGCGTGACGACCTGGTCGGCAACGTGATGCGTTCGCGCGAAGTCGAATACCAGCGCGAGCTGAACAAGCTGGGCAAGCCGATCGACCGCGACGAGTGGGGCATGACGCCGCAGACCGTGAACGCCTACTACAACCCGGAACTGAACGAGATCGTGTTCCCGGCCGCGATCCTGCAGCCGCCGTTCTTCGACGCCAAGGCCGACGACGCGGTGAACTACGGCGGCATCGGCGCCGTGATCGGCCACGAGATCAGTCACGGCTTCGACGACCAGGGTTCGCAGTACGATGGCGACGGCAACATGCGCAACTGGTGGACCGAGGAAGACGGCAAGAAGTTTGCCGAGAAGACCAAGGTCCTGATCCAGCAGTACGCAGGCTACAGTCCGCTGCCGGGCTACAACGTGAACGGCGAACTGACCCTGGGCGAGAACATCGGCGACAACTCGGGCCTGGCGATCGCCTACAAGGCCTATAAGCTGTCGCTGAAAGGCAAGCCGGCCCCGGTGATCAACGGCCTAACCGGCGACCAGCGCTTCTACATGGGCTGGGGCCAGGTGTGGCGCTCGAAGATGCGCGAGCCGGCCCAGATCGCCCAGGTCAAGACCGACCCGCACTCGCCGGGCCAGTTCCGCGCCAACGGCACGCTGAAGAACCAGCCGGGCTTCTACGAAGCCTTCGGCGTGAAGGAAGGCGACAAGATGTACCTGGCGCCGAAGGACCGCGTGATCATCTGGTAAGCAGCAACGCTGCAGATGGAAGTAGGGCCGCGACGAGCGGCCCTTTTTCATTCGCGCCCGGCAGAAGGCGCGGGTTTGCCGTGCCAAGTTGCCTCAAAGCATGCTACGGATGGGGTCACCTCACTGTGGTGTATTTGCACGACATAGTATCGATATATGGTTAACTTGTTGTAAAAATATTTATTAAAAAGTAATCTAGCGAAATTAAAATTTGATAACCTTAGAGGGCCGGCATGGATCTTCAGCGCTCCGGAGTGCAGCAATGGGTCATCCTGTGCATACTGTTATCGCTTGTAGGCTTGCTATTCCTCGAAGGCCCCTCCAGCAATACTTTTTCGTGGAGTGACGCGCCGCGCCATGCGTTAAACGGCGTTTTCGTGAAAGACCTGTTCGCCGCTGCGCCATTTGGAGATCCTGCTGGATTCGCCTATGCGTACTATGCCAAGTATCCGGCACTAACAATTCTGTTCTACCCTCCGCTGCTGTATCTGATCAGTGCTCCGTTCTATGCCTTGTTCGGCGTGTCCGAGCAGACCGCTCTCCTGGTAATAGCGCTCCACTATGTCGCTTTTTCTTGGGGAAGTTGGAAACTGTTCAGTTTTTGGCTGGATAAATGGCAAGCACTTGCCGCAACGGTCATGCTGGTTGCCGCGCCCGAAATCGCATTCTGGGGCCGTCAGGTCATGCTCGAGATTCCGAGTCTGGCGTTCATAGTATGGAGCGCCGTGTTCTTCACCCGCTATCGGCGCGAGCAATCCCCACGTTGGCTCTACCTTTCACTCGCCCTGCTGGTGATGGCCATATACACCAAGCTGACGGCTGGTTTTCTGGCAATTGTTTATCTGCTTACCCTTCTCACAGAGCGCCGCGCCGCGTTGCTGCGGGACCGTCATATCTGGGTAGCCGCCATCCTCGGCGTGATCGCGCTCATTCCACTTGTCGTGCTGACATTAAAGTTCGGGCAGGCGAACATTCAGTCGGCTACCGGCATTGCCGATTCAGTGGTATCGCGGCGCTCGCTGTCGGGTTGGACATGGTATTTTCAGCGTTTGCCAAGCCAACTTGGATGGCCGTTGCTCGCGGTGGCTGTGCTGGGAAGCGCTACTTTGCTGTGGCGTCGACGTACCACCGGCACCTTGCATGGTGATGCGTTGTTTTGGGGCCTCTGGTTCATGGTGGGCTATGTATTCTTTTCGTCGATCGACTTGAAAGAAGCACGCCACTCGTTGTTCATTCTGCCGCCTGTCGTGTTAAGCGCAGCCGTGGCCCTGTCACGATTGTTGCCAACAAGAGTGGCTGCGCTGGCGTGTGCTGCGCTGGCGGCATTGGTACTTGCCCAAACAGTCTGGATGCGCCCGGTCCATCACGTCGGGGGCTATGCCGAAGCGGCGGATTTCGTCTCGCGCAAGGCCGCACGCGACACGGCGGTGCTATTTTCAGGGTACCGGGATGGCGCTTTTGTGTTCAACATGCGGACGCGTGAAGATCGCCGCGATCTTTCCGTCGTGCGTGCTGACAAAATTTTGCTCAGCGTCGCCGTACGGCGCGAACTTGGCATCAAGGAAAAGGACCTGGACGAAGCGGCTATCAGCGCACGTATCGATAATCTCCGCATTGAATATGTGGTGGCGCAACCTGGGTTTTGGAACGATCTGGCGGTGATGCAGCGTTTTGAGCGGGTACTTTCATCGGATCAGTTTGAAGAAGTAGCGCGTATACCTACCCCAGCTAATTATCCCGCGCATGAAAAGGAGTTGGTTGTCTATCGTAATCGTCACCGCCTGTTGCAGGAGCACGGGCCGCGCGAGATCGAATTGCCGATCATCGGGAAAACAATACCGGCGACACGGTGACGAGCTGGGCCTGGCGGTGAGAGTGCCGTTCGACTCTACCGCTGCTGTGCTTTTTTCAGGAAGGCCTGGGACCTGCGCCAATGGCGCTGGTGCGAAAGCTGATCGAGCGTTTCCGCTGACACCGCTGCACAGCAGCGCCTGGGCACTCCGATTCTGCTCACGTAAGTGAATCCGTGTTTGCAAGACCGATGCGGATGGACGCAACGTATTGCGAGACGATCTTCATTCAAAAAAATACACCCTATAAGGATCGTCCTTATAGGGTGAAGGAAAACATCTGGTCAACCTTCGCCAGCTTGCGCTAACGAAGATTGCTGATCATCGACGTTTATTTGCGCGGAACAATCGCAAACTGCGGCGAGGAAGCGTAGTCGGGTTTATTTGCACGGTTCTGGAATATCGTCCATGCCTGGGCGCCGGCGGCGCCGCCAGCGGTGGCGGCATAGGCCAGGGCCGGTTGCATGTTCGACGGATAGCCCTCGGGAGCACTCGAATAGCCTGTCATCTCGCCAACCATCAGACCCAAGCTGCTTGCCATAGCGCTACTGCCGCATGTAAGGGCGTTGAAGGCATCCGTGTGGTTGACCTTGTAAACTTGGGCCATCGTGGTGTAGTTCGCCGAGGTCGCCGAATCACGGATCTGCATTTCATACTTGGCAGCGTCGATCCAGCAAGCGCCAGTTGCAACCATGCGCATCGTCGGGAACATGACTTTATAGGCAAGAATCGATTTTGCTTTTTCGAAGCCGAGTTCGGCAACATGGCCGACTGCCGAGGTAAAGAAGTCGTCCTGCCAAGGAGCGATACCGGTCGCCGCACCATACGCATAGGCATTTCCGTTGGTAATTACACCGAGCGTATTGGCCGAGGGATTCTGCGGATAGGTAGTGTTGTAGTAATCCAGATTATTATCGAGAATACCGACAAATTGCGCCTTTAACGGGTCTGCATCCGGAGTAATGTAAGCCACCTCGCCAAGGGTACGCATGCTCCATGCCTGGCCACGAACCTGATCTGGGCTCAGCAGGCCCTTGCCAAAGCCGCGGTAATACGGATTCGACATGAACGAGTTGTACATGGCCCAGAACTGCAGCTCTTCCAGGTAGTAATAATCGCCGCTGACCAGGTATGGCAGGTAAGTCATGGCTGGCTGGTGTGGCGTGTCATGTACGTTCGGCGAGTTGCATGCGCCGGCCGAGGCGCAGACCGGGAAGGATTCGTACTGGCCGGTAGCCTTGTTCCAGGTGTCGCCCGGGTTGCCGAAGATGGTCATGTAAGGATAGTCGACAACGCTGACGGGACGGTCGGTCTTCCTGTCGCGGTAGTGCATCGAGAAGCTGCCAGCCAGGTCGGCCGTACCCATGGTGACTTCCTTGGCACGCTTGTCCATGCTGAGCAGATACATCGCTGACCAGCCAGGCAGCAGGCCGATATCCGGACGACCGCCGGTGGATGGCATGTAGGGGTTTGCCAGACCAACACCCATGGGCTCGGTCTGCGGTCCGGTCCAGCGCGCCTTCAAGGCCGCAAGTGCGGTTTCAGGAATACTCAGCGTCTGGTCGTAGTTCGGCACCGCACGGCTATTGATCAGGTAGACGGAATTGTGCTTGACGTTGACTTCCGGCGCAGCGCTGCCCCACCATGCCAGTTTGCGCCAGCGCGCGTGGTGGAGATGGGTCATGCCCGCCTTGGCATAAGCGGTTTGCCCGCCGACGGTCAGGCTCGCGTCATACGTAAAATTGCGTGGCGCTGCTTCATACGCCCAGTTGTTCTCGACGGTAAGATCGACACGCGCCTTTTTCACACCCGGGTACCAGCGAATGGCAAACCGCGCGGATAGATGCGGGTGAGCCACACCATTGCTATCGGTCAGCGGCGCCGACACATGCCATTCATTGACATTTGCACCGCTGAGCCAACTGGTGACCTTGCCTGCCTTGATCAGCTGATCGGCGGAGGCGGTGTACCGCACGCCGTCAACCAGTGCCGAGAACGACGCGGTAAATCCAGCGTTGGTCAAGGCAGTGGCGGCAACCGCGGTCGGCGTGCCGGCAGCGCTGCGGTTGAGGCTCATGGTGCGCACTTCGCCTGCATTCAGCGACGGAAGGACGGCGGAAATGATGGCGTGGCGTACCGAACCATCAGGATGCTTGGCTTTGACGTCGACCTGCAGCGGAATTGTCGCGCCGCTATCGAGGACGCCCGTCAGTGACGATGTCGAGCTCAAGTCGCCCGGAGCGAAAACTTGACCAAAAGTCACTGGAACGTTGGATTGGCTCGCCGATGAGGTGCTTTCGAACCGGATATTGGTAACACTGCTGCCGGCAATCGGAGCAGGGCTGGTAGAAGTGGTGGTGGTAGTGCCGCGGCTCTGCGGCACGTAGGCAGCCGTGCTGGCCAGCAGGCTGGTGCCCTGGAGGTCCGTTGAAACGGTTGCGGCTTGGTCGGCTGGGTTAGTGCCGCCACATGCTGCTAAGGCTGCGCCAAACAGAACGGTATAAGCGGCGCGAGTCGTCAAGGAATGCATTGCAAATTTCATTTGGATCTCTTCAGATTGCCGGGGGCACCGGATTACGCCCCTCTCAGAAACCAAAGGTTACTCCAAAGAAAAACACATTCCTAGCGGAATCACAGATTTTGTTCAGAATTTTCTGTAAACTTAGTCCTAAGTCAATACAATATTTCAGAGATTCTAACGAATATTATTTGCCGACAACATCTCGCAGTAAAATCTAATGACGTTTTTACCATTTAATGTAAAAAGATCTATGAATGAGCGACTGTTGGCAGAAGATGACTTATTTTGACGAAAGGACCATATAGTCAACGGCGGCTTTCACGTCGGCATCCGGCGCAGTCGAGCCGCCTTTCGGCGGCATCACGCCGGCCTTGCCCTGGAAACCCTTGATCGCATGGTCGTACAGGACGCCATTGCCCTGGCCGATGCGCGCTGCCCAAGCTGCCTTGTCGCCGACTTTCGGTGCGCCGGCGATACCGGCGCCGTGGCAAGCAACGCAAGCACTGTTATAGAGCGCCTTGCCGGCGTCGGCAGAGGCGACGGCCGGGGCTGCTGCTGGCGCCGGGCTGGCGGCTGGAGCCGTTGCCGAAGCAGCTGCCGGCGCTGGAGCCGCTTCGGCCGTGGCTGCGGCCGTCGTTGCGGCTGCTGGCTCCGCCGCCGCTGGCTCTTTGAACGAAGCCCCGCTCTTATTGGTCATATAGACGACGGCACGGGCCACTTCGAGGTTGTCCAGGTCGGGGTTGCCGCCCTTGGCCGGCATCGCGCGGATACCTTCGATCGCATGCTTGAGCAGGGTGTCGTAGCCTTGCGCCAGGCGCGCGCTCCAGGCGCCGTTGTCTCCCAGCTTCGGTGCGCCGGCGGCGCCGCTGTCGTGGCAGGCTGCGCAGACGGCGGCATACACGGCATTACCGGCCTGCAGCACCTTCGGCGCATTCGCGTCGACCAGGGTGAAGCCTTCTTCGGCCACCGGGCGCACACGCTCCGCGACCGCTTCGGCGCTCTGGCTATTGGTGCCGGCGCCGGTCAGGCGGTCGTTGGTAGCGAAAACCACGAGCAGAATGATGCCGATGACGATGACCAGAAAGAACCCTGTCACGGCCGCAACAAGCTGCTTCGGGGTTCGGATCAGGGATTGGTGTTCGTTGTGTGCGTCGCTCATGATTTCCTTAATTCGATTAAAAAAACCTGCCACTACCAGAAAGACCTGCCGCTACCGGCGCCTGCAGCCACATGCTTTTTTGCAAATGCCGTCAAACGGCCGATTATAGACGTAAAGCTGCTCTAATGTAACGAAATTCATCTACAGCAAGAGCTTGCCCATGGACGCGGTGGACGAAGGCGTGTATCCTTCGCATCACTTTCTTCTCTCTCATGCGGCTGTAGCTCAGTGGATAGAGTATTGGCCTCCGAAGCCAAGGGTCGTGGGTTCGATCCCCGCCAGCCGCGCCACCTGTTTCTCCACCCTGCCATCCCCATCCCGCTGATGCCGCGTGCTGCCGCACAGCCTTCCTCTTAGCAACATTGCTTAAAACATTGCTATCGAAACCCTGCGCACGATTCATGCTTTTGCGGAACTTGTGTTTCAGGAAATGCTAATATCACATCATTGATACGGATGAGCTGACGTGTTCCTGCCGGTCGGGGCGTCATGGCGGAGTAATGTCTTTCCGATATCGTTCAAAGAGCTTGTTGTTACCGTTAGACAAACATAAACGGTAAAGTTGAGTGCACTTATGCATTTATGCTAAACTGAAAGTTAGCATTTTTGCAAAACTAATTCTATACGGAATGCGATATGAAAGCTGATGAGGTCGTCGCGGTAGTAGGGCTGGGTTACGTGGGCTTGCCCCTCGCAGTGGAATTTGGCAAGAAAGGGAAGACCATCGGTTTCGACCTGTCGACCGCCAAGATCGAGCAATACAAGCAGTTCGTCGATCCGACCGGCGAAGTCTCCTCCGATGACTTGCGTGCGGCGCGCCACCTCGAGGTCACCACCGACCCGGCGATGCTGGCTCAGGCCGACTATATCGTCGTCGCAGTGCCGACCCCGGTCGACATCGCGCACAATCCGGATTTCACCCCGCTGATCGGGGCCAGCAAGTCGGTTGGCGCCAACATGAAGCGCGGCGCCATCGTTGTCTATGAATCGACTGTCTATCCGGGCGCTACCGAAGAAGTCTGCATTCCGATCCTGGAACGCGAGTCCGGCTTGAAGTGGAAGCAGGACTTCCACGTCGGCTTCTCACCGGAACGCATCAATCCAGGCGACAAGGAACACACCTTGACCACCATCCTGAAGGTGGTCTCGGGCGACGACGACGAATCGCTCGAGCGTATCGCCCAGTTGTACGAATCGGTCGTCACCGCCGGCGTTTACCGCGCCTCCAGCATCAAGGTCGCCGAAGCCGCCAAGGTCATCGAGAACACCCAGCGCGACCTGAACATCGCCCTGATGAACGAACTGGCGATCATCTTCGACAAGGTCGGCATCGACACGCTCGAAGTGCTGAAGGCGGCCGGCACCAAATGGAATTTCCTGCCGTTCCGCCCGGGCCTGGTCGGCGGCCACTGCATCGGCGTCGATCCGTATTACCTGACCCACAAGGCCGAGATGGTCGGCTACCACCCGCAGGTGATCCTGGCGGGCCGCCGCATCAACGACGGCATGGCCAAGTTCGTGGCCGAGAAGACCGTCAAGTCGATGATCTCGTCGGGCTTCCACGTGAAGGGCTCGAAGGTCAACGTGATCGGCCTGACCTTCAAGGAAAACTGCCCGGATCTGCGCAATTCGAAGGTGGCCGACATCGTCCACGAACTCGAGAGCTACGGCGTCGAGGTGCATGTGTTCGATCCGCAGGCCGACGCCCAGGAAGCCGAGCACGAGTATGGCATCAAGCTGGAAAGCTGGGACAGCCTGCCGAAAGCGGATGCATTGGTGGTAGCCGTGCCACACAAAGAGGTGTTGTCACTTTCTTTAGCTGACTTTGCAGGCAAGCTGAACGAGAATGGCTGCTTCATCGACGTGAAATCGCAGTTCGACCCGAAAGCGTTGCAGGAAGCCGGCTACTGCGTCTGGCGCCTGTAATCCGCATGCCCTGCACCTGCCGCAGCGCATGTGCGCTGCGGCGACGCCGGCCGTGCCGGCGTGACCGAGAGAGTGTTCGAAAGTGAATAAGTTTCAAGACGTCCAGCAACACCTGCTTCAGCACCGCTACCACTGGCTCGTGACCGGTGCGGCCGGGTTCATCGGTTCGAACCTGGTCGAAGCGTTGCTTCGGCTTGGCCAGCAGGTCACCGGCCTCGATAACTTTGCCACCGGGCACCGTCATAACCTCACGCAGGTGGCCGACGCGGTCGGCCAGCAAGCCTGGGAGCGCTTCAGCTTCATCGAAGCCGACATCCGCAACCTGGACGCGTGCGTCAACGCCTGCGCCGGCGTCGATTTCGTCCTGCACCAGGCCGCCCTGGGTTCGGTCTCGCGCTCGATCGACAACCCGATCGGCACCAACGAGACCAATGTCACCGGTTTCCTCAACATGCTGGTTGCGGCGCGCGATGCGAAAGTGAAGCGCTTCGTCTACGCCGCCTCGAGCTCGACCTACGGCGACCATCCGGCCCTGCCCAAGGTCGAGGACGTCATTGGCAATCCATTGTCGCCGTACGCGGTCACCAAGTACGTCAACGAGCTGTATGCGAATGTGTTCGGCCGCACCTACGGCATGGAGTCGATCGGCCTGCGCTACTTCAACGTGTTCGGCCCGCGCCAGGATCCGAACGGCGCTTATGCCGCCGTGATCCCGCAGTGGGTGGCGGCGCTGATCCGCAACGATGAGTTGCGCATCAACGGCGACGGCGAGACCAGCCGCGACTTCTGCTACATCGACAACGTGGTGCAGGCCAACCTGCTGTCCGCGCTGGCGCCAGGGGAAGCCGCCAACCAGGTCTACAACATTGCCGTCAACGAACGCACCAGCCTGAACCAGTTGTACGGCATGATGCGCGCGCTGCTGCGGGAGCGTTTCCCGCACCTGGACGCGCACCAGCCGACGTATGTCGAGTTCCGCCGCGGCGACGTACGTCATTCGCAGGCCGACATCGGCAAAGCGGCCAGCCTGCTGGGCTACCAGCCGACCCACCGGATCGGCGAAGGTCTGGAGCAGGCCATGGCGTGGTATGTAGCGTCGCTCGCGCCATCGGTGAATACACATGCAAACAAGTAATAAGAATCGGGGAGGCTACTGTGTTCAGGATCTCTAACCATTACGTATCGAAGATCGTTTTCCTGCTGCTGTTCGTCGAGGTGCTGGTGCTGCTGGGGGCAGCCTACATCGGTGCGGCGGTGCGCATGCTCGAGTTCGGCGATGCCGCGGCGGCGGCCCACCTCGACCACTTCTTCACCTCGGCGGTGGCGTTTACCGTGGCGATCATCTTCAGCATGAGCGCGATGGGCATGTACCAGCTCGACTTCGACGAAGGCCTGCGCCATCCCTTCTTCATGAAGCTGATGCCGTCCTTCCTGATGGGCTTCGCGATCCTGGCGCTGGTGTTCTACATGGCGCCGGAACTGTCCTTCGGGCGCGGCACCATGGCCCTGGTCTTCATCCTGGCCGGCACCGGCATCTTCCTGGCGCGCATGGCCTTCTTCAAGTCGTCCGAAGCGCGCTTCCTGCAGTCGCGCATCATGTTCCTGGGCAGCGGCCCGCTGGCCAAGGAATGCAGCGAGCTGGCGCAGAAGAATTCGAATTACCACCGTTACAACATTGCCGGCTTCATCCCGAGCGCCGGCGAGGAACTCTGCGTTCCCGCCGACAGCCTGATGAAGGTGCGCGACGGCGACTCGCTGGTCACCCTGGCGCGCCAGAACAACGTCTCGGAAATCGTGGTGTCGGTGCAGAACCGCCGCGGCGGCTTCCCGATCAAGGAGCTGCTCGACTGCAAGCTGCAGGGCATCCGCGTCACCGACGCCGCCACCTTCTTCGAGCGCGAGACCTGCCAGATCCGGGTCGACTCGCTGCAGCCCTCGTGGCTGGTGTTCGGCGGCGGCTTCGACCAGAGTTTCGTGCGCACCTTCATGAAGCGCAGCTTCGACCTGGTGTGCAGCCTCCTGATCCTGGTGGTGGCCCTGCCGCTGATGCTGCTGGCCGCACTGCTCGTGAAGCTGGAAGACGGCGGACCGGTATTCTATTCGCAGGAGCGGGTGGGCAAGGACGGCAAGACCTTCCGCGTCCACAAGTTCCGCAGCATGCGCGCCGATGCCGAGAAGAGCGGCAAGCCGCAGTGGGCCGCCAAGAACGACCCGCGCGTCACCCGTTTCGGCAACTTCATGCGCAAGACCCGCATCGACGAACTGCCACAGATCCTCAACGTGTTCAAGGGCGAGATGTCGTTCGTGGGTCCGCGCCCGGAGCGTCCGTATTTCGTCGAGCAGCTGATCGAGGTGGTCCCGTATTACAACGTGCGCCACAGCGTCAAGCCGGGCATCACCGGCTGGGCCCAGGTGCGCTACGGCTATGGTTCCTCGGCCGAGGACGCGCTGCAGAAGCTGCAGTACGACCTGTACTATGTGAAGAACAACAGCCTGTTCCTCGACGTTCTTATCCTGATCAACACGCTCAAGGTCGTCCTGCTGCGCCGCGGCCAGTGAGCAGCGACGCACAGTTCCGCCCGGCGCCGTGGTTTGCCGGGCCGATCCGGGCTCCATTTCTTTCTTCCGGCGCCGCTGAGCTACATCCATGGACGACGTTTCCCTGACCAGTATCGCGGCCTATAGCTACGCGCTGGTGGCCGTGTGCTTCCTCGTGCTCGGCGCGCCGCTGGCCGTGCGCCAGCGGCGCCGGCACGATGTGGCGCTCGGCCTGGCCTGCCTCTCCAGCGTCTTGTGGGCCACCGTGATAGCGTGGGAAGCCTTCTATGGCGACGTGTGGTCGCCGCTGGTCGACTGCGCCGAGCTGCTGCGCAACGCCGCCTGGTCGGTGTTCTTGCTGGTTCTGCGCGGTCACTTCACCGATCCGGCCAGCCGCATGCCGCTGCGCCTGCAGCCGATGCTGGTGGTGGGCGTCCTTGTTTACCTTGCCTGCCTGGCGGCCGCCGCCGGCGGCTGGCTGAGCCTGGGCCTGGGTGAGCGTCCCGGCGCGCTGCCGATTGCACTGCGGGTCGCGATGTCGGTGACCGGTATGCTGCTGGTCGAACTGGTGTACCGCAACCGCACCGTGCACGAGCGCTGGGCGGTGAAGTTCGCCTGTATCGGCATCGGGGCCATGTTCGCCTACGATTTCTACCTCTACAGCTACACGTTGCTGTTCCGCAGCGTGGATATCGATATCTGGGCTGCGCGCGGCGTCGTCAATGCGCTGACCGTGCCGCTGATCGCGGTCTCGCTCGGACGCAGCAAGCTGTGGTCCTCGCCGCTGGCGGTGTCGCGCCGGGCGATGTTCCATTCGGCCACGCTGTTCGGTTCCGCCCTCTACCTGCTGGCGATGGGCTCGGCCGGCTATTACCTGCGCTACTTCGGCGGCAACTGGGGCACGGTGATGCAGGTGACCTTCCTGTTCGGCGCCCTGATCCTGCTTGCGGGGGTGCTATTCTCGGGCAGCTTCCGGGCGC
Source organism: Massilia sp. X63 (assembly GCF_041023745.1). Taxonomy (NCBI): domain Bacteria; kingdom Pseudomonadati; phylum Pseudomonadota; class Betaproteobacteria; order Burkholderiales; family Oxalobacteraceae; genus Massilia; species Massilia sp. X63. Next base: position 304,819 of record NZ_JBFTEF010000003.1, read on the forward strand.
GCCTGAAGGTCTTCATCAGCAAGCATTTCTATCGCTACAACTACGATTACCGCGAGGAATGGATGCGCTTCACGCGCACTCTCTCCAAGCCGGGACCGGACCTGGGAGAGCGCGTCATCGAGGCGGTGGCGGCATTGGTGGAAAGCCCGGGCGGCGCGCTGTGGCAGCGCCGCGAGTCGGGCCATTATGAGCCGGTGGCATACTGGCAGGCGCCGGCGCTGGTCGCGCATGAACCGGCGGACTCGCCGTTCTGCCAGTTCCTCGAATCCAGCCAGTGGGTGATCGACCTGCATGAATACGCCCATACGCCCGACAAGTACGAGGCCCTGGTGCTGCCCGAATGGCTGGGCGGCTATCCGCGCGCCTGGTTGGTGGTGCCCTTGATCCTGCACGCGCGCCTGTTTGGCTTCGTGCTGCTGCAGAATCCGCGCAGCCCGGTCAAGCTGAACTGGGAAGTCATCGATGTGCTCGAGATCGCGGGCAGCCAGGCCGCCAGCCAGCTGGCGCAGCAGGATGCAGCGCGCGCGCTGATGGTGGCGCGCCAGTTCGAGTCCTTCAACCGCATGTCGACCTTCGTCGTGCACGACCTGAAGAACCTGGTGCTGCAGCTGTCCCTGATGAACGCCAACGCCGCCAAGCACAAGGACAATCCGGAATTCCAGGCCGACATGCTGGAAACGGTAGACTACTCGGTGCAGAAGATGAAGATCATGCTGCAAAAGTTGAGCCGCACCGAGACCCAGGAACAGCCGCTGCCGCTGGCGGTGGACCAGGTGGTCAGCCAGGCGGTGGCGCTCAAGGCCGCCTTCGAGCCGCGCCCGGTGATGGCGGTCGAGGATGGCTGCTTGCGTGTGCTGGCCGATCGCGAACGCCTCGAGCGCGTGGTGGGGCACTTGATCCAGAACGCGATCGAGGCCACGCCGCGTACCGGCAGCGTCAGGATCCGCCTGGCGCGCGAAGCCGGACATGCGCTGGTCGAGATCGCCGACACCGGCGAAGGCATGAGCGAGGAATTCATCCGCGAGCGCCTGTTCAAGCCCTTCGACTCGACCAAGTCGGCTGGCATGGGCATCGGCGTGTTCGAGAGCCGTGAATACATCAATGAACTGGGCGGCAGCCTGGAGGTGAGCAGCGCGCCGGGCGTGGGCACCACCTTCCGGGTCCTGCTGCCGCTTCACCAACAGGAAATGCCGGCGGACCAGCGCGCCCCGCGCGCCGCCTGATACGAGGAAACAACGTGAGCCAGACCAAACCGAAACTCTTGATCATCGAAGACGATCCCGGGGTGCAGAAACAGCTGCGCTGGAGCCTCGATGCCTATGACGTCGTGGTGGCCGGCGACCGCGAAGCGGCGCTGGCCCAGATCCGCCGCCACGAGCCGGCCGTATGCACCATGGACCTCGGCCTGCCGCCCGACCCGGACGGCTCGACCGAAGGCCTGGCGACCTTGCAGCAGATCCTGGCGCTGGCGCCGGACACCCGCGTCATCGTCCTGACGGGCAACCAGGACCACGCCAACGCCGTCAAGGCGATCGGCATGGGCGCCTACGACTTCCACCACAAGCCTTGTGACCCGGAAATGCTGAACCTGGTGATCCAGCGCGCTTTCTTCCTGCACAACCTGCAGCAGGAGAACCGCCGCATGCAGCAGGCCCAGGCCGACTCGCCGCTGGCCGGCGTGATCTCGCGCGACCCGGGCATGTCGAAGGTCTGCCGCAACATCGAGAAGGTGGCGCCGACCTCGGCCTCGGTGATGCTGCTGGGCGAGTCCGGCACCGGCAAGGAAGTGCTGGCGCGCGCCGTGCACGCGCTGTCGCCGCGCGCCAAGGAGCGCTTCATGGCGATCAACTGCGCGGCGATTCCCGAAAACCTGCTCGAGAGCGAACTGTTCGGCTACGAAAAAGGCGCCTTCACCGGCGCCGCCAAGCAGACCAAGGGCAAGGTCGAGCTGGCCCATGGCGGCACCTTCTTCCTCGACGAGGTGGGCGACCTGCCGATGGCGCTGCAGGCCAAGCTGCTGCGCTTCCTGCAGGAGCGCGTGATCGAGCGCATCGGCGGCCACGAGGAAATCCCGGTGGACGTGCGCATCGTCTGCGCGACCCACCAGAAGCTCAAGGAACTGTGCACCCAGGGCCGCTTCCGCGAAGACTTGTATTACCGCCTGTCGGAGATCGTGGTCACCATCCCGCCGCTGCGCCAGCGCGAGGGCGATGCCGCGCTGCTGGCCCACCATTTCAAGAACAAGTTCTGCGCCGCGGAAGGACGTCCGTCGCTGCATTTCGCGCCGGATGCGATCGCCGCGATCGAAGCGTATAACTGGCCGGGCAACGTGCGCGAGATGGAAAACACGATCAAGCGCGCGGTCATCATGGCCGACGGTAACACCATCGTGGCCGATGACCTCGGCCTGCCGGGCGAAGGCGCGGAAGAAGAGCCGATCAACCTGCGCCAGGTGCGCGACGAGGCCGAGTACAAGGCTATCGTCAAGGCGCTGGCGCGGGTCGACGGCAACATCGTCAAGGCGTCGGAAGTGCTGGGCGTGAGCCGCCCGACCTTGTACGACCTGATGGGCAGGCACGGCATCAAGGTCAGTGGATGAAGCCGCGTGTTCTGCTTTATGGCCTGCTGCTTGTCTTGCCTGTCATCGCATTTGCTGCTGCCGGACTGCTTTATCTGCAGGCGCGGGGCATAGCACCCCGCGCTCTGGCGCCATATATCGAGAAGCGCGCCTCGGGCCATAATCCAGTGATCGTCGCCGCCGGCGACTGGAGCGCACGCACCCTGCTTTCTCTGGACCGGGGCCAGGGCCTGCGCCCCGCGCCCGGGTTAGTCGCCGGCTCAGGGACGCACGCGGACGCAGCGGCTGGCGAAGCCGTGCGCGCGGTAAGCGTACTCGATGAGGATGGTTTGCGCCGCGCGCTCTTGCAGGCCGAAGCCGGCGACGTGATCACGATCTTGCCCGGCACCTACCGCATCCATCCGCAACCCTTGGCCGCAAACCGTCCTGGGCTGCCGGGCCGTCCGGTGACGGTGCGTGCTGTCGCGGCGAATACCGTGACGCTCGAATTCCAGGTGGAAGAGGGTATCAAGGTCAGTGCGCCATACTGGCGCTTCGAGAATCTGAGGCTGCAGGGCGTTTGCCGTATCGATACAGACTGCGAGCATGCATTTCACGTGGTCGGCCCGGCCAGCCATTTTGCCGCAGTCAATAACACGATCGTCGACTTCAACGCGCATTTCAAGATCAATGGCGAAGCGGGACGCTTCCCCGACTATGGCAACATTGAAGCGAATACGATCCGCAATACTCGGCCGCGCCAGACATCCAACCCGGTCACGCCGATCGATTTGGTGAGCGCGAGTCACTGGACGATTCGCGCCAACGTGATCAGCGATTTTGTCAAGGCAGGAGGCGACCAGATCAGTTTCGGCGCGTTTGCCAAGGGTGGAGGAAGCGACAACGTATTCGAGCGCAATATCGTATGGTGTGAGCGCTTGTTGCAGGGCCAGCCAGGTCAGCGCGTTGGATTATCGCTGGGCGGTGGCGGAACCCTGGCGTCCCTGTGCCGTGACGGTCGCTGCATTGTCGAACAGGAGGGTGCAACGCTCCGGGATAATCTCGTACTGGGCTGCAGTGACGCCGGGATTTATCTCAACAGCGCCGCCGCCAGCAAGATCCTGCGCAACACCGTACTTGATACGGCGGGAATACAGGTGCGCTACCCGACCAGTAGCGCCAACCTGCAGGGCAACCTGATCGACGGCGCCATTGTCGCGCGTGACGGTGCAACGGTACGTGCGGCCGACAACATCGAGACGCCGATGGTGTACGCCTATCTAGGCTACCATCCAGTCCGGGCCATGTTCCGTGACTTTGCGCAGCTTGACCTGGCATGGAAGAACGGCGCTGCGCCGCTACGCGAGCAAGACGACCAGGACTCCGGCGCAGACCTGTGCGGAAGTCCCGCCAGCAAGCGTTACGGTGCCTTTGCCGACTTTTCCGGCTGTGTCGCACCGCCCTGAGCGGCCTGCGTCACATCGTCGAACAAGCGCGCCAGCTGCATTGCCTGGGAGCGCCTTTCATAACGGCGAGCTACTTGCGGCGCCGCTATCGGCGCCTGGCCTGCAATTATCTGGTCCAGGAAGCGGGGCAGCGCATCCATGATGGAGGCAGTGGAATCGAGGGCAGCGATGCTGTCGATGCCGGCCGCGCGTAGCGTTGCGGCGGTATCGCCGGCAGCATCGGTCAAGGCGAGTATGGGACGTGCTGCGCGCAAGTATTCGTACAGCTTTGCCGGAACCTGGTCATTGCAGTTCGCGGCCTGCAGCACCAGCAATGCGTCGGCGGACAGCATTTCGTGCAGGGCTTCGCGATACGGCAGAGGGGGAGCAATCTCCACCATGTCTGCGATGGTATAGCGGGCGATCAGGTCCCGTACATGCGCTTCCATGACTGGCGCACGCAACACGACACGGAGCATGTGCGGCCCGATTTTTCCGTCGCTACGCAAGGCCGCCAGCGCTTCGAAGAAGCACGCCGGGTCGCGTTCGAGCGGATACACGATACCGCTGTGTAGCAGCACCAGCGGCGCGCCAGGCGCGCGCGAAGACGGCGTGCCCGCGTCGGTAAAATTAACTTCATCGTAGCCATTTTCGATCACGCACAAGCGGCTCTCCGGCACGTCCGGATAGCGGGTGCGGTAGCTGCGCGCGGCGCCTGCCGTCGTGCATACGGCACGGGTACAATGCAGCAGCGTCTGGCGTTCGATCCAGAGTGCCGTCGCGCGCTTCATTCTCCCAACCGGATGGACCGTGTCGACCATCGGATCGCGCAGGTCGGCAATCCAGGGCAAGCCGGTCAACCGGTGCAATACGAGTCCGATCAGATGCGCGGTCGCGATCGGATAGGTAGACCAGAGCACCTCCGGGCGTTTGCTCCGAACCATTGCCATCCCAGCCGGGACAGCGCCAAACAGCCAGGAAATCCAGCGGTCCGGCAGGGCCATCCAACCGAGATAGCGCCCGCCGAACGCGAGGTGGCGAGCGGTGTCCAAAGCGAATGCGCGGCGTACATGCGTGCCTGATGGGATTGCGCCCAGTTGATCGTTCCCGGTGTCTTCGTAGGCCCGCGCAGCGGCGCTCAATACCAGCGGTTCCCAACCCAGCGCAGGCAAGTTGCGTACGAACTGCAAGGTGCGCTGGATGCCGCTGCTGCCGCGCTGGGGCGGAAAGTGGAAGGCCACCATCAGCACCCGTTTCACCACGAGCGCACCCAGTCCGTAGTCCAGGCGGCGACCTGGTCGCGCCAGGCGCGCCGCGAGAAGGTGTGGTCGGCCGGCGCCAGCTCGTGCCGGGTGAAGCGCGGGGCCGCCAGCAGCTGGCGCCACTGCGGCGATGCGGCCGCCAGGTCGGCGAATTCGCGCGCGGTCAGGTCGGCGCCGCTCAGCACCAGCAGCACCGGGCCGCCGAAGCGCGCCAGGCCGTCGTGCATGCGTTCGGGCAGGCTGCCGCCGCAGGCCGCCCCAGCCGTATCCGGGGCAGGCGCGGGCGGGCGCAGGGCGCGCCGCACCTGCTCCAGCAGGGAAGCCAGCGCGGCGCGCAGTTCGAAGCGCCCGCGCAGGATTTTTTTCCACAGGTCCGGGGCCAGCAGACGCTCGCGGTAATAATGCTTCAGCGTGGCCTTGGCCAGGCTTTCTTCGGTGCGCACCCAGGGATTGAGCAGCACCAGGCCAGCCACCCGCGCATCGTCGGCGGCCACCATGGCGGCGCTCGATGCGCCGTCGCACAGGCCCCACAGCACGACTTCGCGCAGGCCCGGTGCGCAGGCCATGAAGGCGTCGATGGCGGCGCGGATGTCGGCTTCCTGGTGCGCGAAGCCGCGTGCTGCGCCGCCGCTGTCGCCCATGCCGCTGACGTCGAAACGCATGGCCGGGATGCCCTGTTCGGCCAGGGCGCGTGCGAGCAGGGTGAACTGACGGTGGCTGCCGGCGCGGTATTGCGGGCCGCCGACCACCACCAGCACCCCGCGCGCGGCAGGGCGCCCGGGCAGCGTGGCGACGCCGACCAGCCACGCGTCGCCGCAGGGGAAGGCGAGCGCTTTTTCTTCGTAGGGCATCGATCCGGAAGGCGGGGCGTCAAGCGGCATCGGCCGGCTCCTTCAGCGCTTCGCAGGTGGCCGCGACCAGGGCCGGGCACTCGCTGGTTTCGGGCGTGGCCCAGAACTGCTGGCCGACGACCTGCCGCACCGTGACCCGCACGCCGAGCGCGCGCCAGGCGCGCACCGTGTTGGCGGCGGCCGGCGTGAGCGGACGGTCGGCGCCGGCCGCGACCTCGAACCAGTGCACCGGCGCCGTGCGCGGGGCCAGGGCAGTGGCGTCGAGGGCGTCGACCGCATGCACCAGGTCGGGATGCACTTCGTAGCCGGCCACTTCCAAGGTTTCGCCGCGCGCCAACGCCGCGCGCAGGGCGGCCGTGCCGGCGCGGGTGTCGCCGCCGGCCAGCATGTCGGCGGCGATGCGCATGCGCAGGAACTGGGTCATGAAGCCCTGGCCGGCCAGCACCGGCTGCCACAGGACGATCGCGTCCAGGGGACGGGCGGCAGTGCGGGCGAAGTCGAGTGCGAGGGCGGCGCCCAGCCGCAGCCCCAGCAGGGTCAGCGGCCGGTCCAGGCGCGCATCGAGCCAGGCGCTAGCGGCTTGCAGGTCGCGCTTCCAGCCGTCCCAGCGCGCCTCGACGAAGTCGCCGCTGCTGTCGCCGCAGCCGTGCAGGTCGACCTGCAGCACGCCGTAACCGCCGGCAGCCAGCGCGCGCGCCTGCAGCGCCGCCATGCGCCGCGAGCGGTTCAGCTCTTCGGCAAACGGATGCACGTACAGCAGCGCCCCGCGACAGTCTCCCACGGGCGGGTGGTACAGGCAGAAGCGTTCCCCGCCGTCGACCCGAAGGAAGAAAGGCTCGGGGGCGGCCGCACGCGCGTCGTTCATGCGCCGCGCTTTTCCTGCACGAAGGCGGCCAGGCTGCCCAGCGTGGCGAAAGTGCTGGCGCTGATCTCGTCGTCGTCGACCATGATGCCGAAATGCTCTTCGAGTGCGCCGATCAGGCTCACCACCGCCATCGAATCGAGTTCCGGCAGGCTGCCCAGCAGGGGCGAGTCCGCGGTGAGGGCTGCGCCCGCCGCACCGAGGTTGAGCACGTCGGTGAGGATGTTCCTGACTTCGTTCAAATACATTGTTGCTCCGTTAGTCTATTGCCCGCAGCACGCGCCTGCAGCCTGCGGTGCCAGCTGCGCAGCGCGGGCCAGCGGTAAGTATTGAGATGGTAGAGCGTGCGCACCTCATCCGTCCAGCGCAGATGCCATTCCATGACCTTGCCATAGAATTCGATGCGGGCAAAGCGGCCTTCCTCGAACAGCTGCCGGGTTTCTTCCTCGCGCATGAGCAAGGTGGGCGACAGCGCGCGGTCCACCGATTCGTCGTAGGCGGTCTTGAGCACCACGATGCAGTCCGGTCCCTCGATGCACAGGTCGCTCGCCACCAGCCGCTGCCCGAACCAGTAGCGGTAGATGCTGCCGGCGCCGCGCGCGCAGAAGGCTTCCAGCATGTCGCGGTAGAAGCGGCCCTGGGCGTTGTCGGCATGGACCGCGGTGCCGCTCCCGGCTTTCCAGCCCGTGCTTTCCATGTTGCCGTAATCGGCCACCGCCGCCGCCACCGCTTCCGGTGCGCGTACTACCTCCAGCCGTGGCACGATGCCTTCGCGCTCCAGCCTGGCGCGCTGCTTCTTGAGGTTGCCGCGCAGGTTCTTGCCCCGGCCTTCCCAGTATTGCGCAAACTCCCCGCGGATGCTGACACGCGCCGTGAGGATGTAGTCGAGCGTCTGCGCGCAGCCTTCGTCCGGTGGGCGCGGGTAGAGTTCCGGATCGCACTGGGTCAGGCCCAGCACCAGGGTGAAGCCGGGCAGGGCGCGCACCAGCGCCGTCCCCAGCGCGGCCGTCTCCAGGCCGGGACGCTGCAGCCAGATCCCGACCGGCGCCTGGGCCGGCTGGAAGGTCTGCCAGCGCGCCCGTCCGGCAGGCGCGAGCACCGCCATCGCCACGGGCTGGCCGCCTGGCCCGCCCGCGCGGCAGATGGCCAGCAGTTCGCCGCCTTCGCCGAAGTGTTGCAGCAGTGGCAGCACGAAATCGGCGGCCAGCAGCGGCGACGCCGGTCCGGCCGCATGCAGCGCCGTCCATTCGTCGACGAAGTCGGCCAACCGCGCCGCCGGGACGAGTTGCCAGTTCATGCGGCTTCCGCCTTCGGTTGCAGGGCCGCGCGCAGCTGGGCGGCCATCCAGGCCAGTTCGTCCTCGCGCAAGGCCTGGTGGCAGGGCAGGGCCAGCACCCGGCGCGCCAGCATCGCGCTGTTGGCGCAGGTCGTGGCGTCGACTCCCGGCCAGCGCAGCTGGGCGAAGCGCACCAGCGGCACCCCGGCCGCGTGCAGCCGCTCGAACACGGTCTCGGGATCGTCGAACACCAGCGGGCACTGCCAGGGAACGACGCCCTCGGGCAGGCTGGCGAACAACGGACGGCAGCCGGGCAGGGCGCGCGCCGCCTGTTCCAGCGCCAGGTAGTGGCGGCGGCGCAGGCCGGCAATGCGCCGGGTCGAGGCCAGCCGCATGACCGCGCGCGAGAACCAGGACGAACGCTTGTCGACCCAGCGCGGTTCGAAGTCGAAGCCACTGTCGGACGAGGCCGGGGCAAGGGCGGAGGCGTCCGGCGCCGGCGCGGCCGCGGCCCCGGAGGTGGCGGTGGTGCGGCGCGACTTGAGGGCGCGCCAGGCCAGGTCCTTCAGGCGCAGGAGCGGGCCCAGCGCGGCGCGCAGCAGCGGCAGGCGGCCGTAGGCGAAGCTGTTTTCCAGCGCCGCCAGCGCGGCCTTGGCTTCGAAACCCGGTCCGGCCGAATGCAGGACCACGCCGTCGAGCCGGCACCGGCTCGAGACCAGGCAACCGCCTTCGTAGGTGGGGAAGAACTTCATGCTGCTGGCGATCGCGTAGTCTCCCCAGGAGCCGAGCGGACGGCCGCCGTGTTCGCCGAAGAAGGCGTGCGCGCAGTCTTCCAGCAGCTGCAGGCCGTGCGCGTCGCACAGGGCGCGGATTGCCGCCATGTCTTGCGGGAAGCCGAAATAATGGGTCACCATGATCGCCCGCGTCGCCGGACCGATCCTGGCCGCGACGTCTGCCAGGTCGACCGAAGCATCGGCAGCGATCCGGTAGAATACCGGCTCGGCCCCGCACCACAGGACCGGCGGCACCATCGAAGGGCTGTGGTAGGCCGGCACCAGCACCTCGTCGCCCGCCCGTGCGCCCATTTCGCGCAGCGCCAGCGCGATCGCCACCCGGCCGCTGGTCACCTTGCGTACCTGTCCGGCATCGAGCACCGAAGCCGGGCGCCGGCCGGCGCTGCCCGCATTGCCGGAAGGCGCGCCGAATGATGCACGCGACAGCACGGGGGCGATCGGGATCTTGGGGCGCGGTTCCGTCATGTCAGAAATTTTCAAGTTAGGCAACACAGTATAAGGGCAGCCGCCCCGCTTGGTGGTTCCGTTTGGAATCGAAAATGTTAAGATGGCGCGCGCCGCTTCGGCCCCCTCCCGCCGCGCTGCGCGCACCGCACAAGAAGGTTTGAATGAGCGACCTGGTTCACGATTTGATTTTCACGACCGCACGCCGGCTGCCCGCGGCCGAGGCGCTGGTGTACGGCGACGAACGGCTCGACTACGCGGCACTCGAACGGCGCGTGCGCGGCGCGGCGGCGATGCTGCTGGACGCCGGTATCCAGGCGCGCGAGCGGGTCGCGGTCTACCTGGAAAAGCGCACCGAGACGGTCGCCGCGATGTTCGGCGCCGCCGCCGCGGGCGCCGTGTTCGTGCCGGTCAATCCGCTGCTCAAGGCGCCCCAAGTGGCCCATATCCTGGCCGACTGCACGGCGCGCGTGCTGGTCACCTCCAGCGAGCGCCTGCGCCAGCTGGGCGAGGCGCTGGCGCACTGCCCGGGGCTGCACACCGTGATCGTGGTCGGCGCCGCCCCCGGCGCGCTGCCCGCGGCGTCGGCGGCGTACCGGGTGCTGGCGTGGGACGCCGCCGCGCAGGCCGGCGGCACGGCGGCGCACGGCGCCATCGACGCCGACATGGCGGCCATCCTGTACACCTCGGGCAGCACCGGCAAGCCCAAGGGCGTGGTGCTGTCGCACCGGAACATCGTGGCCGGCGCGCGCAGCGTCGCGTCTTACCTCGGCAATACCCGGGACGACCGCATCCTGGCGGTGCTGCCACTGAGTTTCGACTACGGACTGAGCCAGCTGACCACCGCTTTTCTCAGCGGCGCGGCCGCGGTCCTGATCAACCACCTGTTCCCGCGCGACGTCCTGAAGGCCGTGCTGGCCGAGCGCATCACCGGCCTGGCCGCGGTGCCGCCGCTGTGGATCCAGCTGGCGCAGCTCGACTGGCCGCTCGACTGCAGCCTGCGCTACCTGACCAATTCGGGCGGCGCCATGCCCGGCGCGACCGTCGATGCGCTGCGCGCGGTGCTGCCGGGCGCCGAACTGTTCCTGATGTACGGCCTCACCGAAGCCTTCCGCTCGACTTACCTGCCGCCTGCGGAGCTGGCGCGCCGTCCCGGTTCGATGGGGCGCGCGATCCCGAACGCCGAGGTGCTGGTGGTGCGCCCGGACGGCAGCCTGTGCGAGGCCGACGAGCCGGGCGAGCTGGTGCACCGCGGCGCCCTGGTCTCGCTCGGCTACTGGAACGACCCGGCCAAGACCGCCGAGCGCTTCCGGCCGGCCCCCGGCCAGGACCCGGCCCTGCCGCTGACCGAGCTGGCGGTGTGGTCGGGCGACACCGTGCGCCGCGACGCCGACGGCTACCTGTACTTCATCGGTCGCAGCGACGACATGATCAAGGTGTCGGGCTACCGCGTCAGCCCGAGCGAGGTCGAGGAAGCGGTGCATGCGAGCGGCCTGGTCGAGGAAACGGTCGCCTTCGGCGTGCCCCACCCGGCCCTCGGGCAGGGCATCGTGCTGCTGGCCGTGGCGCGCGACCCCGCATTGACCGCTTCCGCCCTGCACAAGGAATGCCAGCGCCGCCTGCCGGCCTGGATGGTGCCGGCCCACATCGAACTGCGCCCTGGGCCGCTGCCGCGCAACCCGAACGGCAAGTTCGACCGCCCGGCGCTGCGCGCCCCATTCATCGCGCTGTTCGACAACGATTGACACCATGAGCACCACTACACCACGCACTGCGCCGGTCCATGCGCCGCAAACCGGCTTTCCCGTCGTCGACGGCTGCCTGCAGGTCGGCGGCATCCCGCTGACCCGCCTGGCCCAGCGGGTCGGCAGCACGCCCTTCTATGCCTACGACCGTCGCCTGGTCACGCAGCGGGTGCAGCACCTGCGCGCCCACCTCCCGGCCGCGGTCGAGCTGCATTATTCGGTCAAGGCCAACCCGATGCCGGCGCTGGTGCAGCACCTGGCCGGCCTGGTCGACGGCCTGGATGTCGCCTCCGGCGGCGAACTGGCCGTGGCGCTCGACACCGGCATGGCGCCGCAGCGCATCAGCTTCGCCGGCCCCGGCAAGTCGGAAGCCGAGCTGCGCCAGGCGGTCGCCGCCGGCATCTGCGTCCATGCCGAATCGGAGCGCGAGATCCGCGTGCTCGCGCGCCTGGGCGAAGAACTCGGCATCGCGCCGCAACTGGTGTTGCGGATCAACCCCGACTTCGAGCTGAAGGGCTCGGGCATGCGCATGGGCGGCGGCGCCAAGCAGTTCGGCATCGACGCCGAGGACGCGCCGCGCCTGCTGGCGCTGGCGGCGCAGCTGGAACTGGAGGTGCTGGGCTTCCACATCTTCAGCGGTTCGCAGAGCCTCAAGGCCGACGCGATCGTCGAGGCGCAGGCGCAGACGGTCGAACTTGCGCTGCGCCTGGCCGATGCCGGCAAGGATCCAGTCCGCATGCTCAACATCGGCGGCGGCTTCGGCATCCCGTATTTCCCGGGCGAGGCGCCGCTCGACCTGGCGCCGATCGGCGCCGGCCTGGAAAGCCTGCTGCCGCGCGTGCGGGCGGCGCTGCCGCAGGCCCAGTTGTCGATCGAACTGGGACGCTACCTGGTGGGCGAAGCCGGCGTGTACGTGGCGCGCGTGATCGACCGCAAGGTCTCGCGCGGCCAGGTGTTCCTGGTCACCGACGGTGGCCTGCACCACCACCTGGCGGCCTCGGGCAATTTCGGCCAGGTGATCCGCAAGAACTACCCGGTCGCGATCGGCAACCGCATGGGTGCCGGCGACACCGAGCCGGTTTCGGTGGTCGGCCCGCTGTGCACCCCGCTCGACCTGCTGGCCGACCGCATGGAACTGGCGCGCGCCGAGGTGGGCGACCTGGTGGTGGTGTTCCAGTCGGGCGCCTACGGCCTGACGGCCAGCCCGGGCGGCTTCCTGGGCCACCCGGATGCGCGCGAAGTGCTGGTTTAAGCGGAATCATCGCGTCGCATTGTGGGAGCAGTGCAGGCGAACGAGCCTGTCTTCGATCCACGCATCGGACGGCCAAGCAAGCGCTCGAACGGTGCATGGGAGGCGGGCGAAGACTGCGTTCGCCCGGTACACCATGCGCAAAGCAACACCGCTGATCATGAAGAAAAATCCACCCCAAGATAGCCGTAGGAAGCGACTGCGGCCAACTCAGGTGCTGCCTTGATCGTCTCGATCTTGCCGTTCCGGTTACCGTTAAAATAAGGGAAGGACATTACGTTCAGGGCAGCGACCATCCGCCCATAGTTGAGAAGATCCACCGCTCAGGCTTTGTCGCTATTCGGCGCGCCTGCCGGCGCATGCGCGCTGCTGTCCAGTGCCCGCATCAGTTCGAAGGTCTTGGCAGAATTCGCTGAAACAGCGTTGCGCCGGTCGCGGATCTGTTCGGTATAGGTGTCGAGGTTGTCGATACAGCGGCGCGCGGCAGCGGTCAGGTTGCGGTCGAGATCCTGGTCCATCTCGACCAGATATTCCGGGGCCCCGAAATCGGTAAAGACGTTGGCAACCTTGGGCTCGTAATTGATCGCCACGACTGGCACGTTTGCACCCAGGGAAAAGATCATGGCGTGCAGGCGCACGGTGACGTTCATCAGGGCCTGTGCCGTCACCCATTTCAGTTCCTGGGCCGTGAGCTGGCTTTCATAGATCTTCATCGCTTGCGGATGACGCATGAAACTCTGGACCAGCTGCGCTACGCGTACGTCGTCCAGGCCGTTGCCGAGCACCGACATCGGTACGGCGACGATTTCGACGCCATGGCTTTCTACTAGACCGTCCAGGCCGGCCGCCAGCTGCTTGAGCTGGTTCTCGTCGTGGAAGTCCATCAACAGGGCGAAGGTCGGATAGAAACCAACGCGTTTTTTCGCCGGGCTGAACAGCGCGCGTATTACCGGATCCTGCGGAACGTCGCTCGTCAGCAGGAATGCCGGGTCGGCGACGACATGGATCCGCTCGGCCGGTACGCCAATTTCGCGCAGCAGGGCGGCGCAGCGCTCGCTACGCACCGTAACCAGATCGCACATGCGGACGCTGGCGCCTATCAGCCATTTGCCGAGACGGGTTTTAAATGGACCGACACCAATCGCGTACAACATGGTCTTGCGGCCAAACAGGCGTGCCATCCATATTTCATCCAGAAGGCGCACCAGGTTGCGCCAGTTGGTGTTATCGCGCAGCAGTCCACCGCCTCCCAGCACGAACAGGTCGCAATCCCGGATGACCTTCATGTGGCGCCACATGACGCCCTTGAAAAGAACAGCGAGGGTGCCCTTGCCGAATGCAACCGGATGCATCAACGCACGCCGGCGCTGGGTTGGCGGAAGGTTATGGGGCGCCTCTGACAGAACGGTCACGGTGCAGTCGCTGCGCGCCGTAGCCTGTTGTACGAATACGTCGAGGATCGCATCGTCACCAGCATTGCGCTGGCCGTACCAGCCGCTGATGACGATGTTGTAAGGCTTGTTCATGATTTCGGTGTTCCTTGTATTACGCGCCGCGTGTGCGACGCCAGTTCCATGATGATTGCCCGCGGCAGGTAGAACAGGCTTTTCAAAGGCCGGTGTCCGTGCCGCGCGGCGGAGGCAAACAGGGGCATGCTGGCGCGGTAGCCGCCAGCGAAGAAGATATCGCAGCCGATCTTGAAGGAGCGCGAACCGCGCATATGACGGATTTCGTGGGCGCTCAGCCGCGCATCCTGTTCCAGGATGTGTCTTTCGAGCATCGGAACGACGATGGTAGCGGCTTCCCAGCTGTGACGCTTCATCAGGCTGTTGTTCATATCGTAGTAGCGGATCAGTATTTGAGGCAGGACCGCGATCTTGCCGCGGACCCCAAGCTTGATCCACAGGTCGAGGTCTTCGCCGACCACGAGTTTTTCGTCGAAGCCGCCCAGTTCGCGTACCAGCGCAGTCCGGGTCATGACTGTCGGCGTCGGTACGAAGTTATATATCAACAAGGTCTTCCAGGCATCCGCGCCATTGACGGGTGGGCGGTTGAGATGACCTTCCTTGATCGGGATACCGTCTACGGTGACCATCTCGCTGTTGCAAGAGACCAGGGTGATGCCCGGATCGCTTTCGATCAACGCCAGCTGGCGCGCGAGCTTTTCTGGCAACCAGATATCGTCGGCATCCAGGAACGCCAGGAATTCCCCGCGCGCCAGCGCGATGCCCGCGTTACGCGCGGCCGACGCGCCGCTATTGCGCGGCATCTCGATTACCCTGATCTGTTCACCTGGCCGGACCGCCGCGCGCGCAGTCGCGACGGTAGCATCGCGGCTGCCATCGTCCACGATGATGATCTCGGCGTTAACGCCCTGCTGCGCACGCACCGATTCGATGGCCCGCAGCAGGGTTGCGGCTGCGTTATATGCAGGAATGATAACGCTGACCTTGATCGCGTCCGTATCACAGTTCAGCCCGGTACGATCGGTCATCATGTTTGCTTGCTCCATAATTTCAGTTGTTGAGGCGCCATTTCAGACTATGGTAGGTTCGCGCCGGGAGGTTCAAGGGGAAACTGGTATGCCACGCCCCCCGGAAATACTGATGTTCCTCGTTCGACAGATGACGTTTGCTGGGGCTGTCGCCTTCACCATGGTCGATCATGCCCAATCCGGCTTCCGGACAGGACTGGATCATGCGGTGCATGAGCAGCCGACCAGGCGCATAGCGTGAAAAGTCCGGGTTGTACACCGGCATCCAGTGGTGAAGGACGCCATTTCCGGTAAGACCGAAGTGGGTGGCGAGCCAGGTCCCGCCAGCGTAAAGTGTCGACAGCTGCCCGCTGCAGCTCGGGTGACGAGTGTCGGCCAACAAATGCAACAGGCGCGTGGTCCATGGCGCCGCCATGGCGTCCGCTGCCCCGGTACGCTGGTATTGGGCACGCTTGTGTCGGATCAGGTCGTCCAACAGCGACGTCCGACCCTCGCGCGCATCGAAACAGTATTCCAGCGGCCCCACGTCGCGTATCAGCTGGCGCTCCAGGCGTTCGCTATCGCGCAAGTATCGGTTCTGGTCACGCAGATGGGCTGCGAGCGGGTCCGGCCCTTGTAGACGCAAGCGCAGTCCGATGCGGGGTGCGCTCCCTTCGAGCCCATACGCTAGCTGGGGTTCATCAAGATGCGAAAAACCGAAGCTTCGAATGCCTGCGAGCTGCATCAAGCGCGTCGGTGCGATACGCAGGTTGGGTGCCGCGATGAGGCCGACATAGTCGCTCATCACGCCACCAACCGGTTCCGCGGCGCCTGTCAGGCGCGCGGCAAAATCTGGCAGCTGATAGGGAAGGAAGCCGACGGGCTCGCCATTGCTCATGAGTACGCAGACGCGAACTCGCATGCCTGTCTTCTCAACCGCCCGCGCGAAATGTACGCTGAAGAAAGGCGACGCCAGCTCGGGCGTGGCCGCCTGCAGCCGTTCCCATGCCGCGACAGTGGGCGCATCGAGCTGGCTCGGCGCAAGGATGCGTGAAGTCAGGCGAGTGTTATCCACTGACAGGTCCTCCAATGGCGATCGCTGTGCGCGCTCGCAAGAATAGTGCGCCGGCAAGACGCGCAGGATCGGTTCGTCCGTCGGCCCCGATGATGGCCTGTTCGGCAATATGAATGCGGCCTACCGTTTCCATCGGCTTGTTATCGCCGGCAGCGCCGGGGACGAGTAGATTCAGGTGCGCGGCACTGCCGAACAGATAACGGTAGCCTGCGGCGCGGCAAGCCGCCAATACGGTCGGCGATGAAGTTCCGTGCGGTAGGGACATCGATGCCACCGGCGCCCCCAGCATTGCTGCCAGGTCGGCCTGGGCACCGCCCAGTTCTTCCGCCAGGTCGGCTACTTTCACCAAGGGTTGGTGGGTCTTGCCGTGCCCGCCGACCGCATGCGGCTTGCCGGCCAGTTGCTGCAATTGAGCACGATTGATCATGGCGGATACGCCATCGCTGCGCGGCAGCATGGCGACGAACGCCAGCACCTTCTCGCGCGGCAGCGCGCCGAGTTGACGAATTGCGTGGCGAATTTCTGCTTCGGTCGTGCCGGCACCAACGCCATCCAGTGGCGGCAAACCCTCGCGTGCCAGTATCGCATCAAGTTGCGCCTTGCCGTTCGGCGTGGTTGCCAGAAAGGCAAACACCTGTTCCTCCCAGAATGGGGCCGTACTGTCGACGGCACCACTGACAACGAACACGAGTCCCGCAAGGCCATGACGGTCCAACAAGGGCTGCGCGAATTCAGCCGTATCGGCCCAGCCGTCGTCGAAAGTGACAAGCAGGCTGCGTGGGGGCAGTGTGGCATCGCCCCGCAAGGCAGCGAAAACTTGCTCTGGAGTAACTACGTGGTAATGACGCACAAAAAATGACAGGCAATCATCGAATGTTTCGGGCGTCATTGTCCATTCGGGATCGGCGCCCGCGAAGCGTGCATCGGTACGCGGGAGCACCCGATGGAACATGGCGACTGTCAGGGTATCGCGGTTGCGCAGGCGGTGCCAGATGCTCAGCAGGCCGCAGCGGTAAGCAAGCCCGCGAACACGCTGCTTGAGCGTTGGCGAAGTCAAGGGCAACGGTGCAGGTCTCATATGGATGCCGATTAAAGGAAAAACATGCGTCCCCAAAGGATGACGGCTCAGCCACATCCCAACAAGCCAGCCGGCCGCTGCGCTGATGATGCCTACAAGCAGCGGTGGCCAGGACGATGCCGGTGCATCGCCCCATGTGACTTGCACCATCAATGGCCCGATCAAGCTTGCTGCGGTGATCAGCGCACTGCGCATGCAAGCGCGGATAAGTTTGCCAGGATGTACCCCGACTACGCGATATAGAAAAACCGAATTCATGACTAGAGCAATTGCTTCGGCTACGACAATTGCCCCAGCGACCGCCACCGCCCCGAAACTTGCACTGACAAGGACTGCAAGGATGCGCACCGGCTGCACCATCAGGTTACAGACAGTGGAGCTGCGCACGCCGCCACAGGCGATCATTGCCTGGGGCGCGAACAAGGTCAGGACCGACAGCGCACTTGCGACACACAGCAGGCGTGCCATCGGCACCGAGGCATCCCAGTTATCACCATATAGCGCGCGCACCATCGGGTAGGCCAGCACCATCAAGGCGGCAAAGAACGGCCAGGCAAGTGCAGTCAAGTACTCCACCGCTAACAAGTAGGGCCGTACCAAAGGCTTTCCTTCACGCTGCTCTTGCGAAAAATACGGCAACACCAGCGGAGTCAGCGCGCCTGAGATCAGACGCGTAAACAATTGCACTAGACCAGTAGCACGGCTGAAGTAACCTACCGCAGCCATGTTCAACACCTTGCCCATGATTAAGTCAGGGGCACTCGTGCCGGCCATGTTGGCCAGGTTACCAACGCTGGAAATGCTACCGAAAGACAGGATCGCGCGAATATTGCTGAACTGGGGGATCCAGGCCATACCGGCCGGCCGCACCACGGCACCGGCGATTGCGAATGCGAGAATGCCGGCGAAGTTTGCCCATGCCAAGCTGAGCGCGCCAAAGCCGTGCCATGCCAGGCCGAGGGCTGTAGCAACGTGACATAGCGCGCCGAAGGTTTTCATCCAGAAAATCTTGCCGAGCTGGGCATTTCGCCGCAATACACCAAGTAGCGTTGAACCGAATGAAGAAATGGCGAAACTTGCCGACATCACGACCAGTACATTTTCGATCGCCGGGTTGGCGTAGAACCGTGCTACCGGCCCGCTCAGCACATAGAGCACGGCAGCCATCGCTAGAGCCAGGATGATCGAGACACCGGCGGCTGCGCGCATCTTTTCGCGGGTCAGGTCGCGCTCCGAGATGATGTACTGCGCGACGCCAAAATCGCGGAACACATGTAGCATGCTCATCAGGAACGCAGCAATCGAAAACGTGCCGATTTCGTCGGGGCTAAGCAGGCGCGCGAGGAGCAGAACGGAGACGAACTGAATCCCCAGTTCCACGTACTGCGTCGCGAAGGCGATGCCAACAGAGCGCCTCGACACTGTTGCCACGGCAGGAGCAGACTGCGCCATCATGCCAGCCAGCGCAACAGACGCAGCACAAAGCGATCTGGCGTCCGGTCCCAGGGGCGGGCGCGCGGAAGCGCGAATCTGTCATGGTTTGCGGCGACCGCGCCTGGCGCCGTGGTGAAGGCCGCGCTGAATCCCGCTTCCCTCGCCATCGCCATGTGACGTTCGTTGAAATCGATGCCGCGCTTGCCATTTGGGTAGGCGAAGTAGCGCACCGGTTCACCGATGATCGCCTCGAGCTGGCGCTTGCTCTCGGCAATTTCAAACATGGCCTTGGGGTCGGCGAGGCGCGTCAGGATCGGGTGCGACACCGTATGGGCGCCGATTTCGATGCCCTGCGCCACCATCGAGCGCAACATCGATTCTGTCAGCATCTGGTCCGGATCGCATTGGCCCGACATCTCAGCCAGGCGGTCGATAACCGACTCGCGTTGCTCCGGAGGTAAATACTTGGCAGTCTCCGTAACGACTTCCACGGCGCGCCGGCGCTCGTCGAGCGTGCCTACGGCAATTTTGCCGAGCCCAATATTTTCCAGGTCAAGCGAATCCTGACGCAACTCGCGCACCGCGGTAAGGATTCGGTCGTTCCACATACTGCCTTCGTTGACGTATCCGGTGGTAACGAAAACCGTCGCCGCAAATCCGAATTCGCGCAGGATCGGCAGCGCCAGGTCATGGGTCGAACGGTAACCATCGTCGAAGGTGATGCATACCGCGCGCGGCGGCAATGGACGTGAAGGATCGCGTTCGATTGCCTCGCTCAATGGCAGTACATTGAAATAGTCCGCCAGCGCTTTCATCTGCCAGCGGAAAGTGGCCACATCGGGTTCCGTGCTCAACAGTGGGTCGGCGGCCGGCAGGATGCGGTGATAGTTCAGGATGCAAAGCCGACCCTGCCTGGCATGGCGAGCAGCGAGAAGGTTGCCGGCAAGCCTGGTCAGGCGTGCGCCAACACTGGTCGACGGCATGTACTTTCGAATTGCGGTGCCTTGAACTAGTCGCTCCATCAGTTTTCTACCGATTTTCTTTTAAAAAATTGTACGAAATTGTCCATGGGAGGGAGGAAAGACCAGACCAGGGAAGGGTTTACGGTTTGTCATCATACGCGAAACGTAAGGATTCGAATTTACAATTGGGCGTCGGTCAGTCGTGAATGCTACTTCCACGGAGAGCCCAAAATACGAGCGTACAGTGAAAAAGGTAATGGCGATAAAGCCCATCGGCATGCCTCAGTTTAACTTTCTTGTCGCGTTACAGAAATAGTCGTCATTCTCTTTTCCTTCTCTGGCGTCATAGTGCCCAACATCCGTTTTTCAATGACGATCAGTAGCGCGATCAGTGCAAAACTGAGGTCAAAATAAGCGAAGCTGAGAGCTGCCGACCCGACACAGAAAGCAAACAAACTCAATTGCAGCATCGTATTCAAGTTTTTTATCCAGGAAGGCATGCCTGTGCGCGAAGCGACTTTGTGAATCCTTCGGCTCCGCAAGAAGCTCGTCAACAGAATTGAGATGTAAAGTATCAGCCCCCCAAATCCGTGATCTCCCATTACCTGAAAGTAGGCGCTATGTGCGGCATGCGAGCGGCGGACATCGGGGACAGCGTCACCGGTGTAGAACCAAGGGAAGCTATGGAACTGTTGTGACAATTCTATCCAAACCGGATACGATTCCAGCGCGCGGAAGCCGCCGCCAAACAATGGATGCTCCCATGCCAGAATAAAGCTCAGCTTCCAGGCCACGACCCGGCCCATAAACGAGGCATCCTGGTTCGCCGAATCGATGCTGTCGATCCGCGAAAGCCATTCCGACGAGGCCAGCTGGGCGGCAATTACTACCAACACAACAATCGCGAGCGAAAGCATGATTTTCCTATCGCTCTTGATGAAGAAATAAGCACCCAGCACCAGAAGCGAGATGAAACCGCCGCGCGACTGCGTGCCTATCACTCCCAGGACCAGTAATCCCATCGTACAGACCAGTCCGAACCAGATGATGCGCGACTTGTTGCCATACTCGGTCATCAGGTAATAGCAGATCGGCAGCGTCATTACAAACGCGACGGCAAGCTCGTTGCGGTCGCCAAGGACGTGGCCGGGCAGACCTTCGATCATGTGGCCGCCACCGCTCGCAACGAACTTAAGCGCTTCAAGATTCCCATAGAAGCCAATTGACAACACTATGCACCACAACATGAAATCGATGTGAAGCTTGCGCTCCACGATCAGGAGCACGAAGACGAAGAGGATGACGATCTTGAGGAATCTGTTCCAGTAATCCCAGGTTGCAATTGGATCGCCAATCTGCAGAAATGAAGAAACCGTGGTCCAGGCAAAAAAAACGAGTACTAGCCATCCAGTGGTGGTGAGATACAGACGGGCCTTTTGCTTTGAAAGAAGCCAGCCGCCAATCGTAAAGCCGGCTATTAGCAGGTTGTAGCGAATAGCGCCGGCAGGTCCGTAGACCCAGGCGTTCGGGAAGAACAGCGCAGTCCACACCCACAGTCCGAGGGCAATGAAAGGGCGCATTGCCATGGCATACAGCAGAAAGGGCAGGATTGCCAGCAGGAATACATCGCGCATCGGTCAGTCTTTCCTTTGTTCGGTGCGAGACGTTTTCTTATCGGTGGCAATCGCCCAGCGGCACAGAAACAGAA
The DNA here is from genome assembly GCF_041023745.1 of Massilia sp. X63. NCBI lineage: Bacteria > Pseudomonadati > Pseudomonadota > Betaproteobacteria > Burkholderiales > Oxalobacteraceae > Massilia > Massilia sp. X63. Next base: position 326,034 of record NZ_JBFTEF010000003.1, read on the forward strand.
GAGCGACCAAGTCGCAGGCCCATAGCAGAGAATCCATCTTTAGTCTTGCTCAATTCATGTTAATCAAGGGCGTGCGCATGGCGCCAGCGCGTGCGTCGAGCATGGCGGTAAACAGCTCGATTTGGCCAGTGGTCGTGTCGTCCCAACTGAAGCCTTCCGCGTAACGGCGGGTCGCCGCGCGGTCCGGGTAGTTCGCGCGCAGCGCGGTGACGGCCTCGGCCACGCCTTGCGGACTGCGTTCGCGCATCAGGAGGCCGGCTTCCGGCGCCGCCACCACTTCGGGCGTGCCGTAGACGCGGCTGGCGACGACTGGGGTGCCGCAGGCCATCGATTCGAGCAGCACGTTGGCCCAGCCTTCGCGCGACGAAGCCAGCACCAGCGCGTCGGCGGCGCCATAGTGTTCGCGCAGTTGCGCCTGCGGCACGGCGCCCAGGAACTGCACCCTGCCGTCGACCTTCAGGCTGCGCGCCAGTTCTTCCAGCATGCCGCGGTTGGGGCCGTCGCCGGCCACGACCAGGCGTACGTCGGGCAGCAGCGGCAGGGCGGCGACGATCAGCTCCTGGGCCTTGACCGGCACCAGGTGGCCGACGGTGAGCAGGGTGAACAGCGAATTCGGCTGCCGCTCGGTCGGGCGGAACAGCTGCAGGTCGACCCCGTTGCGCAGCGAAGTCACGCGCTCCGCCGGCACGCCCAGCGCCACGACTTCGTCGCGCAGGGCATTGCAGACCGTGATCACGGCATCGGCGCGGTGCGCCGCCCACTTGATCATCCGACGCGGCAGCGCGTAATTCGGCAGCAGCGTGATGTCGGAACCGCGCGCGGTGATCACCAGCGGCTTGTTGAAATGCCGCGCCAGCATGGCCGCCGCCACGCCGTCCGGGTAAAAATAATGGGCGTCGATCAGGTCGAAGTCGTAGCCTTCGTCGATGATGCGCGCGATCACCGGCTTGGCTGCCTGAGCCAGCAGGAAGGGCGCGACGTTCATGCCGATCTTTGGAATGCTCGGGTAGCGTGGATGCTGCACCTGCAGGCCGTGGCGCACTTCGGCGCGTGCCACTTTCGCCATCTTCGCGTAGTTGCCGAAGCGGGGATTGGTCGAAGGGAACCAGGCCACCGGCGCCACCACGCGCGCCTGTACCTGGCCGCTCGACACCAGGTGACGCAGGCGGGTTTCGACGAAGATGCCGTGGCCCGGCTTCTCCGTGTTGGGGAACAGCGTACTGAAAGTCAGGATCTTCATGCAGCCTGCGATTCCACGGAACCGGTCGAGGGACGGCCAGTGAGACGGCCATAGATGGCCGGGTAGCGTCCCACACTGACCCGCCAGTTGCGCTCGCTCTCGACATAGTGGCGACCGGCCGCGCGCAGCGCCGGCCACAGGTTCTGGGCGCGCAGCAGGGCGCCGACCTTGTCGGCCAGCGAAGCCGGGTCGTCGGCCTTGAACAGCACGCCCGTCTTGCCGTCTTCGATCAGCTCGAGGTGGCCGCCGACGTCCGAGGCCGCCAGGATGCGGCCCTGGGCCATGGCTTCGAGCGGCTTGAGCGGGGTGACCAGGTCGGTCAGGCGCATCGACAGGCGCGGGTAGACCAGCACGTCGAGCAGGTCGTAGTACTTCTGCACCTGGTCGTGCGGCACGCGTCCGGTGAACACCACCTTGTCGCTGATACCCAGGTCCCTGGCCAGCTGGCGCAGCTGGGCGTCCTGGGGGCCGCCGCCGACCAGCAGCACGCGCAGGTCGGGCAGTTCAGTGGTCAGCTGGGGCACCGCGCGCAGCAGGATGTCCAGGCCTTCGTAGGCGTAGAACGAACCGATGAAGCCGATCAGGCGTGCGCCCTGCAGGCCGAGCTTGCTCTTGAGTTCCTGGTCGGCGCTGCCACCCACCGAGAACTTGTCGATGTCCACGGCGTTCGGGATCACCGTGACCTTGTCGGCCGGGATGCCGCGCGCGACGATATCCTTGCGCAGGCCTTCGCAAATCGTGGTGACGGCGTCGGCGCGCTCGAGCGCCCAGGTTTCCAGCGCGCGGGTCGCTCGGTAGCGCAGGCCGTTCTCGCTGCTGGTGCCATGGTCGACCGCGGCGTCTTCCCAGAAGGCGCGCACCTCGTACACCACCGGGATGCCGAACTTTTTGCCGGCCCGCAGGGCGGCAACTGCGTTCAGGCTTGGCGAATGAGCGTGCAGCACGTCGGGTTTCACCAGCGGGATGATGTCGGCCAGGCGCTTTGCCAGGCCGTCGATGACCTCCTTCTGGTTCAGCACAGGCAGCCTGGCCAGCGCGCTCTTCGAGGCCGGGGTGCGGTAGAAATGCAGGCCGTCCACCGTTTCCTCGAGCTCTTCGCCCGAGTTCTGCTTGGAGCCGGTGACGTGGAAGGTTTCCCAGCCGAGCGCGCGCTGTTCGCGCAGGATCGAGCGGGTGCGGAAGGTGTACCCGCTGTGCAGCGGGATCGAGTGGTCGAGGACGTGGAGGACTCGCATGGTCTTGTGGTTCCGGTTGCGCTGTGTTTGCTGTTGCGTTTGCTGGTTCTGCCGGTCTGGTTTCGCGGCGTTCAGGCGCTTGCCAGGACAGGCGCCTTGCCCGCCGTGGCTGCCGCACCGGTGGCGCCGTTTGTGCGCAGGAACGCGTCGAACATCAGCACCGACCACAGAGTCATGCTGTGGTCCTTTGCGCTGGACTGGTGCTCGTCCACCATCTGTTTCAGGAAGGCCGGATTGAAAATGCCGGTGTCGAGCAGGGCAGGGTTGAGCACCGCGGACCGCATGGCGTCCGCAAGCGGTCCGCGCAACCAGGCCGCCAGTGGTATCGAGAAGCCCTGCTTCTTGCGGTAAAGGATATCCTCGGAGAGGAAGGGCTGCAGCGCCTTCTTGAAGATATGCTTGCCTTCGCCATTGCGCAGCTTCGAGTCGGACGGTAGACCTGATACCCATTCCACGAACTGGTGGTCGAGCAGGGGCACGCGTACTTCCAGGGCGTGGGCCATGCTGGCGCGGTCGACCTTGGTGAGGATGTCGCCCGGCAGGTAGGTCTTCATGTCGAGGTACTGGATCAGCGACAGCGGATCGTCGGTCGGGGCCTTGGCCGCATAGCCGCGCATTACCTCGACCGCGCGGTAGCCCTGCAGGCGCGTCTTGAACGAGGCCGAGAACAGCTGGTTGCGCAAACGGTCATTGGTATTCGACACGCCATGGAAGTAGCCTTCGGTCAGGTCGCGCGCCAGCGCTTCCAAAGTGGTCTTCGCACGGAACATGCGCGGCGCCCAGTCGGCTTTAGGATAGGCTGCGCCGAGCAGGCCGAATACCGGCTTGCGTAGCGCCAGCGGCAGCATCGAACGCACGCGCTCTTCTCCCATCGCCATCCGGTGGCGGCGGTAACCGGCGAAATTCTCGTCGCCGCCGTCGCCTGACAGGGCTACGGTGACACGCTTCCTGGCCAGCTGGCAGACGCGGTAGGTCGGGATCGCCGAGCTGTCGGCATACGGCTCGTCGTACAGCGCGGCCAGTGTATCGACCAATCCGTAGTCGTCCTTGTCCACGGTTTCGCACTGGTGGTTTGTCTTGTAGCGCTCGGCGACCTGGCGCGCGTATTCGGATTCGTCGAAAGCCGGATCGTTGAAAGCGATCGAGCAGGTGTTGACGGGTCCCTCGGTGACGCCGGCCATCATTGCCACCACCGCGCTCGAATCGACGCCCCCCGACAGGAAGGCGCCCAGCGGCACGTCCGAGATCAGGTGGCTCTGGACCGCTTCGCGCAGGCGCACCACCAACTCGGCTTCGATGTCGCGCTCGCTCATGGCGGCGTGGGGGGTGAAGGGCACGTCCCAGTACTGTTTCGACGCCGGCACCGGATGGCCCACGCGGATGGTCAGGGTGTGGCCCGGCAGCAGCTTTTTTGCACCTGTAAAAATGGTGCGTGGTTCCGGTACGTAGCCGTATGCAAAATATTCCTCTACCGCCAGCGGGTCGATCTCGCGCTTGAGCATAGGCAGGGTCAGTAGCGACTTCAGCTCGGAACCGAAGGCCAACATCCCGTCACCTAGCAGCGCATAGTGCATCGGCTTGATGCCGAGGCGATCACGCGCCAGGAACAAGGTCTGCTTCGGACGGTCCCAGATTGCGAAGGCAAACATGCCGCGCAGGTGGTTGACGCAGGCTTCACCCCACTGTTCGTACGCGTGGACGATGGTTTCGCTATCAGAAGGCGTGCGGAACACATGGCCAAGAACTTGCAGTTCGGCGCGCAGTTCGCGGAAATTATAGATCTCGCCATTGAACACGAGGGCGATGGTTTCGTCTTCGTTGAACAATGGCTGCAGTCCTGCTTCGAGCGCAATGATCGAGAGCCGGCGGTGGCCGAAGCCCAGGCCTGGTTCCACATGCAGGTCACCTTCCACGGGCCCGCGGTGAAATTGGCTCTCGTTCATTCGGTGCAGCAGGCCGCGATCGATGGAACGACTGCCCTTCGTATCAAAAATTCCAACTATTCCGCACATGGTTCACTTGCTTTATCAGGTGTTGTTTTGGTAAGCACCAGGCGGTCGTAGAGCGCCAGGTAATGAGAGAGCATCGCGGTCATGCTGTAATGCTGCTCGACGCGTACGCGCGCGCGCGCGCCATGCTGGCGCGCCAGTTGCGGCTGCGCCGCATAGCGTCCGAGCGCCGCAGCCAGCGCCTTCGGGTTTCTTGTCGGCACCAGGAAACCGGTCTCGCCTTCCTGCACCAGATCAGGGATGCCGCCGACGGCGGTCGATACCACCGGCAGGCCACTTGCCATGGCCTCGAGCATGGTAACCGGGGTGCCCTCGGCGATGGAGCTGAGGGCGAACACGTCGAAACGGCGCATGATGGCGGCGATGTCGTGGCGCGCACCGGGAAGCAGCACGAACTCGTCGAGTCCGGCGTCAGTGACCTTGCGCTGTAGCGCCGCGCGCAGCGGGCCTTCGCCGACGATTGCCAGGCGCATGCAAGACGCGGCTTCGGGCAGCTGTTCGCGCAGCAGCGCGAAGGCGTCGATCAGCGTCGCATGGTCCTTGACATCCTGTACCCGCCCGACAGTGCCGATTACAAAGCAGTCGTGCCATTCCGGCCAGTCTACCGGTACTGGCGCCGCTCGATCGGGTCGGAAGGTGACGGTGTCGACACCGTTCTCGATCAGCTGGTTCTTGGCGTCGGGTACCCCGACCGTGCGGGCCAGCCAGTTGCGCAGGTCGGCTGAAACGGGGATGAGGCAGTCGATTACCGGCACCAGCAGGCGACGCAGCAGGTTGTGCTTGCGATTGCTGCCGTCCGGATCGCGCGCGTCGCGCCCGTGTTCGGCGTGCACCCGCACTGGCACACCGGCAAGCAGCGCGGTGAGCTGGTATTCCATTGCGGCCAGGTTGTAGGTGTGCAGAATCGCCGGGCGCAAGCGGCGCAGCAGGCGGAACAGCTGGAGATGGATTTCCGGCGCCAGGCCAGGCGCCTTGTTCAGGGCGATGATGTCGACGTCCGGACGCGTGATCCGCTGTGCAAAGTCCGAATAGCGGGTCAGGCATACGATCGCGTGGCGGTAGCGGCCGACAGGCATGCGGTTGATCTGTTCGACCAGCAGCGTCTCCAGCCCGCCGAAGTCGAGCACATAGGTCAGGTGGACGATGAGTGGCGGCTGCTTCATTGCGTCTTGTCCCAGCCGCGCAGGCGCGCCTGCAGCGTGGTCAGGTCGAAGGCCCAGTTCACGCCGATGCGCTTGATGTTGAACAGGTCCAGGTCCGTGCCGTTCAGGCCGCCGTAGGCCGAGAAGCAGGCCGCATAGCCGAGCTTTTTCATCATGTCGATGCGGGACGCCGTGACGTGGTGCTTGCGGCCGTACGGGTAGGCGATGAAGACTTGCTCCTGGCCCAGTTCGCGGCGAATGTCGTTGAGCGATCCCTGCAGCTCTTCGAGTGCGAGGTCGTCGCCGATTTCGGCCAGGTTGACGTGGTTGCGCGTGTGGCTGCCGAAATGCAGCCCCCAGTCGCGCATGCGGCGGATCTGCTCCCAGCTCATGTTGTCGAGACCGAAGCCGAGGGCGCGCATGTCGTGGTCGAAGGGCTTGTTGTCGCGGATCTTCTCGGTGCTGACGAAGAAAGTGCACGGCACCTGGTGCTTGAGCAGGATCGGCGCGGCATTTTCGTAGTTGTCCAGATAGCCATCGTCGAAGGACACGGCGATCACGGGTTTGTTCGTGTTGCGCGGGATCTTGCCCTCGACGATCTCCTTCAGCGACACGGTCACGAAATGCTTGGCCACGTAGGCCATGTGTTCGTCGAAGCGCTCGATGCCGATCGTGACGTGGTCGCGGAACTGGTCGCTCACGCGGTGGTACAACAGGATGATGATGCGTTGGTTGCCGGTGCGGCCATGCAGCCAGTTCAGCATGGGCATCCAGCAATGCGCGTATGCCATGAACATTAACTGTTTGGCGGCAATTTTTAGTGCGCTGCCCCGAGAGGGATCGCGTGCCGCTAGCTTGCGTGCAAGGCGTGCTTCCAGCGCCAGCGGCGGACGGGTATTGGTGCTGCCGCCCTGCGGCTGCGGACGGAAGCTGGCGGTTCCGTCGCGCAGGCGGCCGACCGCCTCGCACACGAGTTCTACGCCGACGCGGTCGAGTTTGGTTTTCAGGCCGCGAAGCGTCGAGTAGCGGTCTACAGGAACGCTGGCCTCCAGCAGGATGTCGCCGGTGTCGAGGCCGGCATCGACGCGGTGGACCGTGACGCCGACGCTGGTTTCGCCGTTGTGCAGCTCCCAAAAACCAGGAGGCATGCCGCGGTAGTGCGGCAGGCGACCCTTGTGCAGGTTGATCGTGCCCAACCGCGGCAGCGTGAACAGCGCCGGCTTGAGGATCGGGGCGCCCAGCGCGATGCCCAGGTCGGATGCGCGCGCAGCAAGCCAGGCGCAGGCATCGGGACCGTTGATGGCGGTGACATGCTTGATCGTAATACGCGGATGCTGCTGCAGCGCCTCGGTGGAGAATGCTTGTCCCGGCCGGTCCACACTCGGTTGCGGACGCGAGACAAGACGGGAAGCCGCCAGTTGCATGATTTCGGCGCCCTGATAGGGAACCCAGCGCCAGCCGTGGCGACGCAGGTTTTTCCACTGGTTGCGCATCAGTGTGCCCACACGCTTGCGCGGTGCGTGAACCAGCACGGAAAACTCGCAGTCGGGGAACTGGTCGGCCAGCGACACGATGTTCCAGCGCACGTTGAAATCGAGATGAGCGGTGAAGATGACAATGTTCATGGCCTGCTTTTCTTATTGTTGTCGTGTGTGCACCAGCGCGGCGTCGACCGCGACAAAGTTCTGAACCAGGAAAGCGCGTAGCGTTGCGCGCGCCGCTGCCTGGTCGTCGCCTGCCGGAGCGGCGATCGTCACCAGCGCGGCGTCGTCGCCGCGGAACAGCAGCTTGCCCTGGGCCTGGCGCAGCTTGCCGGCCACGTTGCTTGCCGTGTAGCCGCCGTCCACCCACATGACCTGCCACACCAGCAGCGGTCCGCCGGGGCCGGACAGCACGGCTTCGCGCAGCGGCAGGCTGCGGCCGGCCACGCTTTCGCTACGGCCCGCGGAGGCGGTCTCGTGGAAGGCGTCCTTGACCTTGGCGATGCGGTTGACGGAGCTGATCAGGCCTTTCTGCTTGGTCTGGTTGCGGTAGTACAGGATGTCCAGCCGCACCGGGCGCCCGTCCGGAGCGGCATAGGTGCGTGCCAGGCGCGCGTCCGGTTCCATGTAGTCGAGCTGCCAGTCCGGGAAGCCGGAAGCCGCCGGCCATGCCAGGTCGGGCGCGGCCAGTACCACTTGTTGCGGGTTGTGGTTGGCGCGGTCGTTGTAGGAGGCGAAGGCCGGCCACACGGCGGCCATCGCGAACACGGCAAGCGCCATCGGCACCAGCGATTTGACAGGACCCCGGGCGGCGGATGCGGTGTCGTCCGCAGTGTCCGGTGCGGCGCCGGCGGCGGGCTGGTCGTCCTCGCGCCAGTAGCTGCCGATCCAGAACATGATGAACATGACGACGCCGAAGAACAGCCAGCCGTAGACCAGGTGGTCGACGCCGGTGGCCAGCTCCATGCCGCTGGAGTGGCCAATCATGACGATGCCGTAGGCACGCAGCCAGTTGGCGACGATCGGCACCACGATCGACAGGCCGATGAAGACCGCGCGCCGCAGGTTGGAGCGGTAGGTCAGGTAGGCGTACAGGCAGCCCAGGGTGATCGAGGAAATCAGGTAGCGGATGCCGCTGCAGGCCTCGACCACCGACCAGCTGCCGGTGGGCAGTTCGAAGCGGGTGCCGTTGCGCAGCACCGGAATGCCGGTGGCCTGCACCGCCCACACCGTGAAGTCGGCGGTGTAGTTGATCAGGGGACCGACGAAGACTTCGCCGAACGGCACCGCAAACAGCAGGAACAGCAGCGGGAAGGTGAATTTCGAGGCCAGGCGCGGGCCGAGCAGGGTGAGCGCAGCCAGCGGCAGCATGGCCACGAAGGCGTATTGCATCACCACCTGCACGTCGCCCATGCGTCCGGCCAGCCAGGCCGCCCCGGCGCCGGCCATCAGCACCAGCCCGGGCCACCAGGGCCGCGCCGGCAGGCGTGCGAACCAGGCGCGCTCGCGCCAGATCAGCGCCAGGCTGATCGGCAGGATCACGTAGCCGTGGGCGAAGGTCTCGGAGCTGTTCCAGGTGTCCACCATCGAGCGGACGGTGGCGAGGTACAGCAGGAAGGGCGCCAGCAGCGCCAGCGCCAGCGGCACCAGGCTGGGACGCGCCGGCGCCGGAACCTCGACGCTGGTCTGCAGCACGCCGGGTGGAGGTGTCAGATGCATTCGAGTCGCTCCCCGATGCAGGCCAGGTTGCTCGGCCAGCTGTACTTGCGTTCGACCCTGGCGCGTGCCGCCAGGCCCATCTCGTTGTCGCTGCGGTCCAGCAGCGCGCCGACCGCGTCGGCGAAGGCGGCGGCGTCCTGCGCCAGCACCAGCTCGCGCCCAGGCTCGGCGTCGATGCCCTCGAGGGCCTGCGGCGACACCACCACCGGGGTGGCCATCGCCATCGCCTCGAGCACCTTGTTCTGGATGCCGCGCGCGATGCGCAGCGGGGCCACCGCGGCGCGCGCATGCGCGATGTACGGGCGCACGTCGGGTACGGTGCCGGTAACGACGATGTTCGGCTGCTTGGCCAGCTCCAGCACCGCCGGGGCGGGGCGCGCACCGACGATGTAGAAGCGCAGGTCGGGGAAGCGCGCGCGCAGCAGCGGCATCACGTCGGCGGCGAACCACTGCACCGCGTCGACGTTCGGCCAGTAGTCCATGGCGCCGGTGAACACGATGGCGCGCTCGCCGTCGGCGTAAGGGCTGCACTGCACGGCCTCGGGCGAGAAGTAGTCGGTATCGACGCCGTTGCTGAAGTAGCCGATCTTGGCGTTGCTTTCCGGCGCCAGCTGGCGGAACAGGTCGGCTTCGGGGCCGGACACGAACAGCGAGGCATCGTACTCGCGCGCCACCTGGCGCTCGTAGGACAGCAGCTGGCGCGCCTCGTGGCGGTACAGCCAGCTCATCGGCCAGGATTTCTTGTCGGCGTACTGGCGCCATTTATCCGAGTCGACGTCGCAGAAGTCGACCACGCGGCGCGCGTTCGGGTATTTGTCGGCGTACTGCGCCATCGCCGACGAGAACACCAGCACGCGTTCGATCTTGTGCGCGGCGACGGTCTGGTCGACCCAGCGCTGCAAGTCGGCGTCGCGGTAGTAGTCGAGCGAGAGCGAACGGTTCTTCACCAGCGCGCCCAGGCTGCGCACGCGCGACAGCAGGGGATTGAGGCTGGCGAAGTGGCTGCTCGCGCACATCTTCTCGACGGTCGGCACGTGCTGCCAGTCGTCGGGATCGTCCACGAAGGTGGCCAGGTGCACCCGGTACTCGCGCGCCAGGTGCTTGAGCAGGTGGTAGGAGCGGATCTTGTCGCCCTTGTTGGGCGGGTAGGGGATCCGGTGGATCAGCAGCAGCAGGTCTTCCACGTCTTATCCCAGGTTGCGCACGATGTAGGGGCCGAGGAAGTTTGCCACCGGCAGCGGCAGCTTCTTCCACATCTTGATGAACAGCTGGTACTTCGGGTTCAGCGGATTGTTGTCCGGCAGCTTGTCCGATGCATACAGCTTGTATTCATACGGCAGCGGGGTGGCGGTGAAGCCCCAGTTCTTCTTGAAGTCGTAGGCGCCGGTGCCCAGCTTGCTGCGGCCGTAGTCGAAGATGCGGCAACCGCGCGCGGCTGCGGCCTGCATCAGGTTCCAGTACATGAAGTCGTTGCCCGCCACTTCGCGCGCCAGGTCCATTCCGCCTCCGTAGTAGGGCACGACCTCGTCGCGCCAGTAGAAGGACAGCACCGAGGCCACCAGGCGGTCGTCTTCGGTGTAGATGCTGCGCACCTCGCACTCGTCGCCGAAGACCTGCTGCAGCAGGGCGAAGTATTTTTTCGGGAACACCGGGGTGCCCAGGCGCAGCACGCTGTTGGCATAGGCCTCGAACATGCGGTCGACGTTGTCCTCGACCACGCCTTTCAGGCCCAGCTTGATACCCTTGCGCACCATGGCGCGCTGCTTGCGCGGGATGGCGTTCAGGTTGGCTTCGTCATCAAGGCTGATCTCCTTGCGGAAGGTGACGTACAGCTCCTTGGTGTGCCAATCGGGATCGTCCGGGTGGGCGCGCTGCATGCCGCGGTATTCCAGGTGGCCGACGCCCAGTTCGCGCGCCAGCTTGTCGGCTGCCTCGTCGAGCAGCACGCGCGCGCCGTCGTCGATGGCGGCCACGCCGCCGTACACGCAGAAGGGCATGGCGCCGAGCGAATGGCCGAACAGGCGGCTCTTGATCTCCGCCAGCGGGAGAATGCCCTGGATCTGGCCCTCCTGCTGGACATAATAGAACCAGGTCTTGATGCCGAACGATTCTTCGATGACTTTCTGCCAGCCCGACAGGTGGAAGAAGGTGGCGTCCGGGCAGGCGCGCACGAAAGCATCCCAGCGGGCGCGTTCGTGCGGCTGCAGGAGGTGGAGCGTTTGCGGTCCGGTGGCGAGCACCGGGGCGGCGCGTTTGGCCTGTGCCGCTTCAATGATCGAGTTCATGCCGTGCTATGCCTTGTCGTTGTGCTGCTCTGCTGCTTGGTTTATGGACGGCCCAGGAAGATGCGGTCCATGCGATCCCACGCGAAGTCGCGCGCCAGTTGCTCGAGGCGACCTTCCATGCGGTCGATGTTGACGTAGTGGCGGAAGCGCGACTTGGCGTCCAGCCCTTGCGGGCGCGGCTGGCCGGGGTCGAGTTCCCAGGGGTGGAAGTAGAACAGGGCCGGCTGGCGGTCTTCGCGGTTCACCTTCTGCATCATCCAGCGCGACAGCGCGTAGGGCAGCAGGCGGAAATAGCCGCCGCCGCCGGCTGGCAGGTTCCGGCCCAGCATGTTGACCGTGGTGACCGGCACTTCCAGCAGTCCGTCCGGGCCGTGTGGGTAGAAGGCAAAGCGCGGCGCGTCCGGCATGCCGTAGTGGTCGTGCGCGATCGGGTAGATGCTCGAGCTGTAGCGGTAGCCGGCTTCCTGCAGCGCCTCCAGCGCCCACAGGTTGGCGTGGCCGATCGAGAAGCTCGGCGCGCGGTAGCCCAGCACTGCCTGGCCGCCGATGTCTTCCAGCAGTGCCTTGCTTGATCTGATGTCGTTGTCGAACTGGGCGCGGGTCTGGTCCGAGGCGCGCAGGTGGCCGTAGCCGTGGCTGGCCAGTTCGTGGCCGGCGGCGACGATGCTGCGCACCATGGCTGGGTAGCGTTCGGCGATCCAGCCGAGGGTGAAGAAGGTGGCCTTCACGCCGTGCCGTTCGTAGATGGCCAGGATGCGTTCCATGTTGGCTTCCACCCGGCACTCGCGGCTCGGCCAGCTGTCGCGGTCGATGTAGGGCGCGAAGGCAGATACCTGGAAGTAGTCCTCGACGTCGCAGGTCATGGCGTTCTTGATGCGTTCTCCCGGAGCCGGCAGGGGACGCGGAGCAGGCGCGTAGAGTTTCATTCCTGGTTGTCCATGTGCTGGGCCGCCGCGCCCTGCGGCGTGGCGACGATCTTCTTCAGGATCGACAGTACCGAGACGATCGATTTCTCGAGGCGCATCATGCGTTCGTCGAGCACTTCCAGGTTGGCGCCGCGGCGTTCTTCCGCGCGGGTATCGGCAGCGCGCAGTTCGCCCCCGTGCAGGCCGGCCGCCGCGCCGGCAGCGGGATCGGGCGTGCCCATGCCGTCGGGCAGCTCGTATTCCTCGGAAATGTCGCGCACCACTGCGTTGATGTCGGCCTCGGTGAAGGCGTGCATCTCTTCCAGGTAGCCCATCAGGAGCACCCGGTCCATCAGCGTGTTGGTCTTGCGCGGGATGCCGCCGCTGTAGGCGTAGATCGCGCCGTGGGCGCCGTCGTCGAACGCGGGGTCGCCCTTCCAGCCGACCGTGGCCAGGCGGTGCTCGACGTAGGCGCGGGTTTCCTGCGCGTCCATCGGGCCCAGGTGGTAGCTGGCGATCACGCGCTGGCGCAGCTGCTGCATGCCGGGGCTGTGCAGGGTGGCGCGGAATTCCGGCTGGCCGAGCAGGAAGGTCTGCAGCAGCGAGCGGTCGTCGGTCTGGAAGTTCGACAGCATGCGCAATTCCTCGACCGTGCGCGCGTTCAGGTTCTGGGCTTCGTCGATCACCAGCAGGGCGCGCTTGCCCTGGCGATCGACCCCGCGCAGGAACTGCTCCAGGCGATTCAGCAGCTCGGCCTTGCTGGCGCCTTCGAAGGGCAGGCCAAAGGCCGAGACCACCATGCGCAGTGTGTCTTCCGGATCGAGGCTGGTGTTGACGATGTGCGCGGCGACAATCTGGTCGAGCGGGATCTTGTTGAGCAGGTTGCGCACCAGCGTGGTCTTGCCGGCGCCGACTTCGCCCGTGATGACGATGAAGCCTTCGCCCTGCGACAGGCCGTACTCGAGGTAGGCCATGGCGCGCTTGTGGCCCTTGCTGCCGAAGAAGAAGTGGGGATCGGGCCGCAGCTGGAAGGGTTTGGCGGACAGTCCGTAGTAGGTTTCGTACATCGCTTGCTGGCTCCTTAAAGCTCGGCGGACAGGCTGGCGGAAATGGAATGCTCCTGGTACGGCGAAGCGGCCGGGCCGAAGACGCCGCGGGTGCCGGCGCTGCGGCGCAGGTCGAGCGTCGCACGCGCATGGCGGCTCAGCTCGCGGCTCAGTCCGATCCGGAAATCGCGCCGCAGGTCGTCGAAGTCGGTCGTGACCGAACGGCTGCGCGACCAGCTGGCCGAGGCCACCGCGCTGGTGCGCGTGTTGAGCCGGTAGTTGACGCTGGCGTTTGCGCCGCGCTGCCGGACGTTGTCGTTCAGCCCACGCTGCTGGCTGCCGAGCAGGGCGCTGTCGCTTTGCTGGTTCGACAGGGCGATGCGCTCGTTGTCGTACAGCGCCAGTAGGCCGCTGGTGCGCGGCAGCCTGAACGCCATCGATCCTTGGAAACCCTTCTGGCGGAAGTAGCGGTTGCTCAGGAAATTAATACTGTCCGCCAGGCTGAGAGGCAGGCCGTTGGCGCGGATATAGGCCGCCACTGCCTGCTGGCGCGCGGCCGGATCGATGATCGTCGTCGAAAACAGCCGGTCCAGCATGGCGCTGGTATCGATCGCGGCCGGCAGCAGGAACTGCTCGCGCGAGGTGGTCACGATATCGTCGTAGCCGAGGTTCCACACGGTGCGCCGGCTACGGTGCATCAGCGAGAACTGGCCGGTCTGGCCGTAGAAATGGCGGCCGAGCGCCGCGTTGACCCGGGTCCGCAGCGAGGGCGCCCAGTCGACGCCGAGCGACCAGTTGCGTCCGGCGGTGTCGCCGCCCAGGCGGTCGAACTCGTAGCGGTCGTAGCCCGCGCTGGCGGTCAGGGCCAGGCGCGCAGTCAGCGCATAGCGCAGGTTGCCGACCGTGGTCTGGGTCGAGGTCTCGCCATTGATCGAATCATCGAGTTGCTGGCGCATGTGGGCCAGGCTCCAGCCCAGCTTGCCGAATGCGGGGCCGCTGACCAGGTTGGCGCTGACGCTGTCGCCGCTGGTGGCGGCATAGCCGGCCACCTCGGATCCCGAGACGCGGTCGCGCGCGTAGCGCACCGTCAACGATGCATCTGGTCCGAAGCGCCGTTCCAGGTAGGGGCTGATGCGCCAGGTCTCGACCCGGGTACGGTTCGCCTCCAGGTAAGGCACGTCCTCGACCCGCGGCCCGAAGGCCGAGATGTTGCTCGGGGCCCGGGTGGCGCTCGCATCGACGTACAGGAATTCATCGGCCAGGGTGGCGCGCCCCGCCAGCGCGTACTCGAAGCTGTGGTCGAGCGTATTGCGCACTTGTTCGTCGCGGTATTTGAAGTTGCGCCACTGCGCGGTGCCGTTGAGGGTCAGGCGCGGGCCGGTCCCGGTCAGCGCGAGCGTGGGAGTCAGTTCGCTGATGACGTTCGAGCGCTTCTGGGCATTGCTTTCAAGCCAAAAATTATCGGTGTAGCGTTCGGTCAGGGTCACGGCCGGCACCACGCGCCACTCGGCATGGGCCTCGGATGCCAGCAGCATGGCCACCGCCGCCGCGAGGGGCGCCAGGCGCGGCCGACGCGCGCTGTGCCCGTCCCGGCATTCAACCATAGTGGTAGTCATACGTCTCTTCGATGCCGGGGATGTCCCTGGTCTTGTTATAGATGAGGTTGACGTTGGGGTGGCCATCGAGCTGGCGCAATGCTTCGCCGAGCGCATGCTGGGTGGTCTTCTGGGCTTCGACCACGACCACGATCTGGCCCATGTGGCTGGCCAGCGCGCGCGCCTCGCTGGTGAGCAGCAGCGGCGGCGAATCGAAGATGACGATCCGGTCCGGATAGCGGTTGGCGATCTCGTGCACCAGGTTTGCCATCGTCGAGCTGGCGAGCAGTTCGGTGGCGCGCGGCGTGCTGGTGCCGGCGGACAGGATGGCCAGGGTGTCGACGTTGGTGCGCAGCAGGACGTCGGAGACGTCGAGCTTGTCGTCCACCAGCAAGTCCATCAGGCCGCGCTGGGCCGGCAGGCCGAGCGTGCGCAGCACCGAAGGGCGCGCTACGTCGGCGTCCACCAGCAGCACGGTGTGGTCGAGTTCCATGGCGATGCTCATCGCCAGGTTGATGGCGCAATAGGTCTTGCCTTCGCCCGGCAGCGAGCTGGTCAGCATGATCAGGTTGCCCGGCTTGTCCTTTGGCTGGCCCTCGGCGAAAGCACGCTTGAGCAGGGGGCGCTTGATGATGCGGAAGTCTTCCAGCAAGCGGGTACGCCCGCCCGCGGCCGTCACCAGCCCCATGTCGCGCATCTTGGCCAGGTCCAGGTCGACTATGCGCGTATTGTGGCGCAGGGCCGGGCTGTCGGCCGGCGCCGGCTGGGCGGCCTCGGGCAACGGCAGGGCCGGTGCAGCCGGCGGCGGCAAGGACGGCGCAGCTGCCACGGGCTCGAGAACGTCGATGCCCGCGTCGGACTTGGCCGGCATGCTGGCCTGTCCGCGTTCCAGGTCGATGCGGCGTGCCGCTTTTTCGATAATGCTCACGTCTGCTCCTTGTGATCGTTACATGCCGTTCGGGCGTGCCAGGATGGCCATGACGCCTGCGCCATAGAGCCCGAGCAGCAGCAGCACGGCGGTGCCCAGCGCGTACAGGCGGCGCTTGTGGCGGATGGTTTGTTCGCCGGTCCAGTTCATGCTGATCGAACCGAGGATCGGCAGGCCGGTGGCCTCGTGCAGCCTGGCCTGGCTCAGGAAGGTCGGACGCAGCTGGCTCAGCAGGAAAGCGGCGCCCAGGCCGGCGCCCAGGGCCGCGGCGAATACCAGCGAGAACAGGCGCAGGCGGTTGGGTCCGGAGGGCATCGCCGGCGCCGTCGGCGGGTCGATCACGCGGAAGGTCAGCATATCGGTCGCCGAGGACAGGTCGCCCGACAGCTTGGCCGACTCGCGGCGCTCGACCAGCTTCTGGTAGTTTTCGCGGTTGACTTCGTAGTCGCGATTGAGCTGGGCCAGCTGGGCTTCGACTTCCGGCGCCTGGGCGCTGCTGGCGCGCAGCTGCGCCACGCGGGCCGAGTACTCGGATACACGGGCCCGCAGCGAGGCCACGCGCGCTTCGGCATCGGCCAGCGACACGTTCAGCTGCTGGAACATCGGGCTGTAGCCGGCGCCCGGATCGGCGCTCGGCTTGCGGTTCTTGGCTTCTTCCTTCTTGCGTGCGATCAGCTGATCGAGCAGGCGGGCGTTGGCGACGATGTCCGGATGGGCTTCGGTGTACTGGGTGCGCAGGCCATCCAGGGTCTTGGTGACGGCAGCGATGCGCTCGTCGAGTTCCGGATTGCTGACGATCGGCGCCACACTGTCGCCTGGCGCGGCTTCGCCCGAGATCTTGCGCCGGAGCGCGTTGCGCGCCTGCTCCGCTTCGGCCAGCTCCAGGCGTGCGGAGTTCAACGCCTCGTTGGCGGCGGCCATGCGCGAGCCGTAGTCGCCGCCTTGCGCGGGCAGCAGGCCGAGGTTGCGGATCTTGAATTCCTTGAGAGAATTCTCGGCCGCAGCCAGCTTTTGCTCGTAATTGCGGATCTGCTCGTCGATGAACTGGACGGCCTTGTCCGAATCCTGCTTCTTGCCGCCGAAGCTGCCTTCGACGAAGATCTGCAGGAAGGCCTGCACCACGTCCTTGCCCAGCTTGGCATCCGGGGCGGTATAGCTGATGGTGTAGATGTCGTCGCGCTCGGTGCCGCTGAGCTTGATGTTCGACATCATTTCGTTGACCATTTTCTCCTGGTCCTTGACGGTGGTCGCCTTGACATCGAGGTCGACCATGCGCATGACGCGCTCGACGTTCGGGCGGCTGATCAGGGTGCCGCGCATGAACATCACCTGCTGCTCGACGTTCGGGAGCGTGGTCATGCCCGACAGCAGCGGTTTGAGGATGCTCTGGGTGTCGACGTAAACGCGGGCCGAGGCCTCGTACTGGTTGGGTAGTTTCAGTACCACGGCCCAGCCGACGAGGGCAACGAGCCAGGTAATGACGACCGCATGCCAGCGGTATTTTCCAATTGCTTTTAGGAACGTAAGGATTGCGGCTGTGATGTCTGCCATGTCATGAATCTCGCCTTAGTGACTTGCGCTGGCGCAAGTCGATCAATCAATAAATAGACTGCATGATCGCTTGTTGACTGTGCAATTGCAATTGCAGTCGGAAAAATGTACGGATGGCGCGAAGAAAATAGCGACCTCTGCAACACAAATTCCCTGCAAAAACACTTCTAGTGCAAAATCAGCGACATTTCCTGGTCAATTGTTGCATAATTGCAACTTATTAATGAAGAAAATGTTTTCCCTAGTCAAGGAGAGCAGATCGCGCTCGTAGCTGGTGTTCAGTCCTGTATAACAACTATTGCCCTGTATCAAATGCATATTTTAATGTCGAGAATGCAAAAGTGCCCACACAATTGATTCCTGTTCGAAATTGTTTCCGAGCTCTGTTCCGGGCCCTGCTCGGCGCCTCGTTCGTTGTCGTACTTGCAAGCCTTTCGCTTGCCCTGGGAACGAGCCCGGCATACGCTGCGGCCGCGACCGATCCGCTGCCCGCGACCGTGGCGCGGGTCAAGCCCTCCGTCGTCGGGGTCGGTACTCTGCTCAAGACGCGCCAGCCCGCCACCGTCTTCGTCGGCACCGGTTTCGTCGTTGGCGACGGGTTGAGCGTCATTACCAATGCCCATGTGATTCCGGAGCGCCTCGATGTCGCGGGGATGGAGGAGCTCGGGATCGTCGTGGGAAGCGGGCCGGAAACGGTCGGCTTCCGCCCGGCCCGCCTTGTCGGGCTGGACCGCGAGCACGACCTGGCCCACCTGCGCCTGTCCGGCGCGCCGCTGCCGGCGCTGGCCCTGGGCGAAAACGATGCGGTGGCCGAAGGCCAGTTGCTGGCCTTTACCGGCTATCCGCTCGGGATGCGGCTCGGTCTGCATGCGGCGACCCACCGCGCCACGCTGGCCGCGATCGCGCCGGCGGTGCGGCCCTCGCTCAATTCGCGCCAGCTCGATGCGCGCGCCATTGCCCAGCTCCAGCGCAGTGCCTTCGGCATCTTCCAGCTGGACGGGACTGCCTATCCCGGCAACAGCGGCAGTCCCTTGTATGAACCGGACAGCGGCGCCGTCGTCGGTGTGATCAACATGGTCTACCTGAAAGGCCTGAAGGAAAGTGCGGTGTCGGATCCGAGCGGCATCACCTATGCGATCCCGGTACGCTACGTGCGGGAGCTGTTGCAAAGAAGCCCATAGTATTTCAGCAGTGCACGAGGTTGCTTAAGTGCTATGGTATAAAATAGGGCTTGACACAAAGCGAGCCCGCCAGCGGCCCCGGAACGGACGGCTGCGGCCCATGCCAAACCAGGGGACTTATTGACGTGAGCACGAAAATGACGCACCAAATCAAGCGCGCAGCCCAGGCTGTCGCCATTAGCTGCCTGTTCGTACTGGGCGGTTGCGCCAGTACGCCGGCACCCATCGCGGCCGCGCCCGCCATCAATCCCGAGTACCTGATCGGTCCGGGCGACAGCATCAACATCATCGTCTGGCGCAATCCGGAAGTATCGATGTCGGTGCCGGTCCGTCCGGACGGCAAGATCACCACGCCGCTGGTCGAAGACCTGCCGGCGGCCGGGAAGACCTCGACCCAACTGGCGCGCGATATCGAAGGCGCGCTGGCCAAGTTCATCCAGCAGCCGGTGGTCACCGTGATCGTGACGAATTTTGTCGGCAACTATAACGAGCAGATTCGCGTGATCGGCCAGGCCGCCAAGCCGCAGGCATTGCCTTATCGTAAAGATATGTCGCTGATGGATGTGCTGATCGCTGTTGGCGGGGTGACCGAGTTCGCCGCCGGCAATCGGGCTCAACTCATCCGTACCGTGGACGGCAAGCAGCAGAAATTGCAGGTCCGCCTCGACGACCTGATCAAGGACGGCGATATCTCGGCGAACCTGGCGATGCGCCCTGGCGACGTCCTGGTGATTCCCGAAAGCTTTTTCTGACTGATTGTCGAAAATTCTTACACGGCGCCTGACTTACTGGCTAGATTGGTAGTGCAAGAAATTGGCAGTGCGCCGTAGTCGATTGTTTTTTAACAGGTTTTAGGAAGACTTAAGCCGAAGGCATATTTCTTGCTTAACTGAAATGCAGCTGTCCCCGCATAACCAATGAAAAGGATCGAGCCAGTGTCGACCGAAGATCAAGCAGCGCGCGAACATGGCGCGCCGTCCCTGACACCGCGCGGTGCAGCGCGGCGACGCCTGACCAAGGCCGGTCTGGGCGCGGCCAGCGTGCTGTGGACGCTCGACAGTCGGGCCCAGATGAAAACCATGGTCTGCGTCTCGCCTTCCGGCGCCCTGTCCGGCGGTCTCAGCAGCAATTACGCCAACAAGCCGGCCGCCTGCGAGGGCAAGTCGCCGGGTTACTGGAAGAACCACACCGGCTGGCCGGTCGCCACCGACAAAGCCTTCGGTGATGTGTTCGCCTGCAACGTGACGAACAGTGCCACCTACGGCACGAAGACCTTGCTCGAGATCGTGAAGGGTTGTGACTTCGACAAGTACAACCTCGGCAAGCACCTGGTTGCCACTTACCTGAACGTGCAGTCGGGCCGCATCGGCTTCCTGTCGGTCGCGACCCTGCAACAGATGTGGCGCCAGCTCCAGGGACAGGGTTACTACCAGCCGGCGAAGGGTGTGTTCTGGAGCCCCGAGCAGACCAAGCGCTACCTCGAGGCCACGCAAGATTAAGGACGGCGCTGGCCGATGTGGCGTGTGATTCCGGGGCAGTCCCTGCGCTACCGGCAATGGGACGACGAAGCCGTCCTGTACAACGATCTGTCGGGCGCGACCCATCTTCTGGGTCCGGCGGCCCTGTGCCTGCTCGAAACCTTGCGCGCCGCTCCGGGCGATGAAGCGGCCCTGGCGGCCGGCCTGCGTGCCGCCTTCGAGGTCGACGACGAGACGCTGGCCGACGAGCTGGCCGAGCTGCTCGACGGCCTGGCGCGCCTCGACCTGATCGAGCGCTGCCCATGCTGACCCTGTCCGCGCTGGCGCGCACCGAGCTGCGCCGGCGTTTCGCCGGCCCCGGCCTGGTCCTGCGCACCGGCCCCTTCCGCAGCCGCATCCGCACCGATATTCCCCAGCTGGCCGATACGATCGCCCTGTTATATGCCGATTATCCGGTCGACGAGGAAGGCTTTGCCGATTTCCAGCTGCACCTGCGTACCGTCGGCGGCTGGCGCCGCTGGCTGAGGCCCCAGGTGCGCTTCGACCAGGACGGCCTGGAGCCGTTCAAGCCGCTGCCCCTGGGCCAGGCCCATCCGATGTTCGAGTGGGTGATGAACTGGTGCGTGACGAACAAGGCGCACAGCTACCTGGTGATCCATGCCGCCGTGCTCGAGCGCAACGGCTGCGCGTTCATCCTGCCGGCGCCGCCGGGTTCCGGCAAGAGCACCCTGTGCGCCGCGCTGGTCTGCCGCGGCTGGCGCCTGCTGTCCGACGAGCTGGCCCTGGTGCGCCCGGCCGACCTGGCCCTGGTGCCGCTGCCGCGTCCGGTCAGCCTGAAGAACGCCTCGATCGACGTCATCCGTACCTGGGAACCGCAGGCCGTGTTCGGCCCGGCGGTGCCGGAAACCAGCAAGGGCACCATCGCCCACTTGCGCGCACCCCGGGCCAGCGTGGCGGCCGCCGGCGACACGGCAGCCGCCACTCACATCGTGTTCCCGCGCTACGAAGCCGGCGCGCAGACCCGGCTGGCGCCGGTGCCGAAGGCGCAGCTGTTCACGCGCGTGGCCGACAATGCCTTCAATTACACCGTGCTGGGCGATACCGGCTTCGACACCCTCGGCCGCCTGGTCGACGGCTGCGCCGGCTTCGATTTCTGCTACAGCCAGCTCGACGAGGCAATCGCGCTGTTCGAGACCCTGGCGGAGGCGCGGTGAGCCATCCTGCAGCCTGGCCCCTGCTGGTCGAGGTGCTGCGTGCGCCGCAGCGGGTGCGCACGCTCGACGCCGCCGGCTGGGATCTGTTGCTGCGCCAGGCCGGCCATGCAGACCTCAGCGCGACCCTCGGCATCCTGCTCGACGAGGCCGGGCTGCTTGACGCCGTGCCGGCGGCGCCGCGCGAACACCTCGCCTGGGCCGCGGTGCTGCTGGCACGCCACCGGCGCGCCCTGCATTTCGAGATTGCGCAGATCCGGCGCGCGCTCGATGGCCTCGGCCTGCCGCTGTTACTGCTCAAGGGGGCCGCCTACGTCATGGCCGGGCTGCCGCCGGCCGCCGGCCGCATGTTTTCCGACGTCGACATCCTGGTACCCAAGGAGCGCCTGCCGGAAGTCGAGGCGGCGCTCCTGATGCACGGCTGGGCCGGTACCCACCAGGATGCCTACGACCAGCGCTACTACCGCGACTGGATGCACGAGCTGCCGCCGATGGAGCACGTCCGGCGCGGTAATACCATCGACGTGCACCATGCGATCCTGCCGGAGACCGCCAGGGTGCGGCCCGACCCGGCGCTGCTGCGCGCGGATGCGGTGCGGATCGGCGGCGCCGGAGCGGGCGCCAGCGTCACCGACGCAGGCCTGTGGACCCTGGCCCCGCACGACATGGTGCTGCACAGCGCGGTGCACCTGTTCTCCGAAGGCGAGTGGCACCACGGGTTGCGCGACCTGCTCGACATCCACCGGCTGCTGCAGCATTTCGGGGCCGCGCCGGGTTTCTGGGAAGGCCTGGTCGCGCGCGCCGTGCGGCTCCAGCTCGCGCGCCCGCTGTTCTACGCGCTGCGTTACGGCGTGCGCCTGCTCGGCACGCCGGTGCCCGCCGCCGTGCTGGCCGAGGCGCACACGGCCGGCAGCCCGGGCAGGCCCTTGCTGGCCTTGATGGATGCGCTGTTCCTGCGCGCGTTGCAGCCGCCCCATCCCAGCTGCGCCGGCCGCCTCGCGCCGGCCGCGCTGAACGCGCTCTACCTGCGCGGAAACTGGCTGCGCATGCCGCCGCCGATGCTGGCGCGCCACCTGTTCCACAAGGCCTTCATATCGCCACGCCAGCCGCAGGAGCCGCCGCAGCTGGTGTAAGAAGCTGTCCCGGCAGAGCGTGCGTGCTTTCGGCGCGCCCGGCAAGCGCAGCGCTTGTTGTAAAGATTGAATTAAATTATCATCAATCGGCGGCGTCCGGCCGGCAGCGTGTTGACCTTGAGAGGCGGCCCATGACCAATGATGCGAAGCAGCTGGTGCGACTGCAGGACGTGCAGGCGTTGCTCGCCAGCGGCTCACTCGACGACAACCTGGCGAGACACGCCGAATTGGCCCGGCGCCTGGTCGGCGCCACCAGCTGTTCAGTCATGTTGCTCAACAGCGAAACGGCGGACGACCTGCGCATGCGCCTGTGTGCCAGCGCCGGCGATATGTCGCCGGAAGCCGCCGACGCCCTGGTCGGCAGCGGCGAGGGCATCTGCGGCCAGGTACTGGCCAGCGGCCGGGCCTTGCTGGTGGACGACATCGGCCGTTCCGAATTCGCCGGCCTGGCACGGCGCCGGCGCGCGGCCGTGCCGGCCCTGATGTCGGCGCCGGTGCGCATCGACGGCCGCATCGTCGGTGTGCTCAATGTCAGCGGCGCCGCTTTCAGTGAGAGCGAGCTGCAATTGCTCGAAGTGACCGCGCTGTTCATCGGCAAATCGGTCCAGGTCATTCAGTTGCAGCGCCTGCTGGCCTCGCGCTTCGCCCAGATGGCCCTGGTGCGCGAGGCGCGCGAGCGCGCGGGGGCGGACGGTGGAGCCGTCGCCGATACCGCCTACCAGAACCCGGAAGAGGTAGCGCGCATCCTGGCGCGCTCGTTCTATAAAGAGATGACGCGGGCCGGCTTCGCGCCGGGCCAGATCGTCAGCGCCGCCACCGAACTGATCGGCCAGTTGGGCGGGGCGATCCAGCAATCCGGGCGCGCCGACTGACACGTCGCCCTGCAATGGAAAAAGGCCGGATCCCCGAGGGATCCGGCCTTTTTTCCGGCCTTGGACCGTTCCCGCCGGGGCGGGAACGATGTGCCAGATTACTTGGCAGCCTTGCGGCGGCGCAGGCCAGCCAGGCCGGCGAAGCCCAGGCCCAGCAGGGCCAGCGAGCCTGGTTCCGGAACGTTGCCCTGCACGTCGCCGGTAGCGTCGACAGTCCAGCCGTATTCTGCCGAGCGGCCGGTCTGGCCGTAGGTGACCTTCAGGAACAGGTCGTGCATGTTGCCGTTCGGGTCGACCTGGGCGTTGGTGTCGAACAGGCCTTTCATCGAGCCGCCGGTCACGTCCAGGAAGCCCTGGCCGCCACCCGAGATCGAGTTGTTGGCGAAGCTCGAGATGTACGAGTACTGCGGCTCGCCGCCCAGCGCGCCGGGGCCGAACACGGCCGACAGGGCCAGGGAGCCGCCGACGTCGGTGATGCCCTTGTAGCCGAACTCGCCCAGACGGCCGTTCGGACCGTAGGAAGCGTTATAGTTGGACCCGGTCAGGTACATGTTCAGCCAGCCGCCGGTGCCCAGCGCCAAGGTGGTTGGCGAGATCTGGCCGTTCACTTCGACGTAGGTATCCTTGATGCCGCCGAACATGCCGGTCATGTATTCACCGTTCTGGCCGATGGCCCAGATCAGGCTGCCGTCCGACACGCGCGAGATGCTCTGCACCGAGAAGATACCCCAGGTATCTTCGCTACCAACGGCGTTCGGGGCTGGCTGCGAAGCCGCAGCGTCGCACGCTGCAATGGTCGTGCATTTCGTGCCTTGGGTGTCACCGTAGCCGACGGTACCTGCGTCGAAGGCGTTGATGGTGATCTTCAGGTCCCCGGCGACCAGGGTAACTGCGCTAGCAGGAGCGGACACGGCAGCAGCCATTGCGACACCAGCGATGATTCCCGAGATTTTCTTGATGTTCATTTGGTTCATTCCTCACAAGTTGTTGTACACGACTCCGACACAAGAACACTAAGCATGAGCCGTGCCAGCCCTTAAGAAGATGTGCTAAACCATTGATTAAATTTCACATTTCCTGCTGGCATTGTTAGTTCCTGGCGTTTCCAGGAAACATTTGTAAGGAAACCCGACAGTGAAGTACTTCACATAAGCGTCGCATTTTGAACAAAATTGCACTACGATATCTACACTTTCACCGAACAAAGAGATGCCATGGCCAATTTCAATTACGATAACTTTGTTACGCGCAACAGCGGCTACATTGCCCAGGACACCCAGGACAAGATCCGCAATGCGCGAGTCCTGTTCGCGGGCTGTGGACTCGGCAGCGGACCGGTGATCTGCGCCGCCCGTACCGGCTTCCAGAATTTCATGCTGATCGACGGCGATACCGTCGACGCGCATAACCTGAACCGCCAGTTCTTCGATTTCGACGACGTGGGCACGCCCAAGGTCGAAGCACTGAAGAAGCACATCCTGCGGATCAATCCGGAAGCGAAGGTCGAGGCGCATGTGGCCATGCTCGACAAGAACAATGCGGCCGACCTGGTCAGCCAGGCCGACCTGATCTTCGACACCATCGATTTCGTCGACCTGGAAGCGGTGCTGGCCCTGCACGGTAATGCGGCGGCGCGCGGCAAGCCGATCTTCACGGCGATGAACATCGGCTTCGGCGCCGGAGTGATGTATTTCCCGCCGGGTTCGGGCAATTCGCTGCCGGCCATCCTGCAGCGCGACGTGGAAGCCGCTGCGGCCGAAGGCAACCTGAGCTATACCGCGGTGTTCCAGCGCGTGATGGGCCGCATCGGCGCGCACCTGGACCGCCAGGTGATGGAAGAGGTGGCCAAGGCATTGACCATCATGGAAGACGGAACCGCCTGCCCGGCGTCACAGATTGCGGTCGGCAGTTTCTCGGTGGCGGCGCTGGCCATGGCGATGATGCACGACATGCTGGCTGGCATGGAAGTGCCGTCGGCGCCGAACATGGTGATCCACAGCTTCCGCAACCACGTCACCAAGCTGGTGAATATCGCTAGTTGATATCGTTGGGCGTATTGCCCAGTTCCTGATTGCGCACCACGTGCACGCGGGATGGGTAACTGTGCTCGACCACGGGCGGCTTCTCGTTGAACCAGGCCGCCAGTGTCGGGTTGCTTTGACGCAGCTTGCGTCCGAGATCGTGCAGGTCGAGCACGTAGGGCGTGACGGCGCCGTAATAATTCGCTTCGGGGCCGATTGCCATGAAGCGAAAGCCCATTTTCTTCAGCGCATGCGCGAGCGAGCGCTCCATTGCCGCATACCAGTAGCGGATGCCGCTGTCCTGGCTATGGCGGAACATTTCACGGTACATTCCCAGCAGTAACATGGGTGAGGTGCGGTCGCGCCGGTCGACGGCCGGGTCGAAATCGTCGGCAGGATCGTGGTGGTGGCTCGGCAGGAAACCGGGGATGCCCAGCACGCTGTCGGCACGCCGGCGCCGGTGGCTCTTCTTGACCACCAAGCGCGAGATCTCGGCCGATTGTTCGCGGTCGGGCATCTCGAAATCGCTGAAGACTTCGCAGTGCAGTTCGAAGGGGTAGGGCTTGGGGGCGTCCGGCTGCACCAGGCGCACGGCCCCGACCAGCTTTTCGTCCAGCGTGTATGCCGCGAAGTGGGTGGAAACGTCGTCGTAGTCGTCGAGCTCCATGCCGTCGACGTATTGCTCGGCCTGGAGGAAGGCGCATTCCAGGCAATACACCTGATGCCGTAGCCTGAAAATATCGCCCGGGATGGCGCCGCTGTGGCCGCCCCGGTAAGCCCGGAAAATCTTGCGATTGACGTGATCGATTGTTTCCTGGTGTGCCCCGAACTCAACACGGGACAGGAAGGCGTCAGGATCGACGCGTGCTTTTCCGTTGTCCATCTGTAGTTTTTGTCCAGTCTTGGACCCTGGTTATTTTTTCCTGAAGCGCCCCTCCAGATAATTGCCGACCATGGTTTTCACCAGGATCCACAGGGGGATTGGTTCATCGTTGAACCAGGCAGCCAGGAACTTGTTTTCTCTCTTTAAACGCCCGAGCAGTTCGTCCAGATCGGCCATGTGAGGAGTGACCGGACCGTAGTAATCGACTTGGGGCCCGATCGGCACAAACCTGAATCCCATCTTTTCCAGCGAGCGCGCCAGTGACCGTTCCATAGCCGCGTACCAGTAACGAATTCCGTTCTGACGGCTATAGCGGTACATCTCTCTATACATGCCGAGCAATAATAGCGGACTATTGCCGCGCTTGTCGCGCCGCACGGTTGAACGCGGTTGAATCGTCTTCGTGCTGCCTTTTTCCACGAAATCCTGCGAAATACCCTCCATCGAGTCGCCTCGGCGCCGGCGGTAGGTCTTCTTGACGACCAGGCGCGAGATCTCGGCCGCGTTGTCCCGCGCCGGATATTCGAATCCCGGAAAGGTTGTGCAATGCGACTCGAAAGGATAGGTTTGGCCCTCGTGCGGCTGTACCAGGCGCACGGTGCCGACGATGTCGTTGGCAAGGGTATAGGCGGCGAAATGGATCGAGCAATCGTCGTAGTCGTCGGTTTCCTGGCCGTCCTCGAATTCGCTCGCTTCGAGATAATGCCGCTCCAGACAATACACGTCGTAGCGCAGCTTGTAGATCTCCTTGAGCACGTAGGATTCCATATTCCCCTTCAATACCCTCTTGAAGGTAAAGTAGGGAATCAGTACGTCACGCTTGCCGCTGAAACGCTCGACAAGCCGGCTCAAGAAACCGCTGCGAACCGGATCGCACTCTCGTTGCTGGGTAATGGAATTCATGGTCATGCCCTGGGGCCTCATTACAAAGGGACGACGGCAGCCGTGGCCGCCGTCGTATCGGCTTACAGCTGGCGCATCAGTGATTTGGCCTCGTCCATCATGGCGAAGGGCTTGCCGGATGCGAGCGCCTTCTCGAGTTCCTTGCGGGCGCCCGCCTTGTCGCCGGACTTGGCGAGGGCCGCCGCCAGGTGGTAGCGCACATCCTCGGCATCCGGCACCGCGGCAACGGCCTTGCGCAGCAGGTCCAGGCCGCGTGCGGTGTCGCCTTTCTCCACCAGGATCCAGCCCAGCGTATCCATGATGGCCGGGTTCTGGCCGGCCAGCTTGTAGGCCTGCTCGGCGGTCGGCAGGGCGCGCGCGTCCTTCTCCTGCTGGTAGGCCCAGGCCAGGTTATTGAGCGCCGCCGCGTTCGACGGATTGACCTTGACGATGCTTTCAAGGCTGGTGATGGCCTGCTTGAACTGGCGCTTGGCCAAGTAGCCGTCGGCAACCAGCAGGCCGACCATCTGGTCCTTCGGATTGGCGGCCTGGTACTTCGCCAGGCGGGCCTGGGCTTCGCCTTCCTTGCCGCTCTGCTTCAGCACTTCGCTGATCTTGATCAGGTGGACCGGAGCATTGCTCAGCGCATAGGCCTTCTCATAGGCCGCCAGCGCCGGCGCCAACTTCTGCTGGCCCTGCATCAGTTCGCCCTCTACCTGGAAACCGAGCGGCGATTTCGGCTCGTCCTTCTGGATCTGGCGTGCGATCGCCAGGGCCTCGTCCGGTTTACCGCCGCGCATCGCCAGTTCGACCTGGGCCAGGCGAGCCTGCATGAACTTCGGATCGAGCGACAGGGCGCGCTTCAGGTTCTCGGCCGCGGCCGTGTCGTTCTTCATCAGCATGTTGACCGCGGCCAGGCGCATCTGCGCCATCGGCGACTTCGGCACCGCTGCCGCCAGCTTGCTGTACGACTCGAGCGCGCCGGTATTGTCCTTGGTCGCGATCTGCGCCTGGCCCATCAGGTCCAGCAACTCCGGGCTGGACGGGTTCACGGACAGCATCTTGCGCGCCAGCGCCAGTGCCTTGTCGGCCTGCTTGTTGCGCAGGTAGTGGGTGCCGAGCTTGATTGCCGGTGCGATCGCGGCCGGGTTTTCCGCCTGGGCTTTCTCCAGCCAGGTGGTGGCGCCTTCCGGACGACCCTGCTGCAGTTCGAGTGCCGCCAGCGCGCTCATCGCGTCGGCGTTCTTCTTGTCCTTGGCCAGCAGCGCCTCGAAGCGCTTTTTGGCGCCGGCCGGATTCTTCTCGGCGATGTCGATGCTTGCCAGGTTCGACACGGCCGGGAAGAAGGTCGGGTTCAGCGCGACCGCTTTCTCGAAGCTGGCGCGCGCGTTCTTGAGGTCTTGCTTGCCGAGGTAGACGCCGCCCTTCATGTTGTGGACCGCCGGGTTGTCCGGCTGCGCCTTCTCGAGCGCCTGCACCGCCGCCAGGGCCTTGTCGTGCTGGCCGCGGCGCATCTCGGCCTGCACCAGGGCGAAGCCGGCGTCGGTGGATTTCGGGTCGAGCGTGGCGGCGCGTTCCAGTTCGCCGATCGCCTGGTCGACGTTGCCCTGGCCCATCTTCGACAGGCCCAGCGAGGTGCGGATGCTGGCCGCACCCGGCGCCAGCGCGCTGGCCTGCTCCAGGTAGGCGGAGGCCTTGGCAAAGTCGCGCGACTGCAGGTAGGACTGGCCGGTCAGCGCCAGCAACTGGGCGTCCTTGCCGCTGTCCTTCAGGGCCGGGGCCAGCACCGCGGTCGCCTCGGCGGGCTGGCCGGACTTCAGGAATACCTGTGCCAGCAGCTTGCGCGCATAGACATTGTTCGGGTTCGCTTCGAGGTATTTGCGCAGGTGCTGCTCGGCCTGCTGGGTAGAGCCCAGGTTCAGCTCCACGGCGCCGGCCAGCAGCACGCTCGGCATGTGATCGGGGGCGACCTTCAGGACTTTTTGCAGGGACTCGCGTGCCTCGGCGTTCTTGTTGCTCGTATAGTCGAGCAGGGCCTGGGCGTAGGTGAGGTTCAGGTCGCCGTTCCACTGCTTCTTGGCAGCGTCGAGATCGGCTTTCGCTGCCGCCAGGTCGCTGGTGCCGATATGGACATACGCCTTTTCGACATGGGCGCTGCGGTGGCCCGGATCGATCTGCAGGACCTTGTCGTAGGCGGCCAGGGCTTCCTTGGCATTGCCCATGCTGCGCAGCAGATTACCTTTCAGCATCCACGCTTCCGTACTGGCCGGCGCGCGAGTGACGGCCTGTTCCACGAAGCGCTTGGCGCTGTCGGGGTCGTTGCCGACGGCCGCATGGCGTGCCAGCCCGACCAGGGCATCGGCCGAATTCGCGTCCAGTGCCAGCGCCGCGTCATAGGCTTCCTTGGCTTTGTCGCCCTGGCCCAGCCACAGGTAGGCGTCGCCGCGGCGTGCCAGCAGTTCCGCCGATCCCTGGGCTTGTTCCGGTTTGACTTCGTCGAGGAGTTCCTGGAATTTGCCCTGCAGGAGCAGGGTGCGTGCGATCTGGGGAAGGGTCTTGTCGCTTGGCGCGCCCAGGCTGGCTGCCTTGCGTAGTTCCTTGTCGGCCGAGGCCGCGTCACCGAGGTCGAGATACAGGTTGCCGAGACGCAGGCGCGCGTCGACGTTGTCCGGGTTTTGCGCGACCGCGTTCTTCAGCTGGATCAGCGCGGCCTTGCGATCACCTTTCTTTTGGTATTGTTGCGCTTCCGCGATCAGCTCTTCCGCAGTTTGCGTTCGGCTGCAGCCGGCCATGCCTGCGCTGAGCAGAATGGCGCCAGAAACTACGGCAACGGCAAGTTGTTTCTTGGTGAGAGTACCCGGCATTGTCTTTCCCTTTGATGAAGGCGCTTGCGTAAAGATTGGGTTGGGTGCAAGCGAAGTTTCCCGACTGATAATAATACCCGAAGGTATTCGCCAGGAACGCCGACAGCTCATCCGTACACGCAAATAGCCCCTCTCTGTTGCTATTGTGTGAGTTTGCGCGGGATAAAGTGTTGGTTTATAGAAAGATAACAGCCGTTGGCTGCGAAGGGCAGTCCCACGCAGGGGGGATCAGGCGCGTGCACGAAGCATCGGCCCTTGGCTGGATGCTCACACCCCCATGCCGGGAGTGTTAATGGATATCTAAGACTTGCGCAGGCGGCTCAGCAGCGCGTCGACGTTCTCGCCCACCGGTAGCCCATGGCGGCGCAACAACTGTACATGCAGGACCAGGTTTTCCAGCACCAGCTTGGCCGACACGGCCAGCAGGGTCATCAGGCGATCTTCGGTGCTGAAGTTCTCCATCGCACCCGCCATCTCGCACAGATGGGTGGCCACCAGCGCGCGCAACTCGTCTTCAGGGAAGGGAAGGTCGGCAAAATCGATCGGGTCTTCCTGTTCGACTTCGCGCATCAGGGCGGCGAGCTGTTCGGGCTGGATCGGCATGCGTGGCTCCGCTGGTGGGAATGAGTCCATTCTAGGCCACCGGCGCGATCGGTGGCCACGGGATTCGACAAGCGGAAACGACAGCGGCAGCGTGGTGGCGCTGGTCCACGACGCTGCCG
Organism: Massilia sp. X63; assembly: GCF_041023745.1. NCBI lineage: Bacteria > Pseudomonadati > Pseudomonadota > Betaproteobacteria > Burkholderiales > Oxalobacteraceae > Massilia > Massilia sp. X63. Next base: position 356,417 of record NZ_JBFTEF010000003.1, read on the forward strand.
CTGAATGCCGCGCCGGCTTGGGACCGGCGTGGAAGGCTTACATATTGCGGCGATACTGCCCGCCGACCTCGAACAGCGCGGTCGTGATCTGGCCCAGCGAGCAGACGCGCACGGCGTCCATCAGCTTGGCGAACACGTTCTCGTTGTCGATCGCGGCCTGCTGCAGGGCTGCCAGCGCGGCCGGGGCCTGGTCGGCGTTACGGCGGTGGAAGTCTTCCAGGCGGGTCAGCTGCGACTGCTTTTCGTCGTCGGTCGAACGCGCCAGCTCGATCGTCGCCGGGGCACCGGCGCCGTTCGGATTGCGGAAGGTGTTCACGCCGATGATCGGCAGCGAGCCGTCGTGCTTCTTGTGCTCGTACAGCATCGACTCTTCCTGGATCTTGCCGCGCTGGTAGCCGGTTTCCATCGCGCCCAGCACGCCGCCGCGCTCGGCGATGCGCTCGAACTCCTGCATCACCTGCTCTTCGACCAGGTCGGTCAGCTCGTCGATGATGAAGGCGCCCTGGTTCGGGTTCTCGTTCTTCGCCAGGCCCCATTCGCGGTTGATGATCAGCTGGATGGCCAGTGCGCGGCGCACCGATTCGTCGGTCGGCGTGGTGATCGCTTCGTCGTAGGCGTTGGTGTGCAGCGAGTTGCAGTTGTCGTAGATCGCGATCAGGGCCTGCAGCGTGGTGCGGATGTCGTTGAAGTCGATCTCCTGCGCGTGCAGCGAGCGGCCCGAGGTCTGGATGTGGTACTTCAGCTTCTGGCTGCGCTCGTTGGCGCCGTACTTGTCGCGCATGGCGACGGCCCAGATGCGGCGCGCCACGCGGCCCAGCACCGTGTATTCAGGGTCCATGCCGTTCGAGAAGAAGAAGGACAGGTTCGGGGCGAAGTCGTCGATGTGCATGCCGCGCGCCAGGTAGGCTTCCACAAAAGTGAAGCCGTTCGACAGCGTGAAGGCCAGCTGCGAGATCGGGTTGGCGCCCGCTTCGGCGATGTGGTAGCCCGAGATCGACACCGAATAGAAATTGCGCACCTGGTGGTGGACGAAGTATTCCTGGATGTCGCCCATCACCTTCAGCGAGAACTCGGTCGAGAAGATGCAGGTGTTCTGGCCCTGGTCTTCCTTCAGGATGTCGGCCTGCACGGTGCCGCGCACGTTCATCAGGACCCAGTCCTTGATCTTCTGCGCTTCGTCGTCGGTCGGCTGGCGACCGTTATCAAGCACGAACTTGTCGATCTGCTGGTCGATGGCGGTGTTCATGAACATCGCCAGGATGGTCGGGGCCGGACCGTTGATCGTCATCGACACCGAGGTCGACGGGCTGCACAGGTCGAAACCGTCGTACAGCACCTTCATGTCGTCCAGGGTCGCGATCGAGACGCCCGAGTTGCCGACCTTGCCGTAGATGTCCGGGCGCAGTGCCGGATCGGCGCCGTACAGGGTCACGGAGTCAAAAGCGGTCGACAGGCGCTTGGCGTCCATGCCGGTCGAGACCAGCTTGAAGCGGCGGTTGGTGCGGAAGGCGTCGCCTTCGCCCGCGAACATGCGGGTCGGGTCTTCGCCTTCGCGCTTGAAGGCGAACACGCCGGCCGTGTACGGGAAGGAACCCGGCACGTTTTCCAGCATCAAGAAGCGCAGGATCTCGCCGTGGTCTTCGAACTTCGGCAGCGCCACCTTGCGGATCGGGTTGCCCGACAGGGTTTTCTGCACCAGGCGGGTACGGATTTCCTTGTCGCGGATTTTCACGACGTAGTCGTCGCCCGCATAGGCGGCCTGCATGTCCGGCCACATGGCCAGCAGCTTCCTGGCGCCGCCTTCCATGGCGTTGTCGCGCTCGGTGATCAGGTCGTCGAGGACCACATCACGGTTGGCGGCGGCCAGCATGCGCTTGGTCTCGCTCAGCTGCTGGCGCTCGCGCGCCAGTTGCACCTGCTTCTTGACGTTGCGGTGGTAGCCGCGCACGGTGTCGGCGATTTCGGCGAGGTAGCGCGCGCGTGCCGGCGGAACGATCACGTTCTTGCCGCTCGAGTACTTCTGGGTCGGCGGCGCGAGCTTGCTCGGCTCGACCTGCAAGCCCAGTTCGGCCAGCTTCGGCAGCAGGCCGTGGTACAGGGCGGTGACGCCGTCGTCGTTGAAGCGCGAAGCCTGAGTGCCGTACACCGGCATTTCATCGGGCTGGCGGCTCCACAGTTCGCGGTTGCGCTGGTATTGCTTGGCGACGTCGCGCAGCGCATCCTGCGCGCCCTTGCGGTCGAATTTATTAATGGCGATGAAGTCGGCGAAGTCGAGCATGTCGATCTTCTCGAGCTGCGAGGCGGCGCCGAATTCCGGGGTCATCACGTACATCGAGGTGTCGACATGCGGCACGATGGCGGCGTCGCCCTGGCCGATGCCCGAGGTCTCGACGATCACGAGATCGAAACCGGCCACCTTGCAGGCGGCGATCACGCTAGGGAGGGCCTGCGAGATCTCGGAACCGGCTTCGCGCGTGGCGAGCGAACGCATGAACACGCGTGCCTGGCCGTTCCACGGATTGATCGCATTCATGCGGATGCGGTCGCCCAGCAGGGCGCCGCCCGACTTGCGGCGCGACGGATCGATCGAGATGACGGCGATGTTGATGCGGTCGCCCTGGTCGAGGCGAATGCGGCGGATCAGTTCATCGGTCAGCGAGGACTTGCCGGCGCCGCCGGTGCCGGTGATGCCCAGCACCGGGGCCTTGACGCTGTCGGCCGCTTCCATGATCTGCTTGCGCAGGGCTTCGTCTGCCTTGCCGTTTTCCAGCGCGGTGATCAGCTGGGCCAGCGGGCGGTGGCGCGCGGCGATGTCGCCTTGCTTCAATGCCTCGATCGAGGTGGGGGCGTAGGAAGACAAATCGACGTCGCAGCTTTCCAGCATCGAGCGGATCATGCCGACCAGGCCCATGCGCTGGCCGTCTTCCGGGCTGAAGATGCGGGTGACGCCGTAGGCGTGCAGTTCGTCGATCTCGCTCGGGACGATCACGCCGCCGCCGCCGCCGAACACCTTGATGTGGGCGCCGCCGCGCTGGCGCAGCAGGTCGATCATGTACTTGAAGTATTCGACGTGGCCGCCCTGGTAGCTCGAGATGGCGATGCCTTGCACGTCTTCGGCCAGGGCCGCGGTGACGACTTCGTCGACCGAGCGGTTGTGGCCGAGGTGGATCACTTCGGCGCCGTTCGACTGCAGGATGCGGCGCATGATGTTGATCGAGGCGTCATGGCCGTCGAACAGGGAAGCGGCGGTGACGAAGCGCACCTTGTTGGCCAGCTTCGGCTGCTCCGGCAGGTCGAGTTTCGCGGCGGGGGTGATGTCGTTCATTGGATTGGGTCCTTGGGAGTTCGGGAGGACAGGGGTATCTCGGTACGGTATATGACGTTAACGTTAACGTCAAGCCGGGCACGATGTGGGTTTGTAGGGTGGGCGGGAGACCCGCCCACCCTACGATTACGCAGCGCGCTTTTTGACGTTGCCGGAGAGCAGCTCAGCCTTGCGTGCACGGAATTCGGCCACGGCCTGTTCCTTCACGTGGCCGAAGCCGCGGATCTGTTCCGGCAGCGCGGCCAGTTCGACCGCCTCGGCGTGGTTGGCCGCATCCAGCCTGGCCAGCAGCATGTCAACCATCTCGCGGTATTCGCCGATCAGCGCGCGTTCCATCTTGCGCTCGGCGGTCTTGCCGAAGATGTCGAAGGCGCCGCCGCGCAGGCCCTTCATTTTCGCCAGCAGCTTGAAGGCGCCGAACATCCAGGAACCATACTGCGCCTTGACCATGTGGCCCTTGGCGTCCTTCTTCGCAAACATCGGCGGCGCCAGGTTGAACTTCAGCGAGAAGTCGCCTTCGAACTGGGACTTCAGTTGCTCGACGAAGCGGCCGTCGGTGTACAGGCGCGCGACTTCGTACTCGTCCTTGTAGGCCATCAGCTTGGCGTAGTTCTTCGCCACCGCCATCGACAGCTTGCTGCCCAGCCCCTTCGCGGTCTCGAGCTCGCGCACGCGCTTGACCAGGTCCTCGTAGACCGCCGCATAGGCGGCATCCTGGTAGCCGGTCAGGTGCTCGACGCGCTTCTTGATCACGCTGTCCAGGCTTTGCGGCATCTGCACGACGATGGCTTGCGCCGGGATCGCCTGCTTCTCGACGCGCTTGAAGTCCACGGCGGCGCGGCGGCCCCACAGGAAGCTCATCTTGTTGGAAGCAACCGCCACGCCATTCAGCTCGATGGCGCGCAGCAGGGCGGCTTCCGTCAAGGGGATGCGGCCTTTCTGCCAGGCGTAACCCATCAGGAACAGGTTGGTGGCGATCGAGTCGCCCATCAGCGCAGTCGCGAGTTTGGTGGCATCGACGAAATCGGCGCCCGACTCGCCGCCCACGGCTTCCAGGATCAGGGCGCGCACGTCGTTCGAGGGGAATTCCCAGTCGCGCTGCTGGGCAAACGTGCCGGTCGGCTGCTCGTGCAGGTTGACGATGGCCAGGGTGCGGCCGGGACGCATCTTGGAGACCGCATCGGCCGCGCCGGTGGTGAGGATGTCGCAGCCGAGGATCAGGTCCGCTTCGCCGGTGGCGATGCGCTGGGCGCGCAGGCGGTCCGGGGTGGCGGCGATCTTCACGTGCGAGGTCACAGAGCCGTTCTTCTGGCTCATGCCGGTCATGTCCAGCACCGAGGCGCCCTTGCCTTCGAGGTGGGCGGCCATGCCCATCAGCGCGCCGACGGTGATCACGCCGGTGCCGCCGATGCCGTTGATCAGGATGTTGTACGGATGCTCGACGCTCGGCAGGCCAGGCTCGGGCAGGGCGCCCCAGCCGTCGTCGGGGCCCTGTTTGCTCACGCCGGCCTTGCTCTTCTTGAGGGTGCCGCCTTCGACGGTAACAAAGCTCGGGCAGAAGCCCTTGGCGCACGAGTAATCCTTGTTGCACGAGGACTGGTCGATCTGGCGCTTGCGGCCGAATTCCGTTTCCTTCGGCAGGATCGAGACGCAGTTCGACTGGATGCCGCAGTCGCCGCAGCCTTCGCACACGGCTTCGTTGATCACCATGCGCTGGTTCGGGTCCGGGAATTCCTTCTTCTTGCGGCGGCGGCGCTTCTCGGCGGCGCAGGTCTGGTCGTAGATGATGACCGTGACACCCGGCAGTTCGCGCAGTTCGCGCTGGATGTCGTCCATGTGCTTGCGGTCGTGCAGGGTGACGATCGCCGGCAGGTTCGAGCGGTCGGCATAGCGCGACAGGTCTTCGGTGACCAGCGCGATGCGCTGCACGCCCTCGGCCGCCATCTGCTGGGCAATGTGCGGCACCGAAGTCGTGCCGTCCACCGGCTGGCCGCCGGTCATCGCCACCGCGTCGTTGTACAGGATTTTATAAGTGATGTTGACCTTGGCCGAGACGGCCGCGCGGATCGCCAGGTAGCCCGAGTGGAAGTAGGTGCCGTCGCCCAGGTTCTGGAACACGTGCGGCACCTTGGAGAACGCGGCCTGGCCGATCCAGGGTGCGCCTTCGCCGCCCATGTGGGTGGTCAGCTTGTTCATCTCCGGGTAGATCGAGGTCGCCATCACGTGGCAGCCGATGCCGGCCAGCGCGAAGGAACCATCCGGCACCTTGGTCGAGGTGTTGTGCGGGCAGCCGGAGCAGTAGAAGGCCGGGCGGAACGGCGTGGTGATCGCCTTGGCAAGTACCGCGTCCTTGGCTTCCAGGAAGGCCAGGCGCGCGCGGATCAGGTCGCGGGTGCTGTCGTCGGACACCAGGCGCGCGATGCGGCCGGCGATCACGCGCGCCACCTGCGCCACCGAGAAGTCGGCCTTCGGCGGCAGCAGCCAGTCGCCGCGCGGCGCCACCCACTCGCCCTTGTCGTCGAACTTGCCGACGATATGCGGGCGCACGTCGTCGCGCCAGTTGTACAGCTGTTCCTTCAGTTGGTACTCGACCACCTGGCGCTTCTCTTCGACCACCAGGATCTCTTCCAGGCCCTGTGCGAATTCGCGCACGCCTTCCGGCTCCAGCGGCCAGATCATCGCGACCTTGTACAGGCGCAGGCCGACCTTGGCGGCCATGGCTTCGTCGATGCCCAGTTCTTCCAGCGCTTCCAGCACGTCCAGGTAGGATTTACCCGAGGCGATGATGCCGAGTTTCGCATTCGGGCTGTCGATGGTGGTGCGATTCAGCTTGTTCTCGCGGGCGTAGGCCAGCGCCGCGTAGATCTTGTAGTCCTGCATCAGCGCTTCCTGGGCGCGCGCCTGCTGGCCCAGCGGCACGGAGGAAAGCTTGGTGTTCAGGCCACCTTCCGGCATCACGAAATCCTTCGGATACTTGACCTCGACGCGGAAAGGGTTGGCGTCGACCGAGGCGCTCGATTCGACCGTGTCGGCCAGCGCCTTGAAGGCCACCGCGCAGCCCGAGTAGCGCGACATGGCCCAGCCGTGCACACCCAGGTCCAGGTATTCCTGCACGTTGCAGGGGTAGAGCACCGGGATCATGCAGGCCGAGAAGATGTGGTCGGACTGGTGCGGCAGGGTCGAGGAATAGGCGCCATGGTCGTCGCCGGCCACCAGCAGCACGCCGCCATGCTTGGCGGTGCCGGCGTGGTTCATGTGCTTGAAGACGTCGCCGCAGCGGTCCACGCCCGGGCCCTTGCCGTACCACATGGCGAACACGCCGTCGTACTTGGCCGGGCCGATCAGGTCCACGGTCTGGGTGCCCCAGACGGCGGTGGCGGCCAGGTCTTCGTTCACGCCCGGGACGAACTGCACGTGGTTGGCTTCCAGATGGCCCTTGGCCTTCCACAGGGTCTCGTCAAGGCCGCCAAGCGGCGAGCCGCGGTAGCCGGACACGAAACCGGCGGTGTTCAGGCCGGCGGCGGCGTCGCGCTCGCGCTGCATCATCGGCAGGCGCACCAGGGCCTGGATACCGGACAGGAAGATGTTGCCGGTCTTGGCGGTGTACTTGTCGTCGAGGGTGACGGTGTGAAGGCGGGACGAATGGTCCGGCGTCGCCGCTTGTGGCGTGACGGTGTCTGGCATGGGGGTCTCCAAAATCGTGGTTCGATGCGGGTGTTCGCCGCTGGCTGCCGGGTAGGCGGGGCGGAAGAACGGGTCGCGGTAGCGACGTCGAGCGTCAAAGGCGCTCTTTAACCGCGTGGAGTGTAGGGACTTGGCCGCGCCAGGGCCAATAGGGAATCCGGATGGGGGTATAAGAAAAACTGATGACCGTTATATGCTCAGGCCGCGATCAGCCTTGCACCCGGCCAGTCGCCGCGCGCGCACAGGTCTTCGGTCACTTCGCGCACCAGCTTGCCGATTGCCGCGGCCGCATTCGTCAGCGGGATATTCCGCGAGGCGCACAAGGTCACGCGCCGCGTGATCGCCGGTTGTCCGACCGGCCAGGCAGCCATCGCGCCGCGCTCGATGTCGGCCAGCAGCGGGGCGACCGGCAGCAGGGTGGCGCCCAGGTCGGCCAGCAGGGCCGAGCGCAGGATGGCCAGCGAATTGATCTCGAGGATGGGGCCGAGCGCCAGACCGGCGCCTTGCGCCGCCTGTTCGACCAGCGGACGTACGCCATGCTGGCGCGCCGGCAGGATCAAGGTGCTGGCCACGGCCTCGCGCAAGCCGAGCCTGTCCGTGGCCGGTGCGAAGTGCGATCCGGCACGGCAGATGAACATCAGGTCTTCCTCGACCAGCGGGGTGCTGGTGAAATGGCCGGCCGGGACGTCCTCGAACAGTACCGCCAGGTTCAGGCGTCCCGACTTGAGCTGTTCGGTCAGGCTTCCCGAAATCTCTTCCGTGAGTTGCAGCGTGATTTCGGGGAACCGGGCCCGGGTAGCGGTGAGCAGCGGCAGCGCCAGCGCGCCCGATATGCTGTGCGGCAGGCCGAGCGAGACGCTGCCCGACGGCCGGGTGGTGGACTGCACCACCGCCGAGCGCGCATCCGCCACCTGCTTCAGGATCGCCTGCGCATGCTCGTAGAAGATCTTGCCCGCATCGGTGCTGAGCACGCCATGGGCGGAGCGGTGCAGCAGCTGCGCGCCCAGTTCCTCCTCGAGCTGGCGCAACTGCTGGGTCAATGCCGGCTGCGCCACGTGCAGGACCAGCGCGGCGCGCGACAGCGAGCCGTGGTCGACGATGGCGACAAAATACCGGAGCTGACGAAATTCCATCTTCTGAGTATGTATCTGATGGGCAACAAATGATGATTCTGCGTAACTAAATCGTTATACTGTGCCTAGGCCGATGGGCGCCGACATTATTACAGAGCAGAGTAGCAACATGTTAAAAAAGGTGGATTCGTCGCAGCTGAAGATCGGGATGTTCATCCATGACCTCGATTGCGGCTGGATGGAGCATCCTTTCGTGCGCAACCGTTTCGTGCTCACGTCCGAAGACGAAATCCTCAAAATCCGCAATGCGCGCATCCGCGGTGTCGTGATCGACTGCAGCAAGGGCCTGGACGTGGACGATGCGCCGACCCTGGCGCAGGCCGATGCCGCCACCGAGGCGGAAGTCACGGCGATCGCCGCCAGGCCGCTGGTGGTCACGCGCGTATCGCTGGGCGAGGAGCTCGCCCGCGCCGCCAACATCCGCAAGCAGGCGGTCGGCCTGGTGCGCACCGTGATGGCCGACGCCCGCCTCGGCAAGGCGGTCGAACTGGACAAGGTAGGACCGGTGGTCGAGAGCGTGACCGAATCGATCCTGCGCAATTCCGGCGCGCTGCTGGGTCTCCTGCGCATCAAGAACAAGGACGACTACACTTTCCTGCATTCGGTGAGCGTGTGCGCGCTACTGGTCGCGTTCTGCCGCTCGCGCAACATGGACGAGGACACGATCTACCAGGCCGGCCTGGGCGGCCTGCTGCACGACACCGGCAAGGCGCTGGTGCCGGACGCCATCCTGAACAAGCAGGGCCGCCTCACCGACGAGGAATTCGACATCATCAAGCGCCACCCGCGCGACGGCTACGACATCCTTGTCAAGACGCCGGAGATCGGCTCGATCCCGCTCGACATCACCTTGCACCACCACGAGCGGCGCGACGGCAGCGGCTATCCGGACAAGCAGCTTGAAGGCGGCATCAGCGAACTGGCTCAGATGGCGGCGATCGTCGACGTCTACGACGCCATCACCTCTGACCGCTGCTACCACAAGGGCATGCCGGCGGCCGAAGCGCTGCGCAAGATCTACGAGTGGAGCAAGTTCCACTTCAGCCCGACGCTGGCCCAGGAATTCATGCGCTGCGTCGGCATCTACCCGGTGGGTACCCTGGTGCTGCTCGAGTCCGGCCGCTTGGGCGTGGTGATCGAGCCGCACGAAACCAGCCTGCTCACGCCGAAGGTCAACGTGTTCTTCAGCACCAAGAGCCAAGGCTATATCAAGCCGCAGACCCTCGATTTGTCCAAGCCCTTCGGCTTTGGCGGCGGCGACAAGATCCTGCGCCACGAGCCGCCCGAAAAGTGGAACGTCAATCCGCTGCAGTTCATGAACATCGCCTGAATTTGCGGGTGCATCGCGCCGGAATGCGACAATGGCATGCCGGCAGCCGACTTGTTTTTACCACTTGGTAAGGATTTGCAATGCACCCACCCATCGAATTCTGGTTCGAGTTCGGCAGCAACTACAGCTACCTGTCGCTGATGCGCATCGAGGCGCTGGCGGGCCGTGCCAAGGTGCCGCTGCACTGGAAGCCCTTCCTGCTCGGGCCGATCTTCCGTGAACTCGGCTGGCAGGGCTCCCCCTTCTCGGAGCAGAAGGAAAAAGGGGAGTACGTCTGGCGCGACATGGCGCGCCGTGCCGCCAGGTACGGCATCCCGTTTGTCCGGCCCTCGGTTTTCCCGCGCCGCGCCGTGCTGCCGATGCGGGTCGCGCTGCTCGGCGCCGAGCAGGTTTGGATGGGGGAGTTCTGCCGCCGCATCATGCTGCGCAACTGGTCCGAGGATGCCGAGATCGACGACGCGGGCGCCGTGCTGGCCGCACTCGCGGGCCTGGTGCCCGATCCGGCCGCGGTCCTGCGGCAGGCGCAGGAAGAGGGCTGCAAGGACGCGCTGCGCGCGCAGACTGCGGCCGCGCGGGCACGCGGCATCTTCGGTGCGCCGACCTTCTTCGTGCAGGGCGAGATGTTCTGGGGCGACGACCGGCTCGAGGACGCGCTCGATTTCGCCTGCCGTGCAGGCTGAGCGCCCGGGTCAGAAGAATTCGGCGGTATCGTTGGTGGCGACGGTCTGCAGCAGGCCGTTGGCCACCAGTTCCTCGTAGTGGCAGGCGCGGTTGCGCCCGTTGGCCTTGGCGAAGTACAGGGCCTGGTCGGCGTGGCCGAGCGTGACCACTGGCGAATCGAGGGCGCTGATGCTGGTGAAGCCGACGCTGACGGTGACCTGTCCCACCTGCGGGAACACGTGCGCTTCGACGTTGGTGCGGAAGCGGTCGATGATCTTGCGCGTATTCTCGAGCGTGGTCGAGCGCAGCAGCACCACGAATTCCTCGCCGCCGAAGCGGAACACCCGGTCCTGCGAGCGGAACGATGACTGCAGCAGGTTGGCGATCAGGATCAGCACTTCGTCGCCGTACAGGTGGCCGAAGCGGTCGTTCACCATCTTGAAATGGTCGACGTCGACCACCGCCAGCCACTGCTTTTCCTCGCCCCCGTGCTGGCGCCGTTCGAGCTGGCCCGGCGCCAGGGGCTCGCTGTCCGCGCAGTGCAGCATGCGCGCCAGCTGGTCGTCGAAGGTCTTGCGGTTCAGGAGCCCGGTGAGCGAGTCGCGTTCGCTGTAGTCGAGCAGGTTCTGGAAGTTGCGGTATACGCTGACGATCCCGCTGATCATGTGGATGGCGTCGGCCGTGAACCTGTGCGCGTGCACGATCTCGAGGCAGGTGTCGGCCTTGTCGCCGAACCAGATCGGCAGCCACAGGCGGCGCAGGCCGTCGGCGCCCATGCCTTCGGCGCGCGAGTCGTGCCGCTCGAGGCAATGCGCCAGCGCAGGAAAGGAGACGATCGGCTCGCCCGGGCTGGCGCCGTCGTGCACTTCTTCGGGACAGGCTACGCCGCCGCTCCGGATGCAGGCGCGCGAGCGGACAAACTTGTGGCCGCATACGGTCGCAATCGTCAGCACGCGGGTCTGGACCGCGCCCGCCAGTTCCTGTACCGCGGAAATCACGGAGATGTCGAGCATCGTGTGATCGCGGTGGCCAGTCATGTCCACCATGTGTCGCAGCAGGGAATCCATGTCGTCTACAGGAACAGAGTCAGGCAATGCGCAGCTTGTCGGTACCACGAAGGGCTCGCGGCTTTTTGTAACGGCCAAAGAAATAGAATAAGCCCTTTTTGTATTACAGGCAACTATTCTTAACAAGATTTATCTTTTTTGGCCGCGTTTTCTGCGCAAAGTTTGGCCAAGACAAAGACGCGAAGTTCCGCATCTGCTTTTTTAATTTCCACGCGGAAAACTTGCCGAGAGTCAACTTGCCACTTGGCACTATTCGTTACAGTGAACCCACTGACCGACGCAATCAAGGCAGGAAAAGACGGGGCCCCGTCTGTCAGTGAATGTTCAGTACTTTATCAACCATTACAAGGAGTTGTCATGAGCACGATTTCCTCCGCCATCAAAACCTTCGTTGCCGATGAAGACGGTGTGACGGCCATCGAATACGGCCTGATCGCTGCACTGGTCGGTGTCGCGATTGCGACGGCGGCCACCACGATGAGCGGTGAGCTCAGCAGTATCTTCAACTACATCGGTAACAAGCTGAAGAATAGCCATACCTAAGCGTTACGGCCCCGGCGCCAGCCGGGGCCAGGTCTGGTTTCGAGAAAGTAGTTATCAACCCACCAAAAGGAGTGTGTCATGAACACCATTACCGCTGCTATCAAAGCGTTTGTCGCTGATGAGGGCGGTGTGACGGCCATCGAATACGGCCTGATCGCTGCACTGGTCGGTGTGGCGATCGCGACAGCAGCCACGACGATGAGCGGTGAACTCAGCAGTATGTTCGAGTACATCGGCAACAAGCTCAAAAACAGCCACCCCTGATCATGGTGCCTGCCCCCGGTGCCTTCCGGCCCCGGGGGCTTTTTTTTCGAGGGAGCGCATCATGCTTGTCGCACATTATCTCGATACACTGCTGCTACTGCTGGTGGCGGCCGCCGCGATCAACGACCTGGTCAGCAGGCGCATCCCGAATCTGCTGCTGCTTGCCGGTCTGGCGGGCGCATTGGTGCTGCATGCGATATCGCCGGATCCTGGCGCGGCCTTGCTGGCCTGTCTCGGCGGCGCCATGCTCGGCTTGGTGTTGTTCCTGCCTTTCTACCTGCTCCGTAGCATGGCTGCCGGGGACGTCAAGATGATGGCCACGGTCGGCGCCTTCACCGGTCCGGCCGTGGCATTCCATATTGCGGTCATTGCCTGGTGCGCCGGTGGCGTCATGGCCCTTGCCATCATTCTGTTCCGGGGCAGGCTGCGGCTGGCGCTCGCGAACGTCGGGGGCATCTTTCGAAGGGCCATGTTGCGGCTTCCTTCAGGGAGCGAGACGGTCATGGAAAGCGCCGGCTCCCTGCCTTACGGCGTCGCCATTGCAGCCGGCACGATCTACGTCGTCATGAGCGCCTACGCTTGACATTTTGAAAAGTCTTCTTCCTTGCTGGCCGTCAAACGGGGCAGGGAAGCTGATGGCTAGAATCAATTTAACAAATGTAAGAAATATCCGCATCCCCGCAGGAGGTTTCTCCATGGAAGTGTTATCAGCACCCTTGCCGCCAACTGCCCTCGAAGGGCGGCTGGCGAGCGCGCAGGGTGGCGGGCTGGAGAGCGAGCCCGGGCATACCCTGCCGCGCCAGCCGCGCACCGTGCGTGACACCGGCCTCGATCCCCGCTTCGCTACCGCGCTTGTGATCAAGACCTTGCACGCAGGGGGCAAGACCGCACTGTCCGTGCTGACAGGCCGCCTGCGCCTGTCGATCAGCGTGGTGCGCGAAGTGCTGCAGCAGCTGGTGGCCGAGCAGCAGGTCGAGGTGGCGTGGTGCGGCGACTCCGACATCGACGTGCACTACCAGCTGACCGCCTTCGGCCAGCGCGCCGCGGCCGACTACCTGGCCGAATCGCGCTACGTCGGGCCTGCTCCGGTGACGCTGGCCGCCTACTCCGCAATGGTCGAGCGTCAGTCGCTGTGCCATCCCGATGCGCCGCGCGTCACGCCCGCCGAGCTGCAGGCCGCGCTTGCGGAGGACGGGATCGAGCCGGCGATACGCGAGCTGATCGGCGCCGCGCTGCACTCGAACCGGCCGCTGATGCTGTACGGCCCATCCGGCAGCGGCAAGACGACGCTCGCGCGCAAATTCGTGCAACTGCGCCAGGAGCCGATCGCGGTGCCCTACGCGGTGCTGGTCAATCACGAGATCGTGCAGGTGTACGACCCGGCCCTGCACGCGGCGCCGCTGCAGGCACGCCTGATGGAAGAGCGGCGCAGTTGCGATGCGCGCTGGGCGCTGTGCCAGCGCCCGCTGGTACACGTCGGTGCAGAACTGGCGCACGACATGCTGGACTTGCGTGCCGAGGCTGCCGGCGGCGTGCTGCGCGCACCGCCGCACCTGCTGGCAAACAACGGACTGCTGGTGCTCGACGACCTCGGCCGCCAGCGTGTGCCGGCTGCCGAGGTCCTGCACCGCTGGCTGGGCGCACTCGAACGCGGCGTCGACCATGTCGCGGTGCCCGGCGGGGCAAGCCATGCGCTGCCGTTCGACGCCGTGCTGGTGCTGGCCACCAGCCTTGCGCCCGAATCGGTCCTCGATGAATCCTGCCTGCGCCGCATCGGTTACCGGATCGCGCTCGGTGCGCTGTCCGAGCCCGCTTACCGCGCCCTGGTGCGGCGCCAGTGCCGGCTGCGCGGCATCGAGCCTGACGAAGGCACGATCGACTACCTCATCAACGAACTGCACCGCCGCACCCGGCGTCCATTGCTGGCAGCTTGGCCGCATGAGCTGCTGGGCCGGATCGCCGATTTCGCCGGCTTTGCCGGCCGCGAGCCGCGTTTCGACGCGGACAGCGTGGCACAGGCCTGGAGCAGCCTGTTCGGCGCCAGGGCGGCCCTGGAGCCAAGCAACCTGGGAGAAATGCGATGAAAAACAAACGTGCCGTGATCGTGATGACGCTCGCGATCCTGTTCGGACTGGGCGCCGTGGTGATGGCCTCGCGCTGGCTGCTGACGCAGCCCGCGGCAAGCGCCAGCCGCATCGTGGTGGCGGCTTCCGACATCAACCTCGGGCAGCGCCTGACGCCCGAGATGCTCAAGCTAGTCGAGTGGCCGGCCCACAGCGTGCCGAAAGGCGCATTCAACGACCCGCAGAAGCTGAGCGGCCGGGTGCTCAAGACCAGCATCCTGATGGGCGACCCGCTGAGCGAGGCCAAGCTTGCGCCGGTCGGCACGCTGGGCGGGCTGTCGGCTCTGATTACCGAAGGCAAGCGCGCCATCACGGTGCGCGTCAACGATGTGATCGGCGTGGCCGGTTTCGCACTGCCGGGTAACTACGTGGACATCATCGTCAGTACCGAGACCGAGCCGCAGCCCCAGGGCCAGGGTCAGGCCAGTACTGCACGCGAGCAGAGCATCTCGAAGATCGTGCTCGAACGGATCCTGGTCCTGGCCGTGGCGCAGGAAGTCAACCGCGACGAGACCAAGCCCAAGGTGGTGAATGCCGTCACGCTCGAAGTCACGCCCGAGCAGGCCGAACAGCTCGACCTGGCGCGCAGCGTCGGCACGCTGTCGCTGGCGCTGCGCAACCAGGTCGACCCGGCCGCGGCGCAAACCACCGGCGCGACCAAGCAGAACCTGTTGCCGGCGGTCGCGCCGCTGCGGCCGGTGGCGATGCCGGTGGCGCCTCCAAAACCGCGCGTGCAGGCCCCGCTGCCGGCGCCGGCGCCGCAACGCGAATGCGTCAAGGTCATCAATGGCCTGCACGCCTCCCAGGAATGCTTCTGACCCCCTCTTGAACGGGATGGATGCCATGAACAGACGCCTCAACCTTGCACGGCTTGCAGCTGGCCTGGCGCTGGCCGCCAGCGCGCCCTCGCACGCCGCCCCCGCCACGCCAGCGGCTGCCGCTGCCGCTGCCGCTGCCGCTCCCGCTTCCGCCAAACCGACGGCCACGGCCGCGACCGCTGCGCCGGCCCCCGCCAAGCCGACAGCTGCGCGCTCCCAGCCCGCCGCGGGCTGTAGCGGCGAGGCCGCGCGTCCTGCCACCCTGATGCTCAACATGGGCAAGTCGACCATGCTGCGGCTGCCCGAGAAGGTTGCCCACCGCAGCGTCGGCAATCCCGACATCGTGCAGGCCATGCTGGTGGCGCCGGATACGCTCTACATCGCCGGGGTCGACGTCGGCAGCACCAACATGATCGTGCAGGGTAAAAGCGGCCTGTGCAGCGTGATCGATATCGTGGTCGCAATGGACCCTGCCGGGCTGCAGGCGACCCTGGCCGCCGTCATGCCCGAAGAGAAGGACATCCGCGTGTCCGCCGCCGCCGATTCCCTGGTGCTGAGCGGCACCGTCAGCGATGCCGCGGCAATCGCTCGTGCAGTGGAGCTGGCCGGCGCCTACGTGCAGCGCCCACTGCGCCAGCTGACCGCCGCCGGCGGCAAGGACAATGGCGGCGTGCTCCCGCCCGGCAGCGGCGGCCCCGGATCCTCTTCCGCCACCACCCGCGTGATCAATCTCCTGAACGTGAGCGCGCCGCAGCAGGTGCAGCTCGAAGTGAAGATCGCCGAGGTGTCGAAGACCCTGCTCGAACGGCTCGAAGCCAAGACCCGCTTCAGCTTCGGCGGCGGCAGCTGGACCACCACCCTGGTGTCGAACTTCCTGAGCGGCCGCGCACCTGCCGGCGAGGAGATGTTCCAGACCCGGGGCGGCCGGCTGGTGGGCGACGCCAACAAGCAGGACAGCCTGGTTCGCGTGCTGGCCGAGCCGAACGTGCTGGCCATCAGCGGCCAGGAAGGCACCTTCCTGGCCGGCGGCAAGTTCTATATCCCGGTTGCCCAGGACGACAGGAAGATCACGCTCGAAGAAAAGGAATTCGGGGTCGGGCTGCGCTTCACCCCGACCGTGCTGGCGGGCGGCCGCATCAACCTGAAGGTGGCGCCGGAGGTGTCGGAACTGTCGCGCGAAGGGATCGGGGTGTCGGCCAACGGCATCACCGGCACCGCCATCCTGCCGCTGGTGACCACGCGCCGCGCCAGCACCACCGTGCAGCTCTACGACGGACAGAGCTTCGCCATCGGCGGCCTGGTCAGGAATAACCTGGTGGCCAACCTGGAAGGACTGCCGATGCTGGGCGAAGTGCCGATCCTGGGGGCGCTGTTCCGCAGCACCGATTACCAGCAGGACCGCACCGAACTGGTGTTCGTGATCACGGCGCGCCTGGTCAAGCCCATGCCCGGAGCCGAGTATTCGCTGCCGACCGACAAGGTAGGCGCTCCTTCGCGCGCCGGCGTGCTGCTCGGCGGCCAGCTCGAAGGGGCCGCGCCGTCCACCACCACCGCGGCCGCGTCCACCCCGCAGCCCACACCGCCTGCTGCGCAGACCAGCGCCGGCTTCGAACTCAAATAGGAGGCTATCGTGAAGACGATCCGCTTGATGTCGCTGACGCTGGGGCTCGCGCTCATTGGCGCCGGCCTGCAGGGCTGCGCGCAGACCACGCCGCAGTGGGACCAGCAGTTCGGCATGGCTACGCGCGCCAACCTGGCTGCCCAGGTAATCGACCCCGCTGCCGCGGCCAACAGGAATCCGGCCACCGGCATCGACGGCCGCGCCGCCAAGAATGCGCACGACCGCTACCAGAGCAGCTTCGTGCAACCGGAAAGCGCACCGCCTGCGCTCATCATCAGTAGCGGCAGCGCGCGATAGGCGCGCCGCATTTCCCCCGATTCGACGGAGTCGCCACGAGGCTCGCCCATGAAAGCGCTACTCATCAGCCGTGACAGCCAGCTCTATGCGGAAATCGCCTCGCAGGGCGCCGCACGCGTCCCGCCGCTGAACCTCGGCGCAGTCCGCGCCAGCCTGCGCGAAGCGCTCGATCGGCCGGAGTCCGACAGTCCCCAGTTGGTCATCGTCGACGCGAGCGACATCGAGCCTTCCGAGGCCGCGCTGCTGGAACGCCTCGGCCGCCAGTACCCCGAGACCCACCTGATGCTGCTGACCGACCAGCACCAGCCGGACCTCCTGATCCGCGCGATGCGGGCCGGCGTGCGCGAAGTGTTGCAGCTGCCGCTGGTGCACCGCGCCTTCCACGAGTCGATGGACCGCATCTCGGCCGCCGCCGGAGTCGGGGCGATGCGCGACGGGAAGATCCTTGCCTTCATCGCCTGCAAGGGCGGCAGCGGCGCCACTTTCATCTCGACCAATTTCGGCTATGCGCTTGCCACCCTGGCCGCCAAGAAGGTGCTGCTGATTGACCTGCACGGCCAGTTCGGCGACGCCGCGCTGTATGTGTCCGACCAGAAGCCGAGCATGACCCTGTCTGACGTCTGCGCCCAGATCGCGCGCGTGGACGGTCCATTTCTCGAATCCTGCGTGGTGCATGTGACCGAGGGCTTCGGCGTGCTGGCCGCCGCCGACGACGCCGGGCAGGGCAAGGAAGCCAAGCCGGAACACATCGACACCATCCTGCGCGTCGCGCGCCAGCACTACGACTACGTGCTGCTCGACGTCGGCCGCCAGATCGACGCGGTGTCGCTGCGGGCGCTGGACGTCACCGATGTGATCTACCCGGTGCTGCAGCTGGCGCTGCCCGACATCCGCGATGCGCGGCGCCTGCTCGACATCTTCCGCTCGCTCGGCTATGTGCTCGACCACATTCGCCTGATCGTGAATCGCTACGAGAAGGGCGGCAAGCTGCGCCTGCAGGACCTGCACGCGGCGCTCGGCTGCGAAGTGGTGCATACCTTCCCCAACGATTACATCGCCGTCACCGATTCGGTCAACCAGGGCGTTCCGGTGCTGCAGCTGTCGCGCTCGAGCGCGGCCGCGCGCAGCCTGGCCGACATGGTCGAACTGGTGACCACCCGCCGCGTTCAGGAGAGCAGGGGGCTGTTCGACCGCCTGTTCGGACGCGGGGAAGCCGATAGCTGATCACCGAGCAGACCCACGACCCGCGACCGAACGCACGACCGACTGGATTAATCGGAGCAGCCCATGTCCCTACGCGAACGCCTTGCACTCTCCGGCCAGGAACGCCAACCCGGCGCAGTGCCGGCCGAGGCCGGCAACCAGGCCTACCAGGAGCTGAAGAAGCTCATGCACCAGATGATCCTGGACCGCATCGACCTCGAACGCCTGAAACGTCTCACCGCCGAACAGTTCAAGCACGAACTGGCGCTGCTAATCCAGCGCATCATCGAAGAAGAGCGCATCGTGCTGAACCAGCACGAGCGCCATCACCTGGTGCTCGACATCCAGCACGAGATGCTCGGCTTCGGCCCGCTCGAGCCGCTGCTGAACGACCCGAGCGTGTCGGACATCCTGGTCAACACCGCCAGCAAGGTCTACGTCGAACGGCGCGGCAAGCTCGAACTTACCGACATCGCCTTCCACGACAATGCCCACCTGATGAAGATCATCGAGAAGATCGTCTCGCGCGTGGGCCGGCGCGTGGACGAGTCGAGCCCGATGGTCGATGCGCGCCTGCCGGACGGCTCCCGCGTGAACGCGATCATCCCGCCGCTGGCGGTGGACGGGCCGCTGCTGTCGATCCGGCGCTTCGGCGCCAGCCCGCTCACGGTGCAGAACCTGCTCGATTACAAGAGCCTGACCCCGCCGATGGTCCGGGTGCTGGAAAGCCTGGGCGGGGCCAAGGTGAACATCCTGATTTCCGGCGGCACCGGCAGCGGCAAGACCACGCTGCTCAACCTCATCTCCGGCTTCATCCCGGCCAATGAGCGGGTGGTGACGATCGAGGACGCCGCCGAACTGCAACTGCGCCAGCCGCACGTGGTGCGCCTCGAGACCCGTCCGCCCAACATCGAAGGCAAGGGCGAGGTGACCCAGCGCGCGCTGGTGCGCAATGCGTTGCGCATGCGCCCCGACCGCATCATCCTGGGCGAGGTGCGCGGCGCCGAAGCGCTCGACATGCTGCAGGCGATGAACACCGGCCACGAGGGCTCGCTCGCGACGATCCACTCGAATACTCCGCGTGACGCGCTGGCCCGGCTGGAGAACATGGTCAGCATGGCCGGCGTGAGCCTGACCGCGCGCGCGATCCGCCAGCAGATCGTGTCGGCGGTGACCGTGGTGGTGCAGGCCACCCGCCTGACCGACGGTACCCGCAAGCTCGTCAGCCTGCAGGAGATTACCGGCATGGAAGGCGACATCATCTCGATGCAGGAAATCTTCCGCTTCGAGCAGAGCGGCGTCGACGGCGAGGGCAAGGTGCAGGGCCGGTTCAGCGCAACCGGGGTACGCCCGCGCTTCGCCGACCGCCTGAAGATGTATGGCGTGCCGGTGCCCGAGGATACCTTCGATCCCGACCGGGTCTACTAGGACTGGAGGCAGCATGGACGCGCTGTTCTACGCTTTTGTGGTGTTCCTGTTCGCGGCGGTGATCCTCGCGATCGAGGGCGCCTACCTGTGGTGGATGGGAACGCACGGCCAGGCCGCGCGCCGCGTCGCGCGCCGCCTGCAGATCATGTCAGGTTCGCCCGGACGTAGCGGCGAGCGGATCTCGATCCTGAAGCAGCGCAGCTACAGCCGCAACGGGACCTTCGACCGCCTGCTGCACAGGCTTGCGCTGGCGAACCGGATCGACGCGCTGCTGGTGCAGGCCGGCGTCGGTACCTCGGTGGAGCAGTTCCTGGCCTGGTCGATCGGCTGCATGGCGGCCATCGGGCTGCTGACGCTCGCCTGGCCGCTGCCTGCCGCCGTGCGTCTGCTGCTGGCCCTGTGCGGACTGGGCGTGCCCTGGCTGCTGGTGCGCCGCGCACGCACGCGCAGGCTGATCCACATCGAGCGCCAGCTGCCCGAGGCCGCCGACTTCATCGCCCGCGCCCTGCGCGCAGGACACTCGTTCAGCAATGTGCTGCAAATCGTCGGCAACGAACTGCCGGAGCCGCTCAGCGGCGAATTCCGCATCGCCCGCGAAGAGATCAACTATGGCGTGCCGATCAACGAGGCCCTGCATGCCATGGCCGCGCGCATTCCGCTGACCGACTTGCGCTACCTGATCATCGCCGTGCTGATCCAGCGCGATTCAGGCGGCAACCTGGCGGAAATCCTGGGGAACATCAGCCAGATCATCCGTGCGCGCCTGAAGCTGGTGGCGCACGTGCGCGTGCTGTCGGCCGAAGGCCGCATGTCGGCCTGGATCCTCGGAGCGCTGCCGTTTGTCGTGGCCGGCATGATGCTGCTGACCAATCCCAAGTACATCAGCCAGCTCTGGACCGACCCGGCCGGCGAGCGCCTGTTGTGGTACGCAGCCGTCATGCTGCTCGTCGGCTTCATCTGGCTGCGCAACATCATCCGTATCCGGATCTGAGGCGATCATGAATTCTTCCCACCTGCTGTTCCTGCTCGTCGTCCTGTGCGTCGTCCTGGCCCTCGCCTGGCTTGGCCTCGCGCTGTTCGCGCCGCTGGCGCTGCGGGACCGCCTGCGCCGCTTCCTGGGCAGTGCCGAACCGAGCCAGCTCGATGCGGGCGGCGGCTGGGTCGAGCGCGTCGCCAGCGTGGCCAAGCCGCTGAGCAAACTCTCGATTCCTGAAGAAGGCTGGGAAAAATCGAACCTGCGCACGCGCTTCATGAACGCCGGCTGGCGCAACGCGTCCGCCCCGCCGCTGTACTTCGCGTCGAAGACCGGACTGGCCCTGCTGCTGCCGGCGCTGGCGGCGCCGCTTGCCATCTTCTATCCCGCCGTGTTCAGCGGCGCACGGCTGATGGCCTTGCTCCTGCTTGCGGCATCGCTTGGCTACTACCTGCCGAACATCATCCTCGAACGCATCATCCGCCGGCGCCAGCGCGAGATTTTCGAAAGCATCCCCGATGCGCTCGACCTGCTGACCGTGTGCGTCGAAGCGGGGCTGAGCCTGGAGCGCGCAATGGTGAAGGTCGCCGCCGAGATCCATATCAAGAGCGTGGTGCTGGCGCAGGAACTGCAGATCGTGCTGATGGAAATGCGGGCCGGCTTCAGCAAGGACAAAGCCTTGCGCAACTTTGCGCTGCGTTCCGGCGTCGAGGATGTCGACACCCTGGTCGCGATGCTGATCCAGTCCGAGCGCTTCGGCACCAGCGTGGGCGATTCGCTGCGCGTGCATTCCGAGAACCTGCGCTACAAGCGGCGCATGATGGCCGAGGAATGCGCCGCCAAGATCGGCCTGAAACTCTTGTTCCCCCTGATTTTCTGTATTTTCCCGACGCTGATGATGGTGCTGCTCGGTCCCGCGGCGATCCAGCTGATGCGGACCATGGGGTCCCTGTCCAGCAGCATGCAATGAACACGATGGAGCCTGTCATGCGAACCACACCCTGCCTCACCCGCCTGGCGCTGCTGTGTGCGGGTACGAGCCTGCTTGCCTGTGCCCCGATCGGCGGGCGCGCCACCTTCAATGCCGCGGTGCCGGCGGCCGACGACGCTTATCTCACCGGCCGCAACCACCACCTGGCGCGGCGCTACGACGAAGCGCGCGCCACCTATGAGGTGGCGCTGCAGGCGGCGCCCGGACACGTGAACGCACGCAACGGGCTGGCCACCCTGTACGCGGAGCAGCGCGAGTTCGGCGCCGCGATCGCGCTGTGGAGTGCGCTGACCGAATCGCTGACGCTGGCCTCCGGTCCCGGCAAGGCCTACCTGTTCAGCAACCTCGGGCACGCCTACTTCCTGAGCGGCGACTACGGCAGGGCGCTGGTGTCGCTGGAGAAGGCCTGCCTGCTCGATCCGCTGGCCCACCGCTCCTGGCAACTGCTCGGCGAAACCCTGCGCAAGCTGGGGCAGGAGGAGCGCGCGCAACAGATGCTGCGCCAGGCGGATGCCTTGCTCGCGCATGACGTGCGCGCCGATTACGCCGCCGCCGGCGGACAGACCGCGGTGCCCGCGATCGATCGCGCGCTCAAGGCGCCGGTGCGCGAGGAAGCGGGCTGGAGCCAGGTGCAGCTGCACGTCGGACCGGATGGCATGCTGGAACTGCGGCGCGGTTCGGCGCCGCTGAGCCCCTCTACACCGGCGCCGGCGGCCCCAGGTGCCGGCGGTGCGGCGCTCGCACTGGTCGAAGTACGCAATGGCAATGGTGTGCCGGGCATGGCGCGCATGCTAGCGCGCCAGGTCGGCAGCGGCGGGCTGAAGGTGGCGCGCCTGTCGAACCAGCCGGGCTTCGGCGTGCGCCACACCCGCATCGAATTCGAAGCGGCCTTTCGCGCGGCGGCCGAGCGCCTGGCCGGCCGCTTCGGCGGCGCGCAGTTGCAGGAAGTGGCCAGCTGTGCGCCCGCCAACCTGCGCGTGGTGATCGGGCGCGATGTCGCGCGGCGCGGCTTCGTGCTGCGGCCGGCGCCAGCCGCGCAAGCTACAACGCCGGTATTGGCGATGAACAAACCGGATTGAAAAAAGGTCCGTTTGCACGTTTGTTCCGCATCAAACGCCGATCAGAGAATCCCGAGAGAATGGGTTGGTCCGCCTTCTCTCGGGAGCCTTCCATGAATCTTTCCTACCGCATCCATCTGATCCTGCTCGGCCTGGTGCTGGCCATCCTTACCGCGTGTGCGCCGTCCGGCACGCATCGCGGCACCGGCCAGTACATCGACGATGCCGCCATCACCACCCGCATCAAGACGGCCTTCGCCACCGATCCCCAGGTCAAGGCAACCGAGGTCCAGGTCGAAACCTTCAAGGGAACGGTTCAGCTCAGCGGCTTCGTCGATTCGGCCGAGAGCGCTGCCCGGGCGGCGCAGATCGCCCGTGAGATCCCGGGCGTGAAGGAAGTACGGAACAGCATGGTAGTCAGGGAGCGGCAGCCCTAGCGCGGACGCGCGCTTATTTCCAGCTCACCTTGCCCATGCCGCTGGTGTTGGCATGGCGGGTAGCCGGGTTGCCATAGACCGTTGCCGAGCCCATGCCGCTCAGGTCGACCTCGGCCGCGCGCGTCGCATGCACCGTCGCGCCACCGAGACCGCTCATGTCGAGGTCGACCGACTCCGCGCGCAGGCCCTGTGCTTCCAGGCTGCCGACGCCGGCCAGCTTGGCGCGCAGCAGCTTGCTCTCGCCGTTGACGCTGATGCGGCCCGCGCCGCGCAGGTTCAGGTCGACGCGATCGGCGCGTACGCCGTTCAGCGCCAGTCCACCGACACCGCCCAGCCGCGCGTCGATGTTGCGGTAATTGCTGTTCAGCGTCACCGAGCCGGCGCCATCGAGGGCAAGCTGGATGGAATTGCCCGAGAAGCCGGTGACGGTCGAGGTGCCGACGCCCTGCGAGGTAAATTCGGCCAGGTTGGGGACGGTCAGCTCGGCGCGCAATTTCTCGTGCGTGTCGCCGTTGCGAGTACGGAAGGATTCGGTGCCGATTTCCAGCGTGTCGCCGCGCACCGAGGTGGTGATGCGCTGCACGTAGCGGCGGTCGCCCGCCACCACCAGGGAAGGGGTATTGCCTTGGCGCACAACGAGGTCGACGATGCCGTCCAGTTTCACCTTGGTGACCTTGGCATCGACGCTGCGGTTTTCGCGGACCAGTTCATCGGCGAAGGAGGGGCTGGCAACCAGTGCGAGCGTGGCGGCGACGGCGGCGGCACTCAACAGTTTCTTCATGCTTGTTCTCCGGTAGGTGGCGATGGAAGCACTATACGGCGCTGCCATGCCGGTCTCCGGGTGCGTGCGATGAACTGCGCAATCCGCGGCCTGGAGCGTAAAAAAGCCGGCATCACTGCGCCGGCGTGCGCCGGTAGACGCGCACGTAGTCCACCAGCATTTGCTGGGGCAGGACCGTCGTGCTGTCCGGATCGCCGGGCCACTGGCCGCCGACGGCCAGGTTCAGCAGCACGAAGAAGGGATGCTCGAACACCCAGTCGCCCTTGACCAGTGCGGGGCGGGCCGTGTGGTACAGCATGCCGTCGCGATACCAGCGGATCTCGCCGCGCTCCCATTCGACCGCGAACACGTGGAAATCGTCGGCATAGATGCCGCGCTCGAGCGGCGACGGACTGCCGAACGCCTTATCTCCCGAATAACCCGGTCCGTGCACGGTGCCGTGCACGATCGCCGGTTCCTTGCCGATGTTTTCCATGATGTCGATCTCACCGCTGCGCGGCCAGCCGACTTGCTGGATGTTCGCACCCAGCATCCAGAACGCGGGCCAGACACCCTGGCCTTGCGGGACCTTGATGCGCGCTTCGAAGCGGCCATGCATCTGCTCCATCAGGCCGGCGGTCTTGATGCGCGCCGAGGTGTAGTCGTTGCCGCCATGGCGTTCCCGGCGCGCTTCGATGACGAGCATGCCGCCCGCCACCCGGACATTCTCCGGCCGGTCGGTGTAATGCTGCAGCTCCTTGTTGCCCCAGCCATGGCCGCCGGTTTCGGCCACCCACTTCTTGCGGTCGAGCTGGGCGCCGTCGAATTCGTCGCTCCAGGCCAGGGTCCAACCGGCAGGGTGGGCGCCGTCGGGTGCTGCCGCCGACAAAGCGGCAGGTGGGTGGGCCGGCGCGGTGGCGCAAGCGCTCATGGCGAACGCGCACAGCGCAGCCAGCGGGGCAATCAGGAAGCGAATCGGTTTCATGGTTCTCCTTGTGGCGTCGGGCCGCGCGCCTGCTGCCTGCCACGCCGCCGCATGTCGGCAAATATTGGAAACGTTACCAAAAAGTCAAGCCGACTATAACATCGGCGAATTTTCGGTGTCAATTGCATCCTGCCGAGGCTGCTGGGATGGTCCAAGCGCTGCTCTCCCTGTAAAGCCTCGACGATGTTGCAAATCAGCCGCATTTGCCCCCATCCCCGCACGGAATATTCCGTTGACAATTTTTTTTTCCAACCCTAATATTCAGACAACTTCCATGGAAACGTTTCCATGCACCGAACAGACGGCTTCAACCAAACACCGCATCGCAAGATGCAAGCCGAAGCGAAGACAGATGAAGCGCAACGCGCAAGCCTTTATCCGCTACCTGGAAGCGAGGACACCGGCAGTAGCCGCCTGTCCTCCTTGTGCCGTCCGGCGAGGAGGTGCCCAGGCTGAGGGATGAGTGCAGGACGCGAGCAGGGATGACGGCAGGGACGATCAATGCGCTGCAGTCCGGCGCAGCGAGACAAGGGCAAGCCGGCACAGGTAGTGGAGACACCGTTGGAGTGGGTGACGGTCAATTTTAAAAAAAACAGGAGAGCACCATGTATTACCCCAAGGCTAAACAGACATTGATCAGCCTGGCAGTAGCCAGCGCCTGCGCGGCATTCGTGCCGGCGTATGCCCAGGAAGTCGCTTCGACGCCGGGCGCCGCCGCCACCAGCGACCCCGCCGCGGTCACCCCGCAGGAAGGCAGCACCCCATCCTCGCCGGCCGGCGTCCAGACCGTCGTCGTGACCGGCCTGCGCGCCAGCCTCGAATCCTCGATGGCCCTCAAGCGCAATGCGCAGGGCTTCGTCGATGGCATCGTCGCCGAAGACATCGGCAAGTTCCCGGACACCAACTTGGCCGAATCGCTGCAGCGCATCAGCGGCGTGTCGATCGACCGCACCATCGGCGAAGGCTCGAAGGTCACCGTGCGCGGCGTCGGCCCCGACTTCAACCTGGTGCTGCTGAACGGCCGCCAGATGCCGACCTCGAACCTGGGCGACCGCCCGGGCCGCGCCTACGACTTCGCCAACATTGCCTCGGAAGCGATCTCGCAGCTGCAGGTGTACAAATCGGCCCGTGCCGAGACCCCGACCGGCGGCATCGGCGCCACCATCAACGTGCTGACCGCGCGTCCGCTGTCGCGCCCGGGCCTGCAGGCCAGCATCGGCGTCAAGGGCGTCTACGACAAGTCGGCCGAGAACCTGCCGGCCGACGTCAAGCGCGGCGGCAAGGTCACCCCTGAAGTATCGGGCATCTACAGCAATACCTCCGCCGACGGCCGCTTCGGCATCGGCTTGTCGGCCAGCTATCAGGAGCGCAATCTGGGCTACAACGTGGCCTCCGTGGGCAACGGCTGGAAGGGTCCGTTCCGCGGCGACGAGAACAACTGGGGCACCATCCCCCAGCCGGGTCCGAACGGCCAGACGCCGGGCGTGGTCAACCGTCCCGACCCGACCGACCTGTACCAGGTCCCGCAGAACATGAACTACGCCATGAACGGCATCCAGCGCCAGCGTACCAATGGCCAGCTGGTGTTCCAGTTCGCACCGACCAAGGCCTTGACCACGACCCTGGACTACACCTATTCGGAAAACAAGATCCAGACCCGCCGCCAGGACGTGTCGGCCTGGTTCAACTTCGGTCCGTCCACCAGCACCTGGACCGACGGTCCGGTGGCCGCACCGCTGGTGTACACCGAGCTGATCCCGGGTAACAACAGCGACATCGCGATGGGCGGCGCCGACTTCGCCACCAAGACCCAGAACAAGTCGCTCGGCTTCAATACCGCATGGCGCGTCAACAGCGACGTGCGCCTCGAACTCGACGCCCACAAGTCGACCGCCGAATCGAAGCCGGACAGTCCGTTCGGCTCGTCCAACGTGCTAGGTACCGCCAGCTTCAGCCGCGGCGACACCAGCGTCGACTTCTCGCAAGACCTGCCGGTGCTGAGCATCAAGGGCGCCGACTTCCAGCGCGCACCGCAACAGGTCACGGGCTCGGTATTCGAGAACGGCTACGTGAAGAGCGAGGTCAAGCAGGTCCAGACGCATGGCAGCTGGAAGATGCTGGAAGCATCCGAACTGAAGTTTGGCCTGGGCCACACCGACGTCCAGAACCGCTCGGCCTTCTCGGTGCAGCAGCGCGACACCTGGGGCGGCGCCACCGTGCCGTCGGACTACCCGGCCAGCTACTTCCACGCCGAGAGCCTGCGCCAGTATTTCGACAGCGTCGACGGCCACGACAACCCGAACCTGTTCAACACCTTCTATACCTTTAACTTCGACGCGGTGCGCCAGCTGGCGGCCAAGGCATCGGGCCGTCCGGACCTGTACCTGCCGAAGACCACCTACGACACCGACCAGCGCACCCGCGAGAAGTCGAAGAGCCTGTACCTGCAGTTCAACACCGACTGGGATACGGCGCTGCCGATCCACACATCGATCGGTGTCCGCTACGAGAAGACCGACGTCACCTCGACCGCGCTGGTGCCGACCGCGACCCAGATCAGCTGGGTGTCGCAGAACGAATTCCCGGTGAGCTTCGGCGCGCCGGCCTTCACCACCCTGACCGGCAAGTACAAGCACGTGCTGCCGAGTTTCGACGCCGACATCGACCTGCGTTCGGACATGAAGGGCCGCTTCAGCTACGGCGAAACCATTGGCCGCGCACGCTACGACCAGCTCACCGGCGGCCAGGTGCTCGACACGCTGGCGCGCGTCGAGGGCGGCACCGGCCGCCAGGGCAACCCGGGCCTGCTGCCGGTCAAGTCGAAGAACATCGACCTGGCCTGGGAGTGGTACTACAGCAAGTCGAGCTTCGTCTCGCTCGGCCACTTCCGCAAGCGCCTGGAAAACTATGCCGGCCAGTCGCAGGTCGTGGCACAGCCCTTCAACCTGCACACCCCGGTCGGCGGCGCCTACTGGAATGCGGCGGTGGCGAATGGCTGCGCGAACGCGGATACCACCTGCATCCGCAACTACATCTTCCGCAACTTCGCCGGCCGCCCCGGCGTGACGCGCGGTGCGGATGACCCGTCGGGCAACGCCACCGGCACCATCGTCGGCCAGCCGAACGACCCGGTCGCCAACTTCAAGATCACCAGCTACTCGAACCAGAAGCAAGCGCGCCTGCGCGGCCTCGAGCTGAACGTGCAGCACATGTTCGGCAGCTCCGGCTTCGGCGTCCAGGCGAACTACACCAAGGTCGACTCCGGCCTCCAGTACGACAACTCGAGCATCGGCGAGCAGTTCGCCCTGGTCGGCCTGAGCGATTCGGCCAACCTGGTCGGTATCTTCGAGAACGACAAGTGGAACGTGCGCGCGGCCTACAACTGGCGCGACAAGTTCCTGGCGTCGACCTTCGACGGCTCTGGCCCGAACCCGAACTACGTCGAGGCCTACGGCCAGTTCGACCTGAGCATCGGGTACAACATCAACACCAACCTGAGCGTGCAGTTCGAGGGCATCAACCTGACCGACGAGATCCGCCGCGTGCACGGCCGTAACGAACGCCAGGCGCTGTATGTGGAGCAGTCCGGTCCGCGCTACATGCTGTCGGCCCGCTACAAGTTCTAAGCCGGTTCCGGCCCGATCCGGCGGGCCGTGTATTCCGACACGGTCCGCCGGGGTCATTTTGGGGTAGACTCGCCCAGCCTCATTATTTGGAAACAGACATGGTGAGCACCACCATCAGGCATGTCGTCATCGTGGGCGGAGGCTCGGCCGGCTGGCTGACCGCCGCCGTCCTTGCATCGAGCTTCCAGCAGGCCGAAAGCGGCGGCCTGCGCGTCACCCTGGTCGAATCGCCCGACGTGCCGACCATCGGCGTGGGCGAAGGCACCTGGCCGACCATGCGCGACACACTGCGCGCGTGCGGGCTGTCCGAATCCGCCTTTTTTCGCGAATGCGACGCCGCCTTCAAGCAGGGCTCGCGCTTCAACCGCTGGGCCAGCGGCGCAGCCGACGACTATTATTTTCATCCCTTCGTGCTGCCCCAGGGCTGGGGCGACGCCGACCTTGCCGGCCGCTGGCTGGAACGCCACGCCTCGGTGCCCTTTGCCGACCTGGTGAGCTACCAGCCGCACCTGTGCGTGCACGGCCGCGCGCCGAAGCAGGCCGCCACCCCCGAATTCGCGGCGGTGGCCAACTACGGCTACCATCTCGATGCCGGCAAGTTCGGCCTGTTCCTGAAAAAGCACTGCCTCGAGAAGCTCGGCGTGCACTACGTGCCGGACCACGTCACCGCCATCCTGTCCCATGACAACGGCGACATCGCCGCGCTGCAGACCAGGGCGCATGGCGAACTGGCCGGCGATTTGTTCGTGGACTGCACCGGCATGCAGTCGCTGCTGCTCGGGAAGCACTACGGCGTGCCTTTCCTGGCGCAGCGCGGCGTCCTGTTCAACGACAGCGCGCTGGCGGTGCAGGTCCCGTATGCGAACCAGGACGACCCGATCGCCTCGCAGACCACCTCCACCGCGCAGCAAGCCGGCTGGATCTGGGACATCGGCCTGCCGACCCGGCGCGGCATCGGCCACGTGTATTCGAGCGCGCACACCAGCGACGAGGCAGCCGAGCGCGCGCTGCGCGACTACATCCGCGCCACCGGCGGCCCCGAAGACATTCCCGCGCCGCGCAAGCTGCGTTTCGAACCCGGCTACCGCGCGCGCTTCTGGCACCGCAACTGCGTCGCCATCGGCTTATCGAGCGGCTTCATCGAACCGCTGGAAGCCTCGGCGCTGGCGCTGGTCGAATTGGCAAGCGCCATGCTGGCCGACGAGATGCCGGCCACGCGCGCACAGATGGACATCAGCGCCCGGCGCTTCAACGACAGCTTCACCTACCGCTGGGAACGGGTGATCGATTTCCTCAAGCTGCATTACGTCCTGAGTCGGCGCGGCGGGGAGCACGACGGCAGCGGCTACTGGCGCGACAACCGCCGCGGCGAGACCATCCCGCAGCGCCTGTCCGACCTGCTGGCGCTGTGGCGCCACCGCCCGCCTTCGCGCGGCGACTTCGACCGCATCCTCGAGGTGTTCCCCGCGGCGAGCTACCAGTATGTGTTGTACGGCATGGGCTTTGCACCCGAACCCGGCCTGGCCCGGCGCGAGCGCGTCGGGGAGGGCGACGGCGCCACGGCGGACGCCTTCCTGCGCCAGGCCGCCGACCTCACACGACGTATGCTGCCTGGGCTGCCCGACAACCGCGGGCTCATCGCGCACATCGTGCGCCACGGGCTGCCCACCTGATACCAACGACAACAAAGAGAGACACACGATGGCCAACGCAGTACTCCTGAATAACATCGATCACAAAGACCTGCGCGTGATCACCCGCCATGGCCGCGACATGGACGAGAGCTATGCTTACGTGCAGACCTTCCCCGCCGAATTCCGCATGCTGCAGGCCCACTATCCGATCATCTTCCGCAGGGAGAGCGAGGCCCGGCCGTTCGAGCCGGTGGCCCTGTTCGGTTTCGAGTCCGACGAAAACCTGTTCCTGGACGAGCAAGGCTGGGACGCCTCCACGGTTCCGCTGCTGGTCGAACGCCTGCCTTTCCTGATCGGCCGCGACGGCGACGAGCTGATGATCCACATCGACCTCGACAGCCCGCGCATCGGCACCCAGGAAGGCGAACCGATCTTCCTGCCGCACGGCGGCATGTCGCCCTACCTGGAGAGCGTCAACACGATGCTGCTCACCATCCATGAAGGCATGCAGTCGAATGCGGGCTTCATCGAGGCGCTGATGAAGCACGAGCTGCTCGAAGGCTTCTCGCTCGACGTCACCCTCGACGACGGCTCGCAGAACCGCCTGGCCGGCTTCTACACCGTCAACGAAGAGCGCCTGGCCGTGCTCGACGCAGCCGCGCTCGACAGCCTGCACAAGGCCGGCTGGCTCTCCGCCATCTACTTCCAGATCGCCTCGCTGTCGAATTTCCGCGCGCTGATCGACCGCAAGAATGCACGCCGTGCTGCCGGTCGCTAAACCCATCCGCGAGCTGCACGACCTGAGGCCGAGCGACCTCGGCCCGGGCATTCTCGCGTCCACCGAACCGGTGGTGCTGCGCGGCCTGGTCGCGGCCTGGCCGATGGTGGCGGCGGCGTGCGCATCGGCCGATGCGGCCGACGCCTACCTGCGTCGCTTCTACCGCGACGCCACCGTCAACGCCATGCTCGGCCCGCCCGAGATCGACGGCCGCTTCTTCTACAACGAGAACCTGGACGGCTTCAATTTCGCGCCGGTGCGGGTGCGCCTCGACAAGGTGCTGGACGAACTGGGACGCTACCGTGGTGTCGAACATCAACCGGCGATCTACGTCGGTTCGACCACGATCGACACCTGCCTGCCCGGTTTCCACGACGAGAACCGCATCGACCTGGGCGGGCGCGATGCGCTGGGCTCGATCTGGATCGGCAACCGCACCCGCATCGCCGCCCACTACGACCTGCCGGACAACCTGGCCTGCGTCGTGGCCGGCCGGCGCCGCTTTACGCTGTTCCCGCCGCAGCAGGTGTCCAACCTGTACATCGGCCCGCTCGATCTCACGCCGGCCGGACAGGCCATCAGCCTGGTCGATTTCCTGCAACCCGACCTGGAGCGCTTCCCGCGCTTTGCCCTGGCGATGGAACACGCGCTAGCGGTCGACCTGGCGCCGGGCGACGCCCTGTTCATCCCGAGCATGTGGTGGCACCACATCCAGGCGCTGGAAGACTTCAATGTGCTGGTGAATTACTGGTGGCGCCAGTCGCCGGACTACATGGACACGCCGATGAACGCGCTGATGCATGCGCTGATGAGCGTGCGCGACCTGCCGCCCGAGCAGCGCAAGGCGTGGCAGGCGCTGTTTCGCCACTACGTGTTCGAAGCGGACGAGGACACCTTCGCCCACATTCCGCCGGCGGCCCGGCGTGCGCTGGCGCCGATGGACGGCGACAGCGTGCGCAGCATCCGCGCCCAACTACTGAAAAGAATGAACCGCTGAGGAGGCGACATGGATAAGCTAGCAAACGGCATGGGCAAGCCCGTGCGCCGCGTCGTCATCGCCGGCGGCGGCACCGCCGGCTGGATGGCCGCGGCCTGCATCTCGAAGGTGCTGGGCAAGCGCCTCGACATCAAGCTGGTCGAGTCCGACGAGATCGGCACCGTCGGCGTGGGCGAAGCCACCATTCCGACCCTGCTGAACTTCCACAATCTCCTCGAGATCAACGAGCAGGAATTCATGGCCGAGACCAAGGCCACCTTCAAGCTCGGCATCAGTTTCGAAAACTGGCGCAACGTCAACGAGGACTACATCCACTCGTTCGGCCTGACCGGCACCGACCACTGGACCGCCGGCTTCCAGCACTTCTGGCACAAGGGCCGCGAGCGCGGCCTGGCGGGCGACTACGGCGACTATTGCCTGGAGCTGCGCGCCGCGCAGGAGAACAAGTTCGCCCACCTCCCGCAAAATGGTAGGAACTTCGGCATGAACTACGCCTACCACCTGGACGCCAGCGCCTACGCGCGCTACCTGCGCAAGTTCAGCGAGCGCTTCGGGGTGCAGCGCATCGAGGGCAAGATCGTCGACGTCGGCACCAGTGCGCTCAGCGGCCACGTACGCTCGATCACGCTCGATTCGGGCGAGGACATCGAGGGCGACCTGTTCATCGACTGCACCGGCTTTCGCGCCCTGCTGATCGGGCAGGCGCTGGGCGTGCCCTACGAAGACTGGTCGCAGTGGCTGTTCAACGACAGCGCGGCGGCCCTGCAGACGGCGTCCGTGGGCGACGCGGTGCCGCTCACGCGCTCGATCGCGCATCCCTTCGGCTGGCAGTGGCGCATCCCGCTGCAGCACCGGGTCGGCAACGGCATCGTGTTCTCGAGCCGCTACGTGGCCGAAGACGAAGCGATTGCGGCGCTGCAGGGGAACATCGCCGGCGAAGCGCTGATGAAGCCGCGCGTGATCCGGTTCACGCCGGGCCAGCGGCGCCAGGTGTGGAAGCACAATGTGGTCGCGGTCGGCCTGTCGAGCGGCTTCCTGGAGCCGATCGAATCGACCAGCATCCACCTGATCCAGCGCAGCATCATCCGCCTGATGCAGATGTTCCCGACCAGCGGCATCGTCCAGGCCGACGTCGACGAATTCAACCGCCAGGCCGCGACCGAGATCGAGCACATCCGCGATTTCATCATCCTGCACTACAAGGTCAACAACCGGATCGACGCGCCCTACTGGCGGGATGCGCGCAACATGGAGGTGCCGGCCTCGCTCCAGCACCGCATCGACCTGTTCCGCGAGACCGGACGCGTATTCCGCGTGCCGAACGAGCTGTTCGCCGAGAACTCGTGGGTCCAGGTGATGCTGGGGCAGGGCATCCTGCCCTACCGCCACCATCAAACGGCCGACCTGATGGGCGACGAGGAGTTATCGCACTTCCTCGGCGCGATCAAGGGGCAGATCGACCGCACCGTGGCCGGCCTGCCCGCGCACCAGGCCTATGTGGAGCGTTACTGCTCGGCGCCGAAATAGGGCGGTCGTACCTGCCCGGCCAGGGCCGGTTCACTGCGAGACCATCTTCAGGCCGATGATGCCGGCGCCGATCATCGCGATGCACAGCAGCCGTGCCAGCGAGGCGGATTCGCCCAGCAGCGCGATGCCGACGATCGCGGTGCCGATCGCGCCGATGCCGGTCCAGACGGCATAGGCCGTCCCCACCGGCAGGGTTTTCAGTGCGTACGAGAGCAGGCCGAAGCTGACCGCCATGGCCAGCAGCGTGCCGGCCGTGGGCCACAGGCGCGTAAAGCCTTCCGTGTACTTGAGGCCCACCGCCCACACGATTTCGAACAGGCCCGCAACGACGAGTACGGTCCACGCCATGATGTTTTCCTTCCCGGATAAAAAAGACAGGCGCAGCTTATATCAGTCAACGAGATGGAAAAAGTCAGGAGCTGTCAGTAAAATTGACAGATGGCTTTCGATCTCGACAACCTGCGGGTCTTCCTGGCGGCGGTGGACCACGGTTCCTTCTCCGCCGCCGCGCGCGCCCTGGGGCGCGTGCCCTCCGCCGTCAGCATGGCGATCGCCAACCTGGAAGCGGAACTCGACCTGCAGCTGTTCGACCGCAGCGGCCGCGAACCGCGTCCCACCGCGCATGCGGCCGTGCTGGTTCCGCAGGCGCGCCTGTTGGTCGAACAGCTGCAGCGACTGAACAGCCATGCGCTGTCGCTGACGCAGGAACTGGAATCCTCCTTGCGCATCGCCCTGGTGCCCGAACTGCTGGCGGCGGCGCCGTGGAGCGAAGCGCTGCGCCGGCTGGCGCTCGCGTACCCGCTGCTGAAGGTCGAAGTGCTCACCGCACCGCAGGCCGATGCGCTGGCCATGCTGCAGAGCGGGCGCGCCGACCTGGCCCTGGTCTACGAGCGCTACGGGCGCGAAACCTGGGAGGCCTTCGAGGAAGTGGCCGAGGAAAGGCTGGTCGCCGTGGTCGCTCCCAGCCATCCGCTGTGCGAACGCATGGGCAGGGAGCCGATCCGCGACGAAGACTTGCTGGCCGAGCGCCAGGTGCTGGTCGCGGGGCGCGACAACGAGCACGTCGACCAGCGCATCGCCGTCGCGCGCCTGCAGTGGCGCACCGATAACCCGGCCGCGGCGCTGGCGCTGGTCAAGGCCGGCCTGGGCTGGGCCTGGCTGCCCTCCGGCTTCGTGCGCGCCCTGCTGCAGCAGGGCGAGCTGGTCGCGATCCCGACCGCGAACTTCACCAATGTGCTGCGCTTCTTCATCGACGTCATCTGGAACAACGAGCGCCCGCCCGGCCTGGCGGCGCGGCGCTTCATCGCCCTGATGGACGCGCTGCGCGAGGACGAAAAAAATGCCTGCTCGGGCGGCGGGCATGCGTCCTGAGGCAGGGAAGCGTCAGGCCGCCGTCACCGGCTGCTTGTGCAGGTTCGCGTACTTCAGGCCGAAGTACAGGATGAACAGGTAGCACACGGCCGGCACCAGGAAGGACGGCTGCAGGCCGATGGTATCGGCGAACATGCCCTGCACGAAGGGCACAACGGCGCCGCCGACGATGGCCATGCACAAGATGCCCGAACCCTGGCCGGTGAACTTGCCCAGGCCGTGCAGCGCCAGGCTGAAGATGGTCGGGAACATGATCGAATTGCACAGGCCGACCGCCAGGATCGCCCACATCGCCAGCTTGCCTTCGCCGAAGGTCGCCAGCAGCACCAGCAGGATCGAACCGAGGGCATTGAAGGCCAGCGTCCGGCCCGGGCTGACGTAGCGCATCACGGCGAAGCCGATGAAGCGGCCCACCAGCGCGCCGCCCCAGTACAGGCTGACGTACTGCGCCGCGTCGGCGTGGCCCAGGCCCGCGATATGGCCCTCGCCGAGGAAGTTGATCAGGAAGCTGCCGATGCTGACTTCCGCGCCCACGTACAGGAAGATCGCGACCGCGCCCAGCACCAGGTGGCGGTAGGCCAGCGCGCCGCCCTTGCCGTCCACGGCCGGCTGGCCATCGATCCCGTGGCTGATCTTCGGCAGCCGGGCCAGCGCGAACAGCACCGCCAGGATCGCCAGCGCCGCCGCCAGGCCGAGATACGGGCCCTGCACGGCCGCGGCTTCTTGCGCCTTGTGCGCGGCCTGCTCGGCCGCCGGCAGGGCGGCCAGCTGGTCCGCGCTCAGGGCCACGGTCGACAGGATCAGGATGCCGCCCAGTGCCGGCGCCACCGTGGTGCCGAGCGAGTTGAAGGCCTGGGTCAAGGTCAGGCGGCTCGAGGCGGTGCGCGCCGGGCCGAGCACGGTGACGTAGGGATTGGCCGCCACCTGCAGGATCGTGATGCCGCTGGCCAGCACGAAGAAGGCGAACAGGAACAGGCCGTAGCCGCTCTTGGAAGCCGGGTAGAACAGGGCGCAGCCGGCCGCCGCGATCATCAGGCCGGTAACGGCGCCGTTCTGGTAGCCGATCCGGCGGATCAAGGCGCCGGCCGGCAGCGACACGATGAAATAGGCGCCGAAGAAGCAGAACTGCACCAGCATCGCCTGCAGGTAGGTCAGGGTGTAGATCGATTTCAAATGCGGGATCAGCACGTCGTTGAGCGACGTGAGCAGGCCCCACATGAAGAACAGGATGGTGACGATGACGAGCGCGCCGGTGTGCGGGTTGTGCTCCGCTTCGGTGGCTTGCGCCAGTGGCGGTGCAGGATTGGGGGCTGCGTTTTGCATGAGGTCTCCGTATTGTTATTGCTGTGCCGCGATATGGTCTTGCGCGATCCGGTCCGCCAGCATCGCGGACACGCCGCGCAGCGCCGGATACTGCTCGGTGATGAGGTAGGTCGGGATGCGCGCGAGATAGGGACTGAGGCGCCCCTTGTCCTCGAAGCGCGCGCGGAAGCTCGATTCCGCGAACAGCCGGCCGAGGCGCGGCACGATGCCGCCGCCGATGTACATGCCGCCGGTCGCGCCGAGGGTCAGGGCGACGTTGCCGGCCACGCTGCCGAGGATGCCGCAGAAAGTCTCGACCGTCTTCGCGCAATCGGCGCCATTGCCCTCGATGGCGCCCCCGGTGATGGCCGGCGCATCGAGGCGCTTGCCGGTGAACGCCCAGTGGATCAGCTCCAGGCCCATGCCCGACAGCAGGCGCTCGGCCGAGACGTGGCCGTATTCGCCCCACAGCGCTTCCAGGATCGCCACTTCTTCCCTGGTCGATGGCGCGAAGGTGACGTGGCCGCCTTCGCCGGCCAGCGCGATCCAGCGCTTCCCGGCCGGGATCACGCCCGAGACGCCCAGCCCGGTGCCCGGCCCGATCAGGCCGATCGGGCGATTCTGCAGCTCGATGCCGCCGCCGATGCGCTCGCGTCCCTCGGCCGCCAGGTGCGGCAGCGACATCGCCAGCGCGGCGAAGTCGTTCACCACCAGCAGCGTATCGAGTCCCTGTTCCCGGCGCAGCGCCTCGATCGAAAAGCTCCAGTGGTGATTCGTCATGCTGACCCGGTCTTCCTCGACCGGGTTGGCGATCGCGATGGCGGCGTGGCGCACGCTGTCGGCCGCCAGCCCGCGTCCGGCAGCCTTGCCGAGATAGGCCCGCATCGCCTCGCCCAGCGTCGGGTAGTCGGCGCAGGCCAGCACCTCGATATCGTCGAAGCCTTCGCCCGACTGCAGGGCGAAGCGCGCGTTGGTGCCGCCGACGTCGGCCAGCAGCTTCAGTGCCATGCTCATCGGAGATCCTCGCAACGCACGGCGTCCGGCTCGGCGGCGGCGCCGCCGGCGATCTCGATGTTGGTGAAGGCGGCGGCAAAGGCGGCGTCGCTGCTCACGCTGAAGGGCGTGTCCACCCTGGCGAGATCGGTCCCCTTGGCCTGGAAGCAGGCCAGCGGAATCTTGACGGTCTGCTTGCCCTTGCCGGCCAGGCGCTGGAACAGGGTGGTGGTGTCGAGCGTGCCGGCGCCCATGCGCATCGCCACCTTGCCGGTAGGGGCGCTCGAGACGATGGTGTCGAAGCGCAGCGCCGCGTTGGCGGCAGCGGCAGCCGGCAGCACCATCGCACGGGCGCCGCGCGCCTCGAAGCTGGCCGGGCCGGTCCAGGTCACCAGCTTGGCGTCCTGCTGGGTGTTCACCTGGGCGGTCTGCACGGTGACGCCCGGCAGGGTGAAGGCGGCGTTCAGGTCGGCGCCCAGCACCAGCTGCTGCGATCCGCTGCGCAGGGTGAGCGGGAAGCTGGCGCGGTCGGCCTGGCTGAACACCGGGAAGGTATTGCTGATGCCGCAGCCGCCGGCCGGGTAGGCGGCGTCCAGCTTGCCCAGCTTCGTGCGGGTGCCCGCCTTCAAGCCATAGCCATAGGCGAACAGCGGCGCATAGTGCTTGTCGCCGACGTTCAGGTCGGTCTGGCAGGCCGACTTCGGCCAGGAGAAGGGCAGCTTGCCAGTGAAGTCGTAGCGTTTGCCGCTGGATACCAGCAGGTCGGACACGCCCTTGCCTTCGGTGCCAGGCAGCCAGGCGGCCACGAACACGTCCGACAGGTTGAGCAGGTCGTTCACGTACAGCGGGCGGCCCGAGACGAACACGGTGACCACCGGCTTGCCCTTGCCGGCGACGGCCTGCAGCACCGCCAGGTCTTCCGGATAGCGGCCCGAGTGGCGCAGGGTGCCGTTGGGGCCGATGTCGCCGTCGCCTTCCGCATACGGGCGCTCGCCGATCACGGCCACCACCACGTCGAACCGGGTCACGTCGACATCCTTGGCGTCGGCGCTGAAGCTCACCTTGTCCTGGCCGGCCGCATCGCGGATGCCGGCCAGGATCGTGTCGGCATTCGGGAAGTCGGCATTGGTGTTGGCGCTGCCTTGCCAGGTGATCGACCAGCCGCCGGTCTGGTTGGACAGGTCGTCCGCGGTCTTGCCGACCACCAGGATCTTCTTGCCGCGCGCGATCGGCAGCACGGGCTTGTCGTTCTTGAGCAGCACCAGCGATTCGCGCACGGCGCGGCGCGCGAGTTCGCGCGGCTGCATGGCCTCGTCCTTGCCCGCATGGGCGTTTTGCGCCGGGCTCTTGTCGAACAGGCCGGCGCGCAGCTTGACGCGGATGATCCGGCTCACCGCATCGTCGATGCGCGCCATCGGGATCTCGCCGCTTTCCACCTGCCGGATGGTGTTGGCGATGAAGGCTTTCCAGTCGTCCGGCACCATGATCATGTCGTTGCCGGCATTGATCGCCTGCGCGCAGCTGTCGTTGCGGCAGCCCGGGACCTCGCCGATGCCGTTCCAGTCGGTGACGACGAAACCGTCGAAGCCCATCTTCGTCTTGAGCACGTCGGTCAGCATGGCGCGGCTGCCGTGCATCTTGCCGTAGTTGGTTCCGCCGGCGACGTCGTTCCACGAGTTGAACGAGGACATGACCGTCTGCACGCCCGCCCGCAGCGCCGGGTAGTAGCCGGCGCCGTGGATGTTGATCATCTGCGACCTGCTGGACTTGTTGACGCCGCGGTCCTTGCCGGACTCGGTGCCGCCGTCGCCGATGAAATGCTTGGCGGTGGCGATGGTGTTGGCGTCGTCCTTCAGCATGCCCTGCATGCCGCGCACGTAGGCGCCGGCATAGCTGCTCACCACTTCCGGGTTCTCGGAATAGCTTTCGTAGGTGCGTCCCCAGCGGTCGTCCCGGACCACCGCCAGGGTCGGGCCGAACACCCAGGCGATGCCGCTGGCGCGCGTGGCCCTGGCGGTGGCCGCGCCGATTTCCTCCAGCAGCTTCGGATTGCGCGCCGCGCCCAGGCCAATGTTGTGCGGGAACAGGGTGGCGCCGAACACGTTGTTGTGGCCATGGACCGCGTCCGTGCCCCACACCACCGGCACCTTGACCGCCATGTCGGTGGCCATCGAGGCCTCGTGGTAGCGCTGCGCCAGCGCCAGCCATTCAGCGGCCTTGGCATGCTTGTTCCCGTTCGGCCAGCTGCCGCCGCCATTGAGCACCGAGCCGAGATAGTAGCGCCGCACGTCTTCCGGCGTGGCGCTCTTGATCTCGGGCTGGGTCATCTGGCCGATCTTCTGCGCCAGCGTCATCTTGCCGACGATCTCGCGCACGCGCTGTTCGAGCGCGGCGTCGCCGGCGATGGCGCTGCGCACGGTCGGCCAGTCGGTCATCGGCGTCGCGGTGGCCGGAAGCGCAAGCGCGACGGCAAGCGCCAGCACCGGGTTGCGAAGCATGGGTTTCATGGGTTGTCTCGCTGTTCTTATCGTTGACGTGATGGATTCATTCGCCGCGCAGGAAGGAGCGGTACCACTTGCCGCTGCCCTTCAGGCGGCGCTGCTGGCTTGCATAATCGATGTGGGTCAGCCCGAAGCGCTTGCGGTAGCCTTCGGCCCATTCGAAGTTGTCGAGCAGGCTCCAGGCGAAATATCCCTTGACCGGCACGCCGTCCCGGATGGCCGACTTGAGCGTGGCCAGGTGGCGCATCAGGTAGTGGCGGCGCCCAACGTCGTCGATCTCGCCGTCGGCGCCCACCTCGTCCGCGTAGCACGAGCCGTTCTCGGTGATGTACATCGGTCCCGGGTGGTAGTCGTTCTCGATGCGGGTCAGGAGTTCGGCCAGGCCCTGCGGTGCGACTTCCCAGCCCATGCAGGTGGTCTCGACGCCCGGCGCGGGCGGCAGCACGCGGGCCGACAGCGGCGCATGGCCCGGGTCGTGCTGGATGGTCTCGGGAAAGTAGTAGTTCACGCCCAGGAAATCGGTCGGCACGGCGATGGCCTCCATGTCGCCCGGCAGGACCACCGGCGCCGCGTCGCCGATGGCTTCCAGCGTGGCTTGCGGGTAGCCGCGCCCGTACAGCGGATCGAGGAACCAGCGGTAGCGCAGGCCGTCGTGGCGGGCAGCGGCCGCGATGTCTTCAGGCCGCTCGCTGGCCGCGCGCACCGGGTGCAGGCTCAGCGCGATGCCGACCTTGGCGTCGGCGACGTTGGCGCGGATCAGCGGCACCGCCTGGCCGTGCGAGAGCAGCACATGGTGCGCCACCTGCAGGGCGGTCTTGAAGTCGGTATTGCCGGGCGCGTGCCAGCCTTCGAAATTGCCGATGATGGCAGTGCACCAGGGCTCGTTGTGCGTGATCCAGTGCTGCACGCGGTCGCCCAGGCGGCGCGTCATCGCATCGACGAAGGCCAGGTAGGCGTCGACCGTGGCGCGCTCGTTCCAGCCGCCGCGGTCCTGCAGGTACTGCGGCAGGTCCCAGTGGTAGAGCGTGGCCCAGGGCTGCATGCCGCGCTCCAGCATGCCGTCCACCAGACGCGAGTAGAAATCCAGGCCCTTTTCGTTCGGCTTGCTGCCCACTGAGGAGAAGATGCGCGGCCAGGCGATCGAGAAGCGGTAGGCATTCAATCCCATGTCGCGGCCGATGTCGAAGTCTTCCGGCCAGCGGTGGTAATGGTCGCACGCGACCGCACCGTTGGAGCCATCCTTGATCTTGCCCGGCGTGGCGGCGAAGCGGTCCCAGATCGACTCGACCCGGCCGTCCTCCTGGCCGGCGCCTTCGATCTGGTACGACGAGGTGGCGCAGCCCCACAAGAAGTCGGGGGCAAAATCGCCGCGCGATGGTGCGGTCGGCTCGTGAGGAGTGGCTGTTGTCATGGTCTGGTCTGGTGTCATGCGCGTTTGGTCGCTGTATCTAGGATATTTGGAAAGCTTTCCAATTGCAATCTAAAAAAAAGGCCGGCGCGCGGCCCTTCCTCTCATTTCTTTTTACTGCGTGTCGTTTTGGCGCCCTTGCCGGCCGGGTTGTCGCCGGCCGGGCTGTCGCCCGGCCCCTGGGCCAGCGAGGCGCGCAGGGTGACGCTCACCGGGAAGGTGCGCGTGACGGGGCGGTGCAGGTCGTAGCAGCGGTTGAGCAGGGCGTTCAGGCCATTGAGCGTCATCTCGCGCCATGGCATGTGCACGGAGGTCAGGCGCGGCGCCGAGAACGCTGCGCTCGGGGTATCGTCGTATCCGATCACCGACAGGTCGCGCGGCACGCTGATGCCGGCTTCCTGGAAGTAGGCCAGCGCACCCACCGCCATCTCGTCGTTGGCGCAGAACAGGGCGCTGCACTTGGTGCCGGAATCGACCAGGGCCTTGGCCGCCGACCAGCCGCCCTGGGGCGAGAAGTCGCTTTCGTGGAGCCAGACCTTGCTGGTGTCGATGCCCTCGGCTTCCAGCTCGCGCATGAAACCGTCGACGCGCGCCACGCTGTCGGCCAGCGCCGTGGGTCCGGAGATGACGGCAATGTCGCGATGCTTGTAGTCGAGCAGGGTGCGTGCGGCCAGCCGCCCGCCCAGCACGTGGTCGACCGTGAAGCACTGGTCCGGGATCTGGCTGAATTCGTGGTTCAGCGCCACCAGCTGCTTCTGCTTGGCGCCGAGCGAGGCGAGGTCGTCGTCGGTGAGGGCGCTGGTCATCATGACGATGCCGTCGCAGCCGCGCTCGATGAGGAATTCGATGCCCTCGATGGCCTGGCGGCGCGCATCGCCCAGGCCGACGCCGAAGGCCACCACCATGTGCAGGCCGGCGGCGCGCAGCTCGGTGTCGATGATCTGCAGGATCGGGGTGTAGAAGGTGCCGCTCAGGACCGGGATGTAGACGCCGACCATCCGGCTGGTGCCGGACAGCAGGGCGCGCGCCGCGTGCGAGGGGCGAAAACCCAGCTCGTCGATCGCCTTGCGCACGCGTTCCAGCGTGGCCGGCGACACCGAGCCCTTGCCGCTGACCACGCGCGAGGCGGTGCCGAGTCCGACGCCGGCGAGACGCGCTACGTCCTTGATGGTTGCCACAAACGATCCTTGTTCTTCAAAAAATTATTCGAGAAACACTGAAGCATACTGCATTCATTCGACACTGGCACTTGTCTTCATAGCCGCCTGCCGGACGCCGGGTCGAACATCGACACCCGCGCGGTGTCGATGTCGAAGCGTACCGCCTGCCCGCTCGCCAGCGGCCGCGGGTCGTGCACGATGCTCGCGAGCTGGTGGCCGCCGCAGTCCAGCCAGACCACCTGGTGGTTCCCCATCGGCTCGACCAGCGTGACCGAGGCCTGCAGCGGGCCGGCGTCGGCCAGGTGGA
Organism: Massilia sp. X63; assembly: GCF_041023745.1. Lineage (NCBI taxonomy): Bacteria > Pseudomonadati > Pseudomonadota > Betaproteobacteria > Burkholderiales > Oxalobacteraceae > Massilia > Massilia sp. X63. Next base: position 398,721 of record NZ_JBFTEF010000003.1, read on the forward strand.
TGTCTTCCGGCCGCACCGCCAGCGTCACCGCGCCCGATGGTGCGACGCAGTCCGGCGCCAGGTTCAGGGACAGCGCGCCGGCGCTGAAGCGCCTTTGCACGTCCAGCTCGCCGTCGAGCCGGCCGTCGACGAAATTCATCGAGGGCGAGCCGAGGAAGCCGGCCACGAAGCGGTTGGCCGGGCGTTCGTACACCTCGGTCGGGGTGCCGATCTGCTGGATGCGCCCGCCCTGCATCACCACGATGCGGGTGGCCAGCGTCATCGCCTCGGCCTGGTCGTGGGTCACGTAGATCATGGTCGAGCCGAGCGCCTGGTGCAGCAGCTTGAGTTCGCGCCGCAGTTCGGCGCGCAGCTTGGCGTCGAGGTTGGACAGGGGCTCGTCGAACAGGTAGACGCCCGCTTCGCGCACCAGCGCGCGGCCGATCGCCACCCGCTGGCGCTGGCCGCCCGAGAGCTGGGCCGGCTTGCGGTCCAGCAGCGACTCCAGCTGCAGCATCGCGGCCGCCTTCTGCACGCGCCGCTCGATCTCGGCCTTGGGCGCGCCCGCGATGCGCAGGCCGAAGGACATGTTCTTCTCGACCGTCATGGTCGGGTACAGCGCATACGACTGGAACACCATGCCGATCCCGCGCTCGCTCGGGTCGGCGTGGCTCATGTCGCGCCCGCCGATCTCGATCGCGCCGTCGGCCAGGTCGATCAGGCCGGCAATGCTGTGCAGCAGGGTCGACTTGCCGCAGCCCGAGGGGCCGAGCAGCACCAGGAACTCACCCGGCTCGACCTGCAGGTCGAGGTCGCGGATGACCTGGTTGCTGCCGCGGGTAATGCATAGCTTGCGCAGGTGAACATTCGACATGAGGCAGTCCCTTTAACCTTTCACCGCGCCGGCGGCGATGCCGCGCACGAACCAGCGTCCCGAAATGAAGTAGATCGCCAGCGGCAGCGCCGCCGTCAGGATGGTCGCGGCCATGTTGACGTTGTACAGGCGGGTGCCGGTGGTGGTGTTGATCACGTTATTCAGCTGCACCGTCATCGGCGCATTGTCGCGGCCCGCGAACACCAGGCCGAGGATGTAGTCGTTCCACACGCCGGTGACCTGCATGATGGCGGCCACCACCATGATCGGCAGCGACATCGGCAGCATCACCTGCAGGAAGATGCGCCAGAAGCCGCCGCCGTCGATGCGCGCGGCCTGGAACAGCTCGTGCGGCACCGCTGCATAGTAATTCCGGAACAGCAGGGTCATGAGCGGCATGCCGAAGATGACGTGCACCAGCACGATGGCCGGCAGCGAGCCGAACACGCCGGCGTGCGCCATCATCCACACCAGCGGGTAGATCATCACCTGCACCGGGATGAAGGCGCCGGCCAGCAGCACACCGAACAGCACATTGGCGCCGCGCGGACGCCAGAACGACAGCGCGTAGCCGTTGACCGCGCCCAGCAGGATCGGAACGATCGTGCTCGGCACCGTGATCGCCACCGAATTCCAGAAGCCGCCGCTGACCTGGCTCCAGGCATGACGCCAGGGCTCGACGGTGGCGAACAGGGGCAGGGCGAACACGTTGCCATTGCGGATCTCGTCCATCGGCTTGAAGGACGTGACGATCATGACATACAGCGGCAACAGGAAGTACAGCGCGGCGCTGAACAGGAACGCATACACGCCAATGCGCGCGGGCGTGAATCGCTTGCGGCGTGCCGCCGGTGCGGCAAGGCGCATCACGGGAGCGACTGCCTGCAGGGTGGCCTGGCTCATGCGCGTTTCCTCCGGCTGCGTGCGTAGGCATAGGGCGCCAGCAGCGCCAGCACCGGGATCAGGAGGGTGACGGCGCCGGCCGAGGCCAGCCCGATGTTCGAACGCAGGAACAGGTGGTCCATGATGAACTTGGCCGGCACCTCGCTGGCCGTGCCCGGCCCGCCGCCGGTCATCGCCACCACCGCGTCGTACAGTTTCACGACGGCGGTGCACAGCAGCAGGAACACGGTGGCGACGGTCGGCCCCAGCATCGGCAGCACGATCTGCCCATACACGCGCCAGGCCGGGATGCCGTCCAGGCGCGCGGCCTTGTAGATCTCGGGATCGACGCCGCGCAGGCCGGCCAGCATCAGCGCCATCACCAGGCCCGAGGCCTGCCAGACGGCGGCGATGACGATGGTGTAGATGACCATCTCCTGGTCGACGATCCAGTCGAAGCGAAAGTCCGGGAAGCCGAGCCGGCGCACCGCGCCTTCGATGCCGGCGCCGGGCGCCAGCATCCACTGCCACACCAGGCCGGTGGCAACGAAGGACATCGCGTAGGGATACAGGAAGACCGTGCGCAGGAAGCTTTCGCCGCTCACGTTCTGGTCGATGAAGGCGGCCAGCAGGAAGCCCAGCACCATGCAGGCCACGATGAACAGCGCGCCGTACACGGCCAGGTTGTGCAGCGAGATCAGCCAGCGCTCGTTGTCGAACAGGCGCAGGTACTGGGCGGCGCCGATGAAGCGGTCCGACGGGAAGGTGCGCGAGGCCGTGAACGAGGTGCGGACGGTCCACAGCGCCGCGCCGATGTAGGCGACCAGCACCGTCAGCGCCATCGGCAGCAGGGCGAGGTGGGGAACGAGGCGGGGACTGATCCTTTGGGCGCGCAGGGTCGGCATGTCAGTATTTGAGGGCGTTGGCGATGCTTCGCTGGGCGCGTTCGACCGGCATGCCGGTGTTCCAGTAGGCGGTCAGCACGTCCTGCATGGCGCCGTTCTGGTCCGGCGTCAGGTAGACCTCGGTGACGCCGGCCTGGCGCGCACGGTCCTTCATGATCTCGACGCCCTTCTGGGCGCACAGGTCGAGTTCGGCCGCGTCGGCATCGAGGCGCACCGGGATCGAGCCTTTCAGCTTGCTGAAGCCCACCTGCAGCGCGGGCTGCGACACCACATTGGCGAGCAGCTGCTGGGCGCGCACCGCGCTGCTGTCCTCGGTGCGCGGGAACACGAACACGTCGCCCTGGATCAGGTAGGGCGTCGAGGCAGTAAAGCCGGCCATGCAGCCGTAGTGCCGGCCCGCGACCTGGCGCGCGTTGGTGAACTCGCCCTTGGCCCAGTCGCCCATCACCTGGAAGCCGGCCTTGCCGGCGATGACCAGCGCGGTGGCGTCGTTCCAGTTGCGGCCCGGCGCGCCGGCGTCCACATAGGATTTCAGGCGCTTGAAGGCCAGCAGCACCTTGCGAAATTCCGGCGAGAGCAGGGTCGCCTGGTCGCGGTCGCGCATGGCCTTGAGGTAGAGCTCCTTGCCGCCCATGTTGGCCAGGATGGCCGAGAACAGCACGGTCTCCTGCCACGACTGGCCGCCGTGGGCGAGGGGGATGATGCCGGCCGCCTTGAGCTTGTCGAGCGCGGCGAAGAATTCGGCCATGCTGGCCGGTTCCCTGGTGATGCCGGCCTTCCGGAAGGCGGCCTTCGAATACCAGAACCAGGTCTGCATGTGGATGTTCAGCGGCACCGCGTAGTAGTGGCCCTGCACCTTGATCACGTCGATGATCGGGGCGGGCAGCATCTGGTCCCAGTTCTGGGCGCGCGCCAGCTCGTCGACGTTGTTGAGCATCCCCGCTTCGATCACGTCGAGGAACTGCTTGGAGGTGTTGAACTGGGCCGCGGTCGGCGGGTCGCCGCCGATGATGCGGTTGATGGTCACGGCGCGCGACTGGTCGCCGCCGGCGATCGCGGTATCGATCCACACGCCGCCGGCGTCGCGATAGGCCTGCGCGACCTGTTTCACGGCGGCGGATTCGCCGCCGGAGGTCCACCAGTGGATGACTTCCGCCCTGGGGGCGGAGGTCGAAGTGGCAGATGCCGTCGTGGCATGCGGCGACGCAGCCTGCGCCGGCGCCACGGCTGACATGGCGCCAGCGAGCCATGCGCAAGCCACCACCAGGGTGCGTACTGTGAACATCGTGTCTCCGATTGCGCCGTATTTTCGTCACGTTGGAAACGTTACCATCGGCTTTTCCCGACTATAGCATCGGGTGAAATCATGGTCAAACGAATATTGCAATGCTGGATTGTGGCACAGCTTACGCCCTGCAAAGCAAGCATTTCCTGAAAGGCCATTTTGCCCTGCCGTAAGTGATGGTGGCGGCGTGCGTGAGCTTGCGCAAGCCTCGCGACCGGGTATGTGCGGGCGCAAGGGTTCACCCATCGGGCTTTCTAAGATGAAGGTGAGAGGGGCGTGTCAGCAGGAGGATCCATGTCGAACAAACTTCAGGCCAACCCGATGCGCGCGCGACGGGAGCGTCTTGCACAGAACGCGCGCGACCTGCAGCACCCGAATGTCGCGGCCTTCCTGAAAGCGATCGCCACGGCGGAAGGCGGCGGCTACGATTTCCGTTACGGCGCCCTCAAAGGCCGGGCCAACGACCGCTGGCGCTTCACCGACACCTCGACCCACCCCGGGCCGGGCATCGATGGCAAGACCACCGCCGCCGGCATGTACCAGATCACGCGGCCGACCTGGCGCCACCACGCCGGCAAGCTGGGCCTGGCCGATTTCTCACCCCGCACCCAGGATCTGATCGCGGTCGACATCCTGCGCAGCCTTGGTGTCATTGAGGGAATCAAGGCCGGCGAAATCGCCGCGGTCATGCCCAAAGCCTCCCGCACCTGGGCCTCCCTGCCGAAGGGACCGGGCCAGGCAAACCACTATCCTCCGCAACCTTACATCGAGTTCGACAGCTTCTTGACGACCTACTTGGCGGCGGGCGGACGGCTGGGACAAGGCAGTCCGACATAAGACGAGGCGGGTTTGTTGGTTTTTGGCAACCTAACATTCTAAAAAGAACAATCATTTCCTACAGCTTGCAAAACCTTGGTCGACCTTCGTCGACCGTAAAGTTATATTAGTTTCGTAAGACGAATCCTACACGGCGGGGTAGGAATAAAAATATATCGGAGATGCTGAACCCATGAATTACTTTTTCCATCACATGCGCATCGGCACTCGACTGGCGCTGGCTTTCGCACTGATCCTGGTGCTGGCAACCGTCGCGACCGGTTCCGCGCTGCTGGCGGCCCAGGCCAGCGCCCGCGCCACCGAACAGATGATGGCCGAGCCCTTGGCGAAGGAGCGCCTGGTCTCGAGCTGGTACGTGATGACTTATTCCGCGATCGCCCGGACTTCGCTGATCGCGCGCAGCAGCGACCATTCCCTGAGCGAGGTATTCGCCAAGACGATTGCCGACAGCGTTACCCGTTCCACCGAGCTGATCAAGAAAATCGAGCCGCTGCTTGCTTCGCCGGAAGAAAAGGCCAAGCTGGACAGCATCAAGGCGCTGCGTGCCAAGTACCAGGCGGCCAAGGTTGCGGTGATGGACGCCAAGAAAGCCGGCGATGCCGCCACTGCCGAGCGCCTCTACACCAACGAGTTCGAGCCGGCGGCCGAGGTCTATTCCAACGAAGTGCAGGGCTTGCTGACCATGCAGCGTGCCGCGATCGATGCCGGAAACAAGGCGATCCAGGCTGCTTTCGAAGAGCGCGCACGCCTGGTACTGCTGCTCAACGGCCTGATGCTGGTGCTGGGCGCTTTGGCTGCGCTGGCGATCACGCGCAGCATCGCTCGTCCCCTGAAGCAAGCCGTACAGGTTGCCCAATCGGTGGCCGGCGGCGACCTGACTGGCAGCTTCGACCGGCACCGCGGCGACGAGGTGGGCGACCTGATGCGCGCCATGCAGACGATGAACGACGGCCTGGCTACGGTGGTGTCCGAAGTCCAGCAGGGCACCCGCGCGATCGCCGGTGCCTCTACCGAGATCGCCAGCGGCAACTTCGACCTGTCGGCCCGTACCGAACAGCAGGCCAGCGCACTCGAGGAAACGGCCGCCTCGGTGGAAGAACTGACCTCGACCGTGCGCCAGAACGCCGACAGCGCCGTTCACGCCAACCAGCTGGTGCAGGATGCCGCGCAGGTCGCGGCGCGGGGCGGCCAGATCGTCGGGCAGGTAGTGGACACGATGGGCGCCATCGAGGTTGCTTCGCGCAAGATCGTCGACATCATTGGCGTCATTGATGGCATTGCCTTTCAGACCAATATCCTGGCGCTGAACGCGGCAGTGGAAGCGGCCCGGGCCGGCGAGCAGGGTCGTGGCTTCGCGGTCGTTGCCACCGAAGTGCGCAATCTGGCGCAGCGCTCGGCGACCGCCGCCAGGGAAATCAAGGCGCTGATCGGCGACTCGGTTTCCGAGGTCAACAACGGCACCAACCTGGTGCAGCAGGCTGGCGCAACCATCGGCGAGGTCGTCGCCAGCGTCGAGCGTGTGACCGCCATCATGGCCGAGATCGCGGCCGCCAGCCGCGAGCAGAGCATCGGCATCGATCAGGTAAATGCGGCGATCCTGCAGATGGACGAGTCAACCCAGCAGAACGCGGCGCTGGTCGAGGAAGCGGCCGCCGCCGCCGGAAGCATGCAGGAACAATCCGCGCGGCTGGAACAGCTGGTCTCGCACTTCCGCCTGACCGGTTCGTCTGCGGCGCAAGGGCGCGGGCTCCATCCGGCCAGGGGCGACAAGCCGGCGGTACAGCTGCGCCACGCGCTGCCTGTCTGAAACAAGGACTGGAAAGCAAAACGCCCAGCTGGAAGGCTGGGCGTTTTTGCATGGAATACTGGTGCCGACTGCAGGACTCGAACCCGCCACCTGATGATTACAAATTAGCTAAGAAAACAGTATGTCTTTGATTATTAAGGGAATTATACCGTAATCTAGCTAAAGTAAAAGTACTTTAGTATCAGTAACTTAGCGTAATTTCGCGAAGTCAGCAGGAACTGCCTGATGTACTGAATTCGTACCTGCTAGGGACATACGGAACACCACGCACGCGCTAGCGCGGGGCACCCGGCCCGCTAGTTTGAGGTCGGCATTGAGCCAGCGCGATCAGCTAGCATCCTATTGCCTGATTGGCGGCAGTAGATGTTAACGCCAAATTAACCCAGGTCGCTGGAAATAGTTTCCCCATCCTTGTACACGGCAAACGACCTACAAGTCGACGCGAACGTGTTACTTCCCAGCACCGAGATTGTATGCCAATGAAAAGATTCGCGCGCCGACGCCGTCTGTGGTGGCCAAGCTAGGACTAGAGAAAGAGAAATCAGAACGCACGAAGCAAGGGCTCGCTTGTCGTAGGATTCTGTCTTCCGGTCAGGCTATACCAGCGACGCCGATGAAAATAAATTGGTACGAGGAGCAGTTCCGGAGAGGGCTGTGCCCCCTTAAGAATCCCAGGAGCACGGTGAGCACATGGAGCACATGGAGCACTACGAGTACGGGAGCACACAAAAAATCGGTAAATTATTGAAAATAAAGGATTTTTTTCGAAACTCTGCGCCAACTGGCGTAATTCAAGAACTTAAACGGCTCCAAATCATGTTGTTTCATGCTGTTGAACAGCGCGTTCAGTTGGCTGAACCCCGCCAGACAACCGCGCCCAATGATCCGTTGCCGAAATGTCTTAAGTAACAGAAGATGTTGTCATTAACTCTTGGAAAGCAAAAAATGGCAAACGGTAATCAGGCAGCGGCGAAACGATTGAAAATGGCAGAGCGGGCGCAGAACCAGCTAGATATTCACTTCCCCAACATCCATCAACTGTGGGTGTGGAATCGGAAGCGGAACGATGGCTGGATCACGATACCGCGCACCTTGCCGATAGCCATGCAGGCCATCGACGCCCAATCGAAGGGTGCACCGGCCGGGCATACCCTGTTTTGCCTTTGGGCTCGATGCCCGGATCATGTATTCATGACTATCGAGCACCCGGCTACCTTTGCTGCCGAGGCCGGTTTCACAGGCGTCCGGGCAGTTGACACCTGGCGCAAGCGAATGAAAATCCTGCGCGACCTCGGCTTCCTGCTGTCGAAGCCGGGCCCATCAGGTGAATTCCACTACATCTTGCTTATGAATCCTATCGCATCAATTGAACGATTGCACGATATGAAACTGATCCAAGATGGCCTGTACTCGCGCTTCATTGACCGTATCGCAGAAAACGGCTCTCACGGTGACCTGAAGGCATTCCGTGAAGCATGGGAAGCTGACCGTCTCGCCAAGGCCGCAGCAGCGGCGATGGCTGCCGCAGCAGGGGCGGGAGCGGCACCAGTGCCGCCCCCGCCCCCGCCCGCACCGACGCAACCAGCATCGCCACCACCGTCTACTATTGCGTCGGAGCCAGCGCCGCCGGCACTAGTTCCAACTGGCATAGCTGCAAAGGCGGACTGAAAAATAACGCCGTAAACGGGAATGGCCCACCGAAGTGGGCCATTCTAACTCTCTTGTCCCCAGGGGAAGGCCGAGGCCAACAAGTCCTAGAAATCACAACGTCATTGTACACCAGTCCCGAAACCGATGCATCAAATTTGATCAATATGGCCCTGTCACCTGCTCAAACCGCCACTATTGCCAGCACTATCTCGCCGGTGCGCCTTGGCACATACCTCGCCGCAACCGGTTTTTCGCCAGGGGCGACGGCCTTGGATATTTACATTTGGAACGCGCTGGTGTCTGGCGCGTTCTTCTCGTCGCTTCACATCTGTGAAGTGGTCATGCGCAATGGCATCGCCCATGCACTTGAACTCAAGTATGGAACTGACTGGCCTTGGAACGCCGGTTTTGAGCGTACTCTGACGGCAGCGCGCAAAGCCGATCTGCAGCAGGCTCGCCAGGGCATCTCTGTTGGATCAACCGGCAAAGTCATCGCCGAGCTGAAATTTGTTTTCTGGTGCAAAATGTTCACCGTTCGCCACGACGCTCATGTCTGGAATGCCCATTTGCGGTCAGCATTTACCTTCTTGCCTTTCCCACTCACAGTGGCAGCTGCCAGAACTATGCTGTACGACGAGATGGAAGCGCTGCGGGGATTCCGCAACAGGATCGCACACCACGAACCCATCTTTGCCTATCCGTTGGATGAACATCATGCCCGGATAGCCAGGCTAATCAAAACCCGCTGCGGCGACACGGCAGAGTGGTTGACGCAATGGGAAGTGGTTACAGCAGCACTCGCGGCTAAGCCATGAAAGAGAAGCTGAGCAACTACCGATCTTGTACTAGAGCAGAATTTATACGCGCGGTACTTTACGTGGCGGCGCCTGTTTGGCTTATGTAAGGTTCAGGACAAGATCGGTTGCAACCATAGAAGGATTACATAGGGTTTTTATCTCACTAATGTACGATGCAAGTCCCGTGTTCAAATTCTCAAGTGATGCATCGCACCTACTACCGACGATCATAGAGATCGCTTTGTCAATCCCGCGATGTTCTTGAATATTTGCCAACAACCATTCACGCCCCTTCTGTTCCAAACAAAGTTTCAATACCTGTTCTACGAGTGCCACTTTCCCAGCGAGGCGTGCAGCTAGTGGATGTTTTGCCACTGCACGTAATGCACGCTTGTCGCCCGTGATGAAGAGGCTGGTTGGATTGTTCAGACAAACAGCGATCAGAATCGCCTCACCGGGATCTACTTGTGCTATGCCATTGAGGCTCCCAAGAACAGTGACGTCTGGTACTGGCATAGCACTCATGTGTGTCATGCACTCCACAACTGTAACCGCAGCAGTGGATGAGTGAAACAGTTTCCCGTCTGGGCTCTCGATTGCCCGCTGGGCACGATAGCGTAGAGACGAAACTGTTGCAATTTCGGTCCATTTGCACCTTAGTAAATCTGGCAGATGAGGCAGGATAGACCAGTGTGCCAATTTGCAAATAGCATCAACATCAATCAAGTACATAGGCAGAGACGTTACGTTGATGTCGATTCGTGCATGCCAGTTACTTGGAGGACTAAGTCCTTGAGATCATCGGCAATTAGGTCAAGGTCTAGATGCTCTGCGATTGCTGATAGCATGAGAGCTTCAGCATTTGTATCTTCACTGAGGAAGTTCATCGCAGTAGTACATTCTGACCATCGTTTGGATTGGAAGGCATATCGAAGAATCAGATGTCCCGTTTCAACATGTATTTCACGATGAGCTTCTCGCGCTCTGACCGCAATCTCAACAGGTGAAATCCATGAAGGCCAACCGGCTACAACGTTGTCAGCTGCCTCTCCACCTAATAAATCAAGTGCGTAACGATCAGCTTCACGTTCTTGTTTATCAGTAGATGATTCTGCTTCAAATGTCGTTTGCTCTTGAAGGGATACATCGATAATCGAACCACTTTTAAGCAAATGACCACAGCCAATGTGCCCAAGCTCATGGGCAAGGATGAACGCGAGCCATGCACGGGAGGACCGCTTTTTGGAGATGATAATGACTGGTCGCTGTTCGGTGCTAATAACGGCGCCATCCATTTTCCGAACACCAACTGGAAGATTAGGCATGGGCACTACGGGTATACCACTTCCCCAACAAATCCGGATCAACCCTTCCAAACTAACGATATCGTTATTCGCTTCCCGAATTCGACGTGCAAGCTGTCTTGCGCTGCCAGGCATTTCAGCCGGACGATCGCCCATAGCCGCGTTGACCGCCTCCGCCAACGAAATAGCAATGGATGTTGCCCCTTGCAAAGACTGCGGCGTTGCCGCTGCGCTGTGCTTATATGCTAGTCCGAGAGCACTGCTTTTGAGAACGACGTTTCCCTTTAGCAAGCTCTCAAAGTCTAGGCTGAGTCTACGGCTGATCAAGCCGCATAATTCGGCGTAGCCGTCCGGACTCGCCTCGGCTTCAGGGGACCACCATTGCGGCAGCAACTTCCTTACCTGCGCACGCGTAAGGCCAAATGCTTTGAGATTGGTGTAAAGAGTTTTTGTGTGAGAGATGGTCATATTAGTTCCTATTTTGACCACCTTCGCTAGGCCGGGCGGCAATTTCTATTGCTGGCTTAAGGGCAACAACCAGTGAGGCGATTAGCTCTGCGCTCTGCCGGCGACCATCCCACAAAGACCTAATTGCGCTATTGATGAGGCGGCAGCCTTCTTCATCCAGTTGAGGATTAGGAACCAGTATATCATTATGCCGATTATGCTGGTTATGCCGAATACCGAGGTACGCTATCACCTTCTTGGCTGTAGTAGTCACGGTTTTTCGTTCGCCAGACAGGAAGCGTGTTAGCGCTGATTGCTGTACTCCTGCTTGTTTTGACAACGAAAGTACCGATGTGTTCGTGCGCGCGCAATGGTCCTGAATTTCTTGGACAATTGTCGCGGCTTCCGGTGACGGCTGGCTTGCTTTTCTTGGCATAGTTGGCATAATACTGCTATGGCAAAGATTCATGCAAGTAGTCGAACCCTCCCTCCCATCAAGCCCGTTTCCGAACAGGAGATTCGGGAGGCATTGCTTTTTGACTTAAAGGATTGTGCTTTAGATACTGAATGTGTTCAGGAGGAGCTTCGGCTAGAGCGCGGCAGCTCAAGGATCGATGTTGCCGTAATTGGAAAGTTGCTTGTGGGCTACGAGATCAAAAGCGATGTCGATACCTTCGCACGATTCTCAAACCAAATTCACTCCTATAACCGTGTGTTTGACCAGATCTTTTTGGTTTGTGGACCGCGTCATGTAGCGGCGGCGACTAAAGTACTGCCTTCCTGGTGGGGGATTTGTGTAGCAGAACGTGATGTTGACTCCACGGTGCGCATCAAGTGCATACGTGCGCCCAAAGCTAATGCTAAACAAGATTCCTTTAGCTTGGCATCGATGCTATGGAGGGAAGAAGCGCTGGCAATGATAGAAGGTCAGTCGACAACGTTGCCAGCCAAAGCTTCTGCTCATATGCTTTGGGAGCATATAGCCAACTCCTTCCCCCTAGAGTCGATTAAAGCAAAAGTCTCAGATATGTTGTTGAAACGTCATTTCACAGTTGCTTAGTCGTGTGGACAATGTGACGATTCGTGGCATCTCTTCGCCAAGTCCATGGGATACCGTTCTTTGGGCCGCCATTAGCATAGTCTGTATACTTTGTGTCACCGAAGCTGTATCCAACCCCACCATAAATTGGGTCCGTAATCAGAAGCTTGCATAACGACTTCAGTACTCCGGCCGGAGCGCCTTTAAATCCGGCACCTTTGTACAGTCGCCAGAAATCGTCAGAAGTGTAGCGAAGCGAAATGGATGGATTAACTTTCTTCGGATCAACATCTTCATCCATCGGATTTGGATTGCTAACGGTGTAATCGCCGTACCGGAATTCCTCGTAGTCGGCCTCACTCTGAATTTTTAACCAGACACCCCATTCAACTCGGGGGAGGTCAGTGATACCCTGTTTGCGGCCCATTAGATTTACAGGGAACGATCCACCTGCGACAGTCACGCTTGCACACGTCGTCGCCGCAGCTGCAGCTAAGTAAGGCCTCAATGCGTTAAAACAATCTGTGGACTTTTTATCAACAATCGCAAACTGATCAAGTAGCAGATGAATTTGCTTGCGTTTGAAGACTTTAGCCAGCCCAACTAGCAGCGGATCAATCTGAGCGGATTCAAACTCATCCGTTGCCATGCGCAAGATGACCTCATCGAAGGTGCGAAGAGTACCTGAGCGGGTGGAGTTAAGGCCAGGGATTAAGCTAATGTGGCCGGCTTGAATGACTGGAAGAACTGGATTTGGGATTGCTTTTTTTATGCGGTTTATAACTACGATCATCACGTCCAGTTGCTTGGCGTATCCACAGGCGACGTAGCGTGTATCGATTGCTACTGGCTGATTTTCCGGTATGGATTTGGTAATCTGAGCAGCGACCGTTGCTATATATGTCGGCAGTGCCGCATTAAGTGATGCGTTATCTGGGGCTGCATCTATCGGACTTAGCTCGATCAGAGGGACAACACTATCCCACTCCGAGGTCACCATTTTACTAAGTGCGGCTTGCTCCCCACGTTTCCACTTCAAAATTGGCAAGTATTTCCATTTTGTTGCCATGTCAGTCCTTTCAGGTAGTCTGGCTAGAAACTTAATGTGCGTTTACTTTTAATTCCAAACGAACAACAAGCATAGCAGAATGTCAGGACTTGAATTTCATTGCAAGACGGCATCTCCATTGAAATTTCCTATTGGAAACTCTCTTTTAATAGCGAAATGTTAATATGTGACGTTTGTCGGCGTTTGCCTATCCTCGACTAACCTCAACTGCTGACGATTTCCTAGAATCACCAAGATTTTTGACGTTCAATGGAGGTATTACCAGGGCTCAGTGGGTGATAGATTGCAGTAGCGTCTTGGTTGATATCAAGAAATTTTCACAGTCATCCACAGGCCGGCCTGCATCATGGTCGCACCTCGCAACTGAAGCAGTCGCTAGTGGAGAGAACGGTTGGCCGTGCGCGTTTATTCAGGCTGCTATCTGCATGGCGAGATCAGGTAAGGCAGAGGAAACCGCATGAGGATTATGCAACGACGAGCAGCACAGCATCCGGTGACCTGGCATGCCAGCAGCGACCCCGATCCAGTGGGATAGGGTTCTAGTGCCTTGCGGTGAGGATAGGCCGGTTGGCAAGCTCGCCAACCGGACTAACATCATATATCTTTAGTTTGTCTTGCTGTTCTCTCAAGGGGCGTATGTGGCAGGTAGGGCGGGCGCCGCAATCGCCTGTCCCACCATCTGGCGATACGCTTTGTTTAACTCTACATTACCGATTTCCCGAAATTGGATGGCTTCAGCTAGGTCGGTTGGTACACGCACGACCGTCCATGCCTCCGCAGCACCTAGTTCATCAAGTTCGTCCAATCTAAAACGTGTGATTGTGTTCACGACCATAGCGCCAGTGTTGTTGTTCTCCCACGCGATAAAAAAGAGATTCCCTAATTCGACCAAATAGTGAATCGGGCCTTCGCCAACTATCTCGCCCGCTTGGTCGTATTGACACGGTATGCGTCCGATACAGGACAGCCGCAACATCACTTCACGAATCGCTTGCATCTTTAACATTTTTTCCTCGTGGCATTTAGTCAATCGAACTTCCGGATATTGCAGGCAATCCAAGGTCATCGGCAAACGTAGCACTACATTGATGTGTCGCATTCCAATTGCTGCAGTACCAGAACATCCGCCCCTGCTTGCTTTCTTTCGATCGTAGCCGCCCTGTGCCACATACCGGGCAATGAATCGGCTTCGCATTTTTATCTTCCATGTATTTGGTTAGCTGGGCTCGACTCTGTGAGATGAATTTCTCAGGCAATTCTTGATAAAAGCCTTCACGCCGCTTTTGACGGAGTTGCTCGGCGTCCGCCTTATCGGCCGGTGAAGGAAGAACAAAGGCAAGCCAATCACATAGATGATCTAGAACGCCAATAACGAGCTGCTGCTCGGCGCGATCTTTTTCAACTTGGCGCGCTAACTTGGTAAATGACGTGCTAATCTCTGCTTGTACCTCAGCTAGATAGTCCTTCTCTTCCTGTTGTCTCAGGAAGTCATCAATCGCCACACGGATAAGTTTCCCCGTAGGTAAACCAATTTCTGATGCTCGAGTTTCAAGCTGATGACGTTGTTCGTCATCCAGTCGGACGGAATAGGTCCGCTTCGTTGCCATTAAATCCTCCGAATCTGCATTGCAGAGCTGTGTTGCATTTGCAATGCGTTTTAAGAAAATGTATTACGCTAAGATGCTCGCATTGCCTAGCTCAACTAACAAAAACACCTACGGAGCGTATTGCCCCCTTTATGTTCCACTAAGGTATTTGTGGGGTGGAAGTGCCCTGCATTTCGTTGTCCAGAACGCTGCCGGCAGACTCTCGGGGGCAATCAGCCGCCTTTGTGCAGAGGACCGCTGATCATCTGCTTGTAAGCGAATGCACTTAGGATGCATCTAACCCACAAAAAACTTACAGCGGCCCAACAAAAAACTTACATCCGCTCCACAAAAAACTTACATCGTTCAACAAAATCTCAACAAAAAACTTACATTAGTTTGCCTGCGCCTGCGTGGTGGACACAGTCCAACAATCAAAGCGTGTACACGCCATGATTCAAAGGACTTCGGGCGAAAGCGGCTGGCGTGACGCCAGCCAGCGAATTGTCTTTAGGCCTGCAGGACCGAATTCAAGCCATCGAGCTGGGTCTGCACCAGATTCTGAAACTGCGCGCCGAAATGGGTATTGCCGGCCGAGCTGGAAAAGCCTTTGAAGCGCTGGCGGAACAGTTGGTCGATATTCCGGCCGGCATAGGACAGTGCAGTCGTCTTGTTCCCTAGGTCGGCCAGCGCGGACAGTTCCTGCTGCGCCTGGCCCCAGGTTTGAGTCGGTAGAGCGAGCAGGTTTTTTAGCTGCTGCTGAGAGTGTTGAACGGCCGTGATCGTGTTCTGAACCTGCTGATACATCTGTGCTGAATGTTGAATCAGCTCAACATTGTTAAGAATCTGCGTCACTTCAGTGGAGCCGCCGAAGCCAGCGACACTACCGGCGTTTGCAGTGGTGACGACTGCTCCAACGATAAATGCGGCCAGCAACACACGAGAGGGTAATGTTCGGATCATCGGGATCTCCTTGGCGTCATTACAAAGAATTCTTTGGCATGCTGATGACGACGCATAGTCCAAATTGGTTTGATTGCAGTTTTCCACATCCTTATCCTGTAGAAAAAAGGTAGAAGAAAGGTAGAGGGCAAGAACATGGCTAAAAACTCAATCGGCTCAAAGTCTTAGGAGCATGGGTTGCGACGTAGCCCCGATGGTTTAGCGGCGTAACCCCGACAAGTCGCGACGTAGCCCCGATGTACCCGCGACGTAACCCCGATGTGTTCATAACTTTGTCCACACGGCTTGCATTTTCCCTTTCGTACTGAGCTCAACGCGGCTGCCTGCGATAATTTCCAGCCTCTCTAACTCACGCATTGCACGCTCGACGGCATCTAAAAAGTCACGCATGCGACCGGTGTATTCCAGTTTGTCCTTGAGCCAGTCAATGGCATAGCGTTGAATCTGCTCGTTCGACGTAGCGACTAAACGTTGTAAGGCTTTTGCCATATCTTGACGAATTCCAAACCGTAGGCGTTTTTTCCAGTCAATCAACGCGAACTCGCGATTTGCAAACATCGCGTGCCAGCGTGGGTCAATGCGTAAAGTGTAGACTTCTTCTTCGTCATCGAAGTCGAAGCCATCGATCATGTGTAAGGCTCGGGTTCGACCTACAGCCAATTTAGGCTCGCCATCCTTAGTGACCTCAATTACCAGCATTGCGAAAGATAGCGCTTGCATTGTTCGATTCAACCATTTGTATTCGTAGTTTCCAGTTTGCCGACCTATAGACTTTAAGAACGCTGCTCGTTTAATTACTACAGCTTCGCCTAAAGGCTGGCGACTCGCCTCGTGCATCGCTTGCATCCAGACGTCAGCTTGAGACTCATCCAACTGCTCGCCCCAAAATTTGATAACAGCATCTGCTCGGCTGACGAGTACCGTGTCCTTATGAATCCGCTTACGGCCACGTGCAACTGGGGCGAAAAGGCTGGAGCGTGCGATATGGTTTGGCATCGCTCGCATGAAGTTTTGTAAGCCTGGAAGCAATAACTGCTGCTTCGCCGTTTCGCTACGTAATTCAATGCGTGATTTAGCCGTCGTTATCCGATCAGCCAAAAACGGAAATCGAGCGAATACATCGTTTGCTCGCTCTGTTTTCCGATCTGGAAGCTCATTTTGGGGATGCTTCATCCAGAATTTGACCAATAACGCTTGCTTTAAAGAGGACGCGGCGTCCGATCTTGACCTTTGCGGGACGAAGACGGTTTGCAAACTCGTTGTTGCCTGCGAGAGTGACACGCAGCCCTTCTGCACTACGGCAAAAAAGATCTGCGCAATCTTGAAGAGAAAGTAATACGCCGTATCGTTGAATTAGAGTTTCTTCAGTAGTCATATTTAGCTCCAGTTATCAATGGAGCTAAGATAAAGTTACAGAAGCTATCCGTCAACGAAGCGAAATTTTACAATTTAAGCGTAACTATCAACAATTACGAAAGATAGTCATTGTTCGAAGTGATGGTTTTGATGCCCCGAAAATGCATTCTTGGGAAACAAGAATCCATTAAAATCAATAAATTACATTAAATTATAATTATTTTTCAATTATAGCGCTAATTATTGTTAATTAGCGAAAATTGATGATATCGAGTGGTGGAAAAATATTTTAATTTGTCGCAAAAATGCCGAAGGGATGCAGTTTGGACGCATAATCGTGGTTGTTTTTTCAGAGCAAATCTAATAGGCCGGTGAGCGTATAGACTTTATCCTTTGAGTTAGTAGTCGCTTTCCTGTCGAGTAGTAACGACTGCATCCCAACTTCGCGTGGGCCGCTTACGTCTGCGCTGGGGGTATCGCCGATCATCAGGACTTGGTTGGGAGAGCACATCAGCTCTTCACACACCTGTTTGTAGAAGCTGCGATCTGGCTTGATTGCTTGATGTTCGAAGCTCCAGGCATATACCTCCAATGGCATCGGTAGAAGGCGAGTAATTGGCGCTGCGTATGGCTTGGCTAAGTTTGAACAGAGAGCGACTTTGATGCCTCGGCGTTGTAATGCCCGAATAGTGGGGACCACGTCGGCGTACAACGTGATTGAATCCAGTTCTGCCTCTAGATCCTGCTCCAGCTCGTCAAACTCTGTAGCTGTCAATTCGACGCCGAGGAACTGCGCTGCCTCGTGTAGACCCCACAGGTTAGTCATAAGTGTCCTGGAATCTTCTTTCGTCCTCGCGCGACCTCGTAACGCACCTATCTGCAGCAACCGAGCGAAGGGACTGCGTCTATCGTTAATTGCGGCGATGGTGCCATACACGTCAAAGACCACGGCGCGGACTTTCGCCAATCCGTCCAGTTTCGTAACTAGATCCTCTGCGCGTAAGTGCGTGTACCTGCGTAGCATTTGCATCGACTTGTGGCCGCTGATGGCGGCGACCTCTTGATCGCTTAGACCGCCCTCAACCAGCCGGCTTACGGCCTCATGACGTAGATCGTGGAAGTGCAAGTCGTTGGCCCCGATGGCCTCCTTGATGCCGCCCCAAATTTTGGCGAACTGATACGGCCGGCGGATTCCATCCCGTCCCGGCTCTCCAAAGAACACCAGGTCGGTTTCCTTTGGACGGAGCGGGTTGTTGATTGCGGTTTTCAAGGCGGCGGTCGCAGCAGCAGTCAAAGGAACGGTACGTGCGGAGTTGTTTTTCGTGTCGGACAGCCTAACGACCCGGCTTTGCAGATCGACATGCTGCAACCGCAGATTCACGATCTCGGACTGCCTCATGCCAGTTTCGATGGCCAGGGTCACGACCCACGCCAGCATCGGATTGCTATGGGCTTCTACCGCTTCCAGTAGGCGCTGTTCCTCGTCACCGGTCAGCCTGCGATCTCGGCTCTTGCCTGGACTCGGCTTGCGGATAGTAGCGACGGGATTGTGAGTAAGGCCGAGTCCCCATTCCTGCATGGCTACCGTGAACAGGTTGCTCAGCATCGCCAGTTCGATGCGAACAGTGTTGTTCGCTTTGCCGGCAGCCAGTCGGTGATCTCGATAGGATGCGACCAGCTCGCTACTCAAGGCCGCCATCGAATATTCGCCCAAGAACCCGATCAGGTGCTGGGCGGTGATTGATTCGCTACGCTGGGTGGTCGGCTTCTTGGTTGGCGTTACTTCGGCCAAGTATCTTTGCAGCGCTTCCTGCAACGTCATGCGTTCGGAACCGGTCCGCGAGATATAGACGCCACGAACCATCTCATCTTCGGTTCTGCGCGCCCAATCGACGGCGTCGCGTTTGAGTCGGAAAGTCTTGGAAGTTGTCGGCCAGCCTCGCATACGGACGAGTGCTTTGTAGGTGCCAGAAGGGGTAAGAACGATGGTTGCCATGAGCCTTTGTGACTGCTGAGTGTACTGAAAGTGTACTTTTCACGTCCAACAAAGACAAATGCCTTAGGTCGACTAAACCTAAGGCATTGTTTTCAAAGCTAAATTTTGGTGCCGACTGCAGGACTCGAACCCGCCACCTGATGATTACAAATCAACTGCTCTACCTGATGAGCTAAGTCGGCTTAATCTTAAAACAACGATTATACGCTATTTGATGCGGGTCAAGGTCGGACGTCCGCCCTTCTTCGGCGGCTCGTCATCACCATCCGAAGCAGTCGCGCTCTCGACGGACGTCTCGGCCTGCTTGCCAGGCACCGCCGACAGGGCCGGCGCTGCCGCTTCGTCGGTCGAGGATGGCGGCGCCATCTCCGCCGCCGTCGCGTTCACTTCGAAGGCCATGCCCTGGCCGTTCTCGTTGGCATAGATCGCCAACACGTTCTGCACCGGAATGTACAGCTCGCGCGACACGCCGTTGAAGCGCGCGCGGAAGTGGATCGCGTCGTTGTCCATCTTCAGGCCCGAGGTGGCGCCGTAGCTGATGTTCAGGATGATCTCGCCTTTGCGGACGTATTCCATCGGCACCGTGGTGGCGGAGTCGACTCTGACCGCGAGGTAGGGCGTGTAGCCGCTATCCGTGCACCACTCGTAGATGGCGCGCAGGAGGTAGGGCTTGGTGGAGATCTCGGACATTGGACGTGGTAAAAGAAGCAAACCTGTGCGCGCTAGTGTAGCGGATTCGCCGGGATGGCGTCCGAAAAACCGGCGCGTACTGAATCAAACGATGCTGCATGCGGGCGCGCCAGCACGCCCGCAGCGGGCATCAGCGGCGCATCACCTTCTCGGACGGGGTCAGCGCTTCGATGTAGGCCGGACGCGAGAAGATGCGCTCGGCGTACTTCATCAGCGGGGCGGCGGTCTTCGACAGCTCGATGCCGTAGTGGTCGAGGCGCCAGAGCAGCGGAGCGATCGCGACGTCGAGCATCGAGAACTCGTCGCCCAGCATGTACTTGTTCTTCAGGAACAGCGGCGCCAGCGTGGTCAGGCGGTCGCGGATTTCGGCACGGGCCTTGTCGTGGCTCTTGTCGTTCGCCTTGTTGCGCTCGCTTTCCAGCACGTGCACGTGGACGAACAGTTCCTTCTCGAAGTTGAACAGCATCAGGCGGGCGCGGGCGCGCATCAGCGGGTCGGCCGGCATCAGCTGCGGGTGGGGGAAGCGCTCGTCGATGTATTCGTTGATGATGTTCGACTCATACAGGATCAGTTCGCGCTCGACCAGGATCGGCACCTGGCCGTAGGGGTTCATGGTCGAGATGTCTTCCGGCTTGTTGAACAGGTCGACGTCGCGCACCTCGAAGTCCATGCCCTTTTCGAACAGGACCAGGCGGCAGCGTTGGGAGAACGGGCACGTGGTGCCGGAGTAGAGAACCATCATGGTTTATAGTTCCTTAAGAAACAATGGGGTGAAGCGCTGTGCGATTCACCCCGAAAAATGATTGCCCGTATTATAGCCAACCGGGCAATGAAAGCGAATTTACTTCACTTCTTTCCAGTACGATTCGTTCAGGCGCCATGCCAGGAAGGCGAAAATCGACAGGAAGATCAACACAATAACGCCCAACTTCTTGCGGGTGCCTTGCGCTGGCTCAGCCATCCAGCTCAAGTAGGCAACCAGGTCGGCGGTCGCGGTGTCGAACTCCTGCGGGCTCATCGTGCCCGGCTGGATTTGTTCGAAGCCGACGAACTTGTGGATCGTCTTGCCATGCTCGTGCGGGTCCGGTACATCCTGGAACTTCGCCTGGCGCACGCCCTGCTGCTGCCACATCACGTGCGGCATGGCCACGTTCGGCAGCACCATGTTGTTCCAGCCGGTCGGACGGGCGTCGTCCTTGTAGAAGGTACGCAGGTAAGTGTACAGGTAGTCCGCACCGCTGCCCGCAGGTGAGGATTTCGCACGCGCGATCACCGACAGATCCGGCGGCACCGCGCCGAACCAGGCCTTGGCGTCGTCCGGGCGCAGGGCGGTCGTCATCATGCCGCCAACCTTGTCTTGAGAAAACAACAGATTGTTCTTGATCTGCTCTTCGGTCAGGCCGAGGTCGCGCAGGCGGTTGTAGCGCATGCTGGACGCCGAGTGGCAGTTCAGGCAATGGTTGATGAACAGCTTGGCGCCGTTCTGCAGCGACGACAGGTCGTGACGGTCCGGCGCCCGTTCGAGCGGGAAGCCGCCCTCGGCGGCGAATGCCAGTCCCGGCACCAGTGCCAGGACCGCGATCAGTTTCTTCGCAAATTTCATGTTCTTGTCCTTGTGCTCTGGTCCGCGATTAGTGGGGCGTGAAGGTCAGGCGCGTCGGGACCGGCTTGAACCGGCCCGCGGTGCTCCACCACGGCATCAGGAGGAAGAACGCGAAGTACAGCAGGGTCGCCACTTGCGAGATGATCGTGTAGGCCGGGGTCGGCAGCTGGGTGCCCAGGTAGCCCAGGGCCACGAAGCACAGCGCGAACACGATGTACACGTATTTGTGCCAGTCCGGACGGTAGCGGATCGAGCGCGCCGGCGAGTGGTCGAGCCACGGCAGCAGGGCGATGATCACCACTGAAGAACCGAACAGCACCACGCCCCAGAACTTCGCATCCAGCACCTGCGGCAGCATGCCGATGATCAGCACCAGGCCGATCACCGCCACCGCGACCTTGGTCTTGTAGGCCAGGCGCGACTTGAGCCAGATGAACACGACGTAGGCGGCAATCGCGGCCATCAGCACGTACATGAAGTCGGCCGTGGTGGCGCGCAGCACCGAGTAGAACGGGGTGAAGTACCAGGTCGGCGCGATGTGCGGCGGGGTCTTCATCGAGTCGGCCGGCAGGAAGTTGTTGTATTCCAGGAAGTAGCCGCCCATCTCAGGCGCGAAGAACACGATCGCCGAGAAGATCAGCAGGAACACCGACACGCCGAAGAAGTCCTTGGTCGAGTAGTACGGGTGCGACATGATGCCGTCCACCGGGTGGCCGTCCGCGTCCAGGTTATCCTTGATTTCGATGCCGTCCGGGTTGTTCGAGCCGACTTCGTGCAGCGCGATCAGGTGGGCGGCGACCAGGCCCAGGATCACCAGCGGCAGGGCGATGACGTGGAAGGCGAAGAAGCGGTTCAGGGTGGCGTCGGAGACCACGTAGTCGCCGCGGATCCACAGCGACAGGTCCGGGCCGATCACGGGGATCGCGCCGAACAGGTTGACGATCACCTGGGCGCCCCAGTACGACATCTGGCCCCATGGCAGCAGGTAGCCGAAGAAGGCTTCGGCCATCAGGCACAGGAAGATCGCGAAGCCGAACAGCCAGATGAGTTCGCGTGGCTTGCGGTAGGAACCGTACATCAGGCCGCGCGCCATGTGCAGGTAGACCACGATGAAGAACATCGAGGCGCCGGTCGAGTGCATGTAGCGCACCAGCCAGCCCCAGGGCACTTCGCGCATGATGTATTCGACCGAGCCGAAGGCCAGGCTGGCGTCCGGCTTGTAGTGCATGGTCAGGAAGATGCCGGTGACGATCTGCAGCACCAGCACCAGCATGGCCAGCGAACCGAACAGGTACCAGACGTTGAAGTTCTTCGGGGCGTAGTACTTGCCCCACTGGTCGTTCCACAGCTTCGACAGCGGGAAGCGGTCGTCGACCCAGGCCAGGGCCTTGGCGCCGGCCGGTGCGTTCGCGGGAACCTGCGTCTCTTTGAATGGACCGCCCATGTTATGCCTCGCCTTTCTCGTCTTTGCCGATCACCAGCTTGTTGTCGGACAGGTACATGTAAGGGGGAATATCCATGTTGGTCGGCGCCGGCTTGTTCTTGAACACGCGCGCCGACAGGTCGAAGGTCGACCCATGGCAAGGGCACAGGAAGCCGCCCGGCCAGTTGTCCGGCAGGTTCGGCTGCGGTCCGGACGCGAAGCGCGAGGACGGCGAGCAGCCCAGGTGCGAACAGATGCCGACCGTGACCAGCACTTCCTTGTGGTCTTCGCGCGCACGCCACGGGTTCTTGGCGTATTCCGGCACCGGCAACTGGTACTCTTTCTCGGAGTTCGGATCGGCCAGTTCGGCGGTGTCCTTCTCGAGGGTGGCCAGCATCTCGGGCGTGCGGCGCAGGATCCAGACCGGCTTGCCGCGCCATTCGACCACCTTCATCTCGCCTGGCTTGACGTCGGAGATGTCGACCTCGACCGGGGCGCCGGCGGCTTTCGCTCGCTCCGACGGCTGGAAGGTGCTGACGAGAACTCCCGCCGTGGATACCCCGACAACGCCACCTGCTGCGCATGTCGCGACGAGCAGTCCGCGTCGGCCTGAATCGACCTGCTTTTCATTACTCATACCAACCCCACTCCGTGAAAATACGAATCTCAAGAATCAATAAAGAGCTTTCAGCAACACAAAATTATATGTGAACGGCAATACTGATTGGAAAAAAATTATCAGGCGGATACGTTCGAGCGAAATAGCCGTCCCTTGTTAGACCATATTCAGGCCTGTACATCCGCAACAATCCAGCTTGCGGTATCATGAAATCGCTTGATTCAATTACAACCAAAACCATGAAAGGGGAGTCCATGTCCATGCTGGGAGAGTTCAAAACCTTCGCAATGCGCGGCAACGTCGTCGATCTTGCGGTCGGCGTCATCATCGGCGCTGCGTTCGGCCGCATCGTCGATTCGCTGGTCAAGGACGTGATCATGCCGCCGATCAGTATGTTGTTTGGCGGCCTCGATTTCGCCAATTACTACCTGCCGCTGAACGGCCAGGGCACGGCGCTGCCGCTGGCCGAGGCGCAAAAAGCCGGCGCCGTGCTCGCCTACGGTAATTTCTTGACCATCCTGATCAATTTCATCCTGCTGGCCTTCATCATCTTCCTGATGGTGCGCATGGTGAACCGCCTGCGCGGCCCGGTTGAAGTGGCGACCCCGGCCGAGAAGGAAGAGATCCTGCTGCTGCGCGACATCCGCGACGCCTTGAAAGCCGACCCTCTGAAAAAATAAACCATGAACGACAGCGTCCATGAACTCAAGCCGCAGCCCACGCGCCCGCGGCGCCCGCCTGGCGCCCTGCGGCGTTTCTGGCTGCTGTTCGCGCAGGCCGTCACGGTCGCGCTGGCGCTGTATTTCGTGATCTCCACCATGCGGCCCGAATGGCTGGAGCGCGCGCCCACCCGGGTCGCGCTCGGCCCTGCGGGATCGAAGGTGCCGCTGCTGCAGGCGCCCGGCACGCCGCCCAGCGGCAGTTACCGCGAAGCGGCCGGACGCGCCATGCCGGCCGTCGTCAACATCCTCACCAGCAAGGCCTCGCGCGAGACCAATCCGCTGCTCAAGGATCCGTTCTTCCGCCGCTTCTTCGGCGACCGCATGCCGCCCGACCAGCAGATGGCCAGCCTCGGCTCGGGCGTGATCGTCAGCGGCGACGGCTACATCCTGACCAACAACCACGTGGTCGAAGGCGCCGACATCATCGAGGTCGGCCTGGCGGACGGGCGCAAGACGGCGGCGCGCATCGTCGGTACCGATCCGGAAACCGACCTGGCCGTGATCCGCATCTCGGCGCGCAACCTGCCGGTGATGGTGCTGGGCGACCCGGAGCACGCGCGCGTGGGCGACGTGGTGCTGGCCATCGGCAACCCCTTCGGCGTGGGCCAGACCGTCACCCTCGGCATCATCTCGGCGCTGGGGCGCAACAACCTGCACATCAACCACTTCGAGAACTTCATCCAGACCGACGCCGCGATCAACTTCGGCAACTCGGGCGGGGCCCTGGTCGACACCAACGGCCACCTGCTCGGCATCAACTCGGCCATTTATTCGCAGACCGGCGGCTCGGTGGGCATCGGCTTCGCCATTCCGGTCAGCACCGCCAAGACGGTGCTCGATTCGATCGTCAAGCACGGGCAAGTAGTGCGCGGCTGGATCGGCATCGAATCGCAGGACATCACGCCCGAACTGGCCGA
This sequence comes from Massilia sp. X63, assembly GCF_041023745.1. Classification (NCBI taxonomy): domain Bacteria; kingdom Pseudomonadati; phylum Pseudomonadota; class Betaproteobacteria; order Burkholderiales; family Oxalobacteraceae; genus Massilia; species Massilia sp. X63. Next base: position 423,471 of record NZ_JBFTEF010000003.1, read on the forward strand.
AAGCTTCGGCCTGGGCCGCTCCAGCGGCGCGATCATCGCCGGCGTGGTGCGCGGCGGCCCGGCCGACCGCGCCGGCATGCGCCCGGGCGACATCCTGGTGGCGGTCGGCGGCAAGACGGTGGCCAATACCAGCGAGATGCTCAACCTGATCGCCCAGCTCGAGCCGGGCGAGAAGGCGCCGCTGCGCATCCTGCGCAAGAACCGCGAGTCCACGCTCGACGTCACCGTCGGCAAGCGCCCGCGCCAGATTCAGTAAGCCCTTATCCGGACCCCTGCATGCACCTGCGTGACCTGACACAATTTTTAAGCGAACTCAGCGAGAACAACAACCGCCCCTGGTTCCTCTGGAACAAACCACGCTACGACATCCTGCGCGCGGAATTCCTGCAAGTCGTCACCGAACTGATCGCGGAGCTGGGCACCTTCGATAAACAAGTGGCCGGCTGCGATCCCAGGAAGGCCCTGTTCCGCATCCACCGCGACGTGCGCTTCGCCAAGGACAAGCGGCCCTACAAGACCCATTTCTCGGCCGGCATCGCCCCGCTCGACAAGCGCCGTCCGAGCGCGGCCGGCGGGCCGACCTATTACTTTCATATCGAGGCCGACGGCAAGCTGCTGTTCGGCGCGGGCGAGTACCTGCCGCCGGCGCACCGGCTCAAGGCGATCCGCGCACACGTGGTCAACGATGCGACAGGCTTCAGTAAAATGTTGAAGAATAAGCATCTCCGCGCGACCTACGGCGACCTGCAGTTCGAAGACACCCTGCAGCGTCCTCCGAAGGGCGTCGACCCGAACCACCCGCTGGTGGATTACCTGAAGCTGAAAAGCTATTTCGTGTGGGTCGAGGTGCCGCTGCTGCTGAATGCACCGGAACTGCTGGTGCCGCAACTGGCGAGCGGCATGAAGGATGCGTTTGCGCTGGTCAGCTGGCTGCGCACCGTGCCGGAGCTGCCGCAGCTGCCGGAACGCGAACAACAGGATTAACCGTCAAAGGAGGGCGACATGGCCTTGCAACACGCAGTTTCGGGCGAGCGCATCGAACTACAGCGCGGCGACGACGACATCGCCCATTTCACCTCGGTTGCGCTGATCAAGACCGAGCACATGGAACTGATCCGGCTGGTGGTGCCGAAGGAAAAACCCATGCCCGAGCATCGGGTCGAGGGCGAGATGACCCTGGTTTGCCTGGAAGGAGAAATCGCCTTCGACGCGCACGGGCGCACCACGATCCTGCGGCCCAACGAGATGGTCTACCTGGCGGGAGGGGAGCCGCATGCGGTGCGCGCCAACAAGGATGCGGTGGCCTTGCTCACCATTTTGCTGGGGCCGGTACGGACCGGCGGGCCGACGCGTGATCCGCGCGGCTCGGGGAATTAACACTGCGTGAATGAGCTGGCGGTTTGCCGAGGCAAGCGCTAGCTCGACGCATCAAGCCACCTCATCGCGCGGATCGCGCGCCAGCAACTGCTGCGCCATCTCGGTCGCCGCCACCCCATCGAACAGCACTGCCGCCACCGCCTCGGTGATCGGCATGTCCACGCCCAGCCGGTGCGCCAGCGCGCGCACCGATTTCGCGCAGGGCACGCCTTCGGCCACGTGGCCCAGTTCGGCCACGATGGTGTCCAGCTGCTTGCCCTGCGCCAGCGCGAGGCCCACGCGGCGGTTGCGCGACAGGTCGCCGGTGCAGGTGAGGATCAGGTCGCCCATGCCGGCCAGGCCCATGAAGGTGCCGGGCTGCGCGCCCAGGTGCACGCCCAGGCGGGTGATCTCGGCCAGGCCGCGGGTGATCAGGGCGGCGCGCGCATTCAGGCCCAGTCCCAGGCCGTCGGCGGCGCCGGTGGCGATCGCCATCACGTTCTTGACCGCGCCGCCCACTTCCACGCCGATCAGGTCGTCGCAGGAGTAGACGCGCATGTTGTCGGCGTGCGCCGCCGCCACCACGCGCTCGCGCAGGCTTTCCGAGGCCGAGGCCACGGTCAGGGCGCAGGGCAGGCCGCGCGCCACTTCCTGGGCGAACGAGGGGCCGGACAGGGCCGCGCCGGGCACCTCGTCGCCCAGCACCTCGGTCTTGACCTGGTGCGGCAGCAGGCCGGTGCCGGCCTCGAAACCCTTGCACAGCCAGACCACGTTCGGAATTGCGCGGCCTTTCAGTTGCCCGAGCAGCGGCCGCAGGCCAGCCACCGGGCAGGCCAGGATCAGCAGCGGCGCCTCGTTTTCGCCGGCGCCGACGACATGCGCCAGCGCGGCCTCGAAGTCGGCGCTCACGCGCAGCGCTTCGGGCAGCGGGTAGCCGGGCAGGTAGTGCAGGTTCTCGCGTGCGCCCTGCATCTCGGCGATCTGCCCGGGATTGCGGCCCCACAGCAGGACGTCGTGGCGGGCGGCCAGGGCGATGGCCACGGCCGTGCCCCAGGCGCCGGCGCCCAGTACGGTGATCTTGGATGGTGTCTTGTTTTCTTGCATGCGCTTGTTCACTATTCGAGCGGGCCCGGCATCAGAGGCCCCAGACGTCGTTCGGCCGGACATAGCCGGCGATGCCGTCGCGGTGGCGCACCCGGATCCAGGCGATCGCGGTCGGGTCGACCAGTTCCAGCACGACGCCCCGGTCGGCCGTCATCAGGACCTGCGAACCCTCGTCGGGCGCGGCGAAGACCTTGGCGCCGGGCGTGCGCACCACCAGGTTGCGGCGTGCGCTCAGGCCCTTGGCCTCGGTCCAGGCCAGGTCGCCGTTGGCGTCGCGTACCTTGACCCAGTCGCCGTAGCTGGACACCACCTCCAGGGGCATGCCCTGCGGGGCGACGTACATCCGGGTGCCCTTGAGCGACGGCGTGTCGTACAGGATCACGCGGGCCGCGCCGACGCTCTTGAAATCGAAGGCGAACGCAGCCGGTGCTGCCAGGAGGAGCACGCTTGCAAGGAGACGGGATAGGATCATGGCGGGCCGAAGACGGGTTGACCACCGCGGGTGAGCGGGCGCCGGAGACACGGGCACTGCGCTGGCAGTACCCGTGAAGGGTACAGCTTACTGTGCCGGAGCGGCGGCAGCCTGGGCCATTGCCTGCTGGCGCTGCTGGTAGAAGGCTTCGAAGTTGATCTCGGCCAGGTGCACCGGCGGGAAGCCTGCACGGCTGATCACGTCAGCGATGTTGGCGCGCAGGTACGGGTAAACGATGTTCGGGCAGCCGATGCCCAGCAGCGGATCCATCTGCTCGGCCGGGATGTTGCGGGCTTCGAAGATGCCAGCCTGCTTGCCTTCGACCAGGAAAGCGACCTTGTCCTTCAGCTTGGCGGTGACGGTGATGGTCACGGTCGACTCGTAGATGCCTTCGGCGATCGACTCGGCGCCGACGTCCAGCGACACTTCGATGGTCGGTGCTTCCTGCTCGAGGAAGATGGCCGGGGAATTCGGTTGTTCCAGCGACATGTCTTTCAGGTAGACGCGTTGGATTTGGAATACTGGTTGCAGGTTTTCGTCGGACATGGAACGCTTTCGTTTTAAATGATGGTGGACGGACGCGCCGTCCCGGTACTTTGGTCAAACGCGAGGGCAATTGTATCAAAATCAATTTGGATGCAATACCCCCGCGGCCGCGGACCCCAAAGCCCGTCAAATCAGGCCGATCAGGACGCTCAGGCGCCCTTCAGCAGCGGATCCAGGCGGCCGGCCTGGTCGAGCGCGTACAGGTCGTCGAAGCCGCCGACGTGGGTCTCGCCGACGTAGATCTGCGGCACGGTGCGGCGCCCGGTGCGCTGCATCATGATCTGGCGCTGCTCCGGATCGAGGTCGATGCGGATGCGTTCGATCTCGGTCACGCCCTTGGCTTCGAGCAGGCGCTCGGCGCGGACGCAATAGGGGCAGCTGGCGGTGTGGTAAAGAACGACGTGTGCGGTCATGAGTACTTCCTCCTGATTATTTACTTGGTCACCGGCAGGCCGGCTGCGATCCAGGCTGCCTGGCCGCCTTCGAGCGCGTGGGCGTCCTCGAAGCCGGCCGCCTGGAGCTGGCGCGCCGCCTTGTCGGCGCGGGCGCCGTTCTGGCAGACGACGATCACCGTGCGGTTCTTCGACTTCTCCAGCTCGCCGATCCGGTTGCCCAAGTCTGCCAGCGGGATGTTTTTGGCGTCGCGCAGGTGATTTGCGGCAAATTCCTCGGCAGTCCTGACGTCCAGCACGAGGCTCTTGCCGCGGTTGATCATCTGCGTGGCCTGCAGCGGGGTGACGCGCTTGCCGCGCGGGGCCAGGGCCGGCCAGAGCAGGGCGCCGCCGGAAATGACGGCGATCGCTACAACGAAGATATTATCGAGAATGAAATTCACAAGGGTTCCGTTGGTTGTACTGAATCGGAGCATTATAAAATAGATGCTGGACCGGATTTTAATTGCACCTTTAAGCGAAGAAGACCTATGTACAAAATCGTATTCATGCGCCACGGCGAATCCACCTGGAACCTGGAAAACCGCTTCACCGGCTGGACCGACGTCGACCTGACCGAGAAAGGCATCAACGAAGCCAGGAGCGCCGGCCGCGTGCTCAAGGAAGCCGGCTTCACCTTCGATGTGGCTTACACCTCGGTGCTCAAGCGTGCGATCCGCACCCTGTGGCTGGCGATGGACGAAATGGACATGATGTACCTGCCGGTCAAGAACGACTGGCGCCTGAACGAGCGCCACTACGGCGCCCTGCAGGGCCTGGACAAGGGCGAAACCGCCGCCAAGTTCGGCGACGAGCAGGTGCTGGTCTGGCGCCGCAGCTACGACACCCCGCCGCCGGCCCTGGAAGAGAACGACCCACGCACCTCGTTCAACGACCCGCGCTACGCCGGCCTGTCGAAAGCGCAGATCCCCTTGACCGAATGCCTGAAGGACACCGTGGCCCGCGTGATGCCGGCCTGGGACGAGGAAATCGCCCCGGCCATCCGCGCCGGCAAGAAGATCCTGATCTCGGCCCACGGCAACAGCCTGCGCGCCATCATCAAGATGCTGGACAACATCAGCGACACCGACATCGTCGGCCTGAACATTCCGAACGGCCAGCCGCTGGTGTATGAGCTGGATGAGAGCCTGAAGCCGATCCGCCACTACTACCTGGGCGACCAGGAAGCGATCGCCGCCGCCATGGCGGCCGTGGCCAACCAAGGGAAGGCGAAGTAAGGTCTTGCGTTTGCCATTCACGAAGTTCGCCGGCAGCGCGCTCCTGGGCGCGCTGCTGGCCCTCGCACTGCTCGAACCCGCCTTTGCCCAGCGCCAGACCGACCGCAGCCGCCAGAAGGCGACCGCGGAGAAGCAGCGCGCCGGCATCCAGCAGAAGCTGGAGGCGATCAAGCGCGACATCGCCCGTACCGAGGATGCTCGCGACGACGCCGCCGACGAGCTGGCGGAATCCGAGGCCGCCATTTCCGACGCCAACCGCGCGCTGCGCGACCTGGCCGAGGAGCAGGACGTCACCAGCACGCGCCTGCACGAGCTGTCGACCCAGGGCGAGCGATTGCAGCAGACAATTGTTAATCAAAAGAAACAATTGTCGCAGCTGCTGCGCGAGCACTACGTGGCCGGCAACGAAAACCGCATGAAGCTCCTGCTGTCCGGCGACAACCCGAATCGCATCAACCGCGACCTGCAGATGATGGCTTACGTGTCGCAGGCGCAGGCCAAGCTGCTGGCCGCGCTGCGCACCAACCTGGCCGAGGTCGAGGCCAACCGCGACAAGGTCGAGAACGCCCAGCTGGAGTTGCAGGAAATCGCGGACGAGCAGCGCGAGCAGAAAGCCACGCTGGAAAAGGAAAAAGCCAAGCGCAGCGCCCTGTTGCAGAACCTGTCGACCCGCCTGGCCGACCAGCGCAAGCAGGCCGATCGCCTGCAGCGCGACGAACAGCGCATGTCGGGCCTGGTCGACCGCCTGTCGCGCCTGATCCGCGAGCAGGCCGAGGCCGAGCGCCGCCGCCAGGCCGCACTGGCCGCCGCCAAGGCCAAGGCCGAGGCCGAAGAAAAGGCGCGCGCCCTGGCCCGCGCCAAGGCCGCCGCCGAGAAGGCCGAACGCGAGCGCATCGCGCGCCAGAGCGGCAAGCCGGTCAAGCCGGAGCCGGAAGCGCCGCCGCCGAAGCTGGCCGAGCAGCCGAAGCCGGTCGAAACGAAGCCGAGCGCGCCGCCGCCGCAGGAAGTCGCGCTGGCCCCGCCGGCTCCGCCCGGGGCGTTTGCCAGCATGAAGGGCCGCCTGAGCGTGCCGGTCAATGGCAGCGTGGCCGCCCGCTTCGGCAGCCGCCGCGGCGAGGGCCCCACCTGGAAAGGCATGTTCATCAAGGCCGCCGAAGGGGCCGAGGTGCGCGCCGCCGGCCCAGGACGGGTGGTGCACGCCGACTGGCTGCGCGGCTGGGGCAACGTGATCATCATCGACCACGGCGGCGAGTACCTGACGACCTACGGAAACAATTCGGCCCTGCTCAAGCGCGCGGGCGACATGGTCAAGGCCGGGGAAGTGATTGCGAGCGCGGGCAATACCGGCGGTAACGAGGAATCGGGGCTATACTTTGAGCTCAGGTATCGCGGCCAGCCCCTGGATCCGGCAGGCTGGATCAAATTCTAAAGGCGACTATGGGTAAGGCAAAGAACATCGGGCTGATCGGACTGGGCATGGTGGCCGGCGTGGCCGCTTCCTTCCAGTTTTCGGCCCACGCGCAGAAAGAAGTCGGCTCGCCGCTGCCGCTCGACGAGCTGCGCCAGCTGGCCGACGTGTATGGCCTGATCAAGACCGACTACGTCGAACCGGTCGAGGACAAGAAGCTGCTGTCCGAAGCGATCGGCGGCATGGTCGCCTCGCTCGACCCGCACTCCGTCTACCTGGACCAGAAGGCCTTCAAGGAGATGAAAGAGGCGGTGCAGGGCAAGTTCGTCGGCGTCGGCATCGAGGTGGCCAGCGAAGACGGCTACGTCAAGATCGTCGCCCCGATCGAAGACAGCCCGGCGCACAAGGCCGGCATCAAGTCCGGCGACCTGATCACCCGCATCGACAACGTCCCGGTGCGCAACATGTCGATCGACGAAGCGATCAAGCGCATGCGCGGCAAGGCCGGCACCAAGGTCACGCTCACCATCGCGCGCCGCGGCGAGGACCGCCCCTGGGTGGTGCCGGTGCTGCGCCAGGAAATCACGGTCGCCAGCGTCAAGGGCAAGATGGTCGAGCCGGGCTATGCCTGGCTGCGCGTCAGCCAGTTCCAGGAAAACACCGTCGAAGAACTGGCCAAGAAGGCCAAGGCCCTGTATGCCGAGAACCCGGACATCAAGGGCCTGGTGCTCGACCTGCGCAACGACCCGGGCGGACTGCTGCCGAGCGCGGTCGGCGTGTCGGCCGCCTTCCTGCCGCAGCCGGAGCAGCTGATCGTCTCGACCAAGGGCCAGCTGCCCGATTCGAACCACCAGTTCTACGGCCGCCGCGAGTTCTATTCCCAGCGCGGCGCCGACCCGCTGGCCGGCCTGCCGGCCGGCCTGAAGACCGTGCCGATGGTGGTGCTGGTCAACGGCGGCTCTGCCTCGGCCTCCGAGATCGTGGCGGGCGCCCTGCAGGACTACAAGCGCGCCATCATCATGGGCAGCCAGACCTTCGGCAAGGGCTCGGTGCAGACCCTGCGCCAGCTGTCGGCCGACACCGCGGTCAAGCTGACCACGGCGCGCTACTACACCCCGAAGGGCCGCCCGATCCAGGCCACCGGCATCGCGCCCGACATGCGGGTGGACGAAACCGCCGACGGCGACGCCCTGGCCGTGCTGCGCGTGCGCGAGGCCGACCTGCAGCGCCACCTGGCCGGCGAGAACGAAAAGCCGCCCGCGGCCAAGGACCAGAAAGAAGTGCTCGAAGCCCAGCAGCGCGCGCTGGCCCAGCTGAAAGACCGCAAGCCGCTCGACTACGGCAGCAAGGACGACTTCCAGCTGGCGCAGGCGATCAATCACTTCAAGGGGCAGCCCGTGCAACTGGCCAGGTCGGAACCGGAAGCCCTGAAACCGGCGGCGCCGAAGGCCTTGCCGGGGGCGGAGCAGAAGCCGGCGGAGATCAAGGCGCCGGCGAAGAAATAAAACTGGTGGATGTGGCCGTCGTGACGCAGTTGTAGGGTGGGCGGGTCTCCCGCCCACGCGGTGAGCGCAAAAGGCTCCGATGTCGTGCCGGATGATCTCGCTGGTAACTATCACCGCGTGGGCGGCATAGCCGCCCACCCTACGCAAGCACAGTCTGCGGTATGAACGACACTCAACTCCTCCGTTACTCCCGCCACATCCTGCTCGACGACATCGGCATCGAAGGCCAGCAGCGCCTGCTCGACGCCCATGCCCTGGTCATCGGCGCCGGCGGCCTGGGCTCGCCCGCCGCGCTCTACCTGGCGTCGGGCGGCGTCGGCCGCATCACCCTGGTCGACGACGACGAGGTCGATCTCACCAACCTGCAGCGCCAGGTCATGCACACCACCGCGCGGGTCGGCCAGCCCAAGGTCGAGTCCGGCCGCGCAGCCCTGCTGGCCATCAATCCCGAGATCACGGTGACGGCCTTGCGCGAACGCGTGGACGGCGAGCGCCTGCGGCAACTCGTCCGTGACGCGACGGTCGTACTCGATTGCAGCGACAACTTCGCCACCCGCCACGCCGTCAACCGTGCCTGCGTGCTGGAGGGCAAACCGTTGGTGTCGGGCGCCGTGATCCGCTTCGACGGCCAGCTGTCGGTGTTCGACACGCGCGATGCGGCGGGGCCGTGCTACGCCTGCCTGTTTCCTGCGGACAGCAACTTCGAAGATGTTGCCTGCAGCACCATGGGCGTGTTCGCGCCGCTGGTCGGCGTGGTCGGCGCCATGCAGGCGGCCGAGGCCATGAAGCTGGTGGCGGGCATCGGCGAGCCGCTGGCCGGACGCCTGCTGCTGCTCGATGGCCGGGCCATGGACTGGACCGCAGTCAAGGTCGCGCGCAATCCGGGCTGCCCGGTGTGCGCCGACCGCGATCTGCGCAAGAAGTAAGTACTTCGACAAGTACACTTTAAGACAGGGTTAACCGGGCACTCCAGATTACAATTGCTCCCGTGCACGTGTAGCCCATGCCCCCGTGTGGCCTTATACTGTCAGCCTTCCATCGACGTCCTTACAAAGATTAATCCATGCAAATTGATTCGCAACGTAAGCAGCGCCGCTCCGGCGGTTTCACCCTGGTCGAGATCATGGTTGTCGTGGTCATCATCGGTATCCTCGGCGCTCTGGTCGTGCCGAAACTGCTGGGCCGTACCGGTGAAGCACGCGTGACCGCCGCCAAGACGGACATCGCCACCATGATGCAGGCGCTCAAGCTCTACAAGCTCGACAACCAGCGCTATCCGAGCACCGAACAAGGCCTGCAGGCCCTGATCACCAAGCCGAGCTCGGGCCCGTCGGCCAACGGCTGGAAGGCCGGCGGCTACATGGAGAAGCTGCCGAAGGATCCGTGGGGCAATCCCTACCAGTACCTGTCGCCGGGCATCCACGGCGAAGTCGACGTGTTCTCGCTGGGCGCCGATGGCCAGCCCGGCGGCACCGGTGAGGATGCCGACGTCGGATCCTGGGAATAAGGTTTCCCATGCGGGCCCGGAGCGCCCTGCCTGGTCGCGGCTTCACCCTGGTGGAGCTGCTGGTCGTGATGGTCATCATCGGCATCACGCTGGGCCTCGCTTCGCTCAACGCCATCCCCTCGCCGCGCCAGGACCTGCAGCAGGAAGCCCAGCGCATCGCGCTGCTGCTGCAACTGGCGCGCGACGAAGCCATCGTGCGCAACCGCCAGGTGGCCTTCGAGGCCAATCCCGAACGCTACCGTTTCGTGGTGCGCAACGACACCGGCTGGGAGCCGGTCACGCGCGACGACCTGCTGCGCGAACGCACTTTCCGCGGCGCTCCGTTGCAGCTGCTGCTGCAGCCGACCACGGGCAGCGATCCGAGCACCGTGCGCATCACCTTTGGACGCGAGCCGGTCGACAAGCCCTTCGTGCTGACCCTCGCCACCGGGGGCAACGCGGTCGCGATCCACGCCGACGGCGTCGGTCACTTCACTGTCGAATAAGGGGAAAGCAGCGATGCGCACACGCGGCCAGTCCGGATTCACCCTGCTCGAAGTGCTGGTCGCGCTGGTCATCGTCGGCACCGCGCTCGGCGCCGGGCTGCGCGCCGTCGGCAGCCTGACCTCCAACAGCGCCGGCCTGCGCGCGTCCATGATGGCGACCTGGTCGGCCGAGAACCGGCTGGTGCAGATTCGCCTCGGCAAAGAATTCCCCGAAGTCGGCAAGCGCAATTTTCCTTGCGGGCAGGGCGACCTCAACCTGATCTGCGAGGAACAGGTCCTGACCAGTCCGAACCCGCAATTGCGCCGGATCGAAGTGTCGGTGTATGACGGCGAACGTCCCGAGCGCCGCATCGTCAAACTGGTTCAGCTCGTGTTGAGGCCCTCGCGCACATGACGCCCAGCATCCATCACCGTCCGCACCGGCGCCGCCGCGGCTTCACCCTGGTCGAGCTGCTGGTGGCGATCAGCATCCTCGCCATCCTGGCCGTGCTCGGCTGGCGCGGGCTGGACGGCATCGTGCGCGCCCGCATCGCCCTCACCGAACAGATGGAAACCACGCGCGGCATGCAGCTGGCCTTTGCCCAGATGCAGAGCGACTGCGAGCACCTGGCCGGACGCGAGATCATCGGCCGCCGTCCCAACCTGCTGTGGGAAGAAAACCGCCTGACCCTGGTGCGCAAGGTGTACAACGAAAACGAACCCTCGCAGCTGGTGGTGGTGTCCTACCGCCTGGTGAACGGCGCCCTGGTGCGGCGCGAATCGCTGGGCACGCGCGACCTGGCCCAGCTGGAGGCCCTGTGGCAGTCGATCGCCGGCGACGCGCCGTCCGAGACCGCGCCGCCGGTGGTGCTGCAGACCGGCGTGGCCGCCATGCAGGTCCAGGCCTGGCAGAACAATGCCTGGCACACCGAGCCGGTCGCCGCCACCGAAGGCGCGCAGGCGCCCGATCCCGAAGGCATCCAGGTCGGCCTGACGGCCACCGGACTGGCCGCGCCGATGGTGAAATCCTTCCTGATCGGGGGCACCTGATGCGGCGCCGCCAGGTCGCATTCAAGCGCAGGGCCCGCCAGCGCGGCGTCGCGGTGGTCACCGCGCTGCTGCTCACCACGCTCGCCATCTCGATCGTCGCCAGCCTGTTCTGGCAGCAGCAGGTACAGGTGCGCTCGATGGAGAACCAGCGCCTGCACCTGCAGACCAAGTGGATCCTGCGCGGCGCCCTCGACTGGGCCAGCCTGGTGCTGCGCCAGGACGCCTACACCTCGATGTACACCTCGCTCGACCAGGTCTGGGCCACGCCCCTGGCCGAGACCCGCCTCGACCAGTACATCGAACGCGAACGGGTCGAAGGAGAAACTTTCGATGCGACCCTGTCCGGCAACATCATCGACGCCACGTCGCGTTACAATCTGACCAATCTCGCACGAGACCGCCAGAAGACCCCGGAGCAACTGGAAATCTTCCGCCGGCTGCTCGACAACCTGCGCCTGGATGCGCGCCTGGCCGACCGGGTGGCGAATTTCGTGGCGCAGGGTCAGCCGGTGGATCCGGCCAATCCGAATCCGAATCCGAATCCGAATCCGAATCCGAATCCGCAGCCGTCGAACCTGGCGCCGGTGCCGCCCGTAAACGGCGTGCCGATCCCGGTGCTGCGGGTGGACGACTTGCTGGCGGTGCAGGGAATCACGCCGCAGATCCTGGCGCAGCTGCGGCCGTTCCTGATCGTGCTGCCGTATGGCGCCGACGACACGAAGCTGAACGTGAATACCGTGCCGGCCGAGTTGCTGGCGGCGATCGTGCCGGGAATGTCGCTATCCCAGGCCAACAGCCTGGTGGCGCGCCGCAAGACGGGGGCATGGCGCGACAAGGCGAATTTCGAAACGCAGGCTGGCGGGAGCGGCGGCGCCATTCCCGACACCTGGGACGTCAAGAGCAACTGGTTTGTTGTGCAGAGCCGTATCCGGCTCGACCGTGCAGCGCTGAATGCGGAGTCCTTGATCAGGCGTAATCCTGCTCCCATGGTCGGAGGCGGCACCCAAGTAATCTGGACCCGCCAGAATTAGAAGAAAGCGAGACAGTTTGACTACTCTTTATATCCGGCACCCGGCCAGAGCCGAAGGCGAGGGCGCGCTGTGCCGCTTCGCGGTGATGCTCGATTCCGGCGCCATCGCGCAGCAGGGCGAAGGCCCGCTGCGCAAGCTCGGCGACGTGGTTGCCGCCAGCCGCCGCGTGGTGCTGCTGCTGGCCGGCGCCGACGTCACCCTGCTGGCGGTCCAGGCCCCGCCCGTGACCGGCGCGCGCCTGCGCGCGGCCCTGCCGGCCCTGGTCGAAGAACATATCCTGGGCGACCCGCTCGACTGCGTGCTGGTGGCCGGCCCCGCCTTGCCCGACGGCCGCCGCCCGGTCGGCGTGGTCCAGCGCGACTGGCTCGAACCGATGGTGAAGGCCCTGCTCGGCATGGGCGCGAAAGCGGTCGCCGCCATGCCCTCGCAACTATGCCTGCCCCTGCAGCCGGGCAGCGTCAGCGCCGCCATCGGCCACAACGAATTGCTGCTGCGCCAGAGCCAATACGAAGGTCTCGGCCTGGCGCTGGACGGCAACCCCACGCTCGCGCTGCAGACGGCGCGCGCGCTGGCGGGCGACGCGCCCCTGGTGCTCTACGTGCCGCACGCGCAGCTGGGCGAATACCAGGCCTTGCTGCTTGAGGCCGGCCCCGGCATCACGCTGGAAAGCGATGCTTGGGAGCACTGGATCGTGGGCGCGAAAAGCAGCACGCTCGACCTGGTGCCTGGCCTCGGCACCGCCGGCGTGGCCCAGCGCGACTGGAGCCGCTGGCGCTGGCCGATCCGCCTGGCGCTGGCCGCGATCGTGGTCAATATCATCGGCGTCAACATCGAATGGCTGCGCCTGAAGCGCGAAGCCGACGCCGTGCGCCAGGAAATGACGCAGATCTTCCGCAGCGCCTACCCGAACCAGCCGGTGATCGACCCGGTGGCGCAGATGCAACAGAACATCGGGCGCGCCAAGGCCGCCAGCGGCCAGGTCAGCCAGGACGAGTTCGGCTGGATCGCAGGCGCCTTCGGCGAGGCGGTACGCGGCCTCGGGCGTCCGCCGGGCATTGCGTCAATGGAGTTCAGGGAACGCACCCTCACCGTGCGCGTCAAACCTGAAACCGTCGACCCCGCTTCTACCAGCCAGCTGCGCGCCGCGCTCGGCGCACGCAAGCTGACGCTCGAAGAAACGCCGCCCGCCACCTGGCTCATCCGCAGCACCGGACCCGCCCCGGCCGCCACGGCAGTACCCAATTCGGGAGCCGCACAATGAACGCCGCCACAAACATCCGCGCCAGGCTCGGCGCCTATCGCGAGCGCGCGCTCGCCTGGTGGCTGTCGCGCACCGACCAGGAACGCAAGTTCCTGGCCGTGGGCGGGGCCGTCGTGCTGGTCGCGCTGGTCTATGCGCTGCTGCTGGCGCCGGCCATCGAGGGCCGCGACAAGCTGCGCCAATCGCTGCCCGCGCTGCGCCAGCAGGCGGCCCAGCTGCAGACCCTGGCCGCCGAAGCCCAGACCCTGGCCGCCAACCCGGCGCCCCAGGTGCCGCCGATGACCGCCGAGGCGCTCAATGCCAGCATGGCCCAGCGCGGCCTCAAGGCCGGTTCGGTCACCATGACCGGCGAATACGCCAAGCTCCAGTTCAACGGCGTCTCCTTTGCCAACCTGGTGTCCTGGCTCGACGCCCAGCGCCGCGAGAACCGCGTGCAGGTGCAGGACGCCACCTTCACCGCCCTGGCGGCGGTAGGACAGGTCGACGCGACGCTCACGCTGCGCCAGGCCAGCGCATCGGCCCAATGAAGCGCCTGCTGCTCTGGCTGGCGCCTAGCGTGCTGACCGTGCTCGTCACGGTGCTGGCCTTCCTGCCCGCTTCCTGGCTCGGGCCGATGGTGGAACAGCAGACCGGCGGCCGTTTGACTCTGGGGGATGCGCAGGGTACGCTCTGGAACGGCTCAGCCTTTGTGGGCGGGGCGCCGGGCGAGGGCGGGGCGGTGACGCCGCTGCTGCCGGGACGCTTCGCATGGCGCCTGTCGCCGCTGGTGCTGCTGGGCCAAGTCCACATGCAACTGGAAAACCCGCAAGCGCTGGTGCGCCCGGTCCGCATCGACGGCAGCTGGTCGCAATGGCAGGTGAGCAGCGGCGAATTGCTGCTGCCGGCCGAGGGCCTGGCCGGGCTGGGAGCGCCGCTCAACACGCTGGCGCCCAGCGGCACCATCCGCCTGGTCTGGAATACGCTCGACCTGCTGCGCCAGCCCAATACGGTGGCGGTGCAGGGCAGGACAGTATTAAGCATGAGCGACATGGGTTCGCGCATGTCGCCCATCCGGCCGCTGGGCAGCTATGAAATGGCATTCGACTGGCGCGGCAACCAGGCCGACCTCAACTTGCGTACCGTGCGCGGTGCGCTCTTGCTGTCGGGCTCAGGTATGCTGCAGAACGGCCGCCTGCGCTTTTCCGGCCAGGCTTCGGCTGCCGAAGGATACGAACAGACGCTGGGCAATATGCTCAACCTGCTGGGCCAGCGTCGCATGGTGAACGGCAAAAACATAATCGCACTCGAGTTCAGATAATGAATAACATACCCCGTACCATCTTCGGCTCTCACGTCGTCGCCTCCACCAGCTTGCGCCTGCCGGCACTGCGCCGCCTTGCGGCCGGCGCCATGCTGTGCTGCTTCGCCGCGACCACCGCGGGCACGTTCCTGCCGGCGCCGGTCCAGGCCCAGGAGAGCGCGAACGCGGCGGCGCTGAGCTTCGTCAACGCCGATATCGAATCGGTGATCAAGGCGATCGGCCACTACACCGGCATGACCTTCATCATCGACCCGCGCGTCAAGGGTACGCTCACCCTGGTGTCCGAAAAGCCCCTGAGCAAGACCCAGGCCTTCGCCTTGCTGACCTCGACCCTGCGCCTGCAGGGCTATGCGGTGGTCACCGGGGGCGACGGCTATGCCAAGGTGGTGCCGGAAGCCGAAGCCAAGGCGCAGTCTTCGCCGACCCAGGTCGGCGGCGTGCGCGCCAGCAAGGCCACCGGCGACCAGATCGCCACCCAGGTGTTTTATCTGTCCTACGAATCGGCGGCCAACCTCACCGCCGTGCTGCGTCCCCTGATTTCGCCGAACAATTCCATCATGGCGAATCCGGGCAACAACACCCTGGTCATCACCGACTACGCCGACAACCTGCGCCGCCTGGCGAAGATCATCGCCGCGCTCGACACCCCGGTGGCGGCCGACCTCGATGTGGTTCCGATCCGCAACGCGATCGCCAGCGACATCGCCGCCCTGGTCACCCGCCTGATGGAGCCGGCGGCCGGCGGCGACTCGGGCCGCGTCACCGTGCTGGCCGACCCGCGCACCAATTCGGTCGTGATCCGCGCGCCATCGCAGGCCCGCGCCAACCTGGCCAAGTCGCTGATCGCCCGCCTCGACCAGCAGACCTCGTCGCAAGGCAATATTCACGTGGTCTACCTGAAGAATGCCGACGCCAGCCGCGTGGCCCAGACCCTGCGCGCCGTGGTGTCGCAGGACGCCTCGGCGGTGCCGGTGCAGCAGCAGGGCACCTCGGGCGGCTCGATCCAGGCAGGCAGCACCACCGGCGGCACCGGCCAGGGCGGACTCGGCGGCCAGCAGGGCCAGCAGAGCAGCACCGGCATGGGCGGCACCGGCAACACCTACGGCCAGCAGAGCCAGCTCACCGCGGGCGGCGCCGGCGGCGCCCAGGGCTCGGGCTTCATCCAGGCCGACGCCTCCACCAACAGCCTGATCATCACCGCGCCGGACGCGGTGTACCGCAACCTGCGCAGCGTCATCGACCAGCTCGACGTGCGCCGCGCCCAGGTCTACATCGAAGCGCTGGTGGTCGAAGTCACCTCCAACAAGGCCTCGGAATTCGGCGTGCAGTGGATCGGCGCCTCGGGCGACAGCGACAGCAAGTACCGCGTGGGAGGCATCCAGTCCTTCACCGGCGGCGCCCAGGGCAGCAACATCGTCAACCTGGCCGCGGCCGCGCGCACCGGCCTGTCGGGCACCTCGGTGCCGACCGTGCCGGGCGGCCTGACCTTCGGCCTGTTCCGCCAGGTGGGCGGCGAGCTGGGCCTGGGTGCGGTGGCGCGCGCCCTTGAAAACGATGGCAATGCCAACATCTTGTCGACACCGAACATGATCACCCTGGACAACGAGCTGGCGACGATCAAGGTCGGCCAGAACGTCCCGATCATCACCGGCTCGTACACGACCACGGCTGCCACGGGCGGCGGCAACCCATTCCAGACCGTCGACCGCAGGGACGTCGGCCTGCTGCTCAAGGTGCGCCCGCAAATCTCGGAAGGCGGTACGATCAAGATGGCGATCTACCACGAAAACTCGAGCGTCGATCCGTCCACCCGCAATGCGGCGTCGGGCCTGACCACGAATGTGCGTGCGATCGAAAGCAATGTGCTGGCCGACGACGGCCAGATCATCGTGCTCGGTGGCCTGATCGAGGACACCGAGGGCGATGGCGAAGAGAAAGTACGCGGCCTGGGCGACATTCCGGTGCTGGGCAACCTGTTCAAGTACCGTAACCGCACCCGGGTCAAGACCAACCTGATGGTGTTCCTGCGCCCCGTCGTGGTGCGCAGCAAGGAAGCATCGAACTCGCTGGCCATGGACCGCTACGACTACATGCGCGCGGTCGGCGCCTCGGGCCAGGCAAGCCAGCAGGAAACGATCCTGATGCGCAACCTCGGCACCCCGCAGCTGCCGCCGCTGACCAACGGCCAGCCGCCCGTCGGCGGCACCATGGCGACCGCCCCGGTGCAGACCGCGCCGGCCGCCGGCAGCGCCCCGGGCGCGGCCAGCGGCCAGGCTGTGCCTTCAGGGCAACAGCGGCAGCAGGGCCAGCAGGCGCAACCTGCCTCGCAGTTTCGTCCGGTGACGCCATCGAACCAGAAATAAGCTGACCATGAACAATTTGTTGCCTTTCGCCTTCGCCCGTGACCACGGCGTGCTGGCGCGCGGCGCGGACGAACCGGGCCAGGCCGTCGAAGTGCTGGTGTCCGGCGCCACGACACCCAGCGCGATCGCGGAAGTCTCGCGCCGTTTCGGCCGCATCACCCTGCGCCGCCTCGAGCGAGGCGAGCTCGACGACGCCATCGCCAAGGCCTATGCCGGCGCCGGCGGCGACGCCTCGCAGGTGGTGGACGAGTTCGACGCCGACCTCGACCTGACCCGCCTGCTGCAGGACGTGCCGGCCATCGAAGACCTGCTCGAATCCTCGGACGACGCGCCCGTCATCCGCATGATCAACGCGCTGCTCACCCAATCGCTGCGCGAAGGCGCATCCGACATCCACATCGAACCCTTCGAGCAGACCTCGGTGGTGCGCTTCCGCGTCGACGGCGCGCTGCGCGACATCGTGCGCCCAAAGAAAGCGATCCACGCCTCGCTGATCTCGCGTATCAAGATCATGTCGCAGCTCGACATCGCCGAGAAGCGCCTGCCGCAGGACGGCCGCATCACCCTGCGCATCGGCGGCAAGCCGGTCGACGTGCGCGTCTCGACCCTGCCGACCGGGCACGGCGAGCGCGCGGTGCTGCGTCTGCTCGACAAGGAAGCCGGCCGCCTCGACCTGAGCCACCTGGGCATGAGCCCGCAACTGCTGCCGCAGTTCGACCGCCTGATCAACCAGCCGCACGGCATCGTGCTGGTCACCGGCCCCACCGGCTCGGGTAAAACGACCACGCTGTACGCCGCGCTGTCGCGCCTGAACGCGGCCACCACCAACATCATGACGGTGGAAGACCCGATCGAATACGACCTCAATGGCGTCGGCCAGACCCAGGTCAACGCCCGCATCGACATGACCTTCGCCAAGGCCCTGCGCGCGATCCTGCGCCAGGACCCGGACGTGATCATGATCGGCGAGATTCGCGACCTGGAAACGGCGCAGATCGCGGTGCAGGCCTCGCTCACCGGCCACCTGGTGCTGGCCACCCTGCACACCAATGATGCGGCCTCGGCCGTGACGCGTTTGCTGGACATGGGCATCGAGCCGTTCCTGCTGTCGTCTTCTTTGCTGGGCGTGATGGCGCAGCGCCTGGTGCGCAAGCTGTGCGTGCACTGCAAGGTCAGCGACGCAAGGGATGGCAGCGGCGGCTGGCATGCGGTGGGCTGCGAGCGCTGCGGCCACACCGGCTACCACGGCCGGGTCGGCGTCTACGAGCTGCTCGAGACCACCGAAGAAATCCGCGCCCAGATCCACAACCAGGCATCCGAAGCCGAGATCCGCGACACCGCCCAGCGGTCCGGCATGAAGACCATGCGCGAAGACGGCGAGCGCTGGCTGCAGGATGGCACCACCACACGCGCCGAGCTGGTGCGCGTGACCAAGGACTGAGGGGCTGACGGATGCCGGCATTCCGCTATGAGGCCGTGGACGCGGGCGGCGCGACCAAGAAGGGCGTGGTCAACGCCGACAACCCGCGCTCGGCGCGCGCCGACCTGCGCACCCAGGGCCTGACACCCCTGAACGTCGAGCTGATCGCGGCCCAGGTCGACGAAGCCGGCGTGGCGCGCTCGCGCGGCTTCGGCGAACGCCTGTCGCAGGTCGAACTGGCGCTGTTCACGCGCCAGCTGGCCAGCCTGCTGGAAGCCGGCTTGCCGCTGGAGCAGGCCTTCACGGCGCTGCTGGAACAGGCCGAACGTCCCTACGTGCGCGACCTGATCGCCTCGATCCGCTCCGAAGTCATCGGCGGCTCGGCCTTTTCAAGCGCGCTGTCGCGCCACCCGCGCGACTTCGCCGAGATCTACCGCGCGCTGGTGTCGTCGGGCGAGCAGATCGGCCAGCTCTCGCGCGTGCTGTCGCGCCTGGCGGACTACATCGAGCGCCGCAATGCGCTGGTGCAGAAGGTGCGCCTGGCGTTCACCTATCCGGCCATCGTCACCGTGGTGGCCTTTGCCATCGTCATCTTCCTGCTCACCTACGTGGTGCCGCAGATCGTCTCGGTGTTCGCCAACACCAAGCAGAAGCTGCCTTTCCTCACCGTCATGATGCTGGCGATTTCCGACTTCGTACGGGCCTACGGCATCTATGTCGGCATCCTGCTGGTCGGCGCGTTCTGGCTGTGGCGGCGCGCGCTGCGCAACCCCGACCTGAAACGGCGCTGGCATACCTGGCTGCTCAATGCCCCCGTGTACGGCAAGTTCGAACGCAGCCTGAACACGGCGCGCTTCGCCAGCACGCTGGCGATCACCACCGGGTCGGGCGTGCCGATCCTGCGCGCGCTCGAGACCAGCCGCGACACCCTGTCGAACGTGGCGATGCGCGAACTGGTCGAACAGGCT
This sequence comes from Massilia sp. X63, assembly GCF_041023745.1. Classification (NCBI taxonomy): domain Bacteria; kingdom Pseudomonadati; phylum Pseudomonadota; class Betaproteobacteria; order Burkholderiales; family Oxalobacteraceae; genus Massilia; species Massilia sp. X63. The sequence goes on from NZ_JBFTEF010000003.1 coordinate 442,895, forward strand.
ACCGCCAGCGTGCGCGAGGGTGTCAGCCTGGCGCGCGCCCTGTCGGCGCAGAAGCACTTCCCGCCGATGCTGGTGCACATGATCCGGGCCGGCGAGATCACCGGCGAGCTGCCCGCGATGCTCGAGCGCGCGGCCAACTCGCAGCAGGCCGACCTCGAGCGTCGCACGCTGACCATTGCCGGCCTGCTCGAGCCGGTGCTGATCCTGGCCATGGGCCTGGTGGTGCTCTTGATCGTGCTGGCGGTCCTGATGCCGATTATCGAAATCAACCAGCTGGTAAGGTAAGCTGAACAGCGAGAACAATAACAAGGGAACCATGAACAAGCGTTTGCCTCTCCTTTTCACCCTGGTTGCGCTGGTGCTGCTGGTGGCCTCCATCGCCTACTGGGCCCTGCAGCTGTACAAGCCCCAGCAGCGTCCGCTGGCGCCGGCGCCCGCGGTGGCGCAGGGCGAGCCCAGCCCGGAAGCGGCCGCCTACCTGTTCGGCGGCCAGCCGACCGCGGTGGCGGTGTCCAACTACCAGCTGACCGGCATCGTCTCGGCCGGTCCCAACAGCGCGGTAATCCTGGTGGCCGAAGGCGAGCCGCCGAAGGCGGTGCGGATCGGCCGCGAGATCGTGCCGGGGGTGACGGTGGCCGAAGTGCATCCGCGCTACGTGATGCTGTCCGAAGGCGGCGTCATGAAGCGGGTCGACCTGGCGCCCGATACCGGCTCGTCCGGCCAGATGAGCGGCATGGCTGCCCCGCCGGTCGCGCAGCCGGTGGCGGCGCCGCCGGCCCCGGGTGTCGAGCCGCAAACCGCGCCGGGCGTCGTGGCCGCGCCGCCGAACATGCCGTCGGTGCCGCCGCCGGGCGGCCCGCCGGGCGGCACCCCGACCACCCCGGAAAACGCGGTGCCGGTGCAGGAACCGCCCATGGACCCGAATGTCCCGGGGCAGGGCGCGCAGCCGCAGGGCCAGAACCCGCCGCCGCCGAACCAGGTGCAGATGCCGCCGCCGGTCAGGGGCGTGAACAGCCCGGTGGGGCAGCCCAACCAGGTACAGTGAAAACGCCGCAAACATGCGGCGTTTTTCATTGCAGCGCCCGACACCGCGCACGCCCGTCTGGACGCGCCAGGCAGATCCCGGTATAAAGTTGCAACCTGTCAAATCCATAACACGCCGGAGGAAGCCCTTGAATCGTACCGCCACCACGCGCACGTCACCGATCGCCCATTCACGGGCTGCCCGTTCACGGGCCGTCCTTTCCCGGGCCGCCCTGGCCTGCCTGGCCGCCCTGAGCTGGTCCGCGGCCCAGGCCGCCGACGTCACCATTACCGCCGACCGCCTGCTGGACGTGCGCACCGGGCGCATGGTGCAGAACCCCGAGATCCTGGTGCGCGACGGCCGCATCGTCAGCGTCAAGCCGGGCGCTGCAGCGTCGGCGGCGCCGGCAGCGGCGGCGCCCGGCGACGGCACGCGCATTGCCCTGCCGGGCATGACCCTGGTGCCGGGCCTGATCGACATGCACGTTCACCTCGATTCCGACCCCACCTACGGCGGCTACAGCTACCTCGAATACAACGACCGCTTCTGGTCGGCGCTTGCCGTCGCCCATGCGGGCAAGACCCTGGACGCCGGCTTCACCACCGTGCGCAACGTCGGCGCCTCGGACTGGAACGACGTCGGCCTGAGCCAGGCCATCGCCGCCGGCAAGGTGCGCGGCCCGCGCATCGTTCCCGCGGCCTGGTCCTTCGGCGCCACCGGCGGCCACTGCGACAGCACCTATTTCCCGCCTTCCATGGAACAGAAGAACCCGTATGTCGCCGACGGCCCGGAAGAGGTCCGCAAGTCGGTGCGCGCGCTGCGCAAGTACGGCGCCCAGGTGATCAAGGTCTGCGCCACCGGCGGCGTGTTCTCGCGCAACACCGAACCCGGCCAGCAGCAGATGAACTACGCCGAACTGCGCGCCGCGGTGGAAGAGGCGGCCCAGTGGGGCCTGAAGGTGGCGGCCCATGCGCATGGCGCGGCCGGCATCAAGGACGCGATCCGCGCCGGCGTCACCACCATCGAGCACGCCAGCCTGATCGACGACGAAGGCATTGCGCTGGCAAAGAAACACGGCGCCTTCCTGTCGATGGACATCTATAACGGCGATTACACGGCCGCCGAGGGCAAGAAGAACGGCGTTCTGGAAGATAACCTGCGCAAGGACCGCGAAGTGACCGAAATCCAGCGCCAGAATTTTAAAAAGGCGCACGCGGCCGGCGTGAAGATGGTGTTCGGCACCGATGCCGGCGTCCATCCGCACGGGAACAACGGCAAGCAGTTCGCGGTCATGGTCAAGTACGGCATGAGCCCGCTGCAGGCGATCCAGGCCGCCACCATCAATGCGGCCGAGGCGCTGGGCCGGAACGATGTCGGCATCGTCGAGGCCGGCCGCTATGGCGACATGGTCGCGGTGCAGGGCGACCCGACGGCCAACGTGCAGTTGCTGGAAGCGCCGGCCGTGGTGATCCAGGGCGGCACGGTGGTCAAGCGCAACGCGCCCTGAACCACGCCGACATTGCTTCATTCCGCGGGCGCCCCTGGCGCCCGTTTCTTTTGGCGCGGTCAAGCGCGCCCTTGCCTGATCGATTGCGCTTTCCTTCTTGCCAGGCGCAGGCCGCTGTTGCAGCATGTGCCAGATCCCCGGCGCAGGCCATCCGCCATCCGCCTTCGAAGACGACACCATCCCGCTCGTAGCCGCACAGGTATGTTCGAAAATTTCGATCATGCAGCTGCAAATTATCCGTTTTTCATTTCCTTTTTAGCCACGCATAATCACTCCATCGCATCGAACACGAAGCAGATTAGGGCGGTAGATGACTGTTCCTGAGAATCGATTAGTTCGACGATAAGAGTCCGCGCCAGTCTGTGGCGCACAGCAGAACAAGGAGCACAGCATGTACCTGGTTTCCCTCGGCGCCGGCATCCTGGCAGGCGTGGTGTACGGCTTGATCAACGTCCGTTCGCCGGCCCCGCCGGCCATCGCCCTGGTCGGCCTGCTCGGCATGCTGCTCGGCGAGCAGGTGGTACCGGTAGCCAAACGCCTCATCGACGGCGCACCGATTACCAGGGCCTGGTTCGCCGGCGAATGCCAGCCCCGCATTACCGGCGTTCCCAGCGCCAAACCCGAGGCCGCCGACGAGTCCCGTCCAGGCTGATCCGATTTCAAACGACGCACCGACATCCAACTACTTATTGAAGGAATACATCATGAACAAGGCCAAACTCGAAGTCCTGACCCCGGAAAACTCGCAACTGATCATCATCGACCACCAGCCGCAGATGGCCTTCGGCGTGCAGTCGATCGACCGCCAGACCCTGAAGAACAACGTGGTCGGCCTGGCCAAGGCTGCCAGGGTGTTCGACATCCCGACCATCATCACCACCGTCGAGACCGATTCCTTCTCCGGCAAGACCTACCCGGAAATCCTGGACGTGTTCCCGGACCACCCCATCCTCGAGCGCACCTCGATGAACTCCTGGGACGACCAGAAGGTGCGCGACGCCCTGGCCAGGAACGGCAAGAAGAAGGTCATCGTGGCCGGCCTGTGGACCGAAGTCTGCAACACCACCTTCGCCCTGTGCGCCATGCTGGAAGGCGACTACGAGATCTACATGGTGGCCGACGCGTCGGGCGGCACCTCGAAGGACGCCCACGATTTCGCCATGCAGCGCATGATCCAGGCCGGCGTGGTGCCGGTCACCTGGCAGCAGGTCCTGCTCGAGTGGCAGCGCGACTGGGCCCACCGCGACACCTACGATGCCGTGATCCGGATCGTCACCGAACACTCGGGCGCCTACGGCATGGGCGTCGACTACGCCTACACGATGGTGCACAAGGCCCCGGCGCGCAACCAGGGCACGAACGAAGTGCTCGCGCCGGTCCCGGCCCGCTAAGCCAAGCCGCCCACTGGTCCGCCCATCGAGGCGGACCATCACGCCACCCTTCAGGAGTCGAAACATGCAAGCACAGTCCACCCAGGCCACGGCGCCGCTCATCCTCGTCAACGGCAAGTTCGCCACCCTCGACCGCGAACAGCCGGCCGCCAGTGCGGTCGCCATCCAGGACGGCCGCTTCCTCGCCGTCGGCGACCGCGAACACGTGATGCGGCACCGCCAGGCCGGCAGCCAGGTCATCGACCTGAACGGCCGCACCGTAATCCCGGGCCTGAACGACTCGCACCTGCACCTGATCCGCGGCGGCCTGAACTACAACCTGGAGCTGCGCTGGGAAGGCGTGCCTTCGCTCGCCGACGCATTGCGCATGCTGAAGGAACAGGCCCTGCGCACGCCGAATCCGCAGTGGGTGCGCGTGGTGGGCGGCTGGAACGAATTCCAGTTCGCCGAGAAGCGCATGCCGACGCTGGAAGAAATCAATACCGCCGCGCCGGATACGCCGGTGTTCATCCTGCACCTGTACGACCGCGCACTGCTGAACCGCGCGGCGCTGCGCGCCGTCGGCTATACGAAAGACACCCCGAACCCGCCGGGCGGCGAGATCCAGCGCGACGCCAGCGGCAACCCGACCGGCATGCTGATCGCGCGGCCCAATGCGATGATCCTGTACGCCACCCTGGCCAAGGGCCCGAAGCTGCCCTACGACCTGCAGGTGAATTCGACGCGCCAGTTCATGCGCGAGCTAAACCGGCTCGGCATCACCAGCGCGATCGACGCCGGCGGCGGCTTCCAGAACTACCCCGAAGACTACAATGTCATCGAAGAGCTCGACCGCAACGAGCAGCTCACCATCCGCATCGCCTACAACCTGTTCACCCAGAACAAGGGCCAGGAGCTGGAAGACTTCCAGCGCTGGACCGGCATGGTGACGCCGGGGCAGGGCAGCGACTATTACCGCCACAACGGCGCCGGCGAGATGCTGGTGTTCTCGGCGGCCGACTTCGAGGACTTCCTGGAGCCGCGCCCGGAACTGGCCGAAGGCATGGAAGACGAGCTGGAAAAAGTGGTGCGCCACCTGGTCACCGAGCGCTGGCCCTTCCGCCTGCACGCCACCTACGACGAATCGATCACGCGCATGCTCGATGTGTTCGCGAAGATCGACCGCGAGATTCCTTTCAATGGCCTGCACTGGATGTTCGACCACTGCGAGACCATCAGCCAGGCCAACATCGAGCGCGTAAAAGCGCTGGGCGGCGGCATCGCGATCCAGCACCGCATGGCCTTCCAGGGAGAATACTTCGTCGACCGCTACGGCGCCGACGCGGCGCAAGCCACGCCGCCGGTCAGGCAGATGCTGGAAATGGGCGTGCCGGTCGGCGCCGGCACCGACGCCACCCGCGTGGCCAGCTACAACCCGTGGACCGCGCTGTACTGGCTGGTGACCGGCCGCACCGTCGGCGGCCTGCCGCTGTACGGCGAGAATGGATTGCTGGAGCGCGCGGTCGCATTGGAGCTGTGGACCTCGGGCAGCGCCTGGTTCTCCAACGAGCAGGGCCGCAAGGGCCGGATCCGGGAAGGCATGCTGGCCGACCTGGTGGCGCTGTCCGACGATTTTTTCACGGTGGATCCGGAAGACATCAAGGCGATCGAATCGGTGCTGACCGTGGTCGGCGGCAAGGTGGTCTACGGCGCCGCCGAATTCAGCGACCTGGGTCCGGCCCCGATCCCGGTGCTGCCCGAATGGTCACCGGTGCAGAAGGTGCCGGGCCTCTGGCGCAAGGCGGCTCCACAGCCGCAATCGCAGATGGCCATGCCGCACCAGTGCTCCGGTCCCTGCGGCGTGCATGCCCACAGCCACGACCGCGCGCGCAAGTCGAACGTTCCGGTCTCGGATTTCGGCAGCTTCTGGGGTACCTTCGGCTGCAGCTGCTTCGCGTTCTGATCATGACGAGCGCACGCTTCCAGCGCCTGCAGGGTGCCAGCATGGGCTTCCTGGCCGGCTATGTCGACACCCTCGGCTTCGTCGCCCTGTTCGGCCTGTTCACCGCCCACGTCACCGGCAACTTCGTCCTGATCGCGGCCTCGCTGGCCGACCCGGCGCAGACGCCCTCGCTGTTGAAACTGCTGGCCTTCCCGGCCTTCATCCTGGGCATCGCTGCGGCGCGGCTGCTGGTGGTGGGGTGCGAGCGGCGCGGCAAGGCCGCCCTTAAGCCGTCCTACTTGCTGCAGCTGGGGCTGCTGCTGGGCTTCATGGCCTGCGGCATGCTGGCCGAACCGGTGGGCAAGAGCGCCGGCGCGCTGGCGATGGCGGCCGGCCTGTTCGGCACCGCCGCGATGGGCGCGCACAGCGCAGCCAGCAAGCTGCTGCTGACCCAGCTGGCGCCGACCTCGATGATGACCGGAAACGTCACCCAGCTCGTGATCGACGCCGTCGACTGGCTGCGCGGCGCCGCCGACACGGGAACCCGGGCGCGCTGCGCCAAGTTCTTCTGGCCGGTGCTGTCCTTCGCCCTCGGCTGCGCCGCCGCGGCCTTCGCCTACCGCGCCTTCGGTTTCGTGGCACTGGTCGTGCCGGTAGCGATCCTGTGCCTGCACCTGGTGCCGGCGGCGCCGGAGGCAGCGTGACCATGAACAAGAACCGCCTGGAAGCCTTTAGCGACGGCGTGATCGCCATCATCATCACCATCATGGTGCTGGAGCTCAAGCCCCCGCATGGCACCGCCGCGGCCGACCTGGCCGGCGTGCTGCCGGGCTGGCTGCGCTATGCGCTCAGCTTCGTGTACGTGGGCATCTACTGGGTCAACCACCATGCGCTGCTCGAGCGTGTGGCGAAGGTCGACGGCGCCGCCCTGTGGGCCAACCTGCACCTGCTGTTCTGGATGTCCCTGATTCCCTACGTGACGGCCTGGGCCGGCGAACATCCGATGGCGCCGGTGCCGGTCGCGCTGTACGGCGCGGTACTGCTGCTGTGTTCGATTTCCTTCATGCTGCTGTCGTGGCGGCTGGACGTGGAAGGGGGCAGCGGCCGCGTGCATGCATGGGGCAGCCGCAAGAACCGGCTGTCGATCGGGCTCTACACGCTGGCGATCGTCCTGTCGCTCTGGTACGCGCCGTTCGGCGCGGCGGTCCACGTGTTGCTGGCGCTGCTGTGGCTGATGCCGGAAGCCAGCCGGGTCCGCCGCTAGGGCCTGCCTGGCCGCAGCGCGCACGGCAAGCGCGCTACGGATCGGGAGGCACATGCTAAGATCGCAGGCAAGCCGGCCAACTTGCATTGCAGCGCGCCATGACTCCCAGAACTGCCGCGGATATCCAGCCCCAGCTCGACGATCTGCTCGATCATCTGCCGGCCGGCGTCGTCGTGCATGGCGTCGACGGCCGCATCCTGGGCGCCAACCGGCTCGCCTGCGAACTCATAGGAAAAAGTGCCGAGCAACTGCGCGGCACCGAATCCAGCGACACGGCCTGGCACTTGCTGTGCGCCGACGGCACGCCGATGCCGGCCGAGCAGTTTCCCGTCAACCTGGTCCTGCGCACCGGCAGCAAGGTATCCCAGCAAGTCCTTGGCGTTCCCGGCCCGGAAGCGGAACGGGTCCGTTGGGTCATCTGCAATGCCTACCCCGAGTTCGATGCCGGCGGCACCCTGTGCCGGGTGGTGGTGTGCTTTACCGACTGTACGGCGATCAAGCGGGCTGAACAGGAAGTGCAGAAATCGGAGGAGCGGCTGCGCCTGGCGCTGCAGGGTTCGACCGATGCGCCCTGGGATTACGACCTCGTCAAAGACGAAATCTATTATTCCGAACGCTGGTGGAACATGCTCGGCTACCAGCCGGGGGAGCTGCGGGTCGACAGCCAACTGTGGCTCGAACTGATGCATCCGGACGACCGGCCAGCCCTGGTGGACTACTGGAAGACGCTGCTGGGCGGCGACAACGAGACCTACAGCGTCGAGTGGCGCCTGCGCCATCGCGACGGGCATTACGTACCGGTGCTGTCGCGTGGCCTGGTCACGCGCGATGCCCAGGGCAAGGCCCTGCGGGTGTCCGGCACCAACACCGACCTGACCGAGCGCAAGCTGGCCGAGCAGCGCATCTACGAACTGGCCAATTTCGACCACCTCACCGGCCTGCCGAACCGCCGCCTGCTGCTCGAGGAACTGGACAAGGCGCTGGCGCGCAGCGAGCGCTCGGGCTTGCTGGGGGCCGTGATCTTCCTCGACCTGGACAATTTCAAATTGTTGAACGACACGATGGGGCACGACGTCGGCGACATGCTGCTGCGCCAGGTCGGCGAGCGCCTGCGCCATACGCTGCGCCATTGCGACCAGCTGGCGCGCCTGGGCGGAGACGAATTCGTGCTGGTTCTGGAAAACCTGGGCGACAGCATGCGCGAGGCGGTCGCCGAGGCCCAGCATGTGCTGGAAAAACTGCAGGCGGCCCTGGGCCAGCCTTACTACCTGAACGGCCGCCTGTTCCTGAGCACGCCGAGCATGGGCGTGGCCCTGTTCGACGGCGCCGCCGCCGCCGTCGAGACCCTCCTCAAGCAGGCCGACCTGGCCATGTACCGCGCCAAGTCGGACGGGCGCAATACCGCCCGCTTCTTCGATCCGCGCATGCAGGCCTCCGCCGAGCACCAGGCGGCCCTCGAGCAGGCGCTGCGCGAAGGCCTGTCGGCGCGCCAGTTCGTGCTGTTCTGCCAGCCGCAGTTCTGCAGCCGCGGGCGCCTGGTCGGCGCCGAGGTACTGGTGCGCTGGCGCCGCGCCGACGGCGAGCTGCTCGCGCCCGGCGAGTTCATCGGCCTGGCGGAGTCCTCGGGCCTGATCGTGCCGCTGGGCCAGTACGTGCTCGAGGAAAGTTGCCGCGCGCTGGTGCGCTGGCGCGACGACCGCATGCTCGGCACGCTCGAACTCGCGGTCAACGTCAGCGCGCACCAGCTGCACAATCCGGACTTCACCGGCAAAGTGACCGACATCCTCTTGCGCACCGGGGCGCCGGCCGACAAGCTGTGCCTGGAACTGACCGAGAGCGTGCTGGCCGAAAATGTCGCGGAGACGATCGAGCGCATGCACACGCTGTGCCGCCACGGCGTGCGGTTTGCGCTGGACGACTTCGGTACCGGCTATTCCTCGCTTGCCTACCTGAGGCACTTTCCGCTGGCGGCACTCAAGATCGACCGCTCCTTCGTGCACGACGTCCATCGCAACCCGGATGCGGCACCGATCATCGAAGCGATCATCGCGCTGGCGCGCAAGCTCAAGCTCGACATCGTTGCCGAAGGGGTGGAACACGAAGCCCAGCGCAACTTTTTGGTGGAGGGTGGCTGCGGCACCCTGCAGGGTTACCTGCTGGGCCGGCCGATGCCGATCTGGGAATTCGAACGCATGTACAGCAGCGCCGGGATCGGCCATGCCTGAATCCTCCGGGACGGAGGACTCGCGGGATCAGGTCCGGCGCAGCGCCGTGAAGGCGGCGAACTCCCATGACCTGAAACCCACCAGCAAGGTATAGCCGTCGCGCTCCTGCGACGGCAAGCGGCGGTCGTTGCGGTGCAGGCGCGCCAGTTCGCCGGCCAGTTGTTCGATCTTCTGCGCCAGTTCTTGCGCGCTGCCGCTCGACAGGCGCGCCGGCAGGCACATCAGCACTTCGCCGGGCCGGTCGAAGCCGCCCGCGAAATAATCGGCCACCACATGCTCGCGGAAATAGCGCTGCACCGGGCCGCCCGGCAGCCAGCGGAAGGCGTTCGAGACCCGCAGGCTGTAGCGGTTCAGGGGCTTGAGCTCGATCAGCCCGAGACGGTCGAGCTCGGCCAGCAGGGTGATGCATTCGGGCTCGGTCAGGCGATAGGTCTCGAGCACTTGTTCCAGCGACCAGTGTCCGAGGCAGCAGATCGCCATCAGGAGCAGGCGCGGGTTGGCCACCAGCGAGGTTTCCTGCGGCAGGGTGAGGGCGTCGGCCTGCGGGCGGGCATCGGCCGCGCGGCGCAGCACGTCTTCCAGCGCGATGCCGGTCACCTGGCAGATCTGCGCCAGGCGCGACAGGGCCATGTCCTTCTGCCCGAACATGCGCTTGACGCTCGATTCGCTCACGCCGATGCGTGCAGCCAAGTCCTTGTAGGTGATGCTGGCGGTCCGCATTTCCGCGCGCAGCACGTCGAGTACCAGTTCGGGGGAGCTCATGCTATTCCTGTCGTCAACATGTCATGTCGATTGAATGTACCTGTGAACGGTCTTGCAGGCAAGATCGCGGGCGAACGTAAAAAAAGGCGGGCACGCTTGCGCGGCCCGCCAAGGGGAAAGTCAGTCGAAAGAGGAGGCGCTCAGTCGTCGTCGGCGACCAGCTTGGCCTTCTTGAGCATGCGCTTGGCCTCCTGCCGCTCGCTCGAGAGCGGCTTGGCGTGCGGTCCGGCCGCCCGCGCCTTGGCCAGCGCCGCGATCGGGTTGCGCGGCTTGCCGAACTGCTGGGACGGTTCCACCCGCAGCCGCATCTTCTGGCGCGTCGCCAGTGCCTTGTTCGCCATCGCCAGTCCTCCTCTTTCCTTGATTACAGTACGTACCTCGACAGGTCTTCGTTCACCGCCAGTTTGTCGAGCCGGTCGTTGACATAGGCCGCGTCGACCGTGACCGTCTGCTCGCCGGCGGCGCCGGCCGTGAACGAGATCTCCTCGAGCAGCTTTTCCATCACCGTGTACAGGCGGCGCGCGCCGATGTTCTCGGTGCGCTCGTTGACCGAGAACGCGATCTCGGCCAGGCGGTGGATGCCCTCGGCGGTGAAGTCGACCTTCACGCCTTCGGTCGCCAGCAGGGCCTCGTACTGCTTGGTCAGGCTGGCATCGGTCGAGGTCAGGATGCTCTTGAAATCCTCGATCGACAGCGATTCCAGTTCGACCCGGATCGGGAAGCGGCCCTGCAGCTCCGGGATCAGGTCCGAGGGTTTCGACAGGTGGAACGCGCCCGAGGCGATGAACAGGATGTGGTCGGTCTTGATCATGCCGTACTTGGTGTTCACCGTGGTGCCCTCGACCAGCGGCAGCAGGTCGCGCTGCACGCCGGCGCGCGAAACGTCGGCGCCGCCGTGTTCCGAGCGGGTGGCGATCTTGTCGATCTCGTCCAGGAACACGATGCCGTTCTGCTCGACGTTGGCGATTGCCTTCTGCTTGAGCTCGTCCTCGTTGACGAGCTTGGCGGCTTCCTCGTCGACCAGCAGCTTCATGGCTTCCTTGATCTTCATCTTGCGCGGTTTCTTGCGCGCATTGCCGACGCCGGCGAACATCGACTTGATCTGTTCGGTCATTTCTTCCATGCCCGGCGGCGCCATGATTTCCATCTGCGGGGCCGCGTCGGCCACGTCGATCTCGATCTCGCGGTCGTCGAGCGCGCCTTCGCGCAGGCGCTTGCGGAAGGTCTGGCGGGTGGCGTCGCCGTCCTTGCTTTCGGGAGTATTGCTGACGTTGAAGCCGAAGTCGCGCGCCGGCGGCACCAGGATGTCGATGACGCGGTCTTCGGCGGCGTCCTCGGCGCGCTGGCGCACCTTCTTCTGTTCGCTGGCGCGGGTCTGCTTGACGCCGATGTCGATCAGGTCGCGGATGATGGTGTCGACGTCGCGGCCGACATAGCCGACCTCGGTGAACTTGGTCGCTTCGATCTTGATGAAGGGCGCATCGGCCAGCTTGGCCAGGCGGCGTGCGATCTCGGTCTTGCCGACGCCGGTCGGGCCGATCATGAGGATGTTCTTCGGGGTGATCTCGTGGCGCAGCGGCTCGGCGACCTGCTGGCGGCGCCAGCGGTTGCGCAGCGCGATCGCGACCGCGCGCTTGGCCTTGCCCTGGCCGACCACGTGCTTGTCCAGTTCCGAGACGATCTCGGGCGGGGTCATGTTCATGATGGGGGACTGGTTCATTCCAGGGTCTCGATGATGTGGTTCAGGTTGGTGTAGATGCACAGCTCGCCCGCGATGGTGAGCGATTTTTTCACGATCTCCGCAGGCGGCATCTCGGTGTTTTCGAACAGGGCTTTGGCGGCTGATTGGGCGTACACGCCGCCCGAGCCGATTGCGCCCAGGCCGTCGGTCGGCTCGAGCACGTCGCCGTTGCCGGTGATGATCAGGGTCGATTCGCGGTCGGCAACCAGCAGCATGGCTTCCAGCTTGCTCAGCATGCGGTCGGTGCGCCAGTCCTTGGCCAACTCGACCGAGGCGCGCAGCAGGTTGCCCTGGTGCTTCTCGAGCTTGGCTTCGAAGCGGTCGAGCAGGGTAAAAGCGTCGGCGGTAGCGCCGGCGAATCCGCACAGGACCTTGCCCTGGTACAGGGTACGAACCTTGCGCGCCGAGCCCTTCATGACGACGTTGCCCAGCGTGACCTGGCCATCGCCACCCAGCGCGACCTGGCTGCCGCGCCTCACACTGACGATGGTGGTGCCGTGAAATTGTTCCATATTAAGCCTCGTGGTTGTCTAGCCACCCGCAGATGGGGTGGGTGCTTGGAATTGCAAGATGAGCTCAGCCTTAATTCCTGGTGCGGATTCTTACGAGTCCAGCATTGCCGTGCCCAGCTGACGTAAGCATGACTTTTCGGGACGGCTCGGCGGCAGCGCGTCAGTAGCGGTGCGGGTAAAGACGGATGCTGCTGTCGTCGTGCGCGTAGCCGAGCAGGCGCAGCAGGGCGGCGACCAGGTGGTTCAGCTCGCGCAGTTCGACGCGCCGCTGCTGTTCCGTATGCGCGCGCAGCCGGCCCTGCAGCGCGCTGGCGCAGGCATAGTCCATGCGCGCCAGGCGCGAGCAGTCCAGCACCAGGAGCGTGCGGCCCTCGGCGTAGGCGTCGATGGCGTCCAGCAGCGCCTTGCACTCGCCCAGCGCGAGCGCGGGCAGCAGGAAGCGGTCGCCCGCGCCCGGGGCCGGGGCGGCGGTCGAGACGTGCTTCGGGGTGTCGAAGGAGGGCGGCGAGACTTCGAAAGTGACGCAATAGTCCATCGCCGATTCCTCGAAATCTTTTTCGCGGTTGGACAGGAGCAGTAGTTCGAGCAGCAGCAGCCAGGGCGCTTCGCCGGACGTCCGGTCGCCGATGACGAGCATGGGGCGCAGGGTCGCCATCAGGGTGTCGGCGCCGGCCAGCACCAGTTCGCGCCCCTCCTTGCGCAAGGACTGCAAGGCCTGGAGCAGCAGGGCGCAGCCTTCGGCATCGGCGCTGCGCACCGCGCCCAGGTCGATGCGCACCAGCGGGGCGTTCGGGGCGAGCAGGCGCTGCAGGCGCGGGCCGATGGCGCGGTCGAGGACGGGACCGAAGCGCTCGGTGGCGGCCACCCCGGTCAGCTGCGGCGCATCCTCGGCAGGCTGGAGCGGCTGCCAGGCCGGCGGCGAGGTTTCGAAGTGGCTGGCGTAGTCGATGGCGATGCTCTCGAAGCGTGCTTCCTGGCCGGTGGCCTGGTACAGGTCGAACAGCATCCACCACGGCAGGCGCTCGAGCTGGCCGAATTGGGCCAGGCTGTCGCGCAGCAGGTCTTCGGCGGCGGCGGCCTGGCCGTTGGCGAACAGGATGGCGCTTTCCTCGACCGCCGGGGCGGTGGCCGGCACGGCCGCGGCATCGGGCACTTCGTCGGCAGTGTCGGGCACGGGCAGGGCGGCGGCGGGACGGCGCGCCGCGCTGCCCCAGGCCGGCTCGTCGTCGAAGATGGCCGAGGTCATCTCGAGTTCGATTTCGTCGATCTTGGCGGCAGTGGCGCGCGCGATGGCGCGCTGGCGCTCGCGCTCGGCCTCGCTGACGAGGCGCGACGGTTCCCCCGCGCGCAGGCGCGTGTCCGGTACGGGCAGCTCTGCCTGCGCATCCCTGCCTGGCGTGGCGCTTTTTTTCTTCAGGAAGGAGAACAGCCCCATGGTCCCCGTGTTCGAACGGACAAGTTGGTCATCACGGTAGCACAGCCGAAGCAGGGCGTGCTTGCGTGCACGCCCGCGGCAGGGCAACCGTCTGAATTTGGCGTCTAGTGTATCCGATAGGAAATGATCTGATATGCATAATCAGCGCATCTTCAATGCTGGGGGCATCAAATTTGCACGCAGGCCGCGCTGGCCGACGTGATCGGCAACGGCTTCGCTGACACGGCCTGCGGCTGATCCGCCATGTCCGGTTGCGGGCCGGCCGCAAAGCAAAAAGGCATGCACCTTGCGGTGCATGCCTTTTTTACTGATGGGAGAGGGAAGAATCAGTCGCCGTACAGCTTCTGCTTCAGTTCGCGGCGCTGCTGGGCTTCCAACGACAAGGTTGCGGTAGGACGGGCGATCAGGCGCGGGATGCCGATCGGCTCGCCGGTTTCTTCGCACCAGCCGTACTCGCCGTTGTCGATGGCCTGCAGCGATTGCTGGACCTTCTTGAGCAGCTTGCGTTCGCGGTCGCGGGTGCGCAGTTCCAGCGCATGTTCTTCTTCGATGGTCGCGCGGTCGGCCGGATCCGGCACCAGCACGGTTTCGCGCAGGTGTTCCGTGGTCTCGCCGGCATTCTTGAGCAGCTCTTTTTCGAGCTCCTGCAGGCGGTTGCGGAAGAACGCCAGCTGTGCCGGATTCATGTAGTCGTCGTCGCTCATCGCCCGAATTTCTTCTTCCGTCAGAAGGCGTTCTTCGAGCTGCGCGGCGGTATTCGGTTTGGTTGTTTTAGTCATGATGCCTTCGATACGACAGAGGTTTTCATTTTAGCAGCAAAATCAGCATTGACACCTTTACAACAGATGCATGCCGCTTGCTGCCCCGGACGGCGATCGCCGTCCTTCACTGCCTGTCCCGGCCCGGCATGCAGCTGGCTTGGGACGATGCCCGGATGCGCCGGCGCGCTAGCACCGGTGCCCGGCCTGCCAACTACCACGGCAGGTCGTCAGCGGGTCCGGACCGGCCCGCAAAACTGATGTAGTTTATACCAAACACTGTTCGAGGCCTTGCATAAATACGTCTTTTGGTAAATTTTTACCAATAAAGACCATTTTACTGCCACGTGGTTCGCCTTCGCCCCACTTTGCGCCCAGGTCGCTGCCCATGATTTGATGCACGCCCTGGAACACGACCTTGCGGTCGGCTCCTTGCATCGACAGCACGCCCTTGTAGCGCAGCATTTGCGGGCCGAAGACCTGCACCATGCTGCCCAGGAACTGGTCGAGGCGCTCCGGATCGAAGGCGCGCTCGCTCTTGAACACGAAGGCGGCGATGTCGTCGGTGTGGTGGCTGTGGTGGTGATCGTGGTGCGTGCAGGCCTCGCCATGGGCATGGTCGTGGCCGCAGTGTTCGCCATGCTCGTGATCGTGGCCGTGATCGTGGTCATGGCCTTCCTCGGCGCGCAGGAAGTCCGGGTCCAGCTCCAGCTTGTCGTTCAGGTTGAAGCCGCGCAGGTCCAGCACTTCCGAGATCGGCGCGCGGCCGAAGTCGCTCGTCGAGATCGGCGCACGCGGGTTGATGCGGTGCAGGCGCGCCTTGAGGACGTCCACGGCGGCGGCGTCGACCAGGTCGGTCTTCGAGAGCAGGATCTTGTCCGCGAAGCCGACCTGGCGCTGGGCTTCCTCATGGCGGTCCAGCTGGTCCATCGCGTGGCGCGCATCGACCACGGTCACCACCGCGTCGAGCATGTAGTTAGCGCCCACTTCTTCGTCCACGAAGAAGGTTTGCGCCACCGGGCCCGGGTTGGCCAGGCCGGTGGTTTCGATGACCACGCGGTCGAAACTGATCTCGCCGGCAGCACGCTTCTGGGCCAGGTTGGTCAGCGCCACGATCAGGTCGCCGCGCACGGTGCAGCAGATGCAGCCGTTGTTCATCTCGACGATCTGCTCGCCGGTGTCGCGTACCAGGATTTCGTTGTCGATGTTTTCCTGGCCGAATTCGTTTTCGATGACGGCAATCTTCAGGCCGTGTTCCTCATGCAAGATGCGGTTGAGGAGGGTGGTCTTGCCTGCGCCGAGGAAGCCGGTAAGGATGGTGCTTGGGATGGGTTCCATGTTCGCTTTGCTGTCGGTTGCGCCCGCATCGGGGTGGAAGAATCGGGCGATTATGCCGGATTTCGTGCAACATCACCATTAACCGTGCAGCGTCTTGACATTGGTCAAGTCCATGCCCGCTACTGCCTGGCGATCTTTACTTGGCTTTTGCGCGCGGGTGGGCTTTGTCGTAGACCGCGGCCAGGTGCTGGAAATCGAGCGCCGTATAGATCTGGGTCGAGGTGATGCTGGCATGCCCGAGCAGCTCTTGTACCGCGCGCAAGTCGCCCGAGGATTGCAGCACGTGCGAGGCGAACGAGTGGCGCAGCACGTGCGGGTGGACGTGCACCGGCGTGCCCGCGCGCAGCGCATGCGCTTTCAGGCGGCTTTGCACGACGCGCGGCGTGACGCGCGTGCCGCGCGCCGACAGGAACAGCGCGGCGCTGCCGTCGCGGGCGGCGGGACGCACGGCCAGCCAGGCGGACAGCGCGCTGCGCGCCGGCCCGCCGACGGGCACGCGCCGCATGCGTCGGCCCTTGCCGGTGACGACCACTTCGCCGGCCTGCAGGTCGAGCCAGCCGAGCGAGGCGGGCGTGCCGTTGCCGCCCTCGGTGTAGACCATGTCCAGCCCAGCGAGTTCCGATACCCGCAGGCCGCTCGAATACAGCAGCTCGAACATCGCGCGCTCGCACAGCTCGGCCGGTTCCGGATGGCCTTTGGCATTGGCTTCCATCAGCTGCACCGCATCGTCGACCGACAGGGCCTTGGGCAGGGTTTTCGGGCGGCGCGGCGCACGCACCCCCTCGGCCGGATTGGCGGACAAGGGCAGCTGGCGCGACAGCCAGTCGTAGAAACCGCGCCAGCCGGACAGCTTGCGCGCAATCGAGCGCGGCGACTGGCCGCCGGCGTGCAGCTTGGCGGCGAAGCGGCGGATGTCGTGGTGGGTGAGCTGCGCCCAGTCCTTGTGGCCGGCGAGCTGGGCCAGTTCCTGCAGGTCGCGGCGGTAGGCCGCGACCGTGTGCGGCGACAGCTGGCGCTGGGTGGCCAGCTCACCCAGGTAGCGTGCGGGCCAGCCCATCTGCTCCTGCGCCGCCGTCATCGCGTGGCTCCGATCAGGCGCGCAGCGGCGCCAGCGCGGTGCTGGCGGTGGTGGCGATGTGGACCAGGAAGTCGGTCGCCATGGTGGCGGTGAAACGGTCGTCGTTCGGTGCGCCCAGTACCAGCAGGCCGAAGGTCTTGCCGTCGACGGCGAGCGGCATCAGGACGGTCGAGCGCACCGCGGCCGGGTCGTCGAGCCAGCGCACTGCTTCGAAGTCGTTGTTCAGGCCGCAGTAGGGCGCGCGCAGGCTGGCCGCGAACAGGCGGGCGTCGTCCGACACGCCGCTGGTGAACCAGGCATCGGCGTGCTCCGGCGCCAGGTTCCACAGGCGCAGCGAGACCTGCGGCACCATGAATTCGGTGCCCAGCGCATCGACCAGGTCGCGCGGCATGGCAGCGCCGCCCGCCGACTTGAGCAGGGCCTGGTTCCAGGCATGGAAGCGGTTGGCGATCGCGTGGTTTTCCTCGGCGCGGCGGGTCAGTTCGGCCAGGCGCAGTTCGAGCTTGCGGTACTTGTCGCGCATCACCTCCATCTGGCGTTCCTGCAGCGACACGGCGCGGCCGGTCAGCGGGCTCGACAGCTTGACTTCGCCCAGCAGGCCGGCGTGCTCTTCGAAGAATTGCGGGTGGTCGATGAGGTATTGGGCGACGTCGTGGGCGTCGAGCGCTGCGCTGGTCATGAATGTGCGTGTGGTGAGTGATGTCCGGCCAACATTCTACCTGAGTCATGCAGTGCCACGGCGGAAAAGCGCCGCCCGCCAAGCACATGGCGGCGGCGTCCGGCACGCGCATGGAACATCTGTTCCATGGAAGTCGTTGCGGGCCGCATCTTGGCAATTCCGGCGCTGGCCGGACCTCCGCGCACCGCCGCATTCACGATAAAGCCGATCCAACAGCGAATGGGGACAGCGCCACTGAAAAAAAGCCCCCATCGGGCCTAAGCCGGATGGGGGCTGGTGCGCATCCCGCTCGGGGATGCGGGATATCAGAAGCGGTGGCGGATGCCGACTTGCAGCGCGCGGCCGTCTTCGCCCGGACGCTTGGTGAAGCCGCCCGGATTGCCGGCGGTGCCCGGTGCGTACTGGCCGTCGTTCTGGTTCTTGATGAAGCCGGCGACGGTGTACAGGTCGGTGCGCTTCGACAGGAAGTGGTCGTAGCCGATCGCGAACAGGTCGGCGTCGCTGTTCGAGGCCAGGCGGTCGTTCTGGTGCGCGTACGAGGCCATGATGCGGCCGCTGCCCAGCTTGTAGTGGGCGCCGACCTGGTAGCTGTTGGCGTCCTGCTGGGTGTTGCGGGTGATGTTGGTCACGAACACGTTGCGCAGGAAGGCCTGGGTGGCTGCCGGCACGCCCTGCTGGGTCAGGACCGGGGTCACGCCGGCATCCCAGCCGCCGATGTAGTCGGCCAGCAGCGCCGAGTTGGTGTTGCGCTGGCTGTGGAAGCCGGCGAAGAACTTCCAGGTGTCGTTCAGGGTGTAGGAGCCGCCCACGGTGGTGGTGCGCAGGCTTGGACGGTTCTGCTGGTCGTAGCCGTGGTTGTAGCCGATGCCGACGTCGAAGCCGTTGGCCTTGTAGGTGATGGCGCCGGCGCGGAACTTGTTGTAGCGGCCGAGGTAGCCCGAACCCTTCGGACCGTACATGACCGAGCCGCCGATGCCGTTCGGCAGGGCGATGCGGTACTGGATGGCTTCCTGCGAGCGGATGTCCGCGCCCAGCGCGGTGAAGCCGGCGGTGCCGCCGGTCACGTGGCCCCAGGTGCCGGCCGTGCCCGATTCGAAGGTGTCGGCCATGTTGAAGACTTCATAGCCCGGGGTATACATGCGGCCCAGCAGGATGGCGCCGACCGGGGTGATCATGCCGACCATCGCGGTGCGGTCGAACAGGGCGCGTTCCTGGTTGACGGCCGGGCCGCCCGGCGGCTGGATCAGCGACTGGAGGCGCGAACGGATCGCGGCCGGGATGGCGTCCATGCCCTTGAGCAGGTAAACGCCCGGATTGTCGTTCATCAGGGTCGGCTGTTGGGTACCGGTGTCGAGCTCGACGCGTGCCTCGAGGTTGAAGATGGCCTTGTAGCCGTTGCCCAGGTCTTCGGTACCCTTGAAACCGATGCGCGAGCCGTCGGCGCCGCCGCTGTAGATCTTGGTCGGGCCACCTTTTTGCCACATCACGCCGGCATCGGCGATGCCGTAGATCTGCACGCTGGTCTGCGCGAAGGCCGAGGTTGCGAAACAGGTGCCGAGCAGCGCGGCCAGGATACTTTTCTTCATTGCGTCTCCAGTTATATGCGAACGAGCGTTTTTTTACGCGCCTTGCCAATATGCCATTGCATCAATGCACTGTACAGACTCCCCATGCAAGACGGGTCAGCACCGTGGTTGGCGTTGCTTAAAAACTACAAAAACAGGGCAAAACAAAGGGCGGGCATGGTTGCCCATGTCCGCCCTGGAAGGCAGGCCCGCAGGCCTGCACTTCGGTGATGCTGATTAGAACGAGTGGTTCACGCCGACGTCGTAATGGTTGACGGTCGACGGCGCGGTGGTCAGGCCTTTCTTGCGCGATGCGTCCACGTACAGGTAGGTACGCTTCGACAGGCTGTACTCGTAGCCCAGCGAGAACTGCTTCACCTTCTGCAGGCCGTCGGTGTCCTTCTGACCGTAACCGGCCAGGAACTTGCCCGGGCCCATGGTGTAGTTGGCGCCCAGCACCCATGCGTTGGTGTTGGCGTTGGCGAAGCGGTTGTGCTCCTGGTCCTGCTTCGAGTACAGGCCCATCAGCTTCAGTTCCGGGGTGGCGGCGAACGAGGCGCCGATCGACCAGACTTTCGATTCGATGGCATTGCGCTCGTAGCCGGCCATGAAGGCTGCCGGACCATTGGTGTAGGTGCCGGTGATCGAGAACGGGTTCGACGACGCTTCGGCGCCCACCGGGTATTGCGGATTGGCTGCGGTGCCGCGGCCGATGACGGCCGGGCCGCCGCCGTTTTCCTTGGTGGCGACCGCTGCGTTCAGCTGGAAGCCGCTGGTGACCGGCGAGTTGTACCACACGCCATTCGAGAAGCGGTTGTTCGAGTAGCCGGTGACGTCCAGCGGCTGCGAGTTGTAGCCGGCGACGGCGAGGTCGGTCCAGAAGCCGGCCGGGCTCGGCGAAGCGTGGAACGGTTCGAAGGCGCCCACGGTCTCGTGGAACGGGGTCAGGCCGCGGCCGATGCGGACGGTACCGAAGTCGCCCTGCAGGCCGACGCGGCTCTGGCCCTGGAACAGCGGACGCTGGGTGCCGTTGCCGCCGATTTCATTGGTGCCGGTGTCCGGCTCGTAGCGCATTTCCAGCTGGAACAGTGCCTTGAGGCCGTTGCCCAGCTCTTCGGTGCCCTTGAAGCCGAGGGTGTTCGAGGCACGCTTGCCGATGTTCAGGGTCTGGCCGCTGCGCTTGATGATGCCTGCGTCGATGGTGCCATAGATCTGAACGGAGGTCTGTGCGTGCGCGGTGCCGGCAGCGAATGCGCCAAGCAGTGCGACGGCCATGAGGGATTGTTTCATTATTCGTATTCCTTTTATTAAGTGAATCTCAGCTATCCCTGGCATTGAGGCCTAAAAGCTGAATGCCCGGATACCTGAACCTTAAATGCTTGACTCGTCAAGATTGTCGGTTTTGTCAATTATGAAGGGCCGAGTTGGTCGAAAGCCAATAAATCGAATCGTGCTGTTGTATTTTTGAAACGCGTGTCAAAAACATGTAACAAATTGCTTCAGGAAAACACGTGGCGTAATTGGCTGGATGGGTTTGCGCCGCCTCAAGGAAGGCGAGAATTGGAATTGAGCGATGCCGACGACGCCGTAGACTCTGCGTCACAGAGAGGTGTACAGCGACGGCGCTTCGGGGGTTCTTGTATATTGGCAACTTTTGAAGGCGCAAGCCCGTGTTGGCGTCGCCGGCTGCCATGCTTCCCTGCGTCGTGGCCGCACCGGCCGATCCACACCAGGACAAGCAACCATGGCAAACCGCGAAGAACTGGCGATCATCCGCAACGCCCGCGCAGGGCAGGCCGCTGCCCAGCTCGAGCTGGGCAAGCTCTACCTGTTCGGGAGCGCCGGCCTGCCGCAGAGCCTGCCAACCGCCCTGCATTGGCTCGAGCGCGCCGCGCGCCAGGAATGCCGGCAAGCCTGGCAACTGATCGGCAACCATATTCCCCTTGCGTTGGCGCGAGCCAACGCAGGCAGCCTCGCGCCGTGGTACGAGCGTGCCTACGACGACGGCAGCGTGCATGCCGGCCTCGTGTTTGCCCAACTGGTGCTGGGCGACGGCAGCGCCGGCGCCACCGCCGAGGCGCCCATGTTCGCCAAGGCCCTGCGCGCCCTCGAAGATGCGGCCCGGGCCGGCTTCCCCGATGCGCAATGGCTGCTGGGGCGCCGCCGCGATACGGCCCCGTTGCGGCCGGCCGCCGGACCGGCCCCGGTCTCGTCCGCGGTCGCGGCCCAGGGCTGGCTGCGGCGCGCGGCCGACGGCGGCGTGGCCGAGGCCCGTTCCGCCGTGCTCGAGCAGGCCTGGGATGCCGGACACTGGGACGACTACCTGGCGCGTGCGCTGCCGCTGGCGCGCGAGGTGGTGCGCACGGCCGGCAGCCAGGACGGCGTGCACCGGCTGGCGCCGGGCGACATCGCGCTGCTGTCGCGCGTGGCGCGCCTGCTCGATGCCGACGTCGAGTCGGGCATCCGCCATGGGGAGGGCAGCGACGCCCTGGCCCGGCACCGGTTGGCGCTTGCGCCCGCCGAGCCGCTGTGCTTCTGGGAGCTCGCAGCGGCCGAGCACGACCGCCATGCCCAGCTGGCGATGGGCTTGCGCTGCGCGCGCATGGACGTGGCCGGCCGCCGCATCGTCGCCGGTGCCGGCGCGGGCGCCGCCAATTTCAAGAAAGCGATCCGCTGGCTGACGCTGGCCGGCGAACAGGGGCTGGCCCAGGCCTGGTACGCGCTGTCGCGCATCTACATCAAGCCCGAGTTTTCTCAGCGCAATGTCGGCGATGCCCAGCGCTACCTCGAGCGCGCGGCCGAGATGGGGTACCGCGACGCCCAGCTCGAATGCGGCCACAACGCCTGGCGCGCGCGCCGCGAGAACGAGAGCAAGGACGTCGCCGCCGTGTACTGGCTGCAAAAGGCGCTAGCCCAGGGCAGCGCCGAGGCGGCGGCGCTGCTGCGCAAGATTGCGCCGCGCCTGTCCTCACCTTCCTATGTCGAGACCGGCAGGCTGCTGGAGGGGAACGACGAGGTGCTGCGCGCCCATCCGCTGCTGCACGCCAGGCTGGAGCTGGCGGCGCTGTTCAGCCTGTCGCGCGCCGAAGCGCTGTTGCTCGACGTCCCGGCCGCCGACCATGGCCACTGCCTGGTGATCGACATCCGCGCCAGCTACGGCCGCAGCAAGCGCCGCCTGGTGCTGGTCGACACGGCGCAGGAACGCCATGCGCTGGACCGTATCGCGCGGCTGTTCGAAGGAATCGATTGCGGGCCGTCTGGGCCGGAAGGCAATTACCGGCAGCGCTTGTACCGCTTACGGACGCTGCTCGGCGCACACGGCAAAGGCGAGGATGAAGGGGACGGCGCCGAGATCGGCCTGGCGGCCTGAGTCAGGCAAGAGCGCTCGCCCGACACACGCTAGGGCGTCCTGAAAGGGCGCCCGTGCCGCTTACTGGCCGACACAGATGATCCTGGTGTCATATTCGTGGGCGTTGCCTTTCTTCTTTGCTGCCCACTGCATGACTTCCTGGGCTTCCGCGACCGTCATGACGGTGGCTTTCTCCTTGTTCCTGATGAAGGAGACGCCTTCGAACTTGCCCTCCTTGCTGCGCATTACGCGGGCGAATACGGGCGGACTCTTGCCTTCGTCGCTGCGCTTGTTTTGCTGGACGAGGTAACGCTGGTCGATGCTTTCCATTGCTGCTCCTTCAGATCTCGATTTCGCCTTCGAACACCGTGACCGCCGGTCCGCTGAGGTACACCGGCTGGCCCACGCCCGCCCATGCGATGCTGAGCTCACCGCCACGCGCCGACACGCGCACCGGCGAATCGAGCAGGCCGCGGCGGATGCCGGCCACCACGGCCGCGCAGGCCCCGGTGCCGCAGGCCAGGGTCTCGCCGGCGCCGCGTTCGAACACGCGCAGCTTGATGTGGTGGCGGTCCACCACCTGCATGAAACCGGCATTCACGCGTTTCGGGAAGCGCGCATGGGTTTCGATCGCCGGGCCCATGGTCTCCACCGGCGCGGCGTCGACGTCCGCGACCACCTGCACCGCGTGTGGATTGCCCATCGAGACCACCGACACGAACACGGTCTTGCCGCCCACCGGCAGCGGCCAGGTGGTGTCTTCTCCTTCGGCCCAGCCGCCCAGGCCGGCGGCGTCGAACGGCACTTCGGCCGGATCGAGCTGGGGGGCGCCCATGTCCACCGTCACGCTGCCGTCACTCTCCAGGCGCGGGGCGATGATGCCCTTCATGGTCTCGACCCGGATGCTTTTCTCGCTCGACAGCGCCTTGTCGCTCACGAAGCGGGCGAAGGCGCGCGCGCCGTTGCCGCATTGTTCGACTTCGCCGCCGTCGCTGTTGAAGATGCGGTAGCGGAAGTCGACGCCGGCGCTCACCGGGCGCTCGACCACCAGGATCTGGTCGGCCCCGATGCCGAAGCGGCGGTCGGCCAGCCGGCGCCACTGTTCAGCGCTCAGGTTGACGTCCTGGTTGATCGCGTCCACGACGATGAAGTCGTTGCCCGCACCGTGCATCTTGGTGAATTTGAGTTTCATGTCTGTTTCACTTTTGCTTGACCGGATCCGAAATGGATCAGCCCAGCCTGATTAGTCGTAGAACGAGGGCTCGCCCGGCGGCCGGGTCTTGAAGCGCTTGTGGGTCCAGAAGTATTCGGCCGGCGCTTCGCGCACGCGCTCCTCGATGAAGGCATTCATGCGGCGGGTCGCTTCGACCATGTCGTCGCCCGGGTAATTTTCCCACGCGGGGTAGAAACGCACACGCCAGCCCTGGTAGTTCGGCAGATAGGTGGCAACCACCGGGATCACCTTGGCGCCGGTGGTCGCCGCGATGCGGCCCAGCGCGGTGAGGGTAGCGGCCGGAATGCCGAAGAAGGGAACGAACTCGGCGTCCTTTTCGCCGAAGTCCATGTCCGGCAGCATGAAGTAGGGCAGGCCGTCGCGCAGTGCGCGCAGGATCGGCTTGATGCCTTCCTTGCGCGTCACCAGGCGTACCGGGCCGTAGCGTTCGCGCCCGTGGCGCAGCAGCTTGTCGAAGGCTTCGTTCTTCTGCGGCACATACATGCTGCACACCGGGATCACGCGCGAGGCCACGCCGGCCACGTCGAGGCAGACGAAGTGCGGGCACAGCAGGATGGTCGGGCCGGCTTCCATCTCGGCCTGCGGCACGCTTGGCTCGACGTGGATATAGCTGCGCACGCGTTCCTCCGGCGCCCACCACAGGATCGAGCGCTCGAAGATGCTGCGCGCGTAGGCGCGGAAATGCTGCTTGGCGATGGCGTGGCGCTCGCCGTCGGATTTCTCGGGCATGCACAGGCGCAGGTTGGTCAGCGTGATGTGGCGCCGCTTGCCCATCACCAGGAACATCAGGCTGCCGACCGCTTCGCCCAGGCGCCCCAGGATGGGCAGCGGCAGGAAGTGCAGCAGCCACATGATGCCGAGCAGGATCCTCATGCCGCGGCCTCGCTTTCCGGGCCGGTCACGCCTTCCGGCTGCTTGTAGCGGTTGTAGCTCCAGAAATACTGCGCCGGGCAGCGCGCGATCAGCTGCTCCATGGCGCGGTTGATGGACGCCGCCTGGTCCGCGGCGCTGCCTTCCAGGCTGCCTTCGAAGGGCACGAAGCGCACCACGTAGCCGCGGCCGCGCGGCAGGCGCTCGGCATACACCAGCAGGATGTCGGCCTTGCCCAGCTGGGCCAGCTTGGCGGGCAGGGTCATGGTGTAGGCGGAGCGGCCGAACCACGGCGCCCATACGCCTTCGCCTTCCTGCGGCACCTGGTCGGGCAGCAGGCCGATCGGCTCGCCGGATTTCAAGGTCTTGGCGAGGATGCGCACGCCGGACAGCGTGGCCGGGGCCAGCTTGAGGTTGTGGCGGGCACGGGCGCCTTCGACCAGGGGTTTCAGCGCGCTCTTCTTCGGCGGGCGGTACATGACGGTCAGCGCGGTCTGCAGCGCGATTTGCTGGGCGGTCATCTCGAAGCAGCCCAGGTGCGGGGTCAGGAACACGATGCCGCGCCCGGCGTCCAGGCGCTTCTGGACCAGCTCCCAGTTCTCGACGCTGGCGTGGCGCGCCACGCGCCTGGGATCGGCGCACCAGACGAAGGCCAGTTCGATGATGGCCTTGCCGGCCTCCGCGACGGCCGCGTTCAGGTGGCGTTCATAGCCGGCCTGCGCCAGGTTGGCGCGCAGGCGGCGGCGGTAGGAGCCGGACAACAAATAGACGAGCCAGCCGAGGGCCGATCCGAGGACATGCAAAAACGGCAATGGAAATACCGATAATGCACGGAATAAAGAAACTAACATGCGATTGACCAGGGTTGAAAGAAGGGGGCTTGGTAGAGCAAAATTCTCGAAGGAAGCGTAAAATACCACTTTATGCAGGATCCGCCGAGTTAATAGACAACTTGCGAAGCGGAATATAAATGTCGCTAAAGCGTCGCAGGCACCCGTTGCTGCGGCACGTACTTAACACAGCAGTAACTGGAGCCACCATGTCCAACGACTACCTCTTCACTTCCGAATCCGTTTCCGAAGGCCACCCCGACAAGGTCGCCGACCAGATTTCCGACAGCATCCTCGACGCCATCCTGGAACAGGATCCGCGCGCGCGCGTCGCTGCCGAAACCCTGTGCAACACCGGCCTGGTGGTGCTGGCGGGTGAAATCACTACCCACGCCAACGTCGACTACATCCAGGTGGCGCGTAACACCATCAAACGCATCGGCTACGACAACACCGACTACGGCATCGACTACAAAGGCTGCGCCGTGCTGGTGGCCTACGACAAGCAGTCGCCGGACATCGCCCAGGGCGTGGACGAAGGCGCGGGCCTGGACCTCGACCAGGGCGCGGGCGACCAGGGCCTGATGTTCGGCTATGCCTGCGACGAGACCCCGGAACTGATGCCTGCCGCCATCTATTATTCGCACCGCCTGGTCGAGCGCCAGTCGCAGCTGCGCAAGGACGGCCGCCTGCCATGGCTGCGTCCGGACGCCAAGTCGCAGGTCACCCTGCGCTACGTCGACGGCCGCCCGGTGGCGGTCGACACCGTGGTGCTGTCGACCCAGCACGCGCCGGAAGTCTCGCACTCGCAGATCGAAGAAGCCGTCATCGAAGAGATCATCAAGCCGGTCCTGCCGCGCGAATGGCTCGAAGGCACCAAGTTCCTGGTCAACCCGACCGGCCGCTTCGTCATCGGCGGCCCGCAGGGCGACTGCGGCCTGACCGGCCGCAAGATCATCGTCGACACCTACGGCGGCGCAGCGCCGCACGGCGGCGGCGCGTTCTCGGGCAAGGATCCGTCCAAGGTCGACCGTTCGGCAGCCTACGCCGCGCGCTACGTCGCCAAGAACATCGTGGCCGCCGGCCTGGCGCGCCAGTGCCAGGTGCAGGTGAGCTACGCGATCGGCGTGGCCCGCCCGATCAACATCACCGTGTACACCGAAGGCACCGGCGTCATCTCCGACGAGAAAATCGCCCAGCTGGTGATGGAACACTTCGACCTGCGCCCGAAAGGCATCGTGCAGATGCTCGACCTGCTGCGCCCGATCTACGCCAAGACCGCGGCCTACGGCCACTTCGGCCGCGAAGAGCCGGAGTTCACCTGGGAGCGCACCGACAAGGCGGCGCTGCTGCGCGCGGAAGCGGGGCTGTCGTAATGAAGTGACTGGTGCGCGCCATATTGGTACGCACGCAAATTGGGTTCCGGTGAAGGCCGGAACCCAGTTCCGTGGCGCAGTGTTTGACACCCCTGCACCACCTGCTCAAGCATCCTGAACAAACAACAGCAGCGGCCACAAGCCGCCGCCCTTCGTGTTAAACTCATGAATTCCGAGGAGCGTTGCGACAAAGATTCCCCTCTTTGCCAGGCTCGGATAATCAGCAACCGCGCTCACGTTACTTTTTTTCAAAACATTGAAAGGAGGGCGTGATGAGCGCCGTACTCAAAGACATCAACGATTTCCACGTAGCAGACATCTCCCTGGCATCCTGGGGCGAGAAGGAAATCCGCATTGCAGAAACCGAAATGCCGGGCCTGATGGCGATCCGCGAGGAATACGCTAGCGCCCAGCCGCTGAAAGGCGCGCGCATTGCCGGTTCGCTGCACATGACCATCCAGACCGCGGTCCTGATCCGCACCCTGGAAGCCCTCGGCGCGCAAGTGCGCTGGGCATCGTGCAACATCTACTCGACCCAGGACCACGCCGCCGCCGCCATCGCGTCGGTCGGTACCCCGGTGTTCGCCGTCAAGGGCGAAACCCTGGACGAGTACTGGGAGTACACCCACCGCATCTTCGAATGGCCGGGCGATGGATCGGCTGCAAGCAACGCCAACATGATCCTGGACGACGGCGGCGACGCGACCCTGCTGCTGCACCTGGGCGTGCGCGCCGAGAAGGACATCTCGGTGCTGGACAAGCCGGGTTCGGAAGAAGAAATCTGCCTGTTCAACTCGATCAAGGGCCGCCTGGCGCGTGACCCGGCCTGGTACTCGAAGCGTCTGCCGTGCATCCTGGGCGTGACCGAAGAAACCACCACTGGCGTGCACCGCCTGTACCAGATGCACCAGGAAGGCAAGCTGGCCTTCCCGGCGATTAACGTCAACGACTCGGTCACCAAGTCGAAGTTCGACAACCTGTACGGCTGCCGCGAATCGCTGGTCGACGGCATCAAGCGCGCGACCGACGTCATGATCGCCGGCAAGATCGCGGTCATCGCCGGCTACGGCGACGTGGGCAAGGGTTCGGCCCAGGCCATGCGCGCGCTGTCGGCGCAAGTGTGGGTCACCGAGATCGACCCGATCTGCGCACTGCAGGCCGCGATGGAAGGCTACCGCGTCGTGACCATGGACTACGCCGCCGAACACGGCGACATCTTCGTCACCTGCACCGGCAACTACCACGTCATCACCGAGCAGCACATGCTCAAGATGAAGGACCAGGCGATCGTCTGCAACATCGGCCACTTCGACAACGAGATCGAAGTCGCGGCGCTCAAGAAGTACGAGTGGGAAAACATCAAGCCGCAGGTCGACCACGTGATCTTCCCGGATGGTAAGCGCATCATCCTGCTGGCCGAAGGCCGCCTGGTGAACCTGGGCTGCGGCACCGGCCACCCGTCCTACGTGATGAGCTCCTCGTTCGCGAACCAGACCATCGCCCAGATCGAACTGTTCGCCAACACCGACAAGTACCCGGTCGGCGTGTACACGCTGCCGAAACACCTGGACGAGAAGGTCGCCCGCCTGCAGCTCAAAAAGCTCAACGCCCAGCTGACCACGCTGACCGAAGAGCAGGCCGCCTACATCTCGGTGAAGAAAGAAGGTCCGTACAAACCGGACCACTACCGTTACTAATCGATAGGTAGTCAATGCGGGCGCTGAGTTTAACCAAAACCAGCGCCCGTTTTTTCAACAGCCGGACGTTCGGTGAAACCGCCACGTCCGCGTACCACGAAAGTCGATGTTCATGCGCCTGCTCATTACCTGGCTGATCAATGCCGTGGCCCTGATGGCCCTGCCGTTCCTGATGTCTTCCGTCGTCGTCACCAATTTCACGACCGCGCTGATCGCCGCGCTCGTGCTGGGACTGGTCAATACCCTGATCCGTCCCGTGCTGGTGCTCCTGACCCTGCCGGTGACGGTGGTCTCGCTCGGGCTGTTCATCCTTGTCATCAACGCCTTCCTGTTCTGGATGGTGTCGCACTGGATCGAAGGTTTTGAAGTTGCCGGTTTCTGGTCGGCCTTCCTGGCGGCGATTTTGTACAGCATCATTTCGTGGGCGCTTTCTAGCTTGCTCCTCAAAGACAATGATGGAAACTCCTAATTTCAGTATCGAGTTCTTCCCCCCGAAGACCGACGAAGGCGCGGAAAAGCTGCGCGTCGTGCGCCAGAAGCTGGCCGACCTGCGCCCCAAGTACTTCTCGGTGACCTTCGGCGCGGGCGGCACCACCCAGCAGGGCACCTTGCAGACGGTGCTCGAGATTCAATCCGAAGGCATGGACGCCGCGCCGCACCTGTCCTGCGTCGGCGGCACCAGGGAATCGCTGCGCGCCATCCTGCAGCAGTTCCAGGATAACGGCATCCGCCGCCTGGTGGCCCTCCGCGGCGACCTGCCGAGCGGCTATGGCGGCGGCGGCGAATTCCGCTACGCCAACGAGCTGGTCGAGTTCATTCGCAAGGAAACCGGCGACTGGTTCCACATCGAAGTGGCGGCCTATCCGGAAATGCACCCGCAGGCGCGTTCGCCGCAGGACGACCTGCAGGCCTTCGCGCGGAAGGTAGCCGCCGGTGCGAACGCCGCGATCACCCAGTATTTCTACAACGCGGACGCCTACTTCGACTTCGTCGACAATGCCCGCAAGCTGGGCGTGGACGTGCCGGTGGTGGCGGGCATCATGCCGATCACCAACTACACGCAGCTGATGCGCTTCTCGGACATGTGCGGCGCCGAGATCCCGCGTTGGGTGCGCAACAAGCTGGCCAGCTTCGGCGACGATTCGGCCTCGATCAAGGCCTTCGGCCTGGACGTGGTCACCAGCCTGTGCGAACGCCTGCTCGCCGGCGGCGCGCCGGGCCTGCACTTCTACAGCATGAACCAGGCTGCGGCCACCACCGCCATCTGGCAGCGTCTGGTGAAGTAGGCTGTTGCTTTCGTAGGATGGGCGGCTACACCCAGGCAGGTGCATCACAGCGTCGTCAATGCCGCCCACGCGTCCCAATCTCGCTGCTGCTGCCCGCGCGACTGTTCTTCCGCTGGCTGAACGCGTGGGCGGCGCCGCAGTCAAGGCTGATCACGTTCACTCGGTGGAGCCGCCCACCCTAGGCTTGAGTGTTCTTCAGGTTTCGAGCGTTATTCCAGTTCGGTAACGATCTCATCGAGCGGGATGTCATATTCCCCGATCTCGAACTCCGCCTGCTGGCACGCATACGCGATGCCCAGCGTCCGCGGACGCGGCGGCGCCGCCAGCGTCCTGTCATAGAAGCCCCCGCCATACCCGAGCCGGTAGCCGCGCGCATCGAAGCCGAGGCAGGGCACCAGCAGCGCATCCGGGCGTTCCACCATCCGCAGTTCCGCCGGTATCGCCACACCGAGGCTGTCCGCCACGGTTGCTTCTCCCGGCACCCACGCGGCGAAACCGAGGGCGGTATCGCGCGCCAGCACGACAGGCAGGGCCAGCCGTACGCCTGCCTCCGCCAATTCCGCGTAGGCTGGACGCAGGTCGGGTTCACCCGCGAGCGGCCAGTACACGCCCAGCGTGGCGTCCGGATTGGCCTGCCACCACGCCAGCACGCGCGCGCCGATGCGGTCGTCCCAGGCGCGCCTGGTGGCGTGGTCGATGGCGCGGCGCCGCTCCTTGAGCGTCCGGCGCAACTGTGGTTTATCCAGCATGGCGCTTGCGCCAGCGTCTGGCAGGGGCCCGGGGGCGCATGGTATTCTTGATTCGCCGGTCATGGTTTGAATGCAGCGTACATTGAGAGTTGTGGATGTTTCAATCGAGATTGACAACCGGCTTGCAGCCGGTCGCCTTTGCCCTTGTCTTTGCATTGTGGACGCTGACATCCAGCGCAGTCCATGCCGAATCCCCGCTCGCATCGGCGCCGGATGCCGGCCAGGCTGCACCCGGCGCCCAGGTCGTCCCGCCGGTGCCGGCAGGCGCTCCGACCGTGCCGGGCGCCGCACCGGCGGTCGCCGACGCCCGCGCCGATGACGATACCTTCCTGCTGCTGCGCGAAGCGGCGCGCCAGAACGACGCCGCGCGCGTCAACGCCCTCGCATCGCGCCTGCCGCCGAACTATCCGCTGGCGTCCTACGTCGACTATTATCGTCTGAAACCCCGGATGCGCGACGCCAGCACCGAGGAGATCCGCGAGCTACTGCGGCGCCACGAGGGCACGGCCGTCGCCGAGCAACTGCGCGCCGAATGGCTGCTCGACCTGGGCCGGCGCCGCGACTGGGCCGGTTTCGAGCGCGAAGCGGGCCAGCTGGCGCGCGGCGACAACCTGCAGATCCGCTGCTACGCCTTGCTGGCGCGCGCCGGCCGCGGCGAGCGGGTGGGGCAGGAGGCCCGGACGCTGCTCGGCAGCCCGCCCGCCTACGGCGAAGCCTGCGCGGCCCTGATCGCGCAGCTGGTCCAGACCGGCCAGTTCAGCGAGGCCGACCTGCTGTGGCAGCTGCGCCTGGCCGGCGAAGCCGACGCTACCGGCCCGGCGCGCCGCATCGCCGTGCTGCTGGGCGCCTCCGACACGCGCGCCGCCCAGGCCGTGGACGTACCCGCCGTGGCGATGGCGCGCGGCATCGGCAAGACCCGCGCCGAGCGCGCCATCTACCTGGTGGCGATCGGCCGCATGGCGCGCACCAGCCTCAAGCTGGCCACGGTCGCGCTCGACAAGAACAGTCCCAAGCTGAGCGCCGAAGAACGCGCGACCGGCTGGGCCAGCATCGCGCATGCCGCCTCGATCGCCCTGTCGCCGGATGCCGCCACCTATTGGCAGCGCGCCAACGGCGTCCAGCTCACCAACGAGCAACTGCAGTGGAAGACCCGGATCGCCCTGCGCCGCGGCGACTGGAAGACCGTACGCGCGACCATCGAGGCCATGCCGCCCCAGCTGCGCGCCGACAATGCCTGGGTCTACTGGATGGCGCGGGCAGACAAGCACGACGGCAAGAATGCAGAAGCCACGGCGGCGCTCGAACGAATTGCAAGTCAGCACAGTTTCTACGGCCAGCTGGCGCTGGACGACCTCGGCCGGCAAGTGGTGGCGCCGCCGCCCGCCCTGCCGATCAGCACCGAAGAGCTGGCATCGGTGAATGCCAACCCGAGCCTGCAGCGCGCGCTGAAGTTCTACAGCCTGCGCCTGCGCGCGGAAGGCAACCGCGAATGGAACTGGGGGCTGCGCGGCATGTCTGACCGTCAGTTGCTGGCCGCCGGCGAGCTTGCACGGCGCAATGACCTGCTCGACCGTACCGTCGAGACCTCCTTGCGCACGCGTACCGAACTCGACTACGCGCAGCGTTTCCCGGCGCCGCACCTGGACGTCCTGCACCCGACCGCGCAGGGCCTGGGCCTCGACAAGGCCTGGGTCTACGGCCTGATCCGCCAGGAGTCGCGCTTCATCAGCGATGCGCGTTCCGGCGTCGGCGCCTCCGGCCTGATGCAGGTGATGCCCGCCACCGGCAAGTGGGTGGCGGCCAAGATTGGGATGGATAACTTCGTGCACGGCATGCTGAACGACCTGCGGACCAACATCACGCTCGGCGCCAATTACATGAACATGGTGCTGGCCAACTTCGACGGCGACGAAATCCTCGCTACGGCGGCCTACAACGCCGGGCCTTCGCGCGCCCGTGCCTGGCGCGGCCAGCTCGAGCAGCCGATGGAAGGGGCGGTGTTCGTCGAATCGATCCCGTTCTCGGAAACCCGCAACTACGTGCGCAACGTGCTGGCCAACGCCACCAACTACGCCGCGGTATTCGAGAACAAGCCGCAGTCGATCCGCACCCGGGTGCGGCCGGTACAGCCACGCGAGCGCGCCGCCATCCTGCCCTGAGCTCGGTTGAGCGCACCGGAGCCCGGCGGGCTCCCTGAAGGAGAACTGCCATGCGCGACAGCAACGTGGTGGTCATCGGCGGTACCGGCTTCATCGGCGGCCACGTGCTGGCGCGCCTGGCGCAAGACGGCGTCGGCACGCGGGTGGCGGCACGCCATTACGAGACCGCCAAGCAACTCACCACCTTGCCCTACCTCGACCTCGAACTGGTCGACATCCACGACGACGCCGCGCTGCGCCGCCTGCTGACGGGGTGCGATGCGGTGATCAACCTGGTCGGCGTGCTGCACGGCGGCCACGGCAGGCCCTACGGCCCGGGTTTCCGGCACCTGCACGTGGAGCTGCCGCGCCGCATCGTCCAGGCTTGCGCCGCGCTCGGGGTGCCGCGCTACTTGCACATGAGCGCGCTCGGCGCCAGCCCCAGCGGCGCCTCGATGGTCCAGCGCTCCAAGGCCGACGGCGAGCTGGCCGCGCGCAGCCAGCCGCAGGTGGCCGCCACGATCTTCCGCCCTTCGGTGGTGTTCGGACCGGGCGACCATTTCCTGAGCCTGTTCGCGCGCATGCAGCGCCACCTGCCGGTGGTGCCGCTGGCCCGTCCGAACGCGCGCTTCCAGCCGGTCTACGTGGAAGACGTGGCCGCCGCCTTTGCGCTGGCGCTGCGCGAACCCCACCTGGGCGGCGCCA
Organism: Massilia sp. X63; assembly: GCF_041023745.1. Lineage (NCBI taxonomy): Bacteria > Pseudomonadati > Pseudomonadota > Betaproteobacteria > Burkholderiales > Oxalobacteraceae > Massilia > Massilia sp. X63. The sequence continues at coordinate 476,329 of NZ_JBFTEF010000003.1, forward strand.
CCATCGAACTGGGCGGCCCGCAGGTGTACACCCTGGCCGAACTGGTAAGGCTGAGCGGACGCTACGCCGGCCACGAACGCCGCATCCTGGGCTTGCCGGACTGGGCGGCGCGCCTGCAGGCCCGGCTGTTCGAACTGCTGTCGGGCGAGCCGCTCCTCAGCCGGGACAATCTCGATTCCATGAAGACCGATAATGTGGTCGATCCGCAAACACAAGCCTTGACAGCGGACGCGCTGGGAATCAAGCTGACGGCGCTCGAAGCTGCTGCACCGCACTATCTGGCGGCCGAAAGCAGCCTCGATCACTATCGTGAGCACGCCGGGCGCTGATTCCGTTAGGCTTCAGGGCCATCGCCTTCAACCACAGGACACCATGCAGACCATCGAACTCGACCCGACCCTGTCTTCCACCCTCGAGCAAGCCCGCCAGCCGGGCCTGACCCTCGTCATCGGCAACAAGAACGTGTCGTCGTGGTCGATGCGGCCCTGGGTGGCCGCGGTGGCGTTCGGCATCCCGTTCACCGAGATCCGCGTCCTGCTCGACAAGCCCGACACCGCCGCCAACATCGCACGCTATTCGCACGCCGGCCGGGTGCCGGTGCTGCTGGCGGGCGAGATGACGATCTGGGACAGCCTGGCCATCGTCGAATACCTGGCCGAGCAGTTCCCCGACAAGCACATGTGGCCGCAGGACGTCGCCGCGCGTGCGCTGGCGCGCTCGATCGTGGCCGAGATGCATGCGGGCTTCGCTGAGCTGCGCGGCGCGATGTCGATGAACATCCAGGCCAGGCTGCCGGGCCGCGGCCGCACGCCGGGCGCCCAGGCCGATATCGGCCGCATCTGCGAGATCTGGGAAGACTGCCTGTCGCGCTTCGGCCATCACGGCTTCCTGTTCGGCGACTTCTCCATCGCCGATGCCTTCTATGCGCCGGTGGTATGCCGCTTCAAGACCTATGGCGTGGCGCTGGCCCCGGCGCTGCAGGCCTACTGCGAGCGCGTGCTGGCCCACCCGGCGGTGGCGCGCTGGGTCGACGAAGCGATGCGCGAGATCGACCCGACCCCGCAGCACGACCTCGACCTGCCGCAGGAGTAAGGGTGGCCGATACCCTGCGCAGCTACGTGGTGGGCGGCGCCGTGCGCGACGAGCTGCTCGGCCGTCCCGTGGTCGACCGCGACCACGTGGTGGTCGGCGCCACGCCGGAGCAGATGCTGGCACTGGGCTTTCGTCCGGTCGGCAAGGATTTCCCGGTCTTCCTGCATCCCGACACGCACGAGGAATACGCGCTGGCGCGCACCGAGCGCAAGACCGCGCCCGGCTACCACGGCTTCGTGTTCCACACCTCGCCCGACGTCACGCTCGAGGACGACCTGGTGCGGCGCGACCTCACCATCAACGCCATGGCGCGCGCCGACGACGGCAGCATCGTCGACCCCTACGGCGGCCAGGCCGACCTGGAGGGACGCATCTTCCGCCACGTGTCGGGCGCCTTCGCCGAAGACCCGGTGCGCATCCTGCGCCTGGCGCGCTTCGCCGCGCGCTTCCCGGACTTCCGCGTCCACGAGAGCACCAATGCACTGATGCAGCGCATGGTCGACGCCGGGGAGGTCGACGCCCTGGTGCCAGAACGCGTCTGGCAGGAGCTGTCGCGCGGGCTGATGGAGGAACGGCCCTCGCGCATGTTCGCGGTACTGCGCGACTGCGGGGCACTGGTGCGCATCCTCCCTGAACTCGACGCCCTGTGGGGCGTGCCGCAGCCGCCGCTGCACCATCCGGAAGTCGACACCGGCGTGCACGTCATGCTGGTGATCGACTACGCGGCGCAGCAGGGGCTGCCGCTCGAGGTGCGCTTCGCGGCCCTGGTGCACGACCTGGGCAAGGGCGCCACCCCCGACGAACAGTGGCCGGCCCACCACGGCCACGAACACCTCGGCATGAAGCTGGTGACGCAGGTCTGCAAGCGCCTCCGGGTGCCCAACGAATGCCGCGACCTGGCCCAGATGACGGCGCGCGAGCACGGCAACGTGAGCCGCGCCCTGGAACTGCGGGCCAACACCATCGTCACCCTGTTCGAACGCTGCGACGCCTTCCGCAAGCCGGAGCGTTTCGCGCAGATGCTGCTGGCCTCCGAGTGCGATGCGCGCGGGCGCGGGCACGCGGACCACCCGATGCGCTTCCAGGACTACCCGCAGCGGCCCCACCTGCTGCGCGCGCTGGAGGCGGCGCGCGCCGTGAACGCGGGCGAGGTCGCGGCGCGCTTCGCCGAACAGCGCGACAGGATCCCGGAAGCCGTGCACGCGGCGCGGGTCGCGGCAGTCAAGCTGGCCTTGCGCGAGCCGTAGGCGCGATCCGGTCCGGTGGAGCAGATCGCGCTTTCCCGTCCACGCTACGGTGCACGACGGAACGGCCGGGTTTTGCTATGCTCTCCGCATAACAACGACGATGTCATGGAGGAAAAATGGTTGCCGTGCTGGCGCAGCGCGTAGCGAGCTTGAAACCGCGTCGCCGCCTGCAACTTGCCGGCCTGGCCGTGCTGGTGCTGGCCTTGCTGCTCGCCTTTTTCTACATCCGCTCGGAAGGGACCGATCCCGAAGTCCGCAATGACGTGATGCTCAGCCTGCGCGAGCTGCAATCGCTCGACGCCGAATGGGACGCCAACCTCCTGCGCGCCCATATCGGCCGGGCGCCGGCCGCGCCCCAGCTCACCACGCAGCTGCCGCGCATGCGCGAGCTGCTGGCGCGCCTGGCCGCAGCGGTGCCGGAAGCCGCCAGCCCGGCGGTACAGACGGCCTTTACCCAGCTGCGCGACGCCATGCAGCGCAAGGAGCTGCTTGCCACCCAGTTCGGACGCCAGAACCCGCCGCTGCGCGAGGCCCTGACTTACCTGCCGCCGGCGGTGGCCGACCTCAAGACCGAGCTGGGCGGCATCGAAGGGGCGCTGGCCCCGGCGCGCCTGGTGGTGCGGCTGGACGCCTCGCTGAATGCGCTGCTGACCGAGATCCTGCGCTACAACGTGGTCCCGAGCCCGCCGCTGGCGGCGCGCATCGACGAGATCCTGGGCGACATCGCCGCCCAGGAAATCGCTTTCTCGCCGGCCGTGGTCGAGAAGATGGACGCCATCATCAAGGCTTCCCGCGTGATCCTGGAAAAGCGCCCGCTGGAAAACCGGATCGAGGCGCAAATCGCCGCCACCGCCACCGGCGCCGCCCTCGACAACCTGGGACGCGAATTCGACCGCGCCTTCGACGCCGCACTGGCGGTGCGCGAGCGCTACCGCGGCTACCTGGCCGCCTATTCGGTAGTCCTGCTGCTCCTGCTGGCCTATGCCGGCATGCGCCTGCGCCGCAGCTACCGCATCATCGGCGAGGTCAACCATCGCCTGCAGGCCGCCAACGAGAATCTCGAGCACCGCGTTGCCGAGCGCACCGCCGAACTGGAAACGCAGTCCAAGCAGCTCGAACGCCTGGCCCAGCACGACAGCCTGACGGGCCTGATCAACTACCGCCAGCTGACCCGCCTGCTGGAGCGGGCGCTGGCCCGCGCCACCCGTCGCGACTCGGTGGTGGTGATCATGTTCATCGACCTGGACGGCTTCAAGCTGGTGAACGACACCTACGGCCATGCCACCGGCGACCTGGTGCTGCAGATGGTCGCGCGCCGGGTGCAGGAAAAGCTGCGCGCCGAGGATGCGCTGGCGCGCCTGGGCGGCGACGAATTCGTCATCATGCTGGAAGACGTCGCCTCGCGCGAAGGCGCGCTGCGCGTGGCCCAGCTGGCGCTCGACCAGATCAAGTCGGTGACCGAGGCGGACGGCAATCCGGTCTCGATCTCGGCCAGCATCGGCATTTCCAGCGCCCGCGGCCAGGTCGGGGCGGCGCGCGGCTCGGCCGCGCTGCTGGCCGAGGCGGACAAGGCCATGTACGAGGCCAAGCAGGGGGGCAAGGGCGTGTTCGTGGTCAGTCCGGCAAGTCAATGGATCGTCCCGGTGCGAAATGACGCGCAATAGTACAATCCGCTACAATCGCGGTTAATGTTGCACTGCACCAAAGGACGCTAAGATGTTGGACAATTCCCTGGTTCGCTGGCTGAAAGGCCTCGGCGGCAATGCCCGTGGCAAGCCCGGCCGTCCGACCGTGCTCGTCAAGGAACTGGGCGAGCGCGACCGCCGCCGCATCCTGCGCCATTTCCTGGCGCTGGACGACAACGATCGCCTGCTGCGCTTCGGCAGCGTCATTCCGGACGACGCGATCACCAAGTACGTCAGCAAGATCGATTTCAGGCAAGACATCGTGTTCGGCGTGGTGAACCGCGTGTTCCAGCTGGTCGGGGTCGGCCACCTGGCCTTCGCCAAGGCCGACAAGAACAAGCCGACGCAAAAGGAAAGGGTGGCCGAGTTCGGGGTGTCGGTGTCGAAGTCGGCGCGCGGGCAGGGCGTCGGTTCGCGCCTGTTCCAGCGCGCGGCCATCCACTGCCGCAATGCCGACGTCGACACCCTGTACATGCAGTGCCTCACCTCGAACCAGACCATGATGCACATCGCCAAGAAGGCAGGCATGGAGATCAAGCGCGAGTACGGCGAAGCCGACGCCTACCTGCAGCTGCCGCCGCCGAGCCCGGCGAGCGTGATGGCGGAGGCGCTGGAAGAGCAGTGGGCCATGATCGATTACAACGTCAAGGCCAACGCGCGGGCGGCAGTGAAGTGGCTGACGCCGAAGAAGTGATGCTCACCCCGCCACAGGCAGTGCGGTAGTTTCCTTAATACGCTGCAAGGCAAAACTCGACTTCACATCCAGTACCGCCGGATGCTTGAGCAGGGTCCCCATCATGAAGCGCGAGAAGTGGTCCATGTCTTCCACGTGCACGCGCAGCAGGAAATCCATCTCCCCGGTCATCGCATAGCAGGCCACCACCTCCGGCCAGGTGCCGACCGACACCGCGAAATCGTTGCGCGGCGAGGTCGCCGGCAGCCCCGGACCGCCGCGCGCACCGCCCGCCACTTCGCTGTGCTTTTCCAGGCGCACGTTCACATAGGCCAGCAGGCCGAGTCCAATCTTGTCCGGGTCGACCAGGGCCACGTACTGGCGGATCACGCCCGCTTCTTCCAGGCGCTTGATGCGGCGCAGGCAGGGGGATGGAGACAGGTTGACGCGCTCGGCCACGTCCTGGTTCGACAGCCGGCCGTCGGTCTGCAGGACGGCCAGGATCTTGCGGTCGGTCTTGTCGAGCTCGATTTTTGACATGGTTTCCTCGGTAGATTCGCGAACCCAGCAATTTTATTGCGCAAATCCGTCGGCGGGGGGAATTGTTTGGAATTTAATGCCGGATGGGCAGGACTATACTGTGCGCCTGATGGATCAGGCTGGTCAGACCCAGCCCCGCGCGCCCAGATGGCCAACAAGAGCCGTAGCGCGCCACGCATCCCTGGCGACATTTACGGAGACACCGCATGAACGCACCCCTCGAGCGCGCCAACCTGGCGCTGCCCCAGCACGACATCACGCTTGACGACAAGTGGACGCTCGACCGCGGCCGCGCGTTCATGACGGGCACGCAAGCCCTGGTGCGCCTGCCGATGCTGCAGCGCGAGCGCGACCTCAAGGCCGGCCTGAACACCGCCGGCTACATCACGGGCTACCGCGGCTCGCCGGTCACCGCCGTCGACCAGACCGCGATGAAGGCGAAGAAGCACCTCGACGCCCACCACGTGAAGTTCCACCCGGGCATGAACGAAGACCTGGCGGCCACCGCCGTCTGGGGCACCCAGCAGACCAACCTCTATCAAGATGCCAAGTACGACGGCGTGTTCGCCATGTGGTACGGCAAGGGCCCGGGCGTGGACCGCTGCGGCGACGTGTTCAAGCACGGTAACAATGCCGGCTCCTCCAAGCACGGCGGGGTGCTGGTGCTGGCCGGCGACGACCATGCGGCCAAGTCTTCCTCGACCGCACACCAGTCGGACCACATCCTGACCCACTGCGGTATCCCGGTCCTGTACCCGTCGTCGGTGCAGGAATACCTGGACTTCGGCCTGCACGCCTGGGCCATGAGCCGCTATACCGGCCTGTGGGTGTCGATGAAGTGCGTCACCGACATCATCGAATCGGGCGCCGTGGTCGACCTCGACCCGGACCGCGTCCAGATCACGCTGCCGACCGACTTCGAACTGCCGCCGGGCGGCCTGAACATCCGCTGGCCGGACGCCGTGCTGGACCAGGAAGTGCGCATGAGCAACTTCAAATGGTATGCGGCGCTGGCCTATGCGCGCGCCAACAAGCTCAATCGCATCATCTGGGACAGCAAGAAGCCGAAGATCGGCATCATCACCGCCGGCAAGAGCTATGTCGACACGCGCCAGGCGCTGGCCGACCTCGGCATCGACGAACAGGCGGCCGCCGACATCGGCCTGCGCCTGTACAAGGTCGGCATGACCTGGCCGCTCGAATCCGAAGGCGTGCACGAGTTCGCGCGCGGCCTGGACGAGATCCTGGTGGTCGAAGAGAAGCGCCAGGTGATGGAATACGCCCTGAAGGAAGCGCTGTACAACCTGCCGGACGCGGAACGTCCGCGCGTGGTCGGCAAGTTCGACGACACCGGCGAGTGGAGCAACAAGGACCGCATGGGCCACGGCGACTGGCTGCTGCCGGCCACCTACGAGCTGAATCCGGCGCAGATCGCGCGCGCCATCGCCTCGCGCATCTCGCACTACTGCGCCGGCCATCCGGTCGAGCAGCGCGTGAAGGAACGCATTGCCTACCTGGAGAACAAGGAGCTGGTGCTCAAGTCGATCCCGGCCAAGGCGAATCCGGAAACCGACCGCATCCCGTACTTCTGCTCGGGCTGCCCGCACAACAGCTCGACCAAGGTGCCGGAAGGCTCGCGCGCCATGGCCGGCATCGGCTGCCACTACATGGTGCTGTGGATGGACCGCGAAACCTCCACCTTCACCCACATGGGCGCCGAGGGCACCACCTGGATCGGCCAGTCGCCGTTCACCGACGAGAAGCACGTGTTCGTGAACCTGGGCGACGGCACCTATTTCCACTCGGGCATCCTGGCGATCCGTGCGGCGGTGGCCGCGAAGGTCAACATCACCTATAAAATCCTGTACAACGACGCGGTCGCGATGACCGGCGGCCAGAACGTCGACGGCCCGCTCGATCCGGGCATGATCACGCGCCAGATCGCCGCCGAAGGCGTGCGCCCGATCATCGTCGTCACCGACGAACCGGAAAAATACCCGGACGACTACGCCTGGGCCGAAGGCGTCACCGTGCGCCACCGTTCCGAATTGATGGACGTGCAGAAGGAACTGCGCGAGATGCCGGGCGTGTCGGCCGTGATCTACGACCAGACCTGCGCCTCTGAAAAACGCCGCCGCCGGAAAAAAGGCGAGTTCCCCGACCCGGCCAAGCGCGCCGTCATCAACGAAGCCGTGTGCGAAGGCTGCGGCGACTGCTCGGTGCAGTCCAACTGCCTGTCGGTCGAGCCGCTCGAAACCGAGCTGGGCCGCAAGCGCCAGATCAACCAGTCTTCGTGCAACAAGGACTTTTCCTGCGTCTCCGGCTTCTGCCCGAGCTTCGTCACCGTCGAAGGCGGCGGCCTGAAGAAGCCCAGGAAAGCCGCGACCGCCGATGCCGCACCACCTAGCTTGCCGATGCCGCGCATCCCCTCGGTCGAATCGCCCTTCGGCATCCTGATCGCCGGCGTCGGCGGCACCGGCGTCGTCACCGTCGGCCAGATCCTGGCGATGGCGGCCCACGTCGAAGGCAAGGGCGCGCTGGTGCTCGACCAGTCCGGCCTGGCCCAGAAGGGCGGCCCGGTGATGTCGCACGTGCGCCTGGCCGAACACCAGGCCGACCTGCATTCGACCCGCGTCGGCACCGGCAGCGCCGACCTGGTGATCGGCTGCGACCAGATCGTCACCGCCAGCCGCGACGCCTTGAGCCGCATGGGCGAGGGCCGCACCTGGGCCGCCGTGAACTCGACCGGCGCCACCACCGCGGCTTTCGTCAAGAACCCGGACTGGCAATTCCCGGCCGAGGGCTCGAAGGGCGCCATCCTGCAGGCTTGCGGCGCCGATAACGTCGACTTCGTGGATGCCGGAAAAATCGCCACCGCCCTGATGGGCGACGCGATCGCGACCAATATGTTTATGCTGGGCTATGCCTTCCAGAAGGGCCATGTGCCCCTGCAGGAAGCCTCGCTGCTCAAGGCGATCGAACTGAACGGCGTCTCGGTGCCGTTCAACAAGGCCGCCTTCAACTGGGGCCGCAGCGCCGCCCACGACCTGGCCTCGGTGAAGAAGCTGGCGACCCCGGCCCAGGTGATCGAGTTCAAGCGCACCGAGACCCTCGACGACATCGTCAAGCGCCGCGTCGAGCTGCTGACCGCTTACCAGGACGCCGCCTATGCCGCCAGGTACCAGGCCTTCGTGGAGCAGGTGCGCGCCGAGGAAGCAAAGCTGGGCAAGGGAAGCCGCCTGGCCGAAGCCGTGGCGCGCTACTTCTACAAGCTGATGGCCTACAAGGACGAGTACGAAGTCGCCCGCCTGCATACCGATCCGGCCTTCAAGGCGAAGATCGCGGGCATGTTCGAAGGCGACATCAAGCTGAAATTCCACCTGGCGCCGCCGCTGCTGGCCAAGCACGACAAGGAAGGCCGCGCCCTGAAGAAGGAATACGGCGGCTGGATGATGGGCGCCTTCGGCGTGCTGGCCAAGCTCAAGCGCCTGCGCGGCACCCCGTTCGACGTGTTCGGCTACACCGCCGAGCGCCGCACCGAGCGTGCGCTGATCGGGGAATACCGCCAGACCGTGGAGGCCCTGCTGCCGAAGCTGACGAGCGAGAACCTGGCCAAGGCGGTGGCGATCGCCAGCATCCCGGAAGACATCCGCGGCTACGGCCACGTGAAGGAGCGCCACCTGAAGGCGGCCAAGCAGAAGGAAGCGGCCCTGGTCGCGGCCTTCCACCAGCCTTCCGGCGACGGCGTCCGCGTCGCCTGACGAAGGACCGAAACGGCCGGGCAGCCCGGCCGTTTCGGTTTGATGCACACTCCTTAGCATTTCCTGTTGTTCAGCGGACCCAACTGTTACAGTTGGTTGCACTTGGGGCCGGTAGCCACGTCTATAATCGGACGCATGAACCCGCCATATGCACAAGGTCGCAAGACGACCGCCCCCCGCCTGATCGCGTCGCTGCTGACCGCAGCCTTCGTCCTCGCCGGTTGCGGCGGCGGCGGCGGTTCGCCCGGCGTCGCCGCCCGTCCCGACCAGGGAGGGCAGCAGCCGCCGGTGACGCCCACGACCCCGACCACGCCGACGGCGGAAGACCTCGATCCGAACCTGCTGGGCGACGCTTTCGGCACGTACTGGAACATGTGCGCCAAGCCGCGCACCGGCGTGGACAGCAACGGACAGCCCTTCCCGGATCGCCAGGGCACGCTGCTCGACGAGCTGAAGTTCCTGCGCGCCTGGACCAACCAGTACTACCTCTGGTACAACGAGGTTCCGAACACCTACAAGATGGCGGATTTCACCGACCCGGTCGAGTATTTCAAGGTGCTCAAGACCTCGGCACTGACCGAATCCGGCCAGCCGAAGGACAGGTACCACTTCACCTATGCCACCGAGGAGTGGGACAAGCTGCAGAACTCGGGCATCGACCTGGGGTACGGCGTGACCTGGAAGCGCAACAGCGCGACTGTGCCGCGTACCTGGCTGGTGGCGCAGGTGGAGCCGGGCTCGCCGGCGGCCGCCGCCGGCCTGCGCCGCGGCGACATGCTGCTCAGGGTGGACGGCGTCGATTTCGTCAACGGCGGCAGCGCCGACCAGGTCGCCAAGATCAATGCCGGCCTGTTCCCGGAGAGCGCGGGCACGCCGCACCAGTTCACCCTGCAGCGCGGCAGCACCGCCTTCGACGTGACGATGACGGGGGCGGAAGTGCGTGTCGATCCGGTCAAGAACGTGCAGGTGCTCGACACCCCGACCGGCAAGGTCGGCTACCTGAGCTTCGAGACCCACAATGCGGTGTCGGAGAAGGAGCTGGTGGATGCCTTCACGACCTTCAAGCAGGCCGCCGTGAGCGACCTGGTGCTCGACCTGCGCTACAACGGCGGGGGCCTGCTGTACATCGCCAGCGAGCTGTCCTACATGATCGCCGGGCCGGGGCAGACCGCCGGCAAGATCTTCGAGCGCCCGCAGTACAACGACAAGATCGCCCAGCAGCCGGCGATTCCGTTCCGGAGCACGGCCTACGGCTTCAGCTCGCCTAATCCGGTGCGTGCGGGCACGCCCTTGCCCTACCTGGGCCTGAAGCGCGTCACCGTGCTGACCACCCAGGGCACCTGCTCGGCCAGCGAAGCGGTCATCAACGGCCTGCGCGGCGCCGACGTCCAGGTCGACGTCATCGGCAGCACGACCTGCGGCAAGCCCTACGGTTTCACGCCGGTGCCGAACTGCGGCACCACCTATTTCTCGATCGAGTTCAAGGGCGTGAACAACAAGGGCTTCGGCGACTTCTCGGACGGCTTGGCGGCCACCTGCCAGGTGGCCGACGACCTGTCCAAGCCGCTGGGCGATACCAGCGAAGGCTTGCTGGCTGCGGCACTGACCTACCGCGAGACCGGCACCTGCCCGCTGGGCACCCGCGCGCGCCAGGTGCCGATGGAGATCGTGCGTCATCCCGCCAGGGAGATTTCCATTTATACCAGGCCGCGCCCGTGAGCGGCATGCTGTAAAAAGAGCCCGGCCAGCCTGTGCTGCCGGGCTCTTTTCATTGTGGAAACAGGTCTATAATCCTCGGCTTTGCCACCCGATCGATTGCTGGAGTATTCCTGATGATCCGTTCCGCCCTGCTGCTGGCCCTGCTGGCTGCCGTTCCCCTGGCCCATGCCGCTCCCGACCTCACCACCATCTCCGAACGCTCGGGCTTCCAGGCCACCGGCCGCTACGATGAAGTGATCAAGCTGTGCGGCGCGTTCCAGAAGGCCTACCCGAAACAGGTGAAGTGCATCGAGTTCGGCCGCACGCCGGAGAACCGTCCGATGCTGGCCCTGGTCGTCTCGAATACCGGCGCCTTCACGCCGCAGGCGGCCCGGAAGCAGGGGCTGCCGGTGACCCTGATCCAGGGCGGCATCCACGCCGGCGAGATCGACGGCAAGGACGCCGGTTTCCTGGCGCTGCGCGAAACCCTGGACGGCAAGCTGGCCAAGGGCGCCCTCGACAAGCAGGTGCTGGTCTTCGTCCCGGTGTTCAACGTCGACGGCCACGAGCGCTTCGGCAAGTGGAATCGCCCGAACCAGCGCGGCCCGGTCGAGATGGGCTGGCGCGTGACCGCCCAGAACTTCAACCTCAACCGCGACTACGTGAAGGCCGATGCGCCCGAGATGGGGGCAATGCTCAAACTGGTCAACGCCTGGGACCCGCTGACCTATGTCGACCTGCACGTCACCGATGGCGCCAAGTTCCAGCACGATGTGTCGATCCAGGTCGAGCCGGTGTACTCGGGCGACCCGGAATTCCGCAAGGCCGGCCTGGCCCTGCGCGGCAACGTGATCGCCGACATCGCGAAACAGGGCTCGATGCCGCAGTCCTACTACATGTCCTTCGCCAAGACCGACGACCCGCAGTCGGGTTTCGTGGACGGCGTCTCCGACCCGCGCTTCTCGACCGGCTACTTCCCGCTGCGTAACCGCATGGCGCTGCTGGTCGAGACCCATTCTTGGAAGGATTACCCGACCCGCGTGCGCGTGACCCACAACACCGTGATCTCGATCCTGGAACAGGTCGCGAGCAAGGGCAAGCAGTGGCAGCAGGCCGCGCGCGAGGCGGATGCGCGCGCGAGCAGGCTGGCGGGCGAGCCGGTGGCGCTGACCTACCGCACCACCGACAAGACCCAGATGGTCGACTTCCAGGGCTACGAATACACCCGTACCCAGTCCGACGTGTCGGGCATGCTGATGACCCGCTACGACGAAAGCAAGCCGCAGGTGTGGCGCGTGCCGCTGCGCGAGGAAGTGGTGCCGGATCGCGTGGTGACGGCGCCGCGCGCCGGCTACATCGTGCCGGCGGCCTACGCCGAGATCGTGGCGAACAAGCTGGCGCTGCACGGCATCGCCTTCCGCAAGCTGGACAAGGCGATCGCGCAGGCGCCCGTGGAAACCTTCCGCGCCGACAAGGCGACCTTCAGCGCCACTTCCTTCGAATCGCACCAGCGCCTGACTGTGGATGGCGAATGGAAGGTGGAGCCGCGCGCCGTGCTGCCGGGATCGCTGTTCGTGCCGGTCAACCAGCCGAAGGCGCGCCTGGTGGTGGCGATGCTGGAGCCGCAGGCGCCGGACTCGCTGCTGGCCTGGGGCTTGTTCAACAATGCCTACGAGCGCAAGGAGTACATGGAAGAATACGTGGCCGAGGACGTGGCGCGCGAGCAGATGGCCGCCGACCCGGCGCTCGCCGCGGAATTCAAGCGCCGCGTCGAGACCGATCCGGCCTTCGCCAGGAACCCGCACGCGCGCCTGGAATTTTTCGCCAAGCGCCACGCCTCGTGGGACGAGCGCTACAACCTGTACCCGGTGTACCGTACCGGCGTTGCCCCCTGAGCGATCCGCATCCATCCTGGTTTCCGTAGGGTGCACGGCTTTGCCGTGCACGCGTTCAGCTCACGGCCGCTCTGTGGTAACGCATGATATGGCTGGACGCGCGGTCGGCGGAGCCGACCACCCTACAACCCGCACAGGATCCCTAGCAGAGCTGCCCGTCGAACGGGTCGCTGATGGTCTGGTTGACGTAGTCGATGCCGCTCAGCGCGCGAAACTCCGCCATGCTGCGCACCGTGCCCAGGCCGTAGGCGCCGGGCAGGCCGTCGCCCATCAGGAGCCGGTTCAGGCGCAGCCTGGCGCGCTCGATCAGGTAGCTCGAATGGAAGGCGCGCCGGGCGTCGCTCTCGCCGTGCCAGTGGTGGCTGGCGTAGGGCGTGCCCTCGCGCTTGTACAGGTGGTAGAGCGGCGCGGCGAGCGGGTGGAAGATGTCCCAGCCGCGCGTGAAGGCGCGTACCGACAGGCTCTGCTCCTCGCCGTGGAAATACAGCCAGGGGTCGTAGGGAATCTCTTCCACGAAGCTGCCTGCCGCGAACAGGAAGCCGGCCGATACGTGGCAGCCCAGCACCGGCTCGCTGGTGAACAGGTGGCGCGCCATGAAGCGCAGCACGGCGTCGTCCGGGCTGAGCTGCTTTTCCGGATGGGGGCGTAGCACCAGCGCGGTGCGGCCGTCGCCCGGGGTGTAGTGCGGCCTGCCGTCGACCATGTCGAAGCGGTAGGGATAGGTGCTGACGATCGGCTTCTCCGAGCGTTCGCGCAGTTGCGCGTGCAGGTTGCGCAGCTGCTCGTCCCAGCCCGGCTCGAACAGCGTGTGCGAATCGACCTGCAGCAGGAAGGCTTCGCCGTCGTACAGCGAAAAGGCCGTGTTGCGCGCCCAGCTCACGCCCAGCGTGTCCTGCGGGTGCAGGTGCACGTAGCGCACCTGGCGCGCGAAGGGCAGGGCGGCGATCGCGGCGCGCTGGTCCTCGAGGTGCTGGTCGACCACGCCCAGCGCCAGCAGCTCCGGGCGCGCCGCCTTGGCGAGCGCGTCGTTCAGGGTGAAGAACAGCATCGGGTCGAGGTAGGACGCGATGCTGATGAAGATGGTCTGGTGCATCGGGCCCTGGTCAGGGGACGGTAGGCGTGCTCAGCAGCACCGTCCGGACCGTGCCGCCGGCGCCCGGCGTCAACTGGTACAGGCGGTCGTATTCGTCGTCGCCGATGTCGGCGCCGGGCGCACCGCCGAACAGGCGCACCAGTTCCGGCAGGGTATTCGAATGTCCCACCACCAGCACCGGCCCGGACAGCATCCTGACTTTCTCCACCAGCGCCTTCGGCGCGCGCGCATCGTACAGCTGCACTTCCGCGCCGATGCGCTGCGCCAGCGGCTGCGCGGTCTGGCGGGTGCGCTGGGTCGGCGTGCTGAACACGGCCGTGATGCCGGTCTTCGCCAGGATGGCGGCGATGGCCTGGGCGCGCGCCTGGCCTTGCGCCGTCAGCTCCGGATCCTGGCCCACGCTCGCCTTTTCTCCATGGCGCACCAGGTAGATCGCGCTCGGCTCGGCCAGCACCGCGGCAGGCGCGAGCATGGCGAGGCTGAAGGACAGGCAGCGAAACAGGCGGGCGGACAGTGTCATGGAAGGCTCTCGGCGCAGTGGGTGGTTGACGAATGCGCGCAGAATAGCATGCGCCGCCCGGGCGCCGAGCCTGTGTGGCAGCCTTGCCTCAGGCCGCGCAGGTGCGAAAGCCGGCGAAGATGTCGTCGCGCGCGGGCGCGAAGAAATTGCGGAACACCGGCGAGTGCAGGCGTGGCGGGGTGGCGAAGGATGCGCCGCGCAGGCTCTGGCGGCTGCCGAACCAGGGCGCCGAATATTCGCGGTAGCGATCGGCACGGAATCCCGGATGGGGCAGGAAGGGCGAGGCCGTCCACTCCCACAAGCCGCCCCAGGAGAAGCCCGGCTGGCCCGAACGTGCCGCCCATTCCCATTCGTGCTCCAGCGGCAGGCGCCTGCCGGCCCAGCGGCAATATGCCTGCGCCTCATGCAGGCTGAGGTGGCGCACCGGCTCGGCCGGATCGAGCGCGCAGCGGCTGCCGAAGCGCAGCGTGGTCCAGTCCTGGCCCGCAGGCTGCCAGTAGCGCGGCGCCGTGCGCCCGGTCGCGCGCAGCCAGGCCAGGCCCTCGTCGCTCCAGAATGCGGGGCGGGCGTAGCCGCCGGCGCGCATGAAGGCCAGGTAGGCCGCATTCGTCACCAGGCCGGCATCGATGGCGAACGGCGCCACCCGGCAGGGCAGGACGGGGCCCTCGTTGTCGAATGCAAAACCCGGTCCGCCCTCGCCCAACAGGAAGCTGCCGCCATCGAAGCGGAGCTCGCCGGACGGCGCGGCGTTGGCAGGCGGCGCCGGCGCGGGCGCAGCTGCGCCCAGGGTCTGCAGGCTGTACAGCAGGGCTTCGCCGTGCATGTCCTCGTGCGCCAGCGCCAGGCGATAGGGATAGAGCGCGGCATCGTCCTCGCCGGTTTGCGCCAGGCGTGCGCGCATCCGGACGAGCACCTCGCCGCAATAGGCCTTGAGCGCGTCCGGCGCGGGCAGGTCGAGGGTCCAGCGTGCGCCATGGGGCACCGTGTTCGAATCGAACCAGGCGTCGCCTTGCGCCAGCAGCGAAGCGCCGCGCGCCTCGCCGGGCGCGCTGCCGCGGGCGTCGCGCAACACGTACCATTCGGCGAACCAGGCGATATGGCCAAGCTCCCACAGCGGCGGATTCAGGAGGGGAATACGGGGAACGCGCGCCGCCTGGTCGTAGCCGGCGGCGGCAAGCGCATCGAACAGGCCCAGCGTGCGGCGCCGCGCATCCTGCAATGCGGCGTCCAGCGCAGGCGGGCCCATGGTGCGAAACGATGCGTGATCGCTGGTCATGCGGGCATTGTAGCGACAATGCCCGCACCGCATCGCACAAGCCGGGTCAGAGCTGCGTCAGCGAGATCGTGTTCGGCGCCGGCGTCGCGCACGGCTCCTCGTCGAAGGCGATGTCGCCGTTCGGATTCGGCACGCCGTCGGTCTTCAGGTCGACGAAGCCGAACAGCTTGCGGTCCTGCAGGTGCGAAGGTACCACCGTGCTGAGCGACGAGAACACGTTTTCTACGCGGCCCGGATGCTTCTTTTCCCAGTCGCGCAGCATGGCCTTGATCTGCTTGCGCTGCAGGTTTTCCTGCGAGCCGCACAGGTCGCACGGGATGATCGGGAAGCCCTTCACTTCGGCATAGCGCTCGGTGTCGGCTTCCTTCACGTAGGCCAGCGGGCGGATCACCATGTGCTTGCCGTCGTCCGAGACCAGCTTGGCCGGCATGCCCTTCAGCTTCCCGCCGAAGAACATGTTCAGGAAAAAGGTTTCGAGGATGTCGTCGCGGTGGTGGCCCAGGGCGATCTTGTTGCAGCCCAGCTCGTCCGCCACGCGGTACAGGATGCCGCGCCGCAGGCGCGAGCACAGCGAGCAGGTGGTCTTGCCTTCCGGGACCAGGCGCTTGACGATGCTGTAGGTGTCCTGGTTCTCGATGTGGTACGGGATGCCCAGCTTCTCGAGGTAGGCCGGCAGGATCTCGGCCGGGAAGTTCGGCTGCTTCTGGTCGAGGTTGACCGCGACGATGTCGAAATGGATCGGCGCGCGCTCGCGCAGGGTCATCAGGATGTCCAGCAGGGCATAGCTGTCCTTGCCGCCCGACAGGCAGACCATCACCTTGTCGCCGTCCTCGATCATGTTGAAGTCGCCGATCGCCTGGCCGACCAGGCGGCACAGGCGCTTGTGCAGCTTGTTGTTCTCGTAGGCGATCTTGTCCGCCTTCTTGGCGTCCGCGTTCACTTGATCAAAATCCGCTTCGCTCATGCTTCTTCCTTCAGTTGGAACACTTCCACGCCCACGCCCTCGCAGTCGGGGTAGACGTCCGGCTTCATGGTCGACACGCGCGCGGCGCGCACGCGCGGGTGGACCAGCATGGCCTTGACCACGTCGTCGCACAGGGTTTCCTGCAGGTGGATGTGGCCTTTCGAGATGCGCTTGGCGATGGTTTCGCGCATGAAGTCGTAGTCGACCACTTCCGACAGCTGGTCGGCCTTCGGGGTGGACTGCTCGAGCGGGATGTAGAGGTCGACGTTGATCAGGACACGCTGTTCCGCCCGCTTTTCGAAATCGTGCACGCCGATGTTGATCATGACTTCGTAATTGCGCAGGAACAGCCGGCGGCAGTCGCGCAAGCTCGGGTGGATCAGGGCGGATAACATGGGTAGAGCCTTATGAATGGTGTTTAGGTAGGTTCGGTCAGGAACATCACGTCGCGATGCGAGGGCGCCAGGTGCTGGCCGCCGTCGACCAGCAGGGTGGTGCCGGTCAGCGCCCGCGCGCCGGCGGCATACACCACCGCATCGGCGATGTCCTGCGGCGTCGAGGAGCGGCCCAGCGGCGTCATCCGGTGCGCCTTGCTGAAGCCTTCCTCGCTCTGCTCGCCCGACACCATCGTGATGCCGGGCGCCACGCCCACCACGCGCACGGTGGGCGCGAGCGCCTGCGCCAGCATCGTGGTGGCGGCGTGCAGCGCCGCTTTCGACAGCGTGTACGACAGAAAATCCGGGTTGAGATTGTACAGTTTCTGGTCCAGCAGGTTGATCACCACCGACTGCGCATCGGCCGGCGTGGCGGCGTGCAGGGCCTGCGCCAGCAGCAGCGGCGCGGTCAGGTTCGCGCCCATATGCGTGGCGAGCAGGGCCGGCGAAAACGTGGTGGCACTGTCGTATTCGAACAACGATGCATTATTTACCACGCAATTGATCAGGCCAAGTTCCGACGCCACGCGGCCGGGCAGGGCGCGCACCGCGTCCTGGTCCAGCAGGTCGCAGGAGAACAGCGCGGCGCGCCGGCCGAGGGCGCGGATGGCGGCCGCCGTTTCTTGCGCTTCGCGTTCGGAATGGCGGTAGTGTACGGCGATGTCCCAGCCGGCGGCGGCCAGGCCGAGCGCGATCGCGCGCCCCAGGCGGCGGCCGGCGCCGGTCACGAGCGCGACTTTCGGGGCAGTGTGGGCAGATTCCGTCATTGTTAGGGCTGGTGCTGGGTTAAAGATGCCGCCTGTTTGCCGTTTCGCTACAATGCCGGCATGTCCCTGCCCGCACCTACCCCCGACGCCCTCGCTGCGTCCCAATCCCTGCAACAACTTATCGCCGCCGAGATCGAACAACTTGGCGGGGCGATGGCGTTTTCACGGTTCATGGAACTGGCGCTGTACGCGCCCAGGCTCGGGTATTACAGCGGCGGCGCGTCCAAGCTGGGCGCGAGCGGCGACTTCACCACCGCGCCCGAGATCTCGCCCCTGTTCGGGGCTGCCGTGGCGCGCGCGGCAGCCGCTATTATCGCCCAAAGCGCGCCCGACATCATCGAATTCGGCGCCGGCACCGGCAAGCTGGCCCGTGACGTGCTCGCCGCCCTGGGCGGGATGGGCGTGACGGTAGCCTCCTACACCATCATCGAGTTGTCGGGCGAACTGCGCGCGCGCCAGCAGGAAGCCCTGAAGGATTTGCCGCAGGTCCGCTGGCTGGACGCCATGCCCGAGACCTTCAGCGGCGTGGTGCTGGCCAACGAGGTGCTCGACGCCATGCCGGTCGAGCTCGTCATCCGCAAGGGCGGCCGCTGGCAGCGCCAGATGGTCACCGTCGAGAACGGCGAATTCGCCTTCGTGCAGCAGGCACTG
Organism: Massilia sp. X63; assembly: GCF_041023745.1. Classification (NCBI taxonomy): domain Bacteria; kingdom Pseudomonadati; phylum Pseudomonadota; class Betaproteobacteria; order Burkholderiales; family Oxalobacteraceae; genus Massilia; species Massilia sp. X63. Next base: position 494,625 of record NZ_JBFTEF010000003.1, read on the forward strand.
CCGCAGGAGCTGGCGCTCCACCTGGCACGCCAGGTTCCCGACGCCGAGCACCTGCCGGACGGCTACCTCACCGAAATCCACCCGGTGGCCGAAGGCTTCATGGCCTCGCTCGCGACCATGATGAAAGGCGGGCGCGGCGCCGCCTTCCTGTTCGACTACGGCTTCCCGGCGCACGAGTACTACCTCGACCAGCGCATGGGCGGCACCCTGATGTGCCACTACCGCCACCATGCCCATCCGGATCCGTTCTACCTGCCGGGCCTGCAGGACATCACCGCCCACGTGGACTTCACCGCGATGGCGCTGGCCGCGCAGGAAGCCGGGCTGCCGGTGCTGGCCTACATGAACCAGGCCTCCTTCCTGCTGGGCTGCGGTATCGGCGAGTTGCTGATGGAAACCGACCCGGCGGATGCGCTGCGTTTCCTGCCGCAATCGAAGGCGGTCCAGAAGCTGGTGTCGCCGGCCGAGATGGGCGAGCTGTTCAAGGTGCTGGTGGTGGGGCAGGACGTCGACTTGCCGATTGCTATCGTGCGGGCGGACCGGTCCCACCGCCTGTAGAATTTTTGACATCTTGCGCTCCGGACACAAATCCGGCTAAGCTGTACAGCCCGGAGCGTCCAGGATCGACGACCGAACAGCGCGCACCTTTGAGAACATGGCCAAGATCCATACCCACTATGACAACCTGAAGGTCGCGCGCGGCGCGCCGGCGGAAGTCATTCGTGCGGCGTACAAGGCCCTCAGCCAGAAATACCATCCCGACAAGAATCCGGGCGACGAAAAGGCCGCCCGCATCATGGCGATCGTCAATACCGCCTACAACACCCTGTCCGATCCGGTGCGCCGCAAGGAGCACGACGAATGGATCGCGTCCGAGGAGTGGGAAGTGGAGTGGCTGGAAAGTAGCGGCGCCGAGGACGGCGGCCATGCCGGCCGCGCGCCGCGTCCCGACGCCTGGGAGCCGCGCGTCCCCGAGGCCCAGGGGCGTCCGCGCCGCGCCCTGATGCGCGATCCGCGCTGGTGGCTGGGCCTGGCGAGCTGCTTCGTGCTCGGTGCGGCCGCCGCCGTGTTCCTGGTGGAACCGCCGCGCGGCAAGCTGCCGGCGGCGCTGGCCTGGGCCGGCAAGCCGGACCCGGTCCCGAGCAGCGCGCCCGCCGACCATGCCGACGAGCTCGGCGCCGACGCGAGTACCGAAGGCTGGGCGCGCCGCTTCGGCGGCGAAGGCAAAGAGCCGCCGCCCGAGATCAAGGCGCTGGCCGTGACCCAGCTGGTGGTGCCGGCGCGCGCGCCCGACTGCGGCAGCGACCTGCAGACCCTGACCGCCCCCAGCGGCGACCCCTGGCCGGCCGAATCCGGCTACCTGCCGGGCTACCCGGTCGGCAACAGCGGCAACGAGATGCAGGTGATGATCGACAACAGCGCGAATGCCTCGCCGATCTTCGTCAAGCTCTACGACCTCGACCGCCGCTCGAACGTGCGCCACGCCTACGTGCAGGCGCGCGCGACCTTCCTGATCGACAAGCTCAGCGCCGGCAAGTACGAAGTCCGCTACCAGAACGTCGTCGTCGGCGACGGCAAGACCGAATGCCTGAACGGCCGCCGCGTCCCCCTGCGCCAGGCTGCCGCTTTCTGAAGAACCCACGCTGTGGTTTTTTTCGCGCAATGACCGAGGATTGCGCTGCGTCTTTACCCGTTTTCACTATTTTGGTTCCCGGCCGTAATATACTGGCCTGATGCAGCCAGCCAATGCAGCGGCTGCGCCACGCCCAACGCAGGCTAGACAAGAACCTCATGAACGAACTGGAAGGCCTCACGGCCCTGATCATCGAACCGCACTCGGGCATGCGCGCCAACATCCACAGCATGCTCAACATGTGTGGCCTGACGCGCATCGAGCACGCCAGTTCGTCGAACCTGGCGGTCAAGCACCTCGGCTTGCGCAGTTTCGACATGATCCTGTGCGAATACGATCTCGAAGGCGGCCAGGACGGCCAGCAGCTGCTCGAGGACGTACGCCACCACAAGCTGATGCCGCTGTCGACCATGTTCTTCATGGTCACCGCCGAGGGCAACCACAGCAAGGTGGTCAGCGCCGCCGAGCTGGCGCCGACCGACTACATCCTCAAGCCCTTCACCGCCGACCGCCTGCTGGACCGGATCGCGCGCGCCCTCGACCGCCGCAGCGCCTTCATGCCGGTGTACACCCTGATGGAGGCGGGCGACCAGCGCGAAGCGATCGCGGCCTGCGTCGAGGGCGAGCGCCTGCACCCGCGCTACGCGATCGACTTCATGCGCCTGCGCGCCGAACTGCACGTGTTCCTGGGCGAGCCGGAGCAGGCCGAGCCGATCTACCGCAAGCTGATCGACATGAAGGCGATCGCCTGGGCGCGCCTGGGCCTGGCCAAGACCCTGTTCCTGCGCCGGCAGTTCGACGAGGCCAAGGGGATGCTGGAAGAGCTGGTCGACAGCAACCGCAACTTCGTCGACGCCTACGACTGGCTGGCGCGCACCCACGCCGCGGTGGGCGAGCTGGCGCAGTCGCAGGCGGTGCTGCATGAGGCGGTGGCGGTGTCGCCGCATGCCGTGCGGCGCCTGCGCACCCTGGGCGAGACCGCCTTCGAGGCCGGGGATACCGAGGCCGCCGAAAAGGCGCTCAAGCAGGTGCTGGCCAAGGCCAAGTATTCCGAGTTCCGCGACCCCGAAGACCACGTCAAGCTGGTGCGCACCCTGGTCAGGAAGGGCGACCCGGTGGCCGCGGCCTCGGTCATCCGCGACCTCGACCGCTCGATGGCCGGGCGCCCGAATACGGTACTGTGCAGCGCGATCTCCTCGGCCCTGCTGCACGAATACACCGGCAACGAAGCGCGCCTGAACGAGTCGCTGGGCGCCGCGCTGGCGGCCTGCCGGGACGCGCCGGCGCTGTCCGGCGAGCTCAAGCTGGAGCTGGCGCGCACCTGCCTCGAGAACAACATGGAAGAGGGCGGCGCCGACCTGGTGCGCGAGGTGATGCGCAACGCCCAGAACGACGCCGCGATGCTGCGCGCGATGAGCGTGCTCGAAGGGGCGGGCTTTCCCGACCTGGCGCGCACGCTGGCGCAGGAAAGCCGCCAGCACGTGGTCGACCTGGTGGCCGACGGCGCGGCGCGCGCCCGCAGCGGCGACTACCAGGGCGCGGTGGGCCTGATGCTGGAAGCGGCGGCCAAGCTGCCGAGCAATCCGGCGGTGGCCTTCAACGCCGCGCTGGCGACCCTGCGCTGCCTCGAGCACGACGGCTGGGACGACAAGCTCGGCCAGCAGGCGGTCGGCCTGATCGGCAACGTGCGCAAGCTCGACCCGGGCAACCCGAAGCTGGGCGCGCTGTCGGCGCTGCACCACCAGCTGCTGAAAAAATACGAGCGCAATGCGCAGGGGCGCCCGCTCAAGCCGGCCAAGGCCGCACCCGCACCCGCACCCGCACCCGCAGGGAAGGCGGCATAAGAAAGATGATCCGGAATGGCTGTGATGCCTGATTCGATGCCGTCGGAAAGCGCGACGCGCCGCGTCCGCGCGGCCCTGATGCACAAGGTGTGCGGCGACGAAGAGATGTTCGCGTTGGGCGCCTCGATCGCCCGGGTGGTCGAGATGGCCTCGAGCGAGGACCAGGGCACCCACGACCTGGCCTATTACGTGGTCTCGGACCCGGCGCTGACCCAGCGCATCCTGCGCCTGTCGAACACCATCCAGTACCGCACCGCGGGCGGCACGCCCGTTACCACCATCTCGCGTGCGATCTCGCTGCTCGGCTTCGACAACGTCAAGACCACCGCGCTGGCGATGCTGCTGGTCGATGCGCTCGACAGTTCCGAGCACGCCGGCAGCGTGCGCGTCGAGCTCGAAGCCGCCCTGTGCGCCAGCCTGGTGGGCCGCGAGATGGCGCGCCACAGCTTCTACCAGGGCGCCGAGGAAGCCGCGATCTGCGCGCTGTTCAAGAACCTGGGCCCGCTGCTGGTGGCCAGCCACGAGCACGACCGCTACCGCGAGATCGGCGCCCTGGTCGCGGGCGGCAAGCACACGGTGGGGCAGGCCTCCCAGATGATCCTCGGGGCAAGCTACGACGCGCTGTCGCAGGCGGTGCTGACCGAATGGAAGATCCCGGACGTGATCGTGCGCGCCCAGGCGTCCCTGGCGTCCGCCACGCTGCGGGTAGCGGGCAATCGCGGCGAGTGGATGCGCCAGGTGGCGGCCTTCGGCCTGGACGTGGCGCGCCTGCTGGGCAAGACCCACGAGCCGGCCGCGACGCCCGAGGCGCAGGCGCTGCTCGGGCGCTATGGCGAGGCGCTCGACCTCGACCGCGAACGCATGGACGCGCTGATGACGGCGGTACAGGAGGGCATGCGCGGCCTGCTGGAGAGCATGAACATGCAGCCCACGCCCAAGAGCGAACCCCAGCCGGGCAGTGGTTTGCCGAACGTACTGCTGCTGGCCACGCTCGACGCCGGCGAAGAAGAGCAGGAGGGCGCCCATCCGAGCGGCAAGCCGAAGAACGCGCGCGACCTGCTGCTGGCCGGCGTCCAGGACGTGACCCAGCTGCGCGCCTCGGGCAGCAAGGTCAACGAGGTGGTGCTGGCGGTGCTCGAGACCCTGTACGGCGCACTCGGCTGCCGCTTTGCCGCCATCTGCCTGAAGGATGCCAAGAGCGGCCAGTACCGGGCCCGCCTCGCGCTGGGCGAGGACAGCGCCGCGCTGCAGGCCGGCTTTGCCTTCCCGCTGGCTTCGCAGCGCGACCTGTTCCACCTGGCGATGGAAAACGACGCCGACCTGATGATCTCGGATGCCGCGAGCCCCAAGATCCGCGACCTGCTGCCCGAATGGCACCGCCGGCTGCTGCCGGACGCGCGCAGTTTCATCGTGCTGCCGCTGGTAGTGGGCAAGGTGCAGCTGGGGCTGTTCTATGCGGACCGCACGCTGACCGCGCCGGAAGGCGTGCCGCCGGACGAAACCGCCCTGATCAAGGCCTTGAAAGGCCAGGTGCTCGCAGCGCTGGCGCCCTGAAAACCGGGGTTTTCGACTTTCCCTGCAATTCCCGCAAAATCACCCTTGTGGTTTTGCATCCCGCCCGTTACAATCACGCCCCGAAGCAACGCTGCTATGCGAAGCAGACAAAGTCTGCAGAAACTTAGTTGACAGTACGTTGAGCTTGCTTCATACTCTGCGGTTCTTCGCGGTGGGGTGGCCGAGTGGTTAAAGGCAGCAGACTGTAAATCTGCCCTCTCTGAGTACGCTGGTTCGAATCCAGCCCCCACCACCAAAAAGAAGAGTCGAAGGAATTGAAAGTTTGTACCTCGCGGGTGTAGCTCAATGGTAGAGCAGAAGCCTTCCAAGCTTACGACGAGGGTTCGATTCCCTTCACCCGCTCCAGTTAGTGCGGTGTTATTTCTAACCGCAAAAATAAGCCCTTGTAGCTCAGTGGTAGAGCACTCCCTTGGTAAGGGAGAGGCCACGTGTTCAATCCACGTCAAGGGCACCAGAATTTTGCACGGCAGTCCGTAGTACTCGTCCGTCAGGTGTGCCTGGTAATTCTCAAAAAAATCGTTAGATCTTAGGAGTCTGAAATGGCAAAGGAAAAATTCGAACGGACCAAGCCGCACGTCAACGTCGGCACCATCGGTCACGTTGACCACGGCAAAACCACCCTGACGGCTGCAATCGCAACCGTTCTGTCGAAGAAGTTCGGCG
>NZ_JBFTEF010000040.1:0-1392 GCF_041023745.1 Massilia sp. X63
GTGGGACGAGCGGCCTTGTGCTGCGAAGCAATCGGAAGTGGTTCCAAGAAAAGCCTCTAAGCTTCAGTCATACGAGACCGTACCGCAAACCGACACAGGTGGGCGAGATGAGTATTCTAAGGCGCTTGAGAGAACTCGGGAGAAGGAACTCGGCAAATTGGTACCGTAACTTCGGGATAAGGTACGCCCCGGTAGCTTGACTGCTTTACTGCAGAAGGGTGAAAGGGTTGCAATAAACTGGTGGCTGCGACTGTTTAATAAAAACACAGCACTCTGCAAACACGAAAGTGGACGTATAGGGTGTGACGCCTGCCCGGTGCTGGAAGATTAAATGATGGGGTGCAAGCTCTTGATTGAAGTCCCAGTAAACGGCGGCCGTAACTATAACGGTCCTAAGGTAGCGAAATTCCTTGTCGGGTAAGTTCCGACCTGCACGAATGGCGTAACGATGGCCACACTGTCTCCTCCCGAGACTCAGCGAAGTTGAAATGTTTGTGATGATGCAATCTACCCGCGGCTAGACGGAAAGACCCCATGAACCTTTACTGTAGCTTTGCATTGGACTTTGAACCAATCTGTGTAGGATAGGTGGGAGGCTTTGAAGCGGGGACGCCAGTTCTCGTGGAGCCATCCTTGAAATACCACCCTGGTTCGTTTGAGGTTCTAACCTTGGTCCGTTATCCGGATCGGGGACAGTGCATGGTAGGCAGTTTGACTGGGGCGGTCTCCTCCTAAAGTGTAACGGAGGAGTTCGAAGGTACGCTAGGTACGGTCGGACATCGTGCTAATAGTGCAATGGCATAAGCGTGCTTAACTGCGAGACCGACAAGTCGAGCAGGTACGAAAGTAGGACATAGTGATCCGGTGGTTCTGTATGGAAGGGCCATCGCTCAACGGATAAAAGGTACTCTGGGGATAACAGGCTGATTCCTCCCAAGAGTTCATATCGACGGGGGAGTTTGGCACCTCGATGTCGGCTCATCACATCCTGGGGCTGTAGCCGGTCCCAAGGGTATGGCTGTTCGCCATTTAAAGTGGTACGTGAGCTGGGTTTAAAACGTCGTGAGACAGTTTGGTCCCTATCTGCCGTGGGCGTTGGAAATTTGAAGGGGGCTGCTCCTAGTACGAGAGGACCGGAGTGGACGAACCTCTGGTGTACCGGTTGTCACGCCAGTGGCATTGCCGGGTAGCTAAGTTCGGAAGAGATAACCGCTGAAAGCATCTAAGCGGGAAACTTGCCTTGAGATGAGATTTCCCGGAGCCTTGAGCTCCTTGAAGGGTCGTTCGAGACCAGGACGTTGATAGGCTGGGTGTGGAAGTGCAGTAATGCATTAAGCTAACCAGTACTAATTGCCCGTACGGCTTGTCCCTATAACCTTGGTAGGCTATAGA
>NZ_JBFTEF010000041.1:0-1349 GCF_041023745.1 Massilia sp. X63
TTTTATTTTGTCGTTGTAAACGCGCGGCAACGCTGTTAACCTTCGTCGCCATGTTCGACGACACTCTACATTTCCTGGCGAATCACCTCGAGGCTCCCGACTGGGCAAGGTTGGGAGAGCATCTGCCGTATCAATGGGTCGAGCAGGCGGTTGTAAGTACGGAGGCAGCGAGTATCCGACATCGACGCTTGCCCGCCGAGCAGGTGGTATGGCTGATGGTGGCTTTGGCCTTGTACAGGCATAAGTCCATCAGCGAGGTGCTCGATGATCTTGGTCTGGCGCTACCAGATTCGCAAACCCCGTTTGTCAGCAAAAGCGCTGCGGCGCAAGCCCGCCAGCGCGTCGGGGCAGAACCCTTGAAATGGCTGTTCGAGCGCTCGGCGAGGCATTGGGTTGCACAGGACAAGAAGGCCTATCTGTTCAAGGGCCTACAGCTGTTCGCGATGGACGGTACCACCTTGCGCACGCACGATACGGTGGAAAGCCGTGAGCACTTCGGAGCCCAAAGCTACGCCAGCGATACGGTGGCAAGCTACCCTCAAGTGCGCGGCGTCACCTTGACATCGCTTCCAACGCACTTGGTGCATAGTGCTGTGTTCGGGCCGTATTCGACCAATGAAATGCTGTATGCAAAGCAGCTGATCGAAGATATTCCCGATGAATCGTTGACGGTCTTCGATCGAGGTTTCTTGTCTGCCGAGATCTTGTGCGGCCTGACAGGCGGCGGTGCTGAACGGCACTTCATCATTCCGGCCAAGTCGAACACCAAATGGGAAGCGCTAGAAAACGCCAGCGACGACATGCTGGTGCGCATGCGCGTCTCGCCTCAAGCCCGGGCCAAGTGTCCGGAGTTGCCCGAGTTCTGGGAAGCACGCGCCATTACCGTTGTCGACGCGCAGGCACGCAAACGCATTCTACTGACGTCGCTGCGCGATCGCCGACGTTACAAGCCCGCCGACATCGTCGCCTGCTACGACAAGCGCTGGGGAATCGAAACGAGCTATCGGGAACTCAAGCAGACGATGCTCGGCACGGCTCTCACGCTGCGCTCGAAAACGGTTGACGGGATATATCAGGAAATCTGGGGCACGCTCATCGCCTACAACCTGATTCGTCTCGAGATCGCCAAGGCCGCGCTGGCAGTCAAGTGCGAGCCGACCGAAGTGAGCTTCATTCGGGCATTCCACCTGATTCAATTTGAATTGCACTGGGCTGGTGTCACCAGGTCCTACGGCAAATTGCCTGCCTCGATGAAGCACCTTCGGGAAAGGCTGGTCAGCCTCCTGAAAGACGAACGGCCCGGCCGCAAATGCGACCGGGCCGTCAAGGCAGCGCCGAAGCGCTATGCC
>NZ_JBFTEF010000042.1:0-1339 GCF_041023745.1 Massilia sp. X63
GTGTCCGAATGTCAGACCTGAGGTGGTCCGGATTTCCCGGACATCTTAATTAAGCACACGAAATGCTGATTCGACGGCGACCGGTGTTTGATAGCTCAAGGTTTGATGCAGCCTCTGTCGATTGTAGTACACCTCGATGTAGTTACTCACCGCCGCTTTGGCTTCATCCCGTGAGCCGAACAATCGGTCGTGCATTACCTCATTCTTCAGGTTCGAGAAAAAGCTTTCTGCAACGGCATTGTCGTGGCAATTCCCTTTGCGGCTCATGCTAGGCAGGACACCATTGACCCGTAGCAGGTCACGGTAATCATGCGATGCGTAGACCGTGCCCTGGTCACTATGGAAGATCAGGCCCGCCTTGGGCTTTCGCTGCGCCAAGGCCATCTTCAATGCCGCCATCGGCAGTGTCGCCGCCTGCGTCATATCCATCGACCAACCCACAATGCGCCGGGAAAAAAGGTCCAGAACGATGGCCAGGTGAAGCCAACCTTGCTTCGTACGCAGCGCTGTCATGTCGCCCACCCAAATCGTGTTTGGGGCATTTGTCTGAAAACGTCGTTTGACCAGATCTGGCGCTGGCGGCTGCACGCGCTCCATTGCCTGCATGGCCCGAAATCGCTTGATGCGGGTCGTTTGGATATTCTCCAGCTTGCGCAGCCTTCTCACCCGATGTTTGCCACATTTGATGCCTTCTGCCCGCAGCAGATGCCACATCTTGACCGCTCCAGGCGCCCAGCGGTGCGCTGCATTGATCCTGACGATCTCAGCGCGCATGGCCAAGTCTTCCTCGCTACGCAAGCTCGGCTTGGCCTTTTTAGAAGCGTAGTACACGCTGCGGCTGATATCGAGCTCGCGACACAGTGACTTTACCGGGAACTCGCTGCGATGCTGGTCAATAAATGCGTACTTTACTTCTTTAGGTGAGTTAAGTACGCATCGAACTTTTTTAGGATGGCCAGCTCCTCCTGGGCGCGGGCCAGTTCGCGACGCAGCTGTTCAACTTCGCTTAGCTCACCCAGAGCAGGCCGCCCGGGAGAACCAAGTAACTCCCCCGGCGCGGCCTTGTCAATCTTGGCAGCCCACTTGTAGAGCATGTTGCGTCGGATCCCCAGCTCGACTGCCAGGTCGGTAGCGTTCTGCCCCTCTTCACGCAACCTCGCGACCGCTTTGCGTTTGAACTCATCGGTGAACGTGGCGCGAGGCTTGGGGGCCAATGCGGATGAAGCGGGAGCGATCTCCCGCTTTGACGGTAGCTCTTTCTTTTTCATGTATATCCTTCCAGGGCTTATTGTCCCCTATTTGGATGTCCATGAAACACGGACCACCTCAACCTGACCCC
>NZ_JBFTEF010000043.1:0-1170 GCF_041023745.1 Massilia sp. X63
GAGTGCGGCTACACTGAAAGGACAAATTTGGTGACATGTCTCGCACAAGACTGTTACCGCGGTTAGAAAATCTGCCAGGATTAACTAACCTTCGAAAAACCACCTGCCAGGGTGGTTTTTTCGTTTACAGAGCAAGAGATTACGACGCAACAGAAAGGATCTCAAGAAGTTCCTTGCTGTATTGCTACTATCCTAGAGATCTGACCCATTAGGGGCATTATCAGATGACGGCCTTGTAATCCACGATAAAAAACCCAGAAACCAGAAGAGTTGGCCCAACGACATATGGGTAATGACTCCAACTTACTGGTAGTATTTTAGGCACTGTTGCAAAGTTAGCGATGAGGCAGCCTTTTGTCTTATTCAAAGGCCTTACATTTCAAAAACTCTGCTTACCAGGCGCATTTCGCCCAGGGGATCACCATAATAAAATGCTGAGGCCTGGCCTTTGCGTAGTGCACGCATCACCTCAATACCTTTGATGGTGGCGTAAGCCGTCTTCATGGATTTAAATCCCAGCGTGGCGCCGATTATCCGTTTCAGTTTGCCATGATCGCATTCAATCACGTTGTTCCGGTACTTAATCTGTCGGTGTTCAACGTCAGACGGGCACCGGCCTTCGCGTTTGAGCAGAGCAAGCGCGCGACCATAGGCGGGCGCTTTATCCGTGTTGATGAATCGCGGGATCTGCCACTTCTTCACGTTGTTGAGGATTTTACCCAGAAACCGGTATGCAGCTTTGCTGTTACGACGGGAGGAGAGATAAAAATCGACAGTGCGGCCCCGGCTGTCGACGGCCCGGTACAGATACGCCCAGCGGCCATTGACCTTCACGTAGGTTTCATCCATGTGCCACGGGCAAAGATCGGAAGGGTTACGCCAGTACCAGCGCAGCCGTTTTTCCATTTCAGGCGCATAACGCTGAACCCAGCGGTAAATCGTGGAGTGATCGACATTCACTCCGCGTTCAGCCAGCATCTCCTGCAGCTCACGGTAACTGATGCCGTATTTGCAGTACCAGCGTACGGCCCACAGAATGATGTCACGCTGAAAATGCCGGCCTTTGAATGGGTTCATGTGCAGCTCCATCAGCAAAAGGGGATGATAAGTTTATCACCACCGACTATTTGCAACAGTGCCCGCTGAAGGGCTCAATCTGGGCCTGCGTAA
>NZ_JBFTEF010000044.1:0-1099 GCF_041023745.1 Massilia sp. X63
GTGCGCAAGGAAACCGACGAAGCCTCGCTGCGGCGCCTGGAGCTGATCGGCGAGGAGATCGCGCGCCTGGAGCGCGAGTACAACGACTACGAAGAAATTCTCAAGTCCGAGAAGGCGGCGGTGCAGGGCACTACCCACATCAAGGAAGAGATCGAGCGCATCCGCCACCAGATGGAGGAAGCCAAGCGCCAGAGCAACTGGCAGCGCGTCTCCGAGCTGCAGTACGGCCAGTTGCCCCAGCTCGAGGCGCAGTTGAAGAAGGCCGAGGAAGCGGCCGAAAGCGCGGAAGGCGACACCGGCAAGCCGAAGCTGCTGCGCACCCAGGTCGGCGCCGAGGAAATCGCCGAGGTGGTGGCGCGTGCGACCGGCATCCCGGTCTCGCGCATGATGCAGGGCGAGCGCGACAAGCTGCTGCACATCGAGGAAAAGCTGCACGAGCGCGTGGTGGGCCAGGACGAGGCGATCGAAGCGGTGTCGGATGCGATCCGCCGCTCGCGCGCCGGCCTGTCCGACCCGAACCGCCCCTACGGCTCCTTCATGTTCCTGGGCCCGACCGGGGTCGGCAAGACCGAATTGTGCAAGGCGCTGGCGAACTTCCTGTTCGACACCGAGGACGCCCTGGTCCGCATCGACATGAGCGAGTTCATGGAGAAGCATTCGGTGGCCCGGTTGATCGGCGCGCCGCCGGGCTACGTGGGCTACGAGGAGGGCGGCTACCTCACCGAAGCGGTGCGCCGCAAGCCCTACAGCGTGATCCTGCTCGACGAGATCGAGAAGGCGCACCCGGACGTGTTCAACGTGCTGCTGCAGGCGCTGGACGACGGCCGCATGACCGACGGCCAGGGCCGCACCGTGGACTTCAAGAACACGGTGATCGTGATGACCTCGAACCTGGGTTCGCACAAGATCCAGTCGATGGACACCGACGAGCCGGGCGTGGTGAAGCTGGCCGTGATGGCCGAGGTGCGCGGACACTTCCGCCCCGAGTTCATCAACCGGATCGACGAGATCGTGGTATTCCATGCGCTCGACGAGAAGAACATCGGCGCGATCGCCAAGATCCAGCTGCACAACCTGGAGCAACGCCTGGCCAAGATGG
>NZ_JBFTEF010000045.1:0-1054 GCF_041023745.1 Massilia sp. X63
CCCATCCCGAACAGGACCGTGAAACGACTTTGCGCCGATGATAGTGCTGCAACCAGTGTGAAAGTAGGTTATCGTCAGGCTAGTTATAAGAAAAAGCCCATCCAGTGATCTGGATGGGCTTTTTTGCTTTGTACAATCCGCATTGCGGATCCTCGCCCTGGTGGGGTTTTGCTTTGTACGCTTCTTCGTGCGCGTCGATTTATCGAGCGAATGCCATTGCCCCTCGACCGACTTGGGTCTCGGCCCGCGCCGGGGCGACGGGTAGCCCGCGCGGGCGCCGGCAGCGTGGTGTTGGTCGGATCTTTCGCCAGCTGGTCGACCGCTGCCTCATCGGTCGAGTCAGGCAATTCGCGCTCCGCCGTTGAGGCGCAGTGCCAGCTTGTCCCAGAAGCGGTCGTGTGCCGGCAGCAGAAGGACGTTGCAGATCGGCTCGAGCACAGCTGCCATCCCGCCGAAGGCCAGCGAGCCGGTGGCCGCCACCATGACGGAAAACGCAACAAGCATATGCATGGCAGTTTGGCTCAGCTTTTCTGCAGTGATACGCAAGTAGCGATCGCCCTCGTCTACCGCACATGCACGGATTGCAGCCCAGGCTTTTTCATGGAGGGGAAGGAGCAGCACGTTGATGACCGGTTCGATAACGATCGCCAGGCCGCCGAGCACGGCCGACCCTGTGACTGCGTAGGCAATAGTGAACGCAATCGCCATATGGGCAAGGACCTGGCTGCTTTTCTTGGCAACAATAACCATGCTTGTACCTCTCCTGCTTCGTTAACACTGCAATGGACAAATGATAGCGATTCTTATTCATAGTAAAAAATGAATTATTTTGAATTGTTTGATAGCCTCTATCTATTGTTTGCTGTGCCTCGGGAGCAATGGCGTGCAACGGGCTCGGGATTTACCACTTGCCACGCATGCCTGCTCTTTGCTATAGTCTCGTTTCTCCGACGCGCAACGCCGCTTTCAAAGCAGCGACAAGCGAAAGAGAAGAGGGGTTGACGAGTTAAGCGAAACATTGCATAATCTCACTTCTCTGCTGCTGACGAACACA
>NZ_JBFTEF010000047.1:0-982 GCF_041023745.1 Massilia sp. X63
GTCGCTCCCATCCACGCCTTGATCGTTGCATACGGATGCTCGACAGTCGAGCGGCGGATACGCATGGCATCAGGCGTCTGTTCAAGGTGCCCCTGCATTTCGTCGAGCACGTCCTGATGTTCCCAGCACGTCACGCGCCGCTGCGCGCTCGGCGTGCATTTGTCCTTGAGCGGGCAGCCCTTGCAGTTGGAGCTCCAGTAGCGGTGATTCGTCATGCCTTTCTCGACGCTGGCAAATCGCCATATCAAGGCCTCGCCAGCCGGGCAGCGGTACTCGTTCTTGGCTCGATCGTAGATGAAGTCGGCCTTGTCGAACCGGCCATCGGCCTTTGCGCCAGAAGTTTTCGTAGGCGGCACCAAGGCATGAATGCCCGCCTCATGGCAGGCGACGATCTCCTCACCCTTGAAGTAGCCTCGGTCGGCGATCGCTGTCAACGTCGTCGTACCGATTGCTGTGCGGGCCTTCTTGGCCATGCTGGATAACTGGTCACGGTCGCTGCAATTATTGGTCACCTCGTGTTCGACGATTAGGTGGTGCTTGGCATCGACCGCAGTTTGCACGTTATAGCCCACGATGCCTGAGCCGCGTGTCATCATCGAGCGCGAGTCCGGATCGGTGAGCGAGATCTGCGTTTCGCCAGTCTTTTCCAGCTTCGCTTCAATTTCCTTTAGCGTGGCCATCTGCGATTTCAGCGCTGTAATCTTGTCGTTCAGGCGAACGCTTTTCGCTTGTGCAGTAGCCGGCTCCTGCCGGTCGGCGGTGTCCAGTTCTGCCAGGTAGCGGCTGATGTTCGCTTCGATCTCCGCCATCCTGCGCTTGAGCTTGGCGTCAGTGAAGTTGCGGTCGCTGCTGTTGACGGCCTTGAACTTGCTGCCGTCGATCGCCACGACTGCATCCGAGAACAGATCCAGCTGCTGGCACAAGACGACGAACTGCCTGCAGACGTTGCGAATGGCTTTGCCGTTGTCTTTGCGGAAGTTCG
>NZ_JBFTEF010000048.1:0-842 GCF_041023745.1 Massilia sp. X63
GTCGACCGCCTGGTGCGCGATACCGTGCTGGCGGGCAAAGGCCCGGTACGCTGCATGCCCGTCGCTGACCAGGAGCACTTGCCGATCGAGCCTGGGCAGCAGGTGACGCGCCAAGTGCGCGGCCTTCAGCGCGCCGCGGCCGACCACGGCATCGATGGTTTGCCCGCCGCGGTCGCGCGCCACCAGGATGCAGTCGAGCTCGCGCGAGATCCCGCGCCGGCCGGCGCGCCCGCCGCGTTTGCGCGCCGGGCGGTCCAGCTTTTTTGCCCCCTTTTGCGACTCCAACAGGAACATCTCGTCGGCCTCGGCAATGCCATTGAGCAGTTGCGGACGGTCATGCTTGGCGCGCTCGAGAAAGCGGTGGCGCCAGCGAAAGGCGGTGTTGCGGTGCACGCCGACCTGCGTGGCTGCTGCCCGCACCGAGGTCGAGGCCAGGACCGTGCCCAGGTAATCCAGCCATTTGTCTCTCCGCCGCAGGCGCGCCAGCGGTGTGCCGCTCAGGTCGTTATAGGTGCGCCTGCATGCGCGGCAGCGGTAGCGTGGCAGGCCATTGGCCTGACCGTGCCGATAGTACCGTTCGCAGGCGCAAGCGGGACAGCGCCGCTGCGCCGCGCCAAGCTGGCCGATCAGCGCCACCACCTGCGCCATGCCGGCTGCCGGATGCAGGGCGGCCAGCGTGTGCAGGCGCTGCGGCAGGTTCAGGGCCGGCAGCCTGGCAAACCACTTCTTGAACTGAGGCGCACGCATGCTCGTTTCCCGGTGGTGGAGACCAGTGTTCGACCATGAAACAGCTCAGCAGTTCAAACCTCATCCATAGCGAAGGAGGACAGCGCCTTCCCATT
>NZ_JBFTEF010000049.1:0-821 GCF_041023745.1 Massilia sp. X63
ACAGGCTCATCCCATTTCGCTCGCCACTACTTTGGGAATCTCGGTTGATTTCTTTTCCTGCAGCTACTTAGATGTTTCAGTTCGCCGCGTTCGCTTTGCATACCTATGTATTCAGTATGCAATGACCCAAAGGGCCGGGTTTCCCCATTCGGAAATCTGCGGATCAAAGTGTGTTTGCTCACTCCCCGCAGCTTATCGCAAGCTACTACGTCCTTCATCGCCTGTAATCGCCAAGGCATCCACCATGTGCACTTATTCGCTTGTCCCTATAACGTTGGCCCCTGCTGACAACAGGGATCGTCATAGAAATCAAGAGTACAGCTCGTTGCATGTTTGTTGATACTTGATTACTACCCTAAGTGTGTGCTTTCGCACACGCTTAAAAAAACTTTACTTCTTCCAGATTGTTAAAGAACGAGAACTACACTTATCTAAAGCGCAGGCTTTACATAAATGCAGTCGAACAGATGAATGGTGGAGGATGACGGGATCGAACCGACGACCCCCTGCTTGCAAAGCAGGTGCTCTCCCAGCTGAGCTAATCCCCCTTGTGGTGGGTCTGGTTGGATTCGAACCAACGACCCCCGCGTTATCAACACGGTGCTCTAACCGACTGAGCTACAGACCCAAACTGTTCTCGTTACTTAATTCCAACAGTCGATAAGCGTAGGCGCTTGATGCTGAGCTTTCGCTCGGTGCTACTCTAGAAAGGAGGTGATCCAGCCGCACCTTCCGATACGGCTACCTTGTTACGACTTCACCCCAGTCACGAATCCTACCGTGGTAAGCGCCCTCCTTGCGGTTAAGCTACCTACTTCTGG